>CAYWFX010000028.1:18425-47188 GCA_964457945.1 uncultured Syntrophomonas sp.
CGCCTGTAATCGCTCCCCATGAAGCATCAAGTTTTCCCTGGCCGCTTTCCAGGCTATACTGCAAAAGGCTCAAATCCGGGGCTTTTATAATAGCGGCAAGTTCACCTGAGGAAGGTCCGATCACTATCCCATTGCTGGCTGTAGCACAGACCGTCGTATTATATTGCTTGGATTGGTCAAGTGTGGATGCGAGCGTACTCGACGTGGTGGTGGAGGGGATGTTCTGTTTAAACGAACCGTCCGTGGAATACACTGAAGTAATATACAGATCGGCGCCTGTAATCGCTCCCCATGAAGCATCAAGTTTTCCCTGGCCGCTTTCCAGGCTGTACTGCAAAAGACTTATAACAGGCGGAATTACGATAAGGGTTACTTCACTGCTTCTCGGCCCGGGGGTGGCGTCTATTATGGCGCTGACCGACACGATGTAGGTCTTATCAAGATCCAAAGTTTTTGTTATGATCGCACTTGTTCCGGTGGCTGGCTGGTTGTAATGAATGCTGCCGGAAGTATCGTGAAGTTCCACCATAAAATCGGTGTATGATCCGGGATTGGTCCAGCTTACATTCAATACATTATTATCATAATGCGCCAAGGTTATATCCGGGGGATAACCTTCGGCTACCAAAGCCGTTTTTGCCAGAATACTAAAGGAACTTTCCTCTTTGTGGATAAGGATGATATCCCAATAATAAATATTTCCTTTGGGCGGCCATGTGCTCCAGGGGATTTTATCCCAGTACGGAGACATAGGGCTTAATTTGATGGCACCGCTCCCGCTGGTGGGAGTAAAGGGAAAATTAATATTGATATCCGGATCACAATCATGCTGCGCAAAACAGATAAGGCAGTTTCCGGTCAATGATCCCCCACGAATATCGTATTTAAGAAAAATACCCTGTTGTAATTGATCCCTGGTAAAAATAACCTGATCAAGTGATAAAGCGACCGATACATTCCCCATGTTTAAAATCCTCCCGAGCATTAATTAACCGGCATTTTCCATCCAGTAAATAATCAGGTAAGAATCATTATAATCATCATCGCTCCAGTCTTCGGAGATAAAAACATATTCATGATAGTATTTGATATTTCCCAGATTGAGCTCGTTCATGTTATATAGAACCTTTGACCATTTGGCCCCTTTATCCGTTCCGATTTTGATAATATAGTTCCCGCTGAAATCCTGTACATCGAAATAACCATCCCCGATCGGGGTCGGATTACCTGTACCGGCAGGAATGCTGGCGCCGGTGAGCGTAAAAACAATTTTCCCCTGGGAGTCGCTTAACTCGATAAACTGATTGGCTGCGGACTGGACAATGCTTGAATAAAAACAGCGTTTGCCGGCAGGAAGAGAAACGGGAATAGACGCACCGGAAACAGGTCCCTGTTCGCCGGATAGATCCCCCGGTCCACTGCCATCATATGGTTGATAAGCACCTGTAAAGAAACTGTTTCCGCCAGGTCGGGAAGAAAAAGTAATATTTCCGGAGACTTTTAAGCCGTTAATAACCTGGGGCTCCCAAATAAGCTGGTTTTTCACCTGGTCATAGGTATATATTAGCTCGTAGCTCTTGATCATCACCTTTCCATTGCTGAAAACCACAAAAGGAGAGAAGAAATCACCCCACCAGCTTGATTTTGTTATATATGTACCTGCCCAGGCGGCTACTGGATTTACACTATTTGCTCTCATATTTTATCTCCCACACAATATTTATTGATTTTGACATTGCTGCTCCTGCAGCCAGTTCAGGTAATCCTGGTGCCATTGCTTGGGCAGTCTTGCCAATACATCATCCGTATTTATCTGCACTCTATCCCCGTAAATCCGCTGCATCCTGCCGTCACCCACCATGATGCCATTGGCAAAATGGGTACGGTTGTCATCTGAAAGCGTAATACTGTCATCCTCCGCAATCAGGTGAAGGTTCCATACATACCCGTTATATATTTCTTCTTGGATCCCGGTTATTGAACTTTCCCCGGTTTCCGTGAACAGCTTATCCCCTACCTGCAGTTCATTTGCCAAGCGTACACCTTCTGCTGTGATTACCGGGTGGCCTTCAGTCAAAAAGAGTGAATTATCGTTATCGTCCGTAATACGAACCATTGGTTTATCTTCAACACCGATGACGGTGTTCTCAACGGTCAGGCATGTTCCCATAGAATCGCTTAGGACCTGCTCCCCGACCATTATGGTTTCAATCGTTTTCTCGCTCTTATCCGCCATGCGAACCAGTGTTCCTTCCGCCAGGCATCCGTAAACAACTTCCATGGGGGGAATATTCAGCGTGTTGAAAGGGTTCTGTCCCGGCGCTACCGAAGGGGGAGCATTGGTAATAAAGGCGGCCACATTTTTACCCCCGGTTTGAATAATGGTATTGAATATGTAATACACATAATCCCCGGAACTAAAATTCGGCCTGTCAAAAGAAAGCCATCCCAAATCCCAGCTTAAAACCGCGCCATTAACAACAGTTTTGGGATCTTTAAAAAAACTAAAGCCGGCAGGAGGTGTGATAGGACTCCCCGGTTGAACCTGTTTGACAATCTGGATAGTACAGCTGGCATTGGTAGGATTACCGTCAGCTCCAAACTGAATAGGATCAATATTGGCAAAATACTCAATACTTCCTGCGATCGGTATTTTAACTATGCCCGTCCACTGGGGATCACGGTAATCACAATCACTTTCCTGTCTGTACAGGCAGACTTTTATCAGTTTATCGCCATTTAAATCCCGGGGTGAATTATTGGTTATCAATTTAGGGAAATTATAGGTTTCAACCGGCATGGTACCAAAGTATGTTCCTTGATCATTTGTATACTGGTAGGTTAATATGCTCATTACCGAACGGCCCTCAGGAGGCATGGGGGTTCCGAACTTCCCGGCAGCCTGAATGGGAAACGTACTCTCATCCGAATACTTCTCAACCTTGATTATATCCCCAAGAGGGTTCAGGTCACCGTCATAGATGCCCAGGGTTATGGTGACATTATGTGCGTTCCCCGGTATTGAGGATATCGCTCCGGCAACATAGTTCTGCCCGTCTGTGGTATCGATTTGGGTGACAACATTGACTGCAGTAAGCTGGGACGCACCATTAGCCTGCACATATTCACCTAAAGGCGCACCATACTTTGCGTGCCGTATCTTCGCATCAGCGATGGTTTTAAACATTTGCGGGTTCCGCCCGGGGTGAATCCCGGCCAGTTCCAGCTGTTTATGCAAGAAGTGCTCCTGCTTTTCGTCAGATAAATCAAGCAGCATGGCTCTCCCGTTTCCCGCTTTCTGTACCAGATATCGGATGTCCTCCTTTTCCAAAGCTGATAGTTGAACCATAATATGCCTCCATTCTTTCAGAATAATATAAAAATACGTCAGCGGTTGCCAATGAACAGACATTCGAATGAGTAAATATGTCATAATAATACATATTTAATAGATTAGTTTTTATTTACATTTTGTTATAAATAGGTATATATTTTAGTATATTTTCCTTAATATATGTTATTTGTCATGATTTGTAAAGTTATTTATTGTATATTTAAACATATTTACATAATTTTATATTGAGATGTTTTATCATTTTTGGTATTTTTTTAATACCTGATCATATAACTAGAAGAATTTCCTTAGGTCTGGTTATACAGGATAAGAGTCCTAGCGGCTGAAAATATTGAATTCACAGATACGACTAATACTCTAATCAATGACCTGGACGCAAAGTGGATGGGCATTTCATATCCGGATTAATGTACCACCATAACTGCTGGATTTTATGTTTGGGGTATTAAAGTGGAATGGGTACAAAGAAATTCATTCGCTGCTAATGGCGAATAGCGACTTTTTGAAGAATACTATTAGGTAAGGTGGTGTTCGTTATTTTGAACGACATATTGGAGGGACTCAACGAGCAGCAACGACAAGCTGTAACTGCTACTGAAGGCTTCATCCGCGTGATCGCAGGTGCGGGCTCAGGCAAAACGCGTGCGCTATCGCACCGCTTCGTCTATCTTGTCAACGAGATTGGCATAATGCCGTCCAACATCAGTGGTTTATCCAAATGGAATTACACGCCAGAGCATCGTAAACCCAACATCTAATGGTTTCTTATGGCGCTCCAAGACATTTGAAATCAGCCTTTTCCCAACATTCAACTCGCCTTCATCTTTTGAAATAGAATCCTGTCCGGGCTTGTACATCTCAAAGCCTATCACCAGTTTGGGGCCATTCCCTACAGTTGACATTACTACGCCGCTATGAAAACCATGCGTCTTTTTACCCTTGTTGGTTTTCAACTATTCTGGACAGCTTTTCTTATTGCTCCCGAAGAATTTTGTTCCATCGATAGCAACCACGGTATATCCGTCAATGGTTCCGTTTTCAAAAACTTTATTCTTTAGTGACTTTTTTATGATTTTGTCATTTATTTGTTTTAATCCATTAATATCTATTACTTTAAGCGTCTCTCTAATTGTATCTACCTGGGGCAGCTTTGTTCCTCGGGGAATCAGTTTACTAAACTCATTATTCTTTATCATCAAATTTAGTTCATTAAAGCTTTTTATCCTGAGTAAAAATCCAAATAGCACAGGCAATATTACTTGACCTGTGCTATTTGGATTAACTCTTCTGTCAGATAGTTTATTCAAACTCCGGTCCATGTGCTAAACAATCTTAATATATTTTACTAATTTTGATACACCTTAAAATTGTCGCCTAATAACATTATTAATGCGTTCTCTTAATCAGATTTCAAAGCGGCAGCTTCTTTCTCCCCTTTATGAAAGATATAACGATCCAGTCCCCAATAATATGCGGCCCATCCTGCCCATAATAATATTGCGGCTTCAATAATAAATATGGGATTAACACTAACCGAGCCTGCAAGCAGGTAGTTAAAATTCATTAATAAGCTGGCGAACAAAACAATCGTGGTAAGAAAACCGAATATTAGAGCTATTCCGACTAATAGTTCTCCCCAAGACACCATATAACTGAATATCTTGGCATTAGGTAAAGCAATATGGTTTACGAACCATGCATACCAGGGTTGCACATCAGGGTGGGCTCCCCCAGTCTTAGTCAGGGCTCCATTTAGAAAACCAGTAATAGCTGTTCCGGCTTTAGAACCTACCCAAACCGCTGAGTTTGCACCAAAGACTTTTCCATATCCTGAAGTTAACCATTCATAGCCGAGGTAAACACGTAAAATAGTCCACAAGATTCTAGCCCAGCTTGAATATTTCCAACTAAACAAATCAGACCCCTCCTATCTAAACCCAATTTTTTGGCATATTTACTCGATTATGCACAATGAAGCGAGGCCTCAACGCAATTAGCTATCTCAAGAATTTTTTTCGCGTTTTCCACTTCTTCAATCGTCCCATGCACAATTAGCAGGAATTTATCCGACTTAAGAGAAGTTTCATATTTGATGATACTGTCCTTAGGAATGCCCATGCTGTATAAAGCTGCTCCAAATGCATTCAGTCCACCTATGATGGCGGCACCTTCAAGTGCTCCGATGATCCACATTACCAGCGGACCGCCTACAACGATGGGGCCAATCCCTGGAATGAAAAAAAACGCGGACCCGAATAGCAATCCCCATAATCCACCCCAGAACGCCCCCAACTTTCCCCAGTATTTGACACGGTCGCCCGTATTATAATAACCCACCACATGCTCTTCTGTCTGATAGTCTTTGCCTACAACAGACAGTTTTTTCATGTCATATCCTGCTTTCTGGAGCTCCTTGATAGCATCCTCGGCTTCGGGATGACTATTGAAAACAGATACTACCACATTTTTCTCTGACATACACATACAACCTTTCCATATACCGAATTATTCTTCATTTACTCAAGTTCTGCTTTTCTATGCTGAAATTCTTCAGAATCAATTTCTCCCTTCGCATATCTTTCGCGAAGGATACACATAGCTGTGTCTTCTTTTACTTTAGAATCATTTGCTTTGTGAAAATATTTATTAAAAAGCTTTACGGCGAAATAGATAATTACAATCCAGAAAATTAAATGAGCAATCATAGAGGCTCCCATCCACCAGAAATTGCCCTGCGCTATTGAATAACCACCTGGTCCGTAAAAATTATGCATCATGTTTGTCCCTCCTTTGATCTATATTTTATTGGCATTAAGCTTAACAAAGTAACGTATTTACTATGGTTTTGAAATTCATAACATAATAGCTTAATAGGTCCCAGTTTGTTAAACAGTAGAGGCTAATTTTTATTACATATAAAGATAGGGCATCCCAACGGTTTGTATTTGCGCAACTTTTGCATTGCCAAAAACCTTACCTGACCATACGGCAATCGCAACTATTTGTCTGGCGGCCCGTTCAGGGTTGGGATGCCCGCTGCTTTCAGGAAGCGCTTTTATTTACCATACTTCTGGAAAAGCCATATCGGTATAAAGCTTCTCAAGCTTGGTTTTGTGTCCTTGTTCCATAGCGGCCAGTTCCGAAAATTCATGTGCTTGATCTGGATTACTGCTCACACGAGCCAATTCGCAGTAAGCTTTCATAGCTTCTTCTTCCTTTTTCATCGCCAGGGCAATGGCATCTGCTGGTTTCATCTCCATGCTCAATTGGGGAAGGGCAACTGACTCCGACACTTTATAATCAATTTCTTCTTTGAATCCAAGAGGCACAGCGGGATTATTTAGAAATGCCTGGAGTAGTTGGCGGTGCTTCTGCTCCTCCCCTGCCAGTTCACCAAATATCTGTTTTAATGAGCGATCGGATACCTTTTTGGCCACAGAATCATAGAACTCAAAAGCCTCCACTTCGTCCCGTATTGCCATGTTGAGAATTTCCTTATAAGTTCCTTCCATTCAAATACACCCCTTTCATTTCTTGCATTAAGTCTTGTTAACTGTATAATCGGCACTCCTCCTCACCAGGTCTGCTTACAAAACACCATTTAAACAAGCAATTTTAGCCCTTTATTTTATTTCTTATTCCCTTTCAGCAGATGAGTCCAGTCTACTAAAGCCTGCAGCAGGTTTTTGATGGCATTGCGGGTAAAATCGTCGGTGAGCTTTAAATCCTGATCAAATTTGTTTTGGGCCTGCATAATAAATACTTCGGGCCGGTTCAAAGCCATCATATTGCATACCACACAGGTCTGACGCAAATGGTACTGGGCTCTGGCCCCTCCAAACATTCCGGTGGAAGCGCTCATGAGGGCTACCGGTTTCCCCATTACAGGCGCTCCCGTGCTCTGGCGCGAAACCCAATCTATGGCGTTTTTCATAACTGGGGCAACTGAGTAATTATATTCCGGTGTGACCAGCAACAAAGCATCTGCCGCTTGAACACTGCTGGCCAACTCAAGAACCGCATCAGGAAGAGACTGCCCCTCCAGGTCTTCATTTAAAAATGGTATTGGAGCCAGGTCGATGATCTTCAGTTCTGCACCCTCTGGCAAAAGATCTAAGGCGGCCCGTAAGGCCGCTTTGTTGTATGAACCTCGACGCAGGCTGCCCGCCATTCCCAGGATTTTTACCCCATTTACATTTGCATTCATACTTTCTCCTCCTTAATATTCGACATAGGATGGTTAATGGAGATTTTTTCGCATTTCGCATTTAATGCAATCGCGATCATCATTTAAAGAATATCTTGTGCGGAAACAGTGCTTGGATTTATTCCTAATCAACTGGATCAAACATATCCCGGGGAGCACCACATACCGGGCACTCATCAGGAGGCTCCGTCCCTTCATGCACATAACCGCATACCCGGCACTTCCAATGGTTAGAGTGTTTCTTTCCACCGCTATCCCGCCCCAGATTTTGCATAGACTGGCTGGTATTCACCCGGGGAGCGATAATGATTTCTCCTACCAGTACTCCGTTCTGAAAATAGCTGCGTTTAAAGAAGTTCTCTACCGAATCATTTACTTCAACCACCCGACATTGCTCAGGCGTCAGATTTACTTCGCCAATCGAAAATATTTCCATATCAAAGGCCGCCAGCATGGTTGATAAGACCGGCACATTATATTCGACCCAGTCGCCGGCCGCAGCTGCTCCAGCCACCCGTCCCATCTCCAGGGAAACGGGCCACAGGCCCACCAGCCTTTCTCCGAATTGGGCACCATCCCCGGCTGCATAGATATTGGATACGCTAGTCCGCATACTGGCATCCACTACCACGCCCTGGGCTACCTCCAGACCGGCTTCACGAGCCAATTCTATATTGGGTTTCACCCCGGTGGACAATAATACCAGATCAGCTTCCAGCACCTGCCCATCATTAAGTCGTATTCCCTGCACCTGGTCACCGCCTACTATTTCCTCAGTATCCAATCCCAGATACAGTTTCACGCCCTTGGCCTTCATCAATTGCTGCAGTCGCAGGGAAGCGGGTTCATCCAACTGACGCGGCATGATGCGCTGGTTATGTTCTACAACCGCCACGTCCACTCCGCTGGATACCATTTCCCATACCGCTTCCAAACCCAATACCCCTCCGCCGACCACAACCGCCTTTTTTGCTTTTCTGATGGCTTCTTTTAATTGCAGGGCATCCTTAAGGCTACGTAAAGCAAACACACCGTTCTTTTCTACCCCTTTAAAGGGAGGAATATTGCTGCGCGCACCAGTGGCAACAATCAGTTTATTGTAAGGAATGATTTCTCCTTGTTCAGTAATTACCGTATTCTTCCCCGTATCGATACGGGTCACCCTTGTCGCGGTCCTTAGATCCACGCGATTTTCGACATACCATGTCTGGTCAAAGACGTACAGGCGCTGATCGGGGATATCCTTGCTCAGGAGGTCAGATAAAGCCGGCCGGTAATAGGGACGGTATTCCTCTTCGCTTAGTATTATAACCTCTGCGCTGCGGTTGCGTTTGCGAATGGACTTGGCAGAAGAAAGGGCGGCAATCCCCCCTCCTATGATTACGAATTTGTCCTGAGTATCGCTGCTGTATTCATCTTCCATGGATTCCCGCACAAAGTTTTCGGGCCCCACTCCACAAGCAGGGCAGACGTCTGGCGGCTCTGAGCCTACATGAATATGACCGCAGACCAGACAGCGCCAGCGGGTCATTGATTTATCCTGTTTCTTCTCCAGGATAACCCGGGCATAGTCCATACCCAGTTTAAAAGCGTCCTCCAGTTGGCCTTCGCCTGGTTTAAAATTAACCCGCAACCCGGGGATGACCTGCATGCGCAAGGCCTGCAGCCGATTTTCAATGCTGGGTACAGCTTCCCCGCTCCATCCATAAGATCCGAAGGCCATAGCCACTTTGTCTCCGTGGGTAATAGGCGATAATCGGCCGAGCAGCTTCCATACCTGCGGCAAAGCATCTCCATTGACAGTGTTGGAGCCGATCAGAAAACCGCTGGCGTCCAACAGATCCTCGGCCACCCGGTCAAGCAGTTTGGGATCATCCAGCTGGTCTTCTATTAGGCAGTAGCTTTTGATTTCAAAATCCCCCATGCTGCCTATACCGTCAACAATGCTGTCGGCCAGCATTTTAGTAAAACCATAAATACTCATATAGGCCAGCACAATCTTGGGTTTGTCGGTCTTAGGGATGGAGGCACGGGTGGACCATTGCCGGTAAAGATCGATATAACGGTCAATATCCCGCCGTAGTACCGGTCCATGCCCAGGGGCCACCATTTGCAGAGGAATATCCTTAATCTTGTCCAATGCTTCTAGAACGTAAGGCTTAAAAGGTCCGATAATGGCATCGAAGTACTCTTTATATGGGGTCAGAAAGTTGCTCTCCATGAGATCATTGAATAGACGCTCATCCGGATAATGAGACCCGAAAGAATCGCATGTGAAAAGGATTTGATCCTCTTCCAAATAGGTATATATGGTATCCGGCCAATGCAGAAAGGGCGCACTGATAAAACGCAGGGTCTTGCCTCCCAGCTCCAGCTGGTCTCCATCATTGACTTCCCGCGATTTGAACTTTTTATTGGTGATTTCCCTTAGAAAAGACAGGGCAGTGGGACTGCCTATTACGGTCAAATCAGGCAAGAGCTTGATCAACTTGGCAACGGCCTCGGAATGGTCCGGTTCCGTATGATTCATGATAAGATAGTCAATATCAGCCAGGGATGCCACGTTCTTAACATTGTCCAGGTACTGGTCAAAGAACTTATCCTCGCAAACTTCCATAAGGGCAGTCTTTTCACGCCCTTTGATCAAGTAGGCGTTATAGCTGGTACCGACGTCTGTAGTCATAACCGCGTCAAAGATCCTGAGCTCGGGATCACGCACCCCTACCCAGTAAACATCATTTTTCATTAAGATAGCTGCCATAATCTCATTCCTCATTTCATAGAATTCTACCCGAAATCGGGCTATTTACGTTTCCCTTGGCCGAATAAATCATATGATGATGGCCAAGGGATCAACCCTTCCATAAACCATGCAGATTGCAATATTCCCTTAGTACAACCGGTTCATCCCCTGGATCAATACAGAAACTAGCTTGTGGTTCCTGATCAGGTTTCAGGAATTCTCGATAGGCCTTATTCCCAACCAGAACCTCAATCCACTGGATATAGTGCTTCTCCATCATAGGATGAGGCTCGCTGCCCACCTTAACAGTGAGAATGCTGCCTTTCTGCTCCCCCACCGGGATATGCTTCTCGTAAGATGCATCCACTGTATTCTCCTGCATTTGTTGCATAGGCTGACCACAGCAATGTAACTCTCCTACACCCTCATAGAGTACCTCCACAATATTGCCGCACACTTCACATTTGTAGATTCCCAATAATTTCGCCATTTTTTCCCCTCCTTAAGTTTGAAAGATGAAATCCAGGCTAAAACAATTTCTGTTGAAGCCGGTCTGATAATTTATTATTAAATAATGTACATAACAATTTCTTAACAGAAATAGAAAAATACCGTATAAACCTTCCTGAAATGGTTAATACGGTATTTTACTGGTAAGCAATTTGATGACTTACATGTGTTTCCCAGGTGAGAAGTTTGAGCAGATATGTAAATAATAGTCGGAATACTCTTGCTCCGGTTCTAAGTCAAATTCTTCTTGCATGGTTTTTTCATACTCTTTATAAAACTTTTTATATTGTTCATCATTCTTCTGAGACATGTAAATATCAAGTATTTTTTTGCTGCCATCTTCCGACAGAGGATTATTCTTTAATAAACGTATCAAAGTATTGATCGCTTTCTTTTCTTGGTTTCGTTCGATATAGTAATTAGCTATAAACAGCGATAATTCCTCATATTTCCTATCAAGAAACTCCCGCGTTTCTATTGCCCAAAAATAATCCTCTTCCTCGAGATAAAGGCCTTTGTATTTTCCAATTACGTTCTCGAATTCTTCCATTTTTTCATCGTCATAAGTCTCCGGATCATTATCTATAAACCTCGTAAAATCAATAAAATCACAGATTCCGGGACTAACATTTAACGTATAATTTTCATTGATTGAGATCTCTTTTGTGCCAAAATTAACCAGGCTCTTTTTCAGATAAAACATCGTGACATATAAATTGTTTTGAGCCTTCTTTTCTTCAAAGCCTTCAAATAAAACATTTATCAGTTCGTTTTTGGTAATAGTTTTATCATGTCTGCATAATAAATACAAAAATAGCTCTCTTGTTTTGGCTGTACGCCATTTTAAAACTTCGTTTTTATCATTCTTGATAATATCAAATTTTCCAAAACACTTGATAAACACAGATTCACTTTTATTGGATTGATCATTTCTAATATTACATTGCTTAATAACCCTTGCCATTGTTTTTTTAAATCGCTCATCTGCTATTGGCTTTAAAATGTAGTCCAGGGCATGAACTTCAAAAGCCTGTAACGAGTATTCATGGTGGGCAGTGACAAAAACAATCTCTGTTTTAATATTAATATCTTGTATTTTTAAAGCAAACTCCATTCCGTTGATAAAAGGCATATCAATATCAAGGAATATTAAATCAGGTTTTCTTGCTTGAATCGCTTCAATAGCCTCCATAGGATTACTATACATGTCAATCACACTAACATCCGGGTATTTGCTTAAATGATACTGCAATTCCTCGAGGGCCGGAACCTCATCATCTACAAGTATAACTGAAATCATAGTACGCCTCCCTTATAAGGTATCTCCATCTGTATTACAGTCCCTTTATTTAACTCACTCTTAATACTAAGCTGAGCACCGTATAATTTTCTAAGTCGCTGATTAATATTATTCAGCCCAACTCCTCTTGTAACCATATTATCGGTTAGCAGAGATGCTATTTTTTCTTCGCTCATTCCCAGCCCATCATCTTGAATAGTAATAATAATCTTTTCAGTGGTTGATTGCACGGATACTATGATGGTCCCACCTTCGGGTTTTGCCCTTAATCCGTGAACAACACAGTTCTCAACAATTGGTTGAATTATTAAAGGTGGTACGGAAATATCTGTATTTTCTATATGATATTGAATTTTGATCTTTTCTCCCCATCTGGCCTTTTCAATCGTGATATAAGATTGTATTAAGCTCAATTCCTGGTCGATTGAAATTGAATCTTCCAAGTTTTCATGACTAAAACAGCCTCTTAAATAATTGCTGAATTCTACTAATAGTGATATAGCTCGGTCGTGGTCTTTCCTGGAGATAGATATTATGGTATTTAGGGCGTTATGGATGAAATGCGGTTTAATCTGTGACTGAAGAAATTTAATTTCAGTCCTTAATGTCCGGTGCACACTTTTTCTCAGTTCTATTAATGTCCTGACGCGAGCTTTTAGTTCATCCGGTTCAAACGGTTTAGCTAAAAAATCGTTCACTCCTGCGTCAAATCCCATTAAGATGCTGTCTGAATAGCTTCTTCCGGTCAACATTAGTATGGGCAATACGTGATAGTCTTTGGTATTGCGAATTGTTTTACACACCTCGTATCCGTTCATGCCCGGCAGCATCAAATCCAGGATCACAAGACAAATGTTTGGATTGGCATCAATCATTTCTAAAGCTTTTTGGCCATTACTGGCCACAGCAATGGAATAACCCTCTTTTTTTAAAGTGATTATTGCTGCTTGTAGATTGGCGTAATCATCGTCGACAATTAGAATTTGATTTTCATTTTGAGTAAACTCTGTAGGCAACTCAGTCAATTCCAGTTTATTATTATACCGTTTAGTCATTAATTCATCTATTTGATAATCATCTGTAACCTGTCCATAGAAAACCGGCAGCTTAAAACTAAATTTTGAACCTTTATTTCCTTCGGATTCTAACATCAACTTACTTCCATGCAATTGAATAAGCTGTTGGGTAATCGACAGTCCAAGCCCAATGCCACTATTGTTTCTAGTTAATGGATCCTCAATCTGGTAAAAGGCTTTAAAAATATCCTCATGCTTATCCCTGGCAATACCTATTCCAGTATCAGTTACACTGACGGTGAGCATATCTTCTTCTACACTTACGGAGGTTGTTATTTCCCCTTGTTCCGTAAATTTTAATGCATTATCAAGGAGATTATAAAGCACTTGATTGATTCTATCTTCGTCTACTACGACCAGCGGCAACTCTTCCGGTAGGTTCCATCTCATCGACACCTCTTTTTTATGGTTCAAATACTCAAAAACCAATATCAAATGTCTAATAATATCCGAAATTCTTACTGCCTTTTTTTTCAATCTAATATCGCCATTATTTAACTGGGAAATATCCAGAATATCATTGATTAAGTTGGACAGCCTTCTGGCAGAGAGGCTAATGATTGATAAATGTTCTTGTTGTTCTGAGCTAAGCTTATCCGATATATCTTCACTAAGGGACTCTGATATTCCAATAATCGCATTTAAAGGGGTCTTTAGTTCATGGGTTGTATTAGCCAAAAACTGATCTTTAAGTTTATCCAGAGCTATTAATCTTTCGGCAATTTCCCTCTGGGCTGCTTCTGCTTTTCGCTGTTTGGTAACATCTACGATTGTCCCAAACAAGCGCACTATTTGGCCATCATGATCTATATCCATCTCCATATCTAAATTAACAATAGCCTCACTGCCTCCCGGCCGGATGATACGGTGTTCAATCTCAGCCGGCAGCCTTTGCATTAACGCTTTTTCCAACTCAGCTTTGACCTTTGCCATGTCTTCAGGATGTGTCAGTTGCTGTAAAGATTCATAGGTAAGATCGAAATCGGCATCGCCTACATAAATGCTCCGTGCTTGGGGAGACCAATTCAATTCCTTATTGGCCAAGTATAGGGTCCAGTATCCTACCCCTCTAATGCGCTGGGCACGTTCCAGCATCGCCATGCTCTCCCGCAAATTTTCTTCGCTCTCCCTTAATGACTCTTCCGCTTTTAACCGTTTCAAAGCTTCCTCATATGGCAGCCAAAGGTAGGCTTCGATAATTGCTTTATAGATATAATAGAAAGATAATAGTTTTAATAA
Source organism: uncultured Syntrophomonas sp. (assembly GCA_964457945.1). Classification (GTDB taxonomy): domain Bacteria; phylum Bacillota; class Syntrophomonadia; order Syntrophomonadales; family Syntrophomonadaceae; genus PHAA01. Next base: position 32,856 of record CAYWFX010000028.1, read on the forward strand.
ATGTCCTATCATGTTTTCCATACCATAAACGGAAATGTAAAGAGTAAAAAAGGCCTCTGCAAATATGCTTACGATACATGCCTTGATTAAATTATGATAAACCTCAGCATCCTCGTTTTTTTCTTTTTGTTGTCTATGTAGTATTATCACTGAAGCTATCATCAGCAGAATGATGATATACTCACAAACTTTTTTGAATAAAGTCAGACCGGAGTTAGGTATAAAACAGTCCGGAAATACCCCTCCTATAATAGCCGTTCCTAAGAAAATTGAAATAGAAGTTACTGCAAGAAAAGATATTCGATAATCTACTTTCTTCCCTATTAAAAGCGTTGCAACGAGTAGAGAACTGGCTTGCAAAAATCTCGCACTTATCCACAGTTGGGTAGCTAGGTTTGACGTATCACCAGAAAAAACGCCCATTCCATTATATGCCAGGGTATGTATTAAATCGAAAGCTCCGACAAAACCATAAGCGATTCCAATTAGAAAAAGGAAACTATCTTTTTTGACAGGAGTATATAGTGTAACCAGAACAACCCCGAAAGATATGAGCACACAAAAAAGTTCCGCAAGGGTGTGAAATAAAACGTAACTGCTAAAGCTTAGGCCACTTAGAACAATAAGCACGGCAATTAATACGGTTTTTTCCATTATAACTATATTGGCAAATTTATGCTTTACATCCATACTAATTGCTTCACCCCCTAATATGTCAAACAAGAAAAATATTCAACTCTTGGTTGAGACTTATCTCTTCTATTACTTGACAACATTTGACACAATCTGGATAAATCCTGCTTTTGTATGGATTAACCTCTGTGAGCATTATCAAAGCTACAAACCTAAGAGCAATACCAATTCCACGAATCGCTTATTTCGTTTCTCGATACAGTACGACAAACATCGGCAAATCTGGAATTAACATTGTGTCTACTTCATTTTCGCTGTCATAATTAGCAAATGTTTATATTTTGGCTTTTACACTCCCCTCTCCAAGAGCTTCAATTTCACTTCATTAGCATTATGTCAATTATTTTATAATACTATATGTTTCAAGAACGCCGTATATTCGGCGTTCTTTTATGTAATAATCTATAATAGGAAATCTATTAATGAACATTATGTCAACTAGCAGAATTGCTTGACGCTCGACCGTTATTTTCCTTTTGGCTAGTCTACAGAATGTTAATGCCGACTGACTGCCCCTTGTTTTACTATCATCCATTACCCTACTCTTTTATTGGATTAATCGGACATTGAACATATCCCTTATAACAAATTTTCTGTAAAGTGTGTGTTACTTAGCCAAGTAGTGCTACATAATATATATTTTTTATAATGCCTCTACAATAGAATTAGGTGCCGAATCTTCATTGAAAACTATTATTTCAGTTTCGATAAAAAGTGAAAAAGCTGCCATATGGCAGCTTTAAAACAAATGCATATTATGCAGCTTAAGCCTCTAGTAATTCAACATATATTTCGTTCATTGCCGATTGTCATCCTTGCAGTAAATGAGTTATTTAAATATTATTTCTTGTTTATGTAAATAATATAATTGCAAATCACATTGGAAAGAGGATACAGCATGATCACCGATGAACAAATAACGCAAGCATTTCAACACTTTAATAACCTGTTGATTACCCAGTGGGTTAATCAACAATTTCTTACACCTATCTGGTTTTTCCTTGTCATTATATTACTCTTTTCATATGCCTTATTTATTTATCTAGCAGACAGAGAGCGAATAATCGAGATATTGCTTTTTGGTTCATTAGTTGCTGTCACATTTGCTAATTATGATTCAATTGGTCAACAATTCGGTTATTGGATATATTACAAAAGCATAGTACCTTTTAATCCAAGCTTTATCCTTGGGGACATTACACTTATCCCTTTATATGCTATGCTCGTATACCAATACACGCGCTCATGGAGGAGCTTTATTCTGTGGAACACAGTATGGGCAGGATTATTTTCGTTTGTATTTTATCATACAGTATTGGAATACCTGAAAGTTTTTGCTTACATTAAGCCATATTCTGTATTGCTTGATTTTTGTTTATTTATGTTTATTGGCCTCATTTCCCGTGCCATTGTGGTTGCTCTTTTGAAGATAGAGGCAAATAAAGGAAGAACGTCCTCAAAGCTTTCGTTATCTATGCTCATAGACCAACCTTCTTCGGATTCTTCAACAGGAAAAATAAAAGGTGATACCATATAACTCAACCAAATTTTGACCTGCCCCCAGGCACTGTTGATTCTCCATCAATATAACCTTCTAACATAATTGTTTCCAGTGTATGATAAACAACATAACACTTTTCGTGCACTTTACCGGCTATTAGAGACACCGGTAAATGGATTTACTAGTAACCAATTATAAATTCCGGAACGACTACATATTTGAGATAGGTCTGCTTATTAGCAATATAATAGCCCAGACGCTTAATAAACTTCCTGAACTCTTTATTAGCCATGCTAATATCTTTTATGTTATCTGCAAAGGTTAAGGTTAGAAATACAGGCTTATAATTGTTGAAATTCTCATCTTCATACCGGTTCACATTCGCATTAATCAATCTTCTCACTTCATTGCGTGCTTTATATAAAACAAGTTCGCGGTTTTTAACTTTGCTGCTGTCTGAAGCATTAAGCTTACTAATAAAATATCCACCTTTTACTTTGTTTTATCCGTAACCTTTTTCATGGCTTTGCTAACTTTTTGATCAACAGATTCTTTATAACTGTTATAGTAAGTTTTTGAATCTTTAATTAAATCATCGCAGAACGCCGCTACGTCTCTGCCAGTCACATCGAGCACGCCTTTCCCAATGGCAACGCCTTCTTCGAAAAGATCAACAATCCCCGAAAGTAAGCCTATTCCATTTGTAAGCTCAACCGGGCCGACCTTAAAGAGATATTTTTGAATCTCTTTATAAACAATCTGATAATCTTGCGGGAGCGCTTTGACACGCGCCACGTGCGCTCGCCACTTTTTTTTGCCTTCGATGATATCTTGTATGCTCATTTTATCCTCCTATTTACCTAATTTTTTTGCGATATTATTGTTGAGCTGCTCGCGCCACTTGTCGCTATAAGACTTTGCCCCTTCTTCGCCAGCCAGCGCTGAACAGAAGCCTTTGATATCGTCACCCAAAACCTCTTGGACACTCTGCCCGTCCGCCGCCGTTTCTTCGAGCAGGCCAAGCACACCGTCAAGAATTGGCATGAGGTTGCGACCGGTGAAATCTGAGTTCTGCCAAAGATTGGCTTTAATTTTTTCCCATGCCGCTTGATAAGCAGCCGGCAGCTTTTTGGCTCGCGATTCAAAAGTTTTCAATTCTTTAGTCATGTCGCTGCCCGTGATTTTATCCCAAAAATTCATTATATTTTCTCCTTTAAATCGTTAATTTTTGATGATACGAACTCCCATTTTTCCCAGAATATCTGTAGTTCCTTGCGCCCCGCATCGTTGAGCGCGAAAAACTTTCGCGGCGGTCCCATATCGGATGGCTTTTTCGTAATTTCCACCAGCTTGTTTTTCTCAAGCCGCACCAAGATGGTATAAACGGTCCCATCCACAACGTCCGAAAATCCGAGAGCGTTTAGCCGCCGCGTGATTTCGTAACCGTAGATTTCCTCGTGGCTGATGATTTCAAGAACACAGCCTTCCAGCACGCCTTTGAGCATTTCCGTAAGGTTTTCCAGCATAACCACTCCTTGCTATTCTGTACCACTTGTATGAAGTATTACTTATTACTAGTATATAGTATCACGGAATAGCGTAGCTGTAAATAGGTATATTTTTGAGGAACCAAAATATCTCCCTAAGTAATATGTGTAATCATTTCATTTTGATTACGAGAACAGAGCTCGGTATTTGCTGTTTTACACAGGAATGGCATCAGTCTATAAGGACAGGTTCACCGTGGAATTCAAATCCGGCGTGACGGTAGATGTTAATCCATGATATTAAAAAAAGCATAGCACTCTACGAAATTATAACGTAAGAAGCCATGCTTTATGTATCAATTCAATTTGCAATCCTTTCTGTTACGAAAGAAAAATATCTCTTAGTTAAATTGGAATTTAACGACTATCGCGCAATCAGTCGTTGATCGCCTCAATGCCGAGACGATTTAGCTCGTCAAGGTAATCTAACATGTTCTGGAGTACCTCTGGAGAGTGTCCCTCCCAGTCCAAGACCTCGCCCACCACCCGTAGTGGCTGTCGGGTGCGATAGGACCTCGTCGGGTTCCCCGGAAACTTCTTATCCGTCAGATTGGGATCATCCTCGATGGGCCCGGTGGGCTCCACACGATAGATTCGACCGGGTTTGTCGCCTACCGCAAGTTCCGCTCCCCATGTTGCCGCATCCAGTGTCGCGGTCAGGTAGATATAGTTGGCTTTTTTTTGCTCCCCATAATTAGAACGATAGTTAGGTTCCAACAAGTCCCCCAGCTTCAAATCGGCTTTTGTGCCGTGATAGAAAGGCCCGGAGTCCAAGCATCCTTCGCCCTGGAATATCGTAGTCAATTCTGTCACTTCCTCTTTGTTCGTTTCAATAATATCTTCTTTTTTACTCATACTAAATTTTTCTTACCATTCCTATTTATCTCTTCAATAAGAATGACTTCTGTATGCGGCAATTGCATCTGGGATAATGTCTGATTCGTATAAATCATTATCAGTGTCACAATATATACAACGCTTATCAGGCATGGACATTTCTCCTGTTTTCAACATATGCTTATTACGGTTCAATTTGCCCAATGAAAAATCAACAAAGCTCCTGCTCATCATAAATACAATATTATATTTGTACATCCTCCCCTTTATATTGGGTTGAAATCCCTGCTAAATAAGCTTTAATCATTTATATATCTCCTTCATCGATCTGTGCCAAAAGATTTTGCATGTCCTTCGTCAGTGGAACCTCAAATTGCATGCGGGCCAGGGTACGAGGTTGTAAAAAGGAGGTCCAACCTGCATGCAAAGCCTGACGCGCAATAAGCCTTGATGGCTGCCCATAGATTGAATCCCCACAGATGGGATGTCCTAAGTGACTTATGTGGATACGAATTTGATGAGTACGACCAGTTTCCAGTCGGAGACTGAGCAGTGTAAAATCCTTATATCTTTTTATGACAGTAAAATGAGTTATGGCTGCCTTGCCATTTTCGAGGACCTTGCGGAAAATAGAACTACCCGGTTCGGCATATCCAATAGGCAGATCAATACAACCCTGGTCTTCGAGCACCACGCCTTCCACCACGGCCTGATAGCGGCGCTGAACCTGACCATGCTTTTGTTGCTTAAACATGGCCTGATGCGCATACTGACTCTTACCTACCAGCACCAGGCCTGAGGTGCCTTTATCCAATCGGTTGATAGGACGAAACAAGCTCGATTCTCCACGCTGGCACCAGTAGTAGGTAACGGCGTTGGCGAGAGTGTCTTCCATTTTATCCTTTATCGGATGAACAGCCATTCCAGCGGGTTTATTTATTACCATTATATCGGCATCCTGGTAAATTATATCGAGCGAAATGTCCTGCGGTATGATATGACTGCTTTCATCAAGGTTCAGATCAACCGTTATGCGATCACCAGGTTGGAGACGGTAGTTGGTGTGGGCAAACTGACCATTGACACGAATCTTTTCCTGAACCTTCAGCCGTGCCAGCAGCGCATGGGATACGGACAGTTTCTTTTTGAACACGTCTCGCAGATAGGTTAAATTATCTTCCGGATCAACCACATAAATCAGCGAATTATCTTTCATAATGTACATATTAACAGATAATAGATGTCAGGCAAGCAACTCAATCTACGGTAACTGTTTTTCGATATCTCCTTGCCACTCATTCGAAAAGAAAGCACCGACCATTATCATACGGGTACACAAATTTCACAATGATGATTATTAACCATTTGGACTGTATACCTTTCGATGATTGGTCTTGCTTCATCAAATTGATATCCTTGCTTTAATAATTCTGGAAAAATATCAATCCACGCCTTCTGAAATGCTTCTGCTGTATGATTAATTATAAAAACAGCATATTTTCCTCCAACAATATTACCTTCTCTTACATAGCCGTCAGTTACTGAATAGTCGTTTGAAACAACAATGCAGGTATCATAACGACAGTTTTCAGGTTTAGTAGTTTCAGGATTATCCTGAGCAATTCCAAGGATTATGGATTCGTCATTAAATAAATGGTTAAATTTTGCCCATTTTTTTAATTCTTCCATTGTTTTCACATTGTTAATTCCATAAGGGCCAATCTGCCTTATGTAAGCAATCCGATATGCTGGCATCTTTTCAATTACAATATCCATAATTTGTTTTCTTTGCCTCCTTTAAAGAATAAAGAACATCTTCATTACAAAATTACTATGCATTAAAATAGAAAGCAAAGCATTTTTTAAAATTTATAAATTTCTATTTATATCTTAAAGCCTAATATATAAACCGGGATACATATTCTTTTCTCATGCACTGTACAGTAAAATCTTCATCTGACTAAGAGCCAGTTCCAGATAAGCATTGTATGTAAACAACTCCTAAAAATAGCCAAAGGCACAAACCCCTATAAAATAGGTTTTGTGCCCTGTTTTTGCTCGCTTACTGACGATGGCAATTAGAGCTTACTACTGGTCCAGACCCAGATATTTTCTGGTTTATTTAACAGGTAGATATATTGCGCCGGTTGGGTTGATTAAATCATACCTGCGTTCATAATTGCGAGCAGTTACATTCTTGTAATTTTTAGAATTATTGCTTTGCGATAATGATCCGGAGGCGGTGCCCATATACATTTCCAAGTGCAGCATTGAAGTTCCAGAGTTGTTGCTAATAATCTTTCCTATTACGTCTCCCCTATGGACAGTTGTATTAACAGATAATGCTGGTTCAATCTCACAATAACGTGTAATAGTTCCATCCGTATTTTGCACTTCTACTGCACTTGTATTTTGAAAAAACAAACTAGTACGTATTACTTTTCCGTCGGTCATTGCATATACGAGGGTGCCATTAGGTGCAATAAAATCGACAGCAGCGTGTGCCCGGCCATTTTCCCTGGGTGCTCCAAAATACCTGGCTCCGCCGGTTGGGCTTGTGGTCTGCCGTCCTTTAACTGGCTGCATCCACGTGTTTCTATTCTGCCAGAAATTCGCAATATCATTTGGGCCAATATTTGAAACTGTATAGGTATTTTTGGCGCCCCTCGATACACTGGTTTCTACTCTAACATCCTGTACTTTATTTCCAGCGGATGGATTCAAAGCGATTACTGTATTTTCTTCAGTTTCAGGCTCACTTGCATCTGGTACAATGGTTTCACTATTTCCTGCCACGCCAGTATCGGTGTGAGTACTCAGTATAGAATACAGCCTATTCCAGGTTGGGGTTGTACTTTGAGCAGATCCCAATACCTCATTCAATGCGAGATTATCAGCTGCACTGTTGCTTCTGCCTTGTTTAGAAGGAAACTGTACAGTCACTACAATCGAAATTAATATAAGTGTTGCTAATACAGTTATTAATGATAATTTCTTAGCTGAATGTTCTCTTGTCATTTTAATTTAATATCTCCTCATTATTATTAATTGCCTCTCACAATTAACAAATCAATCTGTATATAGTAAACTTTTCGACAATTTCTATCAGTTACCTTTATTTATTACATGGTAATTATTACATATTGGCTTTTTAATGGTAATTTATGAGTGTTTTCAGGCAGTATGGCAATAAATAACATAAGCTCATTAATGCTGATTATATTACTTAACCAGAACCTATTAATTAACGCATTTGTGTCAGATGTGCTTAAACGGCTTCTAGAGACCGATTTGTGACATTTTGATAGATTGCCATTCGCTCACCGTTTATGTATTTGCAACAATTTCAGAATGACCACGTGACTTGAAAGGGATGGTGTGATACATTGTAATCGAAGTATTTTAGGAGCATCACCAATGAAATCAGAAGTAATTATGTATACAATGCCTTTCTGACCAAACTTTGCTCGCGCCAAGCAATTGGACAGCGAATTCTATTACGTTTCTCGTCTGAGGAATTCGAGGAAGTCTTTAAAAATATCTGAGAGCAAGGGGTATAAGAAAAGTCAGCATAAGTTAGACATAGACATTAGTAAAAACGTGCATTTACCGGCTATTAGAGATACCGGTAATAGTCAGCGGCCTGACCGTTTGACGTTGTGCATGCGTTCCACGTAGAGATTTTATGTATCCATTATAGAAAGTGTAAATATTTCCTCTTTATAATCCGCGTATTTTAAGGCTATCTGACGAAAATCTTCTTTAATCTCCAAAAATGCTTCTACAATATCAGGATCAAAATGTGTTCCTTTACTTTCGGTTATTATCTCTACAGCCTTTTGGTGAGTATAAGGGGGTTTATATATACGTTTACTAATAAGTGCATCATAGACGTCTGCAATGGCCATAATTCTGCCTACTAATGGTATATACTCACCGCTTAGCCCGTCTGGATACCCCGTTCCGTCCCACTTTTCCTGATGATATTTTGAAAACTCCATAGCATATTTTAGAAATGAATTTTCACCCAGTTTTTGTGACGACATGCATAATGCATTATAACCAATAATTGTATGTTGTTTCATTTCTTCAAATTCGTCATCAGTCAATTTTTCCGGTTTTAACAGCACTTCATCCCTGATTCCAATCTTTCCAATATCATGAAGAGGAGCAGATTGGTAAAAATGATCAATTATTTCTTCACTAATCAAATCCCTATATTTAGGATGATCCTTAAGTTTTTCCGCTAAAATCTTAACATAATTCTTGGTTCGTTTTATATGTCCCCCAGTTTCAGGATCTCTATACTCTGCCAGACATGCAATAGCTTCAATGGTAGTTTCCTGAGTAAGACTTAATTCCTGGGTGCGTTCAATAACCTTCTTCTCAAGAATCTCTTTTTGCATGGATAGCTCAATCCTTGCCAGAGTCAACGCCATATGTGTCTGTACCCTAGCCTTAACCTCAAGTATTTCAAAGGGTTTGGTAATATAATCAACCGCTCCAGCTTTAAACCCCCTTGTTTTACTTTCAATATCATCCATAGCCGTTAGAAATATTACCGGAATTTGTGCCGTTCTTTTATCCTGCTTTAAAATTCGGCATACTTCATATCCATCCATACCGGGCATCATGATATCTAATAATATAATATCAGGCAATTCTAATTCTAAACTCTCCAGTGCTGATGGCCCATCCATTGCTACAGAAAGTTCATAGTCTTCTCCCAGGGCTTCAACCAGAATGTCGATATTGTCTTCAGTGTCATCAACAATTAAAATAGTGCATTCCGATAAATCCTTCATTATTCAACAACGCCTTCCAATTTTCTAGCTAGTGAATCGAGCGCCTCTTGTGCTTCTTTGTATTTATATTTAGAAGTAAGTTTGTCCAGTCCAGCAGCTTCAGTTTGCATGTTCTGAGGCCATACTAACTTTCGATATTCTACTAAAGATTCAGCACATTTTCTAGGTTTACGGGCTTCAATATGAGGTCTCAGATCTTCCAATGCTTTTTTCAGATCCTCAGATGCAGAAACAGGGCCGAAACTTTGTGTGTTTTCATCCTCAGCCGGAAGGTTTTTTTCTATTTGTTTTATCAGGGAATGAAGTAGAGCACTTGTTTCTGCAATTATAGACTTGAGTTCTTCCCCGGTTATTTGTTGTCTTATTTTACTCTCTAAAATAGCAGCATTTTCCATAACCTCTATGGCTCCAATATTTGCGGAAACTCCCTTTAGTGTATGAGCAATGCGTTCAGCCGTATTGTAGTCACCATGGCTAAGCGCCGTATCCAGTTCTGTAAATGAGTGCTTTTGGCTAGATACATATTTTCTCAATAAATTTATGTAGGATTTTTCTTTGCCAAGAATACGCTTAAGCCCCAGTTCTATATCTAGACCAGAGATATTTAATTTTGCTTGCTCTTTAATTGGACCTTTATCATCTGAACTCAGATCTTCATAACCATGCGGAATATTATCAACAACATGTTTCTGCGGAATCCATTTGATTAACGTTTCGTAAAGCAGATCTGGCTCTATTGGTTTAGTCAGATGATCATTCATTCCTGCCGCGGTGCATCTTTCCTTATCTTCAGTCATTGCATTAGCTGTCATTGCTACAATAGGCAACATTAAATATTTAGGGTTTTTACGAATTTGCCTGGTAGCCTCAAGTCCATCCATAACCGGCATCTGCATATCCATTAGAACTATATCATATGTTTTTTCGCCAATTTTCTGTAATGCTATCTGTCCATTATTGGCAATATCAATGTTAAATCCACCATCTTCAAGTAATTCCAATGCCACCTGTTGATTAAGCTTATTGTCCTCAACCAGCAGAACATTTGAACCTTTTATAGCGAGCAGATTATTTTTGCTGCTTTGTACAACAACTATCTCCTGGTCTTCACAAGCTTCTTCAACATTTCCGACCAGTACTCTGATAGTTGCATCAAAAAGAACGGTCGGATTTACCGGTTTTACTAAAACTAGCTCAACTCCGGCATTTTGTGCTTCATGGAATATCTCTTCCCGGCCAAAAGCGGTAACCATTATATAATGCGGCTTTAATGCTAAATTCAAAATATTTATCTGCTTTATAGTCTCGATACCATTGGTACCAGGCATTTGCATATCCATATATATAATCTCATATGGGGCATTAATATTATTGGCATTTATAACCATGTTGATGGCTTTTACTCCAGATTCAGCCTCATCCACCCTTAAAGACATGGTTTTTAACATGTCGCTTATAATCGTTCTGGCCTGCAAATTATCATCAACCACCAGCACTTGGCGATTTTGCAATTTAATTGCAGGAAGATTTATTTCGTTGAACTTTTTGTTAATCAAAAGTCTGGCCGTAAACCAGAATGTACTTCCCTTTCCCTCTTCAGAATTCACCCCAACGTTCCCACCCATAAGGGTAGCCAGATTCTTTGATATTGCCAAACCAAGGCCTGTACCGCCATATTTTCTAGTGGTAGAAGAATCCGCCTGTTGAAAAGATTGAAACAGCTTGTTCTTTTGTTCTTCAGTCAGACCTATTCCCGTATCCTTAACCTCAAATCTAAGCAGGTACTCGTTTTCTTTATAAAACTCCTTGCGGATTCTGACTATTATTTCACCTTTCTCGGTAAATTTCATAGCATTGTTGGCATAATTAATAAGGATCTGTCCCAGACGCAGAGGGTCTCCACATAAATTGTTTGGTATTTCAGGATCTACATCAAATATAAGTTCAAGTCCCTTGGCGGAACATTTTTCCCCTATTAGATTGGATAGATTGTCCAATACACTTTCAAGATTGAAATCGATATATTCTATATCCAGCTTGCCAGCTTCGATCTTGGAAAAGTCTAAAATATCGTTTATTACGCCCAATAAATGCTGGCTGGATTTATGTATTTTATCTATATAATCTTTTTGTCTTTTAGTGAGCTCAGTTTTTTGAATAAGATATGCCATACCCATAATCGCATTCATTGGAGTACGTATTTCGTGGCTCATATTAGCCAGAAAATCTGCTTTAGATTTTGAAGCATCTTCTGCAATCTTCTTGGCTACAACTAGTTCCTCCTCCATATGTTTACGTTCAGTTATGTCGGTTGAAACACTGCACAATCCAATAATTATGTCATTTTGCCGCATAGGTACCTTGGTTGATAAATAAGTTTTATTTATACCTTCCTGAACAGCATAATCTTCGGTTACTTGTATCTCACAAGATCTTATAACCCCCATATCGTTTTCATGATATTTTTGCCCAATGTCGGATGGAAAGACTTCAACAGCAGTTTTTCCTATAGCCTGGTCACGCGCAACACCTGTAGCTTTTTCCCATTCACAGTTGACAAAAGTATATCTGCCCTGCAGATCCTTAACATATACGGCTGCTTGAAGGTTTTCAAGCAATTCTTCGATATATGCTTTATCGGACTGAATAATATTGTATGCTTCTTCCAACTGCCTATTTTGATTTTCAATTTTTTCAAATGCCTCATTTAGCTGCTGTGCCATGTTGTTAAAAGCCTCTGAAAAATCACCCATAAAGTCAATCTTATGCGTAAAATCCCCTTGGGCAATTTGCTGTGTTTTCCAGGTTAGATGTCTTAGATTACCCTGTAAGTTTTTAAGCAATTGATATGCCTGCATCTTTACCTTAGTTGGTTGGTAATCCAAATCCCCAATGGAGAGGGCGGCGGCAAATCTAGCAAGTTCACTGTGCTCAGCAATTAACCTGTTGTAATAGCTGATGAACTGTTTAAGCTCATTATCTGGTAAACCGTCTGGTAACATAATGGATTTTGGGGGTTTTCCATTAAGCACAAGATAGGCTGATTCAGTTAATAGATCGATTTGTTGTTCCTCTATTTCTAGCATAATAGTTCGCCTATTTCACTTTGGCTTCAAAACGACATACCCTATCTCCAGAACACCAGCAATCAATCTCTTTTACCGTAAACTCTCTACCGGTTTGCCCTAAAAGTAGACCGGCTATAAACCCTTCATCATATACACAGATTTCCTCTTCGCAAACTGGCAGCCCGGAACAATCCAAATCTTCCGATACAGTTAGAAGAAAATTAAGATTATTAAGATCTGCTTTTTCAACTCTTAAAACACCAATTCCCAAATTTTTTAGTATTGATTGGAGTTGGCTAATAAAATTATTAAACTCACTGGTTTTATTAACCAAATTTTTATATACTTCTTGACCCGCCACTTTACCAGCCTGGTAAAATATTTCATCGGCTTTTTTGACTCCAAACTGCTTAATCATGTTGTCTCTTAATGTAAACTGCATTAAGCGATAAACTACTACCGGCATGGTTGAACCTAAATTAGGTCTTCCGAGGTCAATATCTCCCAGCAAACTCCAGTCGAACATTAGTTCTTCTCTTTCTTCTTTAAACATAATAATCCCTCCATAATTTAATTCCATTGGGAAATAAGCCGATTTGAACAACTTGATTCTCTATTGAAATCAGCCAGTTTTTTAGGTTGTAATTACAATTAACCTATCGTAATAGAACCGGTTAAAACACTCACTATATTTATAAAACAATAGGTATAGAAAAAATGAATATCTATTCTTATAATTTTAAATATATATACATGTTAACCTATTTATTAATAGACGACAATATATGCCATATATAGTTTAAATACTGCATTTCGGAGCCTTATCTGAATTGCGGCTGAAATCTTTTTTGGAACAAGTTTGATGAAATTCGACCGGGTGGAGCAGACTGGATGATAAATAACACAAATAATAAAACCTGCGCTTACTATCCTTCGATACAAACATAATATAAAAAACCCAGATGATATGCTCCCTACAGAGTAGACAGTTTGTTTATTTCACTGTCTACTCTGTAGGGAGCATATCAATGGGAGTGGTTTATGTAGTTTGACCTGCTATGTTCTAGGAACGTGTATATTTGTCAATTTGCTCTATTCTGATGGCAATTCAATAAAACCTACTAATATATCCACAATCTCTTCTAAAATATAGGATGGTACCTTTTCTTTGAAGGTTGCTTTTCTAGCCAATATATCTAGAGCTTTTACTTGTTCACACATAACAACACCAGTTGTTGAAGTCTTATCATCAAGAGCTACATGAAGAGGAAATCCTTGGTTGGTGTTGGTAATCGGACAGACCATTGCCATCTTTGTAAATTTATTAAATGTATTATTACTGACTACCACTGCTGGACTTTTACCTTTTTGCTCATGCCCAGCCTGAGGATCGAATTCAAGGTTAATAATATCCCCTTGTTCTGGTGTGTATTCCATAGCTACACCTCTTTACCTTGTGATTTTTCGGTTTCCCATTCAGAACACTTATAATCACCGTTATAGCCAGACAACCTTTCTTCTAAAGTTTTATGCTTTTTATTTGTTCGTTTAATAATTATGCAGTCTTTTTCTACATTTATCTCTACCCGATCATTTTCACGCAAAGAGGCAGCCTCCAATACGCCTTTTGGCAATCGTATTGCTTGACTATTTCCCCATTTTTGAATAGTAGAATACACAATACTCACCTCCAACATCAGTATATACAATGTTTCTACTTTTGGCAAGATATCAAATTTTGCGATAGCATATGTTAGACTAATTTAGACTTTTTTTTAGAGAAGCTTAGTATGATCATTGATGCTTTAGTGTATTGATATCCAGTATAGTTTGCTACAGTTGATCTCATGTTCTTCAAAATAATACAGTACACCTGCTGCAG
>CAYWFX010000029.1:0-46885 GCA_964457945.1 uncultured Syntrophomonas sp.
AAGACGTCCGCCGCATGCTGATGTACCAGAAATCCGGCATGGAAGCCATCCGTGCTTTGATTTACCAAGCCTATCTCTACCGCGATCTGGAAGTAGATGCTGCAACAGAGGAAGAGAGAGAATATTATGGTAACATGTTCGCGATCGCCAATCCGCTGTGCAAAGCCTATTCATCCGACATGGCGAGGATTCTGACCGGGGAATGTATCCAATGCCACGGCGGCTACGGCTTCATGGAAGAGTATGCTGGGGCTCAGCTATACAGAGACTGCGTTATCCACGGCATCTGGGAAGGTACTAACTTCATTCAGGCGCAGGACTATACCGGCCGCAAGTTCACCATGAATGGCGGCGAACCGTTCAAGAAGTGGGTTGCAGAAATCGATGACTTCGTCTCCGGTAAAAAGACTGACGAATTCGCAGCTGAATTTGCCATGATGGCGGATGCCATGACTTCTTTCAAAAATATGGTGGATATGAATGCTGCTTGGACGGCCGGCGATAAGCAAATGAAACAGCTCTTCGCCACCCGGACCATGCATTCAGGTGCGAGAGTATACTGCGGCAAGTTGTTGCTCTCCCAAGCCCTCCTGGCTGCTGCGAAGCTTGCAGAACTAGGCGACGACCACTTCGATGCCAATTTCTACAAGGGCAAAATTGCCAGCGCCAAGTTCTATATAATGAACCATGTTACCGATGTCTTCGGATTCGAGAAGGCTATGAAGGCTGGCGACAAGAGCGCTATTGACATTGACGAGGCGTGCTTCATCTAATCTATATGGAACCTGTTCATTGACAACATTAGATCTGTCAAATCTAAAAAGCGGAACTCATTTGAGTTCCGCTTTTTTTGACTATAAAAATAGACTTACAACTTAAATAAAACTATGATGTTCACGCGTCTTATTGTTTTAAATACAAGTGATTTTTTCTGTCAGTTATATCTTCCTGAATTGGTAGGCTACGGGTGATGCCATATTTGGCAGCCTTTCTTACTACTGTTGATTGGTTCACATCCAAAGCTCTAGCAACCTCATAGGTGGATTTGCAACGGGAAAATGCATTCTCTAATATTTTGCGTTCCGTATCTTCCACAGCGCAACGCAGTGAAATACTTTCCAAGTCTAAATCTGCATTATAATGAGATCTATTTAACCAGAAAGGTAAATCATCAACTAATATCCTGTCATGAGCGGTTGTTACCACCAGGCGCTCAATCAGATTTTCCAGTTCTCTTACGTTACCTGGCCAATCATGTTCCATAAAACAAGTAATAACATCTGGATCCAAGCTTTTATTTATATTGCTGCTACAATATTTATTGTTGAAATATTCCATGAAATAATTGGTTAATACCGGAATATCTTCCCGTCGTTCGCGTAGAGCTGGGACACGGATGGGAACAACATTTAAACGGTAAAATAGATCCTGGCGGAATTGTCGGTTGATTATCATTTCACTAAGATTACGGTTAGTACCGGTCAATATTCTAATGTCTACTGTAAGCTTTTTGATGCCACCAACCCTGGTTATCTCTTTATCCTGCAAGACCCGCAAAAGCTTTACCTGTAAGCTTAATGGCATATCTCCAATTTCATCTAAGAACAATATGCCTCCTGCAGCTAATTCAAAAAGACCTATTTTGCCATTTTTGCTGGCGCCAGAGAAAGCCCCTGGTTCATAACCGAAGAATTCCGACTCCAAAAGGTTTTCGGGGATAGCTCCACAGTTTATTTTAATCAAGGGGCCTTTTTTTCGATTGCTATTTACATGGATCACATCGGCAATTAATTCTTTACCTACACCTGACTCCCCTTGAATTAGAACCGTAGAATCAACCCGAGCTATCCGGGTAGCCATTTTAACCAGTTCCTTCATGCGAGGGGAATGTACTACAAATTGTTTGGATGGCGGTGATTTAAACGTTAGTATGTTGTCATTAGACGGGTTGGGTTTACTTTCCTGTTGAGGTAATTCCCGCACAGGATAAACTGCTTGCCTATTTTTTATATCCATGGACAGCAAATCTTGCACCGACGTATGCAGGGGAAGTTCTTGGGTAATCAGATAGAGGAGGTGATTACGGGTAATAAAGCCCACGGGTTCATCTTCATCATTAATTACCTGAAAACTATCGATGTCGTACTGAAGAAATAGGCGTGAAACCTCAACTGCAGTTAGACGGGATTTGATTAGCAAAGGGTTACTCGTAATCATTCCATTAATGTTTACCAGCCTCACTCTCAACTAGAATTCTAATCCTATTATTAATGTTAGCACAAAATTGACGAGCTTAGAAGACATGTTGCTTTTATACTTAATGAGAAATAAACTAATATTTGTAGAGGATGATGCAAAATCTAAGTATAAGGTGGTTAGATAATGAAAATAAAACTTGCCTATGGTGAAAAATATTTGCAATTAGATTTAGATGAATGTAAAGATGCTAGTATCATTCAGGCACCTAAGCCATCTTTATCATTGCAGGGGGCAGAGCTAATTGCTTATGCAATGCAGAATCCTATCGGTACGGAAACCTTAAGGGAAATTATTGAGAAAAAATCTGCCCGTAATGCAGTTATTGTGGTGAATGATATAACTCGCCCTACTCCGTATGATTTAATTCTCCCTCCACTATTGGAGGAAATGGAGAGGGGAGGAATTAGGCCGGAAAATATAACGCTAATTGTTGCTACAGGTATCCATCGTCATCATTCTAAGGCAGATAACCAGGCGGTGTTTGGCGATGATATATGCAGTAAATACCGGATCGAGAACCATAATTGTGATGATAACCTGTTATCATTGGGTTGCCTTTCCAATGGCATGGATTTAATCATTAACCGAACAGTTGCCGAGGCTGATCTCTTAGTTACTACCGGGGTAGTCAGTCTACACTACTTCGCTGGCTATTCTGGAGGGCGAAAATCTATTCTGCCAGGTGTAGCAGCCCGTCAGGTAATAGAGGCCAACCATAAGATGATGAACGATACAAGGGCTAAATTGGGCAATTATGAAGATAATCCTGTGAGTGACCTGATGATCGAGGCTGCCCGTAAAGCTAAGGTGGACTTTATTCTCAACGTTGTAACCCAATCCAAGAAGGATATAGCTTTTTGCGTTACTGGAGATGTAGAGAAAGCTTGGTTAGAAGCGGTAAAATATTGTGAGAATATGAATGTGGTTAAGACTAAGGCGGCTGCTGATATTGTTATAGCTAGTTGTGGTGGTTTTCCTAAAGACATTGATATGTACCAGTCTCAAAAAGCTCTTGATGCTGCCGTTTTAGCCGTTAAACCGGGAGGCACTATCATTCTGGCGGCTGAGTGCAGGGAAGGATTAGGAGAAAAAACCTTTCAAGAGTGGATAGAAAATGCAAAATGCCCCCAAGATATATTTGATAGGTTTCATAGTCATTTTGAGCTGGGCGGCCATAAGGCTTTTGCAATTTGCCGGATACTAGAAAAGGCGGATATACTTCTATTAAGTGAATTACCGGAAAAAAGCGTTCGGGATATGTTTATGACCCCGGTTCAAAGTCTGATTGAAGCCCTCGAAATGGCCCGACTTAAACATGGCGATGATGCAAGTATAATTATTATGCCAGAAGCTACGAAAATAGCAGTAAAACTTTTAGATTAAGAATAATTCGGTTTTAAGACCAATAATAATTAATAATTTACAAATAGTATATTAAGGAGACCAGTATGTATAGCGGATTAGTTAAGTTGATCTCACCTGAAATATTCAAAGTTAATGAACCGATGAAAAACCATACTACCTTCAAAATTGGGGGACCAGTAGATGTGTTGGTCCTGCCCCGGAATGTCGATGAGATTAAGCTGGTGTTAGCCTGTTGCCAGCAAAATAATTTCCCCTTGTTGGTTTTCGGACAAGGCAGTAACATGCTGGTCAGGGATAAGGGCATTCGTGGTGTAGCAATTAAACTCGGAAATAATCTGAAGGATATTCGTATCGACGGCAGGGAAATCTATGCCCAGGCTGGGGTCAGGCTTTCAGAGCTAGCTCGGAAAGCCGCAGCTTATTCCCTGAGCGGTCTGGAATTTGCTGAGGGAATTCCAGGCAGCCTGGGTGGGGCGGTGGTAATGAATGCCGGAGCTTACGATGGGGAAATGAAGAATGTAGTTTTGGAGGTTGACGCTATCAAGCAATCGGGCGAAAGCCGAGTTTTTTCTTCGGATGATATTGGCTTTAATTATAGAACCAGCAAGTTTCAACATAATGATTTTATTATTGTAGCGGCCAAAATGCGATTGAAACATGGAAATAGCGAAGAAATCAAAGCTAAAATGAGGGAATATTGCCATAGTCGCAAGGAAAAGCAACCACTTGAATATCCCAGCGCGGGAAGCGTTTTTAAGAGACCACCCGGTTTTTATGTAGGGCCAATGGTTGAGCAGTTAGGCTTAAAGGGCTGTAGGATTGGTGGGGCCGAAGTGTCCACCAAACACGCCGGATTTATAATAAATAGCGGCAATGCGAAGGCAGATGATGTATTGGAGCTTATTAACAGAATACAAAAAGCTGCCCAGGAAAAGTTTGGAGTTGAGTTGCAGCCTGAAATCCGGGTAGTGGGGGAACTGTAAGTATGATTACTTCGACCGGGATGAATAAAGTCCTTCTATGTGCTCTCAACGCCAAATATATACACAGTTCTTTGTCCTTACGCTGCCTCAGCGCATATATTCAAGCAGGTACGGTTGGGCTGCCGGTTGGAATAAAGGAATTTACTATTAATGAGTCTACCCAGGGCATTATGGCCGAGATTTACCGCTTACAACCGGATGTTTTGAGTTTTTCCTGCTATATTTGGAACATTAAGAGTATTCTCGAAATATGTGCTGATTTCAAACAGGTTTCTCCCCGAACAATTATAATTCTGGGCGGCCCTGAGGTATCTTACGATGCAGAACAAGTCTTGCATGACAGTTCTTATATAGATTATGTAGTAAGGGGCGAGGGAGAGTTAAGCTTTCAAGAACTGCTCATGGCATTAAAGGAAGGTCACAGGATTGATAATATTAAAGGGATTAGTTACCGGAACGGGGAGGAAATACATCGTAATCCGGACAGAGATTTAATAGCTAATCTGGATGAAATTCCGTTTCCTTATTTGGAAAACCTTGATGAACTGGCGGATCGGATAGTGTATTATGAAAGCTCGCGAGGTTGTCCATTTCGTTGCAGTTATTGCTTGTCATCAACGACAAAAGGTATACGCTATTTATCTATCGACAGAGTTAAAAGTGATTTGGCGTTAATGCTTCGCCATCAGGTTCGAGAAATAAAATTTGTAGATCGAACCTTTAATTGTGATGAAAACCGGGCCAGGGAAATAATGAATTATATTATTGAGCACCGTAGCAGTGTTAAAATACATTTTGAGATGGATGCCGCTCTGTTATCGGAAACGATGTTGGATTTTCTGGCCCAAGTACCAGCAGGTCTGTTTAATCTTGAAATAGGCATTCAATCAACTTATAGACCTGCATTGGAAGCAGTTAGGAGAAACTTCGACTGGGAAAAACTGAGTGGCAATATCAAAAGGCTTAGGTCCTTTAATAATTTTCAACTGCATCTGGACCTTATTGCTGGCCTGCCTGGCGAGGGTTATGATGACTTCACCCAGTCATTTAATATGGTGTATGAGTTGGAGCCGGATGTTATGCAATTGGGTTTTCTGAAAATGTTAAAGGGTTCGGATATAAGAAAAGAATCCGACCGATATGACTATGTTTTTCAAACTAATCCACCCTATCAGGTCCTTTCGACTAATTGCATGAAATACGAAGAGATACTTTCCTTAAGTTCCATTGAAGACATTTTGGACAAATATTATAACTCAGGGAGCATGCGTAAAACCGTAGTTTACATAGTAAAGGAGATTTATGATGGGAAAGCTATGGGCTTTTACGAGGATTTTGCAGCTTACTGGCAGCTTAACTGTCTGTTTGGGATTGGGCATAAAAAAGAGGTCCTGTATCAATACCTGCAAGCATTCATAATTGAAAATCACCCGGAGCATTCTGAAATAAGCCATGAATTATTAAAATACGATTATCTCTGCTTTAATCATAGACATGGTTTGCCGGAGGGTTTGATTAGTTATAATCCCGAGAACAGCAACGATATAATTAATCTATTTACTCGTGATAAGAATTTTGTAATCCAATACCTGAACGAAATGTCTATGAAAAGCCCGCGGGAGATTAGAAAGTATATACGGGTTGAGTATTTTAACATAGATCCCAGAAACTTAGTCAAAGTTAGGACGGCTATTCCGCTGATGTTTATTTATAGACCCATGAAAAAAGTAGATGCGAAGGTTATTTATCTGGAAAATTAAGTTTAATATCCACGAAAAACAATAAATGTAAGAAAAATTGGGAACGCGAACAGATGTTCGGTTACATAATGTTAGTTTTTAAGCTAAAATTATTAAGATATTGTTGAACTGTGAAGCTATGAATTGCCTGCTTAATAGCTTTATTGGTAAAAATAAAATTGATTGGGGTTAATTTATGACTCATAGGGAAATTGTGGCCCGTGAAGGATGGCCGTTTATTGCATTTACCATCTTCCTTTCTGCGGCATTATACTTAACCGTTTCTTATATAGGACTTGCTGTAGGCTTAGTATTAACTATATTCTGTGTTTATTTTTTTCGCAATCCTGAACGTATTATTGCTGGACAAAAAGGGATGGTAGTGTCACCAGCCGATGGCCGGGTGATGGATATTAAAACGGTTGTTGAAGATAATTACGTACATGCTAAGACCATACGAGTGAGAATATTCTTAAGTATTTTTAATGTCCATATCAATCGCAGCCCCATTGAAGGCAGGGTGGAGTGGGTGAACAGGGTTTCTGGGATTTATTTACCTGCATATAAAGATGAGGTGAGTGATAGAAATGCCCGCAATTACCTAGGGATAGTCACCGATTGGGGCAAGGTTTTAGTAGTACAAATTACTGGACTCATAGCTCGGCGCTTGGTGTGCTGGGTACAGCCAGGCGATACTTTGAAAATAGGCGAAAGATTTGGTCTTATCCGATTCGGTTCTTGTACCGAAATATATCTGCCGGAAGATACTACTATATTGGTCCAACCTGGACAGAAACTAAAAGGAGGGGAAACAGTAATTGCTAGATTTTGTGAATAAGAGCTGGGCCAATACAGTAACCCTTTTTAATATTGTTTTTGGCTCTTTATCTCTGATTAGCACTTTGCATGGGGACTATCAATCAGCGGCAATATTTATCTTGCTGGCAGTGGTCGCCGATGGATTAGATGGTCGTATTGCCAGAAAGCTTGGAATAATATCAGATATGGGCAAAGAACTGGACTCCCTGTGTGACTTGGTTTCATTCGGGGTTGCACCTGCCATTTTACTTTATGCCCAGGTATTATACTCCTTCCCTTACTCGTTAGGGCTTATCGCGGCTATTTTTTATATTATGTGCGGAGCTTTTCGTCTGGCGCGGTTTAATGTTTTAAACATAAGTGGGTATTTTGTGGGGATACCCATAACTCTAGCTGGAGCATTTCTGGCACCAGTATCCTGGTTTGCCTATGATCTATCGAATTACGTCATCATAGCAACCGTGGTCTTTTTATCAATTATGATGGTTAGTACTCTTAAGATACGAAAATATTAACTGCAGCATTATAATTGGAAGTAAGGTTATGATGACGAAGAGGTATTAAGCAGGAGGACGAGCTTATCTTTCATAAGGGCATTGAAGCTTTGAGGGGGCGTAAACCAAATATATTAGAACATGAGCGGGCTAGCAAATCGGCCGTTTTGCTTCCTCTAGTTGAATTTAATGACGAAACCTGTGTTTTGTTTGAAAAAAGATCTTTGCTTTTAAAACAGCAGCCGGGCGAAATATGTTTTCCCGGAGGCGGGATTGAAAGCAGCGATCGAGGAACAGCAATCGCGGCAGTAAGGGAAACCTGTGAAGAACTGGGTCTAGTGACAGAGGATATTGAGCTAATTGCCCCTCTGGATATAATGGTTACTCCATTTAATGCGATTATTTATTCTTATGTAGGTTATATTAAAGATTTAAGTAAGATTAAGCCCAACTGCGATGAAGTAGAAGAAGTTTTTTATGTTCCAGTAAACTTTTTGCTAAAGAACAAGCCAATTTTTAAAAGATTATCATTAAAAATGGATGTACCCGAGGATTTTCCATTTGAACTAATTCCTCATGGTAAAAATTATCCCTTTCGACAGGCCGCATACCCTCAGCATTTCTACATTTGGAAGGATCGAGTGATCTGGGGAATGACCGCCCGCATACTTAATCACTTCCTACAGCTTTTGAATTCTTGTGACCAGTCTATAAACTAAAGTCGT
The DNA here is from genome assembly GCA_964457945.1 of uncultured Syntrophomonas sp. Classification (GTDB taxonomy): domain Bacteria; phylum Bacillota; class Syntrophomonadia; order Syntrophomonadales; family Syntrophomonadaceae; genus PHAA01. Next base: position 8,385 of record CAYWFX010000029.1, read on the forward strand.
TGGCAAATCTGTTCCAGCAGCGCTCCGGTGTTAGTGGTGTCTACTTTAACGGTTGCGGCATGATCCATTTGGGTGTAGCCCTTGTTGATAATAATCAAGTCCTGGGTAAAAGTGCTGAACTCTTTTATGAACCCAGCCAGGGGATAAACGGTTAGGGAAGATCCAATAACCACTATTACCCGGGATCTTAAGATGCTCTCCTGAGCATCCAGGTAGTTATGGATCTGCTCTCCGAAAAGGACCACGTCTGGTTTCAATATACTGCCGCATACAGAACAGGTGGGAACTATCTGGGGGCAATTATCAACATAAAGCCCATCATAAACCAAAGAGCAGCTTTTCTTGGTGCACAAGTAACGATCAGAATTACCATGAATGGCGATTACTCTTTTGCTGCCTGCCTTTTGATGTAGATTGTCAATGTTCTGGGTAACAATTGCTTTTATAATCCCTCTTTTCTCCATATCTGCCAGCACCAGGTGAGCCAGGCTTGGCTGGACAGGTTTAAACATGAAATGTTCCCGGTAAAATTCATAGAATTTATCCGGAGAGCTATGGAAAAAATCACTGTTAATTATATTCATAACCCGGTTCTCACCCAACTTCCGATAAATGCCATTTTCTCCTCGAAAATCGGGGATACCTGCTTCGGTACTTATACCAGCACCGGTTACCACCACGGTGTTTTTTGAATGCTTTAGCAACTCAATGATTTTATCAACATTTTTATCCAATTCATACCACCCCTTATAGGTAAGGCGATTCACTTTAATATGAATGTACCCATTTAATTATAGCATTTAATCCATTCTCAGAAAGACCCGGGAGAATGTCATGAAATTCAGAAAGCTAATGAAGAACGGCAAATATCCGCTTAAATACTAAGTTATTGTTTTGCCTTTCCTGAAATATGTTAAAACAAAAATATCCTCATGAGCTAAAAACTCATGAGGATATTTATCTTAAACGTATTTAGGTGGCGGAGAAAGACCCTGACCTCTATGATCCGAGAAACCAGAACTAAATTCTAACTCCAACTAACTCGAAATGAACCACCGATAAATATAAACCGAGATCTATTTAAAAGAACCCTTTGACTAGTGGTAAGGCAACTAACTGTCTATTGACCTAAGATACTAGGCTATCCCAAGTTCTCCGCCACCACAACTACATTATAGTATGCAAGCGTTAAAAAAGCAATGTTTTATATAAAAAAGATTCTGGAAAGTTATGCCATTTAATATACATTAATTATAAAGGTAGTTTTGCCAAATATTAAAAAAAGCGGTGGTATGATGAAGCTTAGAGATATAATGACACCTAATCCAATAACACTAAGACCTGAACAGTCGGTCCGGGAGGTGACTAGCCTGTTTTTGGAGCGACAGGTGGACGGAGCTCCGGTGATTGATAAGAATGGGAAAATAATAGGTTTATTTACCAAGAGCCATATTTTTCGCATGGTAAGCCAGGGAATGGACATGCATACACCACTGGCGGAATTTATGACCCGCCAGGTTAATACCGGACATCCCGAAGATAATATTGAAGATTATCTGAATCCTGGAGTAGGCAGATTACCGATTCTAGATGGGAGCAATATTGTAGGGATTATTACTCGCAGTGATCTGGCTGCGGCTTTTTTTCGTTCTTATAAGGAAATCTCTACTGAATTAGATACCATAATTAATTCTACCTACAATCTGATTGTGGCCGTCGATGAAAAGGGCATAATCACTGTTTTTAACAAGGCAGCGGAGAGATTTCTCGGAGTTAAAGCTGAAGATGCTCGAGGTAAAAAGGTCATAGATCTTTTTCCTACCAGTGGGCTAATTGAGGTTGCCCAGACGGGCAAGGTAGAACCTTTACAAAAATTGCTGCTTAATGATCGTTATTTCATATCCAACCGTACTCCCATTTGTAAGAATGGTAATATTGTAGGCGCAGTAGCTGTTCTGCAAGACATCTCTGATATGGAAAACATATCCAAGGAATTAGAATATTTTAAAAAACTGAACAAAGAATTGGATGCTATTATTGACTCGTCTTTTGATGGTTTGTATATAACTGATGGAGATGGAGTTACCTTGCGCTTAAATAAGGCCTTTGAAAGAATTACCGGCGTACATGGCCACGAGTTCCTGGGAAGAAATGTAGTTGATATAGAAAAAGAAGGTATTGTCTCCGAGTCAGTATCTGCCATTGCTATAAAAAGGCAGGAAGCAGTTACCATTATGCAGGAAATGAAGACTGGTAAAACTACCCTGGCTACTGGTAATCCGGTTTTTGATGAGTACGGCAAAATCTTCCGAGTGGTTTGCAATGTGCGTGATATTACCGAACTTAATGAGCTGAAACAGAAATTGGAGGAGGTAGAAGGTCTTAGTCAGCACTATGAAAGCCAGTTGCGCACCCTGAAGCTCCAATATTCGGGTTCTAACAAGATTATAATCAATTCAATTAAAATGAAGGATCTCTTAAGTATGGTCATCAGGCTGGCCCAGTTTGATTCCACTATTTTGATTACTGGAGAATCGGGTACTGGGAAAGAACTTATTGCGGAGACTATCCATAGCAACAGTACTCGAAAAAACGGGCCATACATTAAAGTGAACTGTGGGGCCATTCCGGAAAACCTCTTGGAATCAGAATTATTTGGTTATGATTATGGAGCTTTCACAGGCGCCAAAAAAGAGGGTAAGGCCGGTTACTTTCAATTGGCTAATGGAGGCACTATTTTTCTGGATGAGATAGGAGATTTGCCATTTAACCTACAGGTAAAACTTCTGCGAGTTTTACAGAATAGAGAAATAGTTCGGGTTGGCGGGGTAAAATCGCTGCCTATAGATGTGCGCATTGTAACCGGAACCAACCGCAATCTATTAGAACTGGTTGATAAGAAGCTGTTTCGTGAAGATCTTTATTATCGTTTGAACGTGGTGCCGGTTCATGTGCCTCCATTGCGGGATAGAAAAGAAGAGATTCCATCCCTGGTCGCCCACTTTGTGCAGATGTATAACCGCAAACACAAGATAAACAGAAAAATATCTTCTGAAGTGGTGGAAATTTTCATGGGTTATAACTGGCCTGGCAATGTTAGAGAACTGGAAAACCTGATCGAGAGACTATTGGTCATTAGCACCAAAAACATATTGACCCGGGAGGATCTGCCATCCTTTTTGGGAGAAGCTATATTGGAAAATATCTCGGAAGTTTTTGTTTCCGGTATTATCCCGTTGCAAGAGGCGGTAGAAAGTGTGGAGAAACAAATATTAGAGAAAGCTTATGCCAAATTCCGGACTACCAGACAAATGGCGAAAGAACTAGGAGTTGACGCTTCCACAGTGGTAAGAAAAGCTGCAAAATATGGTGTTAGTAAAATATATTAGTTCCAACGTCACTTATCTGCTGTTCTGATGTGATTCCGTTCTGCAACAAAGCGTTGCAGAACGGAATCACATCAGAGGCCAATTTTGTTGCAATTACTCAACATATTTTTAGTCGACTTATGAAGAAAGAGGACATTTTAAGACCCGTGAATATATGTGAAAAATGTTTATCCTGCTCTGAATTGCGATTTGGTTAGGCTAATGAACCATTAAATAAATTGTGATATCGAATATGGCCGATATATTATTACTAATTAAAATGGAAAATAAATTTCTTTCATTGCAAAATGGAAACGATTGAGATAAGAATGGCAAATGCCATTCTTATCTTTGTTTAATGAAACCTCGCAACAATGGGACTTATCTAATGAATTAAATGCTTGGCATAATACTTGCGTATTAGAGGAATAAGACGAATATCAATTTTAGAAATTCAATATAGTTTGAAACCTATGTATTTATTTATGGATGCATATCGTCTAAAGCTAATAATTCAATTTATTGGAGATAGGAGTGAGCATAATTTGCAGGACTTGCGGTGTGAAAAATGCAACAAACTACTGGGCAAATACCTGGAATGCAAGCAATTAGAGATTAAATGCCCTCGGTGCGGGCTAAGCAACTTTTTGCGTAAAAATCTATCCTGTACGAGTCAGGAGAAAAGCTGCCCAGCATAGGTTCGGAATTAAGCGTTTCCATCACCTAAGCCCAACTAAATAAACCATATAATATGGTTTGAGAGCCTTTGAGCCCCGCCAGTTATTACTGCTGTGGGCTATTTTATTTGGGATAGGATGGATTAAGAGAGATATTTAAAACCGTAACTTAAATTAATAAAAGCTCATTTTCTGCAATGAGAGCCATTGAGCCCCGTCAGATGATTATTCTGCCGGGGTATTTTTTGTGAAGGGGGTGAGGAGAGAGCAACTTCTTATAAAGACATGATATTCAGGTTTTCTATGAATTCAGGAGCATGATAAAAGGAGGAATAAGGGATGAGGGAAGTTGTAATTGTAGGAGCAGCCAGGACACCCTTTGGTAAATTTGGCGGAGGGTTAAAGTCATTTAAAGCAGTAGAATTGGGAGCAAAAGCAATCAAAGAGGCAATAAATCGAGCTGGGATCAAACCCGACCAGGTAGAGTATCTATATTACGGACAGGTGGTTCAAGCTGGCTGCGGTCAGGTGCCAGGCAGGCAGGCAGGGTTAAAAGCCGGTCTTCCAGTAGAAGTGCCATCTGTCACTATAAATAAAGTATGTTCATCCGGCATAGTCACCTGTGGTATGGCCTATCATATGATCGCGGGCGGGTTCCTCGACATCGCTATGGGCGGTGGAATGGAAAGCATGTCCAACATCCCCTTTGGACTGCCTGATATGAGATGGGGAGCACGCATGGGAATTCCCAACAAAAATGTAGTAGATCTGATGGTTTGGGATGGATTATGGTGTGCCATTTATAACCGGCATATGGCCATCCATGGTTCCGAAGTAGCCAGAGAGATGGGTTTGGATCGGGAACCCCAGGATCACTGGGCAGTGCGCAGCCAGAATCGGGCTGAAGCAGCTATCAAAGCCGGAAAGATGAAAGACGAAATCGTACCAGTAACGGTAGTGGGCAAAAAACCTATTATTGTGGATACAGATGAATCAATACGCTATGGATGCACCTACGAAGAGCTGGCCAAGCTACCGCCGGTTTTCGACCCCAATGGTTCAGTTACTGCTGGAAACGCTCCCGGAACTAATGACGGCGCCAGCGCGTTGGTCCTAATGTCCCGTGAGAAAGCCGATGAACTGGGATTGAAGCCATTGGCAACCGTGCTAGGTTATGCTGAAGTATCCCAGGAACCCCGCTATATAGCAACTGTGCCCGGCTTATCCATTCAGAAACTATTAAAAGATAAAGGTATGACGACTGCTGATGTAGATTTATTTGAAATCAACGAAGCCTTTGCCGCCGTAGCACTGACCAGCGGAAAAGCCATTCTGGGCTTAAATGACGATCAGATGGATGCCAAGGTTAATGTCAATGGCAGTGCGGTGGCATTTGGGCATCCTATTGGCGCCAGCGGAGGCCGGATTCTAATGACCGCCGCTTATGAACTGAAACGCCGTGGTGGTGGAATCGCCGCCTGTGGTATTTGCAGCGGAGCTGCCCAAGGCGACGCCATATTAATAAAAGTAGAGTAAGCATCACTTGGAATTATGTTAAATAATCGTCCATGCCCGCAATATTGAGCTTGTTTATATTATCACTTTACAAAGGAGAAATGAAAAATGGAGATAAAAAAAATAATGGTAATTGGGGCCGGCCAAATGGGCGGTGGGATTGCTCAGGCATCAGCCCAGGCCGGATTTGACACCGTTCAATATGACATTAATATGGATCTGGTAAACAAAGGCATGGCTCTGATCGAAAAGAATTTGGCCAGAGACGTATCCAAAGGTAAAAAAACTGAAGCAGAAAAAAATGCTATTTTAGGACGTATTAAACCCTCAATTAGCCTTGAAGATGCTGCGGATTGTGACCTAATAGTGGAAGCCATCGTAGAAAACTTTGATATCAAGAAAAAAGTATTCGAAGAGCTTGATCGTATTGCTCCACCCCATGCCATTTTGGCCAGCAATACCTCTTCACTGCCTATCACCCAGATTGCTGCCTGTACCAAGCGTCCCGAGCAGGTAATCGGCATGCATTTCATGAACCCGGTGCCGGTGATGAAATTGGTAGAAGTTATCAGAGGTCTGGCTACCACCGATGATGTCTACAACACCATTGAAGAAGCCTCTATAAAGATGGGAAAGGTCCCGGTATGGTGCAATGACGTACCTGGGTTCATCTCTAATCGCGTTCTTCAGGTTATGATCAATGAAGCCCTGTGGGAACTTTATGAGGGAGTTGCCCCGGCCAAGAACATTGACGACATTATGAAGCTGGGAATGAATCACCCTATGGGTCCATTGGAACTGGCTGACCTGATTGGTCTGGATACAGTTCTGGCCATATTAAACGTTATGTATCAAGGTTACGGAGATCCCAAATACAGGCCCTCCCCATTGCTTAAGCAGTATGTTCAAGCAGGCTGGCTAGGACGGAAAGTTGGCAAAGGGATTTACGACTATAGCAAATAACAGAGCTAGCATGGAATGGAAAAGGGGGAAGACAGGTGGAATTTGAGAATGTACTCTTGGAAAAAGCCGATCGTATCGCTACCCTGACGATCAATCGACCTAAGGCCTTAAATGCCCTCAATAGAGATACCCTTTTGGAAATAAAAGCAGGGGCGGAACTAGTTCGAGATGATATGGAAGTAGATGTGCTCATTGTCACTGGAGCCGGAGACAAAGCTTTTGTAGCCGGCGCCGACATTAGCTATATGTTGGATATTAATCCCATGCAGGGCCGCCAATTTGGCCAACTCGGGCAAGATGTCTTCAACCTACTAGAGTCCATGGAAAAGCCAGTGATCGCTGCTATTAACGGTTTTGCTCTGGGGGGAGGCTGTGAGTTAGCCATGTCCTGTGATTTTCGAATCTGTTCCGATAAAAGCAAGTTTGGCCAACCCGAAGTGGGGCTAGGGGTTACCCCCGGTTTTGGCGGAACCCAGCGTTTGCCCCGTATTGTAGGAACCGGCATGGCCAAACAGCTGTTATACACCGGAGATACAATCGATGCCTATGAGGCTTTAAGAATTGGACTGGTTAACGCAGTCATACCGGCCGAAACCTTAATGAATTATGTAAACAAGCTAGCTCGGAAAATTGCTTCCCGGGGTCAGATTGCTGTACGTTTCTGTAAAGATGCGGTGAACGAAGGGATGCAAACCGATATAGACCGGGCTATGACTATAGAGGCTGACATATTTGGCCTGTGCTTTGCTACTGAGGATCAAAAGGAAGGCATGAAAGCCTTTGTAGAGAAAAGAAAGTCTCAGTTTAAAGGAAAATAATAGAGAGGAGTTGAAATTAATGGATTTTGCATTAACTGATGAATCTTTAATGATGAGAGATATGTTTAGAAAGTTTGCCAAGAATGAATGTGAACCCATTGCGGCTGAAATAGATAAGACCCACCAATTTCCCATGGAGAACTTTAAGAAGATGGCCAGTCTAGGATTAACTGGCCTACCTATTCCCGAGGAGTGGGGTGGAGCTGGAGCCAGTTATCTGGATTTTGCCATGTTTGTAGAGGAACTGGCCAAGTGCTGTGCTTCTACCGCAGTTATAATGAGCGTGCATACCGGTTTAGGATGCATGAGTACCTACCTGTATGGCGGTGAAAAAGTAAAACAAAAATATCTAAAAGCATTAGCCACCGGAGAAATTGTTGGAGCTTACGCTTTAACTGAGCCCAATTCAGGTTCGGATGCCGCTTCCATTAAGTGCAAAGCTGAAGACAAGGGTGACCATTTCATAATTAACGGCAGTAAAATATTTATTACCAATGGGGGTATAGCCACCACCTATTGCACTTTTGTCAAGAGCGACCCCACTCAGGGTTCCGGTAAAGGGATTACCTGCCTGCAAATTGAGAAAGACACGCCCGGTTTCACTATGAGCAAACCGGTTCAAAAGATGGGTATGAATGGTTCCCCTACGGTAGAGCTGTATTTCGAGAACGTAAAGGTACCTAAAGAAAATATGCTGGGCGAACAAAACAATGGCTTCCAGGTAGCTATGGGCCTTTTAGCCGGTGGCCGGATTACCATTGGTGCACAGGGTCTGGGCATAGGCGAGGGAGCCCTGGAATATACCACCCAGTATATTAAGGAAAGACAACAATTTGGAAAACCGCTGGCTGCCAATCAAGGGGTTCAGTTTATGGTGGCGGATATGGCTACCGCTCTAGATGCAGCTCAGTTGCTAATTTATAGGGCAGCATGGCTGAAAGACAACGGTCTGCCCCATAATAAGGAAGCATCTATGGCCAAGAAGTTTGCCACTGATACCAGCATGGAAGTCTGCACGAACTGCGTGCAGTTGATGGGTGGCTACGGCTACTGCAGTGAGTTTCCAGTGGAGAGAATGATGAGGGACGTTAAGATTACCCAGATTTATGAAGGCTCTAACCAAATTCAGAGAATGATAATTGGCCGCGAAGTTATTGGTAAATGGTAATAATAATTCTACTTTTCCGTACCGGTTAATGGTAAAATAGTCAACATCTGTGCTCAAACATTGGATAAGTGCTTGGTAACAAGCTTATGAAAAGAAGGAGGTATGAATATATGGGCAGACCCCAAAAAGTAAGTTTAGCAGAAGCCATCAGCCTTATTAACGACGGCGACATGCTGACATTTAGCGGGTTTACCATCTGGCGTCGTCCCATGGCGGCCATCATGGAGCTAATCCGGCAGGGCAAGAAGAACCTGCATTTAGTAGAGGTCAACGGCGGAACTCACGACGACATGCTGATAGGGGCCGGCTGTGTAAAAATATGGGAATCATGCTGGAGCGGTCACGAATTATTTGGCAAAATAGCTGGAAACCTAGCCCGTAAACTAGAAGCGGGGGAAATTATCTGTGAGGATTATAGCCATGTACAGATGCTTTATCGTTTGGTGGCTGGTTCTCAGGGGATACCCTTTATGCCAACTTTTGCTGCGCTAGGGTCAGATATTTTAAACCCGGAATACGATATGCTGGGTAAAGCTGGTCTCAGGGATGGTTCCAATCCTAAAATACCTGCCAAAAAATATGAAATGTATACCGAAAACTTTACCGGGTCTGAGGTGGCTCTGATTCCGGCCGCCCAACCAGACTGGTGCATTGCCCATGTCCAAATGGTGGGCTCTGAAGGGACGGTAAGAGTCCTGGGCCAGAAGTATGCTGATGAAGAAGCCATGAAAGCAGCCGATAAGTTAATAGTAATTGCCGAGCAGATCGTTCCCGAAGAGTTTATCCGCCGTGAACCGGAGCGTAACCTGATTCCTCCGCATCTTGTGGATTATGTGGTTGAGCTTCCCTGGGCAGGACATCCCACCGGATGCTATGGCGCCTATGAAGCTGACGGGGCATTCATAAAAGATTTCTTCGCCAAGACTCGTACCCAGGAAGGTTTTGATGCCTGGGCCGAGGAGTGGATATTTGGGGTTAAAGATCATGAAGAATATTTAAATAAACTCGGTGTAAGCCGACTGGAAACCCTGAGAGCAAGTGCCGCACTTGGTTATTCTCAAAAAGTGAAAAGGGGGTCGAGATAATGGCAAGTAATGATTATGCCAAAATCGGCGAATTCAAACCTATCGACCTTCTGGCTGTATCGGCTGCCAGGGAGGTAACTGATGGAGAGGTAGTATTTGCGGGCACCGGACTGCCTATGCTGGCTATTATGCTAGCCCAAAAAACCAATGCTCCCAATGCGGTGTGCATATACGAAGCTGGCAGTGTAGATGGCCGCCCTATTGACTTACCTGTTTCCGTTGGAGATGCGCGCTGTCATTATCAGGCTTCCCTCGCCAACGGCTTGTGGGATGTTTTCGGCCAGCTGCAAAGGGGCGGAGTGGATATGGCATTTCTGGGCGGAGCTGAAATTGACCAGTACGGCAGCGTCAATACCACCGCTATGGGTGGCTATTCCCCCATCGGCAAACGTCTAACCGGCAGCGGCGGCAACGCGGATATAAATGCTCTGGCGAAGAGAACCGTTTTCATAATGATCCAGGAGAAGCGGCGCTGGGTAGAACGCTGCAGCTACATCACTTCACCGGGCTGGAGAATTCCTAAATGGCCCAGCGGTGAATTCGTCCATAAAAAAGAGGTATATAATAAAGCTTTTCGCGGAGGTCCCTGGGCCGTAATCTCCAATATGGGTGTATTCCATTTCGACGATGATGGAGTAATCTACCTGGATACAGTGCACCCCGGCTTTACTCCCGAACAAGTCCAGGACAACTGTATGTTCAAACTGAATATATCCCGGGTTAGCGGTGAAACCAAGCCCCCTACCTATAACGATTTAGATCTGCTGTACAATACGGTTGATCCTGAGGGAATTTTCTTGCCTTAAGAAGGAGCCTCAGTTATAAATTGCAAGTATGTAGTGAGTTACAAGATGTCTCAAGTTTGCTATGCACCAGTATGAGAGTATGACAGTATGCACCATTGGGACACCTCCAATTTTACCTGGCACTCTTAGGAGTGCCAGGCCTTTTAAAAGCTGCAGGTCTATGTTCTAATGAATTTGTAAATAGTATGTATTAACATTTTATAACAGCCTTAAGACCTGCCATGGTTTTGGGGTTGTTTTGTTTTATAGCTCACATATAATTGATGGTAAGGGTATTGGTATTTTGGAAGGAGGGGTAGTATGAGTCTGCCATTAGAGGGTATTAAGGTATTAGATTTGTCAAGATATCTTCCCGGTCCCTTTTGTACTCAGATCCTGGCTGATTTCGGGGCAGAGGTTATTAAGGTCGAAGATCCTAAAGGGGGCGATTTAGGACGTTATTTAACTCCGCTTATAGAGGACGAAAGCGCCCGGTTCTATACTGTGAACCGCAATAAAAAATCTATTACGCTAGATCTCAAAAAGGAGGAAGGCAAGGCTATTTTTCGGAAACTAGCAGCTTCGAGTGATGTGGTGGTAGATCAGTTCCGTCCTGGTGTCATGAAGAAAATGGGACTGGATTATGAAAGTCTTAAGACCATAAATGAAGGTATTATATATTGTGCTATAACCGGCTATGGACTGACCGGGCCGTTGCGCGACGTTGCCGGCCATGACTTGAACTACCTGAACCTGTCAGGGGTAACGGAACTGACTGGAACCTATCAGGGTATGCCAGCTATGTCAGGGGTTCAGATTGCGGACATAGCTGGTGGGACTCTTTATTCTGTAATTGCTATTCTTTTGGCTCTGGCCAGCCGCGAGAAGACAGGAAAAGGACAGCTCTGTGACATAGCTATGATGGATGCTTCCATCAGTTTACTGGCTTATACCTTGGGAGAATGGGCGGGCTGGGGCAGACTGCCGGAAAGGGGCAACGATGTTCTGACTGGTGGCTATGCCTGCTACAATGTTTATAAGACTAAAGATGAACGTTATGTAAGCCTGGGCGCGGTAGAGGATAAGTTCTGGGCCGAGTTCTGTGTGAAGATTGGGCGGCCTGAGTATATAAAACTCCAGTGGAATACGCTTCTGCAACAGGATATACAAAGTGATGTCAGAGCAATCATGCTGGGAAAAACTAGAGATGAATGGGTAGAGTTCTTTGCCAGCAGTGACATCTGCTTTACCGCAGTTCTGACCCTGGAAGAAATGTGTTCTCATCCCCAGGTCTTAGCCAGGGACATGATATTGATGCTGACCAACGTAAAAGGATCCGGCAAGGATGTAGCATTGACAGGTGTTCCGATCAAATTATCTGGTACTCCCGGGGAGGCTAAATTAACCTTCCCCAAACTAGGTGAGCATACTGATCAATTGTTAAGTGAAGCGGGTTATTCAAAAATACAAATAGAAGTATTCAAGCAGCAAGGAATTGTGTAAGACTATCTGATTAATTTCCGTTGGTAGATATATTCCTAGCTCAAGTTCTTGGAACATGTTTAATACATTAGGAGGATTATATAGTTGCCGGAGGAGTTCGAAAGCTCTTTTAGATGCTTTCGAACTAAATCCGGCGATGCTAATATACCTAAGACCGTGAATAACCTTAGCAGAAACTGTTTTGTGAAATATCTTTTTGCCTATTCTTCTACTCGCCAGTGTTGCACTTCATTTTTCCAGCCCCATTTATCGAAAAATTTCTGGGGAGGACGAGCCACGGTAGCTTCACACTTAGCCGTAAGTGTGCCATCAGCTAGATGTATTTCTCCGGCTACATGTGCAAAGCGGCTATTTCGCTTAATGATCCAGCCAATAACACGCAAGGGCTGTCCGGTGGGAGTTGGTTGGTGATATTTTATTTCCAAACGGGTAGTGATGAAGAGTTCATCTGTTTTTCCGTTCAACATTAGAGCCCGCCCTGAGGTTTCATCCAGTAGAGCGGCAACAATACCCCCGTGTACAACGCCCGGATAACTATTGAATTCATCCGGAACGATTAACTCCGACCATACCTGCTGAGCCTCCGAGTCATTGTACCAGTTCATTTTCAGGCCTATATTATTCTGACGACCACAAAGAAAACAGCATCGTGAAGTTGGCTGTTTATTCATATTTAAAACTCCTTCCCAATATCCTGTTTATTTTATATTAAGTCTGGTAATATCATGAAAGTCTCATAATAAGCCCTTTGCATATTGCTAGGCTAGTCTAGATAAAATGATTGTATCATTTTGCAATCTGCAACCCAAGCATTTTGAAGGTTATTGTTGTCATTATTAATAATAAGAGCTTCTGTAACCAGCAGGAATTCAGGCTGGTTATCTCGAATTGTTTCAAGAACTTGACTTAGGAGGGTGCCTATGACCGTGAAAATAGTCAGTGATAGTACTTCATATATCGATGCATCGGTTCAACGGGAATTAGATATTACGATAATTCCCCTTAGTGTTAGTTTTCCCGACGAATCTTTCAAAGAGACTGAAGTAGACTATGATTATTTCTATAGCAAAATTGAAAGGGAAGGCATAATTCCTACCTCATCACAGCCGGCTCAGGCGGAGATTCAAGAAGTATTTACTAATATTGTTGCTAAGGGAGATGCGGTACTGGCCATTTTTTTATCCTCGGATATGAGTGGAACCTATCATTCTGCCTTGATTGCCAAAGATATGATCATGCAAGAATATCCTACTGCCAGGATAGAGGTAATAGATTCTCGTACCAATTGCTTGGCTATGGGTTTAACAGTAATGGAAGCCGCTCAAGCAGCCCAGGCAGGAAAATCACTGGAAGAGGCAGCCGAGGCAGCCAGGCAAACGATGAAACGGGTGAAATTCTATTTTGTCCCCGCAGGTCTTGAATATCTAAAGAAAGGAGGACGAATAGGAGGAGCTGCAGCACTTTTGGGTTCTATCTTGAATTTAAAACCTATTCTGTTTGTGGAAAATGGCAAGACAGCAATGTTAGAGAGAGCACGAGGATCGCGCGCCGCTATTGAGCGCTTATTGAACCTGCTTGAAAATGATTCTAAGTGTTACGGGCTTAAGCATGTTATGGTACATCATATAAGCTGTCCTGACCAAGCTGCAGAATTGGCCCAAACTATCAACAAACGATATGGTCTGGAGGTTTCGATACTTCCTATAGGACCGGTCATTGGACTGCACGTTGGCCCGGGAACCCTTTCCATTATCTATTGTACTGAAAATTACTAAGAAGTTACGGAACTAATTGTTCCTGAGCCCTAGGATGAATGGTATAATAATATTGTTGTAAATGACTCAATTAAAAGGGGAGGTATTATTGTGAAGAAAGCATGGATTATTGTCCTTGCAGTTATTGTTCTGCTCGGGTTTTCACTCATGGGCAGCTACAACAGTCTGGTTAGCCTTAATGAATCCGTTAGTGGTAAATGGAGTCAGGTGGATGTTCAACTGCAACGCCGGGCCGATCTTATACCCAATCTAGTATCAACGGTCCAAGGCTATGCTGCTCAGGAAAAAGAGATTCTCAAAAACATTGCCGATGCGCGTAGTAAACTAGTAGGAGCACAAGGGGTTGCCAACAAGGCAGCAGCTAATGAGGAGCTTTCCTCAACTCTTTCTCGTTTGTTAGTGGTGGTAGAGAACTATCCCAACCTCAAATCAGATGCAAACTTTCGCCAGCTTCAGGATGAGTTAGCTGGAACTGAAAATCGCATAGCGGTGTCGCGTAAAGATTACAATGATTCGGTTCAGATTTACAACGCCAAAATCAAGACTTTCCCCAATGCTATGTTCGCGGGCATGTTAGGATTTTCACCTCGTGAATACTTCCAGGCAGATGCAGCAGCGAAAGCGGTTCCTAAAGTTGAGTTCAAATAGTAGAGGAGCTATACAGCATGGATAATTATTTGTCCTGCCATATAACAGAAACCAGGCCCGAAAACAGTTGGCGGTGGGAAATTGGCTCAATAGTTGGCTGGCTAACTACACTGGTTTTACTACTATTGTTTGTGTTTCCTTTCCCAACTATAGCGGCAGTTACTATCCCGGACCCCGAACCCGGACTTTATGTACTCGATCAGGCTGGGGTAATGAGCAACGAAACTAAAAACATGATTATTAATACCAGCCAGGAACTGGCCCGCCAGACCAAGGCTCAAGTTGCAGTTGTTACCCTGAAAACCATTGACGAACAGCCTATTGCTGACGTAGCCCTGGGTATAGGACGTAAATGGCAGTTAGGTGATAAGCAACTGAACAACGGGGTAGTAATCCTGGTAGTTCCTACGGAGAAGAAAGTTCGTATAGAAGTAGGTTATGGCTTGGAAGGAGCCCTCCCTGATGGCAAGATCGGACGTCTAGAAGATGAGTATATGCTGCCTGCTTTCAAGCAGGGTAATTATGACCTGGGTTTAGCGAACGGTTATAAAGCGGTAGTTACCGAGGTCGCCAAGGAATATGGAGTTAGTATAGGTATCCAGCAGGGAGGCAAAACAGTACCCGTAGAAGCTCCAGCCAAAAAGAAAGTTCCTACCTGGCTTACCATCCTGGGGGTTATTGGGATTATAATTCTAATATGGCTGGATAATCGCTTTCTTAATGGCTTCTTCTTTGGTATGTTACTGGGCATGCTCTTGCGTGGAGGCGGCGGAAGAGGCGGCGGTGGAGACGGAGATTCCGGTGGAGGAGGATCCTTCGGCGGAGGTGGAAGCGACCGGAACTGGTAAAACCCATAAATTAGGGATATGTAATTATAGGGTAATCAGATAGCTTAACGAATCTGAAGCCGTTTTTCTCTATAATAGGAATAGCATCCATGATGCCTTCGGCAGTTTCCCCTTCGGGATGATTAAAATGAAAGATTACAATAGACCCTGCTCGGGCACCGAGCAGGGCTTTTTTTACCTGGTCTCGGTTATAAGTGGCTCCGGCATCGCCCAGAACACTATAGCCTACAGTTGTATAGCCTAAATCACGAGCAAGTGCTACCGCGGCCTCGTCATAGTAGTTAGTCCCCGAGCGATAGAAGCGAGGCTCACGACCGGTTAGCGACTTTAATTTCTTCCCATTACCTTCGATTTCCTGCATAAGTTCTGCTATGCTACCGGTTCCCTTAATTCCATAAGCGCTCTTACCGTTGACGGAGCAGGGAAGATGGTTTAATCCATGATTGCCAATCTCGAAAAGCTTATTATGAGCGAGCTTAAGAAATATGTCTGGGTTGGCGTCAATCCATTTGCCGGAAATAAACAAAGTGGCTGGTATCTGCATTTTTTCCAGGTAATCAATCAGCTGGGCATCATATCCATTAGAACGTGCCGAGCCTCCACAGGCATCGAAGGTTAGAGCTAGTACTTTTTCCGCAGAATCAAGGCTATGCGCTATCCCGCTCACCTTTTCACCCCACTGCTGAGGCTGTGCATTAGCATATTTTATCAGAATCTGTTCGTTTAGATTAGGTTGGACTTGCTCAGGTGCCTGTTTTAGATCGATAACCTGAGGTGGTTCAGAGCTAACCGGTTTTATTTCAGACTGGCAGCCTGTTATCCCAAGTCCAAATATAAATATCATAACTATAGTGTAGAATAAGCATTTCTGCTTCATCATTATCTCCTCATTATGGAATTATGCATACGCGTATTATACAACATAAATAAGATGAGCGACTCATGTTTAGAAGGATTTTATAGATTCGTATTGAATATTCTACATACCGGATAGGGAGGTACTAATTGCAGGGTTAATTTGGACAGAATAGGTTCGCCTTCGGGTGAATAGTTGAGCTATAATGAAGAAAAGATAGGGAGTGAGGTCTTTGTATCGTATGCAAGAGGGGAATAAGCTGTGCGCACTAGCCATAATGTTTGTTGTTATTATTGGGTTGGTTTTATTTGTGCCCCAATCGGTTCAGGCAGAAACGGATTTAGTAATCAGCATAAGTGATCCGGATAAGCCCAAAGGGGAAGTTAATTACGAAGGGAATACTATTAACACGGTTCTTTCCCAACCGGTCGTATCCTATGGTGAGAACCGGGAACTGGGAACAGTGCGGATAAGTGGAAAAGCTGGAATAGCCGTTCCTGTGTCACCGGGTCAAAAGATTATGGTTTCTTTACCTAAAGGTATTGCTTATATGCAGATACCAAAAGCGGAAACCTATAGAAATTACGTGCAATGGCCTGAAACTCTTAATGGGAAGAAAAATCAGATCAAAGACGTTAACGGCCAGTCAGGAATGAAGTTTTTGGCTGCAAGTCCTTCCTCCCTGACCCTGGAGGTAGGGAATATTGACCCTTCCGGGGAGATTATGATACTAGATTTTGTTTTTAACTACGAAGGGTATAGTAAGGTGAGGGTAGCTTCTTTTGTCAAGTTTGCAGGGGAGTATGCTAACGATACTGAAGGCAAGGTCAGTCGGTCACAATTTTTCAGCTTACTGTATGGAGTGACCCTGCCGTTTCCTTCCTCACCCCTCCAGATAACAAGAAGCGAACCAGGCTTAGATGGAAAATTCTCTGATACAGGCGACATGAACCCTGCTGATAAGGATAAAATGGCTTCTTTGGTAAATGCAGGTTTCATTAAGGGCTATGAGGGTGGATATTTTAGACCAGATCAGTATATTACCAGGGCAGAAGCAGCTTCGGTGCTAGGAAGGATTTTTAGCTCCCAGGGCGGGCAGGCCATATTCAAAGATCAGATTCCAGAATGGGCTCAAGCAGGGATTGATTCCGCTTATGCCGCTAATATCGTCTATGGTTATCCTGACGGTAGTTTCCGGCCGGAGAAGCAACTCAGCAAGCAGGAGTCGGCTTATCTTTTACAGCGATGTCTGGAAAAATACAGTTACAAGACCCGGTTGTAATGGACTCCGCGTTTTGCCTGGGGTTAAGTAGCTTGAAGTGGCTCTTAGCCCCTGGCGATTCGTTTTCGGGTTATTAATCTTCTTCGCCGAATACCAGTCTCCTTCTTTCTTTCCTCAATCTTTCTATATCAGATTTTATCTGCTTGCGAATTTCATTTTTATACTGACTCAGGTATAGATTCAGATCACTGCTGGCAACGCTCGTGTCGTGGCGCCCTAATTTGATAGCAAGGCACTGGGTGCCCTGGAGATAAAAATTCAACTCGGCTTTTACCTGCTTACCCCCGTCAATATCAAAAACGGCATCGCCACCAGCCATGTTTTGGCCAGTCATTCGTAAATTCTCAATTGCTATAAGCTGCATTAAAAAATCTCCTCTCTTTCATAGTTTCAAGGTGCGGTATAATTTGTGGAAACTCAGGCGGTTTTCTGGTTTTTCAGCATACATCAGGTTATCGGCCTGTCGGAATACTTCCCGCATGTTAATGTCCGGAGATGTTTTTAAAGCATGACCAATTGACAGGCTTAGGGGGTAACGCGGTCCGGATTGGTTTAGCTCAACAATCGCCTGGCGAAGTTTTATTACATGTGCTTCCAGTTGTTGGGCAGAACAGTTTCTAATTAATATGGTAAACTCATCACCGCCGATACGGGAAACTATTTCATCATGGTCAAAACAAATCTTAAGTACTCCGGAACACTGCATGAGCAAATGGTCACCTGCCTCATGGCCCAGATTATCATTGATTGTTTTTAACCCGTCAACATCACATACAATCAACCCAACTGATTCCAGGGAATCACTATCAATGGCATGCATTTCTTTTTCGAAGAAAAAACGGTTGAATAATCCCGTAAGGTAATCGTGCATGCTGATGTAGCGCAGTGTATCCTCTGCCTGTCTGCGGCGGGTGACATCGGTATCGGTACCATCAATACGGGCCACAAAGCCATGCGCATCGTGAGCAAAATGAGCCCTGCGGTTCAGCCAGCGTTTTTCGCCATTGGGGTGGTTGAAAGCGTATTCAATTTCAAACCAGCCTCGCTGCAAAAGAGTGGAGAAGTTCTCTAGCATCAGTTCATGGGCTGTATGCATTAACTGGTATCCGTTGGCTGCATCTGCATATAGTTTTTCCAGGGGGTAGCCGTACACTTTCTCTGCAGCTGGATTAACATAGAGCAATTCAAAGGTATCTGGAGTTACTGACCAGATTACATCTTGCACCGAGCTCAGAATGCTATCTAAGTGGGCCTGCCTTTCCAGGAGATCTTCTTCAGTTTTCTTGCGGCTGGTAACATCCAAAAGAAGACCTTGAATCGAAACTTGCCCTGATTCATCATGTATTAGGACCGCCATATTTTTTAGCCAGCGTATCTGTCCTTCACCTGATATGATACGATATTCTACAGTCTGAGCTTCATGGGTATCCAGCAAACGTTTATTAGCAGCCTTAAGAGCGAGCCTATCTTCTGGATGAACTAGATTTATAAATATGATTTGTCCATTTAAAAAAGAATCTTTTTCGTATCCGGTTATTTCCTTGATTGCCCCCATAAAATACAAGAGCATAAAATTCTCATCAGCAGAGTAACCGATAATATTTAGAGATTTTAAATGGTCTTCTGATGGGTATCTAGCATAATTTTTTTCTGCCTCTATCTTGGCAAGCTCTTGCCGCAATCGAGTATTTTCTGTCTTTAATAAATCCAGATTTAGTTGCATGTGCTTATTGTCATGAGAATCTGCCATGTTTTTACACCATTCCTATACTCCGGATGGACGGGGCAGTAGCTTGTTAAGCTCACGCTCGCTCAATATCTCAACCGGTATTATGGTCTTCATCCGGGACAAATCAATTTCGTGTGGGTGCTGTACCCTGCGTAGAGATTTATCAATAATTATACGTATTATCGGCTTTTGAGGGCTTTCAGAATTCAAATGGGTAACAATCCCAATTTCGCCGGTGTTTAACTTAATAAAACTGCCTAATGGGTAACTAGCGATATTGGATATCATTGCTACAACCACACTGGGGTCGAAGTATATACCGGACATGCGTTTAATAAGGTTGATTGCCTGGTTAACCTGATAAGGCGGGCGGTTGGGGCGGTCGGTCATCAGGTCATCGTAAGTATTGGCGGCAGCTACAATACGGGCATATTCATGTATTTTATTGCCTGCGAGTTGGCGAGGGTAGCCCTTGCCATCCCAGCGTTCATGATGCTGCAAGGCGACATGGGCAGATAGCAGTGAAAGGTCACCATAATCCCTTATGATGGAATATCCCAATTCAGGATGTTTGGATAGCAATACATATTCTTCCTCGCTCAAGTTTCCAAAACGTTTAACTAATTCCTGGTCAAATTTCGACTTTCCTATATCATGTAATAAGGCACCTATACCTAGTTCCATCAGCTTAGTATCACTATAACCCATGGTGATTCCGGTCATGATAGATAACGTACAGACACTTACCGAATGATAAAAAATAACATTATCCAGAGTCGATATATCGGAAATACTTAGCAGGACACTGCTATTGTCCAGAATCTCGTCTAATAAATTATTTACTATATTGCGTAAAGCAACGGTATTTATTTTCCGATCTTGCTGTAAATGACTGAAAGTTGTTTTTACCATTTTAACAGTGCTAATTCTAGTTTCTTCAGAGATTACGTCCTCATATTCATCCGTTTCTCCATAAACTTCGTCACGTATATATAGGTAATGTATACCTAATTCATAAAGACGGGTTATATACTTCTCATCTAACTCTACTCCTGCCCTGAGCAAAATATTGCCCTCACTGTCTATAATGCTGCGACCTAATAGCATTCCTTCAATGGCATAATCCAGGGGTATCTTCCGCACCTGATTCACCTGCCTTACTATTAAACTATATTATTTTTGTGAGCAAAAGTACTCCTAATTATTTATTTTAACATAAATGTGCAAAGTTCTGAAATGTACTTCGTGTTTTCATTAAACGCTACAGAATATGTATTAGAAGGAAAATGTAAACATAAGTCGAATTATAGAGCGTAGAGTTTATTAGCTGGATTTTATTAGTTATTTGGAGTAATCATTATAAAAAACACTGGAACTTGATTGGAGTTGCTGTAAGGTAGGAGGTAGGGCCAAAATGCTTATAGGTATAGTGGTATTAGGGTTTATAGTTATTATGTTATGGAACCTATTCCTGCAAAAGCAGATACGTAAGCATATCCGAGCTATGGCAAGTGAATTAGAAGAGCGCCGGCTGGAACAGCAAGAAAAAGAAAGGCAAAGGGAGATATTACAGGATGCCTATGAGGATTTGCAGAGCAGTTACGAAGAAGTTGAAGCGCTTGCCGGAGAGCTGGAGGAATCACAGCATAATTTAATAAGTATTAATGCCGAACTATCTTCGAGTCATGAACGTCTGAGATTAGCGCTGTGGGGAGCCCGGGCAGACATGTGGGATTGGAACTTTTCTACGGGAGAACTAGTTTATAATAGACGCCATACTGGAATATTTGGCCATCAGCTGAATGAAATTAAGGGACATATCAGCGATTGGGAAAAACGAATACACCCGGAAGACTGGCCCCTAGTTAACGAAGTATTGTCTTCGCACATGGAAGATAAGACTTCGTCTTATGAAGCGGAATACCGAATTAAAAACAAGCTGGGAGAATGGGTATGGGTAATGGATAGCGGTAAAGTTGTTAGTCGGGACAGAGCAGGCCGAGTCCTAAGAGTAATGGGAATAACTCGAGAAATAACGGCCAGAAAAAAGGCTGAACAGCTTTATGCTGATACTTTGAGCATTTACCAAACTATCTTTGATGCCACTAACAATGTTATTTTAGTACTTGATACCAACGACTTTAGCATACTGGAAGCCAATCAGGCAGCTTTAAGAGAAACTGGATATTCTTTGGAAGAATTGAAGCAATCCAAGTTAATTGAAATGAGCGCTGGAAATTATGAAGAAGCGCGCATGGCTTTTGAGGAAAGCATGACTATTGTTGTTCGGGAAGGGACGTCTATTATGCAAACCGAGATAATACATAAAAACGGCAGCAAATTTCCCGTGCTTATACGATTTAATACTATAACCAGCATTGAATCAAATAGAGTAATGGCGATTGTTATTGATATAAGTAAAAAGCTTAAGTATCAGGAAGAGAAAAGAAAACGGGTCCAATATGAAGAACAGGCTTTAAAAATGACAACCTTGAGCACTATGTCAGCCGGCGTAGTGCATGAAATATCTCAGCCCTTAAATGCCATTAAAGTACTAGCTGATGGTATGTTATTTTGGTATGATACTGCAGGGGAAATAGAGCCAGAGGAAACCCGTACAGCCATGCAGAATATTTCTGCTCAGGCTGAGCGTATTAATGAAATCATTCTACATATGAGAAATTTGGCTAATGCGGTTGAAGAGGGGGAGTTTTATCCCTGTAATGTTAACGAAGCTGTATCCGGGGCTATGAAATTATTGCACCGGCAATTGATCAGTCATGGCATAAGGGTGGATTTGCAACTGGAGGACAAACTTTGTTTGGCTAGGGGTAAAGCTGAGCGCCTAGAAGAAATCGTTATTAATCTGATTATAAATGCGATGCATGCTCTGGATGAGCGAAACCAAAGCCCTAAGCTGATAATTTGTCGGACTAGTCAAGAAGGGGAACAGGTCATTTTAGAGATTACAGATAACGGGCCTGGCATAAGTCCGGAAGTGGCTGAGCATGTATGGGAACCATTCTTTACTACCAAGAAGGGCGGAGAAGGAATGGGTTTGGGTTTAGCAATTGTATATTCAATTGTCTCCAGGATAGGCGGAAATATATTCTGTTATAATAACGAAAAGGGTGGGGCTACGTTTCGATTGGAACTGCCAGTAATGCTTCCTTAATAGCATCAGATGACGAGACTTTTATCTAATATTTGCGACAACTAAACTGGTTGTCTGCAAAACACATTTTAGAACCAGACATAAAGTGATGAGCAAATAGTTATTTTATCGAAGTAACTTAGCATTTTACAATTCTGTTATACAATTTAGTGAAAAAGTAGACAGAAACACTTTTTTCAAATGGAATAGAGATTTATTTGTTTCTCGAAAATACCATAACTATGAAGAAAACATTTATCTATAGTCTAATAGGTGTCCTTTCAAAATAAAAAAGCTATGAATATAAAAGATGGCACAAATATTGCTTTATAAATGTATTTTAAGAATGATAAGTAGACAAGCTAAAATATTTGTGCTGTTGGCGTTGTTGATTGAGCTCATACGCTCACGTAATGAAAGGGAGGATACTTTATGGGAGAAAAGATTAATGTTAAAGCCCAGGAGAATTTGCTCAAAGCTTTTACTATGACTGATAATATGATGGAAAAATTTTGGGGTGTATGGCAGCTTAGCCTGGGCAGTCTATCCTGGAGTCAGGATCAGCTTGAGACTATGGTCAAGAAGTATTTAGAAGCCAATAAGGTTGCTCGCGAGGAAAGTAACAAGGTAATGGAAGAATTTATGAAACAGGTTATCTACAATCAAAAGCAGATGCAGCAAATGGTTCAGCAAGCTGTTAAATCCAGCTTCGAAAATGTTGATATACCAATTTATAACTATTTCGATGATTTAAATAAAAAGGTTGAGGCATTGTCCAAGCAAATTAGTTGAAATTAATTCTGACATCAGGTACTCAAGTGTCTAAAAATTCGAGATAAGGGGACCAACAGATGGAGTAATTCATCAAAGTTGGTTCCTTTACTACTAACCAGCTTTTTTTGAGTTGGTTGAACAAATAGTGCTGCGATGTTGCTCTAGAATTAAAATAATATATATGATAGCTTATATTTAAGCATTTTATAGATGTAATAGTATTTTAATGCAATAAGACAAGTGCTTGCCATAAATGGGTATGTTTAATGGGATTCTATTCTATTTTCACACAAAGGACTATTATATAGGAGGTTGTGTAAGTGCGTATTTTGTTAGTTGATGATGAAGAAGATAGCAGAGTTTATCTGTCGAGCTTCTTAAATAAACTAGGACATCAGGTTATAGAGGCTGAGGACGGGAAGAGAGCCTGGGAGGCATTTCTGACCGAAGATTTTCACCTGGTTTTAAGTGATATTCGTATGCCCGGGTGGACGGGGCTTGAACTTTTGGAGCATATTCGCCAGCAAGTTCCGCTTCCCGAGAGTGACGTGGTTCTATTTACTGCTCATGCTCAAGTGCAGACTGCGGTGGAAGCATTGCGTTCTGGTGCTTACGATTATCTGCTTAAGCCGGTAAATGTCAAGGAACTGGTAGCATGTTTACATCGGGTGGAAGAACACCAGGATTTAAAGAGACAAAACCGAGTACTCACCCATCATTTTCAGGAATCTATTGAGGCTGTTACCGAAGAGACCAAGCGTGAATTGGAGCAGTGGAAGGAGGCCTATGCCAAGATAGTCTGTAGTGGCAAACTTGTAGTAGTCTCTTCGCTAATGCAGGAACTCTATGCTCAGGCACAGATTCTGCACCAGGATACTACGGTACCGGTACTAATTGAGGGGGAAACTGGTACCGGCAAAGAAATACTGGCTCGCTACATTCATTATGGTAAAAAGGCTACTACAGCCCCTTTTATAGATATCAACTGTGCAGCTATACCAGCTAGCATGTTTGAAACTGAACTCTTTGGCTATGAAGCGGGAACTTTTACTGGGGCATTACCCCGTGGGCAGAAGGGAAAGCTTGATCTAGCCGAGGGAGGAAGCTTATTCCTGGATGAAATTACGGAAATGCCACCTGAACTTCAAGCCAAACTTCTTCGGGTTATACAGGAAAAGGAGTTTTACCGGGTAGGCGGGTTGAAAAAGCATAAATTTAACGCTCGCCTAATATGTGCTAGTAATCTAAACATCAAAGACAGTTTAGAAAGTGGTGCTTTTCGACGTGATCTCTACTACCGCCTGAGTACAGCTCATCTTCAGATTCCTCCCCTGCGCGAACATCGGGAAGATATTTTACCCCTGGTTCATAGTTTTTTATCACGTTTTGCTCTGGAAAAAGGCAAGAAATTTCGGGCTGTCAGCCCGGAAGCAGAGAGCCAACTCCTAAGATACGATTGGCCTGGGAATATCAGGGAACTAAGAAATGTCCTCGAAAGAGCTATCCTTATGTATGATGGACCAAATCTAAAGCCAGAACACCTGCAGTTGGGCATAATTAAAGCTGATGCTAACAAGAGTATGTCACCCCAGATATCTGATTCAACATTTGTTCTTGGCTCGGAAAGCGAATTTGACCTGCATGCAGAAAAATTTCCTCTGGATGCTTTTATCGACCGTATAGTCAGCCAGGCCATGGATTTACATAAAGGGAATATAACCCGTACTGCTAATTACCTGGCTATATCACGCCGCACCCTTGATTATCGTCTGAATAAGAAGGAACCCTCTTAAACTATCCAGAATGTATGAAATTGATTGCATCGGCAAATATCTATCCTCATTTTGACCTGCTTTGATAAGTTAATTCCCACCATTACAATTCTGTTATACGGCATAATATCAGGAAAATAAGATTTAACGTCAATTCTTATCAAAAGATTTGGGCCTGCTGGCATTTCTTGAAAACTTATGCTTCTTTGATGCCAAGGACATTTATACACGCGAGCATTTCGAAATGCTTGCGTATTATGACGTTCTAAGATAGATTTACAATTTTACTGATGAGGAGAAACAGCATGAATAAGCTAAATATAGGATTTATGGGAGGAACCTGTACCATTAGCCATATTTTGAGGAATCAATACCTTTTATGTTATACAGATTTGTAAAATCTATTAGAAGTATCTCAGCTATAATCAGAATTTTGTATGAATATAGATGTTCCTTTCATTTAAGAAGTTTGTCTAAATTGCTAGTTATAGTCAAATAACCCAGATCGTCCCCCCTATTTGCTAAAAGCTGGCACAATGTTTGCTTAACAATATGATTATAAAGTGTTTTGATCTGCTAATGATTTTAAACAACAAATAACAGGGTATATATAATACAGAAATGGAGGAACCCAAAGGAGAAGGCGGTGATAAGGATATTTATTTCTAAGCTAATTTGCGAAAAGAATATTATTGCTCCCATACGAACGGAATACCAATTGCTGGTTCTATTATTGAGGTCTATTTATATCGATAATTACTTTCTTGATTATGATGATAATGAAGCAGGAGAATGTCTTGTGAATACTGCAGGAATTTTTAAATGCTAGTAATCACTACTGGAGGAGGGCTTTATTATGAAAGAATATGTTCAATTGGTAATTTTCACATTGCGTTTCGACAATAAAAGTGTCTATTTTGGAATTCCAATGGAACAGGTTAAGGAAATTAATTGTATTATCGACATTATCCAAATTCCTCAATCATTAGAATTTCTGGTGGGAATGATTAAAGTGAGGGGAGAATTTATCCCGATAATTGATTTGAAGAATAAGTTCCTCCTAGATGATAAAATAGTGAATAACAAAAACAGCAGAATTATTATCTTCGAAACAAATGGCAGCAAAGCCGGGTTAATTGTTGATGAATTATCAGAGGTGCTTCAAGTACCTACAAGTACTATTCGAGTATCGTCATCGTTTAGTAATATGTCTTTGCCTTATTTAAGTGGGATGGCTAAAATGGATGATCGCATAATAATAGTCCTTGATTTAAAAGAAATTCTTAGCGAAATCGAAGAAGAAACCTTACAAAGTTTGGATTTGCATTGCATGTAAATCACTTAACCCTAGTTGAACAAGAATTGGTACGATTAATATTGAATCTAAGAATATGACCAAAGAAAACTAAACTGATTTATAAGAACCTTCAAAATATAGATTCATTAATGGGTAGGTTCTTGAGTTTTGTGTAGGTTGAGGCCTTGAGAACTACAGTTGTTCCCGGCGTGAGCAGAAAATGAAAACTGGTTTCGGCTGCTCGTATAGTCTCATAGTAGCTTATCTTATCCTGGGGAAAGCCAGCTTGGATCGCTCCGCGAACATATTCGCTGGCCCATAGACCTATTGCCATCACATGTTGAAATTCACCCTGGGCCAGTTGCTGCCCGATATTGAAGTGTACCCTGCGTGCATAGCTCTCTATATCCCGGGAGGGGCGCTCCATATCACCGATTACCAATACAACCGGCTGTTCACGGGCCATAAGTATTAATTCATCTACCAGGAGGCGGGTTGAATCAGGATTAGCATTATAAGTATCATCAATAATTATAGCACCGTCACTTCTATAATAGACTTTCAGCCTCCCGCCCACAGGCTTAAAACGCTCTAAACCGTTAGTAATTTCGAAGGGCGACATCCCCATTTTTAGACCAACCGCAACCGCTGCCAAGGCATTACCAACGTTGTACCGCCCGACTATATTAATTGTGCATGCAAATTGCTGATCTCTGGTATGGACAATGAAAGTGGTGCGGAAGCCTTGGCGTTGAATATCTGAAGCCCATAAGTCACACTGTTCAGAAAAGCCGAAACGTATGAGTTTGCCCTGGTATCTATGGAAGGGCAAGCTATGGCAGTTGGCGTCATCCCAGTTGACGATGATGCTTCCATCTTTTGATAAATACTCGAATATTTCAGCCTTGGCGGCAATTATATTCTGGATGGATCCTAATCGGGTTAGATGAGCGCTGTGGATGCTAGTGATAACCCCGATGTCAGGCTTGATTAAACGAGTAGCAGTCCTGATAATTCCTGATGCTTTCATTCCCGCCTCCAGGACTGCGGCCCGGGGAGTTTTGTTTAGGCGGAACAGGTTTTTAGCAACCCCTATCGGAGAATTCATGTTTTTAACGCTGATCAAAGTGGGGAACTTCTCATTGAGTACGGCTCCGATCATTTCTTTTGTGGTTGTTTTACCCGAGCTTCCAATCACCTGGATGAATGGGATAGTGAATTGATCCCTATAAAACATGGCCAGGGACCTATAGGACCTGCTTAAGTTATGAACTTCGACAATTGCAATATCAGCTGCTTTCCATTTGTCAAGGGTCAACATATTAGGAGATTTTACAACCACGCAGCGCACATCATGGCTTTTGAATAGGGTTAATAAGGCCGGTTCGCTTACGAAAGACTTGGTTAAAAATGTAATGCAGGTGGGTGGTGTAGTGCGAAATCTACCCACAAGTAAGGGGATTTGATGGTTGTAACTCCTGGACACGATTTTGCCATTCAGGAGTTTAGCGAGCTTTTCCAAGGACAGACTTAGCAAATGATCACCCTTTTCATGTTCCTTTATTTTCGATAGTATATTCAATTAGTTCACAAAAGGGTTACTTTTGTACGGTATATAATTTAATCTGATGCAGGACCGGTTATAAAACCCGACCATTAATAAAATCACCTCTCATTCTTAGCAAGTTTTCCCCTAGTAATATAGAGAAAGTATTCCATCAGATATTTGAAGTGCCGAGCCCTTATATTATCTTCATTAAAACTGTCTGATTTGGAGCTAACCTCTATAAGCCATGGTTTACCATGTATATCTAAGCCTATATCAATTGATAAGATTCCTAATGATAGTCCCAGGTCTTTCTCCAAAACCATAGGAACACACTGATAAAGATCGGATAGTTGAGACTTGATCTTGTATTTGAATTCCTCTGAACCATTAGCAACAATGTCAATAACCTTATTGAAAGATACTCTTTTACCAACTTTAGGATACGTAACAAATCGGTTTCCAGCGGCTACCCTAACATTTACTCCGGTAAAAACCCATTGTCCATTCCCGTCTTTTTGAACCTGGGCACGGAGATCAAAGACTTGTTCATCCAGTCTACATAGATCAATTCCAGTTTGAACTATATAGGCATCCGGATTTTGAACTAAGTCAATCAAATGATTCCATAAATTACTAAAGGAAGAGCATTTTATCCACTTAGGAGGGGATGAATCAGACTGGCTATAAGTAAAAATATTTGAACTATCACAAAAAACCTTGAAAATACCTCTTCCTGCATTATTATTTCTAGGTTTAATAAAAACTTCAGGATATCTATCTAAAAATTTTTCCAGGTTTATTGAAGATAATAAATTTGTATCAGGAACCATTGCTGAAGTAGTTGAATTACTCATCAATGCTTGATGAACTTCCCATTTATCCAAAAAACGGGTATTGAAAAGATGAATACTGGGATCATTATCAAATGTTTTCAATAGCTGTTTTACCTTGGGTTGCTTTTCAATTTTTCTATAACGAATGCGATTATAGACTACCTCTGGGAAAGGAAATGCTTTTCTTACCCAATAGCCTTTCTTATCCGTACCTGTAACAAAGGCATAACCTTTAATAGTTCGATTTATCCAGTTAATATCATTAGCAAAGAATAGAAACATTTTTATACCATATTGCTTGGCCACAGTAAATTTTTCTTTGAAAATTCTAGCTTCTTTACCGGTCGGAAAACCAGTATTGGGATTTATCCTAACAGTCGATAAGATACCTATCAACGGTTTATGATTCATTCAATATACTCCTTATTTCATCTCTAATTGATAATATGAAATATGGAAGTTATCGGTGCTTGATAATTAAGGGTTCCTTTAGACGTCTAGATAACGATCATAAATAGTAGCAGCAATAATGAAAAGAACCGCTGCTATGGTCAGATAAATTACAAAAAACATAGCCAGACCATACATCCCTGTATAATTGTAAGCAGAGCTATATTGTCCTGACATCGAATTTAGCTTAATCAGGCTGCCGTTCAAACACTGCTCTATAAAGCCTGTAAACTTTCCAGTCAGCCACATTATAGCTATAAAAACCACGCCGGTAATCAAACCTGAGAACTTACGGCTGAGACGGCCTATTACCTGGCTGATAAAGCTGTTACAGAAGAGATAAAGCATCACGGTAATCGTGATAAGTAAAAATATAGCAAGATATTTATGGTTCGGTGGGTAATTTAAAGCTACTGTTAATTCGGGTATGGTTTTAATCTCCTGGGGCAGCGTATGATAGGTAACCAAGGCTCCCCCCACACCAACCACTAATATACCGATAAAAAATTGACTGAACAGGGCCATTAATTTAGCTCCCATAGTCATCGCCCCTGAAACGGGCAAAGACTTCAGCAGATAAATGGTGTTGTTATTCCATTCCTGACTGAATGTTTTAAATGAAGAAACCAGGGGTAAAAAGGCTGCCAGGCCCAGAGTCATAAACATCGGCACAATAACAACCATAGCCCGGCGCATTTCTGAGCCAATAAAGCTAAAAAACATCAACAGGTCTAATATAAGCGAAATCGCTATTACAATGATCAGTTCAGGCAGGACCTGATGCATATCTTTACGGTAGAGCTGCCCGAACATTTTCCATTTGCTACTGTACACTTCGGAACGCCTCCTTCATTAGTTCTACCAGGGACATACCTTTCTTTACACGAAGATCTTCGGCATTCCCGGCCAGTTTTAATTGCCCGTTATCAATAAAGATAACTTCGTCAACCAGACTTTCAACGTCATTGATTTCATGAGTGGCTATAATGATGGTTTGTTCATCTTCACGGTAGTCGCGAATCAAGGTATTAATGATTTCTTCCCGGGTTAGAATATCAATTCCGGATAAAGGTTCATCCATTAGAAGATAAGGTGCCCGCCTGGAAATGCTTAGAAGCAATTTGGCCTTGGCTCTCTGCCCTTTGGAAATCTTACCGATTTTCATTTCTTCATTAAGATTTAAAAATTGAAGCATTTCACGGTACTTGCTCTCTTCCCAGTCCGCATAAAAAGTCCGGGTAAAAGCAGCGGCCTGCTGGATGGTCCACCAGGAATAAAGGTAATCAATTTCCGGCAGATAGGCTATCTTATCCCGTTTAAGGCGGGGCATCTCTCCATCTACCATTACTTCACCGCTGTCAGGATGATTCAATCCAGCTATCAATTTCAGGCTGGTGGATTTGCCAGCCCCGTTGGGTCCAAACAAACCTACAATCTTGCCTTGAGGAATTATAAGATTAATTTGGTCTAATGCCTTTACGGTTCCAAAACTTTTACTTACGTTCTTAAACTCTATCATTATTATCCTCCTTTCCGGCCTGCTCAAATTTCTGGGCCAGCATATTGAGCATTTCGGTATTTTTATATCCCAGTGACCTCATTTCCTGGACAAAGTACTGGAGTATGTTAGTCGCCATCTCCTTTTTTATCATGGTCTGCATTTCCTCGCTAGCCCTGATAAATGTACCTTGCCCCCTAACGGTCTCTACCATTTGCATACTTTCCATCTCCCGGTAAGCTCGCTGCACTGTATTGGGATTTACCCGCACCTTCTCAGCAAATTCACGCTGAGAAGGGATTTTATCCCCGGTATGCAACTCACCTCGTATTAGTTGTTTCTTAAAGATGGCTATGATTTGTTGATATATGGGTTCCGAATTACTGAATTCCATTTTCTCACCACCCTTGTAGTAGTGCACTAATTAAATAGTACACTATGATATTAAAATATCTTTTTATTTTTGTCAAGGTTTAAAAGTTTACTCATATTCCATGAATTTTCAGCTTTCATTCAGTGCGGGTTCAGTTATAACTTGGATAATATAGCCAACAAGATAATTCGAAGACAGCAAGCTAGTAACCAAACCCTATATGGGAATCTTATTTTTGGAGTGATGAATGTATATGTCGGAATCCCTAAATACCAAAACAGATACGGAAAAAGTTCCAAAACAGTCAAGCCAGGTAACATACGATGTGAAGAAAATTAAGGAAGTACTTTTAAAAAAACGTATCCAAGGAATGTCCAAGAAAACAAAGCTTGTTTGGTTTCTGGGAATACTGCTGCTTATTACTGCATCAGGCTACGGTTCATATAAATGGTTCGGAAGCAGCAGCAAAACGGCAGAATACCCTACGGCGAGCGTTGGCAAAGCAAGTATAACTGATTCCATAGAAGCCACCGGTACTTTGAGTGCAATAAAATCATCAGCAATGGGTTTTAAGAACGACGATACCATTACTGCTATTAATGTTCAATCAGGTGACAAAGTTAAAATGGGGCAGGTGCTAGCCCAGCAGGACCCTTCGAGTTTACAGTCTGCATTACAGCAGGCTAAGAGCACGGTAGATCAGGATATGATCAGTGTTAAAACGGCAAACCTGACCTATGAAACAAACCGCAAAACATTGGACCGCCAACAACAGCTCTTTAACGCAGGGGCGGTATCGCAAACAGATTTGGATACAGCTCAAAATAATTTGCTAAAGAGCGAATGGGACGTTGCAACTGCAAAAGCCAAACTTGCCAATGATCAAGCCAAGATGGATCAAGCCCAGGCTGATCTAGCAGGTGCGACCCTGTTGGCACCTTTTGATGGCATTATAGGTGTTGTAAATGGACAGGTGGGTCAGATTAACGGAATCAACAGCAGCTCCAGTACTTTACTAAGCGTATTGAGTGAAGAATTACAACTGAGCGCACTTATCAATGAGGCAGACATTGGCCGAGTAAAA
Organism: uncultured Syntrophomonas sp.; assembly: GCA_964457945.1. Classification (GTDB taxonomy): domain Bacteria; phylum Bacillota; class Syntrophomonadia; order Syntrophomonadales; family Syntrophomonadaceae; genus PHAA01. The sequence goes on from CAYWFX010000029.1 coordinate 40,189, forward strand.
GTGGGTCAGGAGGTATCATTTATTACCAGTACCTATACCGATAAGACTTTTAAAGGGAAAGTCCTGAGAATAACTCCGCAAGCCTCTACGGTTAGCAGTGTTCAGTATTACCCGGTGCTGATTTCCTGTATCGATCCGGACCATCAGCTTTTTTCCGGCATGTCTGTTTCGGCCAATATTATCATAGCTCAGAAAAAGGATGTCATGACACTGTCGATGATGGCGGTAAGTTATGCAGAGTCTTACGTAAAGAGTAATCCATCAAGTGCACCTGCTCCTGCTACTGCTCCTACAGAGGGAAAATCAAGCGTGGCAGTGGTTTTGGAGAATAATAAACCGACTGTTAAAACAGTGGTCTTAGGCTTAAGCGATGGCTCTAATTATGAACTTATCAGCGGTCTTACCGTAGGTGACAAGGTTGTTCTAGGATCTAGTACTGCTAGCACAACATCTTCTGGAACAAGCTCAAGTAAATCCACTACATCAACTAAAAAATCAACTGGCGGGGATATGGGTGGACCTCCTCCAGGAATGTAGATATATGTGATAGCGAGGGGGAGTATTAGATGACTGAGAATAATCTCATAACCTTAAAAGACATTACTAAGACCTATTATGGGGCAGGTGAGCCAGTTTATGCCTTAAGGTCAATTTCAATGAGTATTAACAGTGGGGAAATGCTTGCTATCATGGGCCCATCCGGGTCAGGCAAGTCAACTTTGATGAATCTCCTGGGTTGTTTAGATAAGCCGGATTCAGGGACATATGATTTTGTCGGTCAGGATATTATGGCTTTAGACAAAGATCAGTTGGCAAATTTTCGTAGTATAGTCATAGGATTCGTTTTTCAAAACTTTAATCTTATCGGAAGAGCAACCGCACTGGATAACGTATGCTTACCTTTAATTTATGCAGGGGTTTCTTCCCGTAAGGAGAGGGAAAAACGTGGACGGCAAATGCTGAGCTTGGTAGGACTGGAAGGCCGTGAACATCATCTGCCCAGGCAGTTATCAGGAGGGCAGCAGCAGCGGGTTGCTATTGCAAGAGCATTGGTAAATGAACCGGGAATGCTTTTAGCTGATGAACCTACCGGAGCTCTGGATAGCAAAACCACCGTGGAGATCATGTTATTGCTGCAGCGTTTGAACCGCGAACAAGGGTTGTCGGTGGTGATCGTCACCCATGAAACTGATATTGGTCTTCATTGCCAGCGTATCGTGCGCTTAAACGATGGACTAATTGTTAAAGATGAGATGGTTGCTGAACCTTACCTGGCTCAGGTGCAGGCTGGATAAGGGACTGTCAAGGGATAAACCAGGCAGAATACACCGAGGGTCCCTAAATAAATTGATAAGGCGGTATCTATATGGATTTACTCTCAAGCCTAAAAATGGCTTGGCAAAGCTTGCTGGCCAATAAAATGCGCTCTTTCCTTACCATGTTGGGAGTTATTATAGGCGTGGGTGCAGTTATAGCGATGGTAGCGCTGAGCCAGGGAACTGCATCTGGAATTACCTCGAAAATTTCTAGCATGGGGTCTAACCTGTTGACCATTTCAGCAGGAGGCAGCAGCGGACCGATAAGAGGTGTAAGCACATCCAAGTTGACCAACGGCGATGTTGAAGCCATAAAAAATTTACCCTTAGTAAAGTACGTGGCTGCCGAATCCAGCATAAGCAGTGCGACCGTGGCAATAGGCAGCAGTACTTGGACAACGACTGTAGATGGCACTGCTCCAGAGTTAATGACTATAAAGAGTTGGGATACAGTTCAAGGAGCATTTTTTACTGCCAGCGACGTTGACAGTGTTAACCGGGTTGCAGTCCTAGGCAGCACCGTAGTCGCCAACCTTTTTGCGGATGGAAGCAGCCCCATGGGACAGAGCATACGAATTAATGGGCTGAGTTTTAATGTGGTTGGGGTGCTTAGCACCAAAGGAAGCAGTGGTCGCGATGACCCCGATGACATCATCTATATCCCCCTAAGTACAGCTCAACAGAGGCTTTTAGGATCAACTACTGTGAGATCGATCAATGTGCAGGGCACCAGCGAGGAATCACTGACACCGTTAAAAGAATACATTAGCACCCTGCTGCGTCAGCGTCATCGCCTGGCTGCAACAGCGGACGATGATTTTAGGATTCGGGACATGGCCGAGATACTAGCAACCCTAGAGGACACCACTAAGATGTTAACCTTCCTGTTGGGAGGTATTGCAGGTGTATCCTTACTAGTTGGGGGCATTGGCATTATGAATATCATGCTGGTATCCGTAACCGAGAGAACCAGAGAAATAGGCATTCGTATGGCGATAGGGGCTACTACACGGGCTATTCTCACCCAGTTTATAATAGAAGCTTTATTATTATGTTTTATTGGTGGAATCATAGGGGTCTTGGTGGGATGGGGAGCATCAGAATTACTAAGTGTATTTGCCGGTTTAACGATGAAGGTGGAAGTCTGGTTAATAGCCGTATCTATGGGATTTGCCATAATGATCGGCTTGTTTTTCGGGTACTACCCGGCACGGAAGGCAGCTAACTCCAATCCTATTGATGCCCTGCGGTTTGAATAATTTTTATGATAGGAGGAAATGACCATGCGTAAATCAAGAAAAAAAGTAGGAATACGAGTTCTTTTCTATTCATTCGTTCAATCGTGCGTTATGGATCTTGCCCAAGACCAACTTTTGCAATCAGCGTACTCGAAGGATAAAGAAAAATATAAAGACCAAGCGATAGCAATCTAATGAAGAACTTTAAATAATCGAATTAATGAGGTGACGGCATTGCGGACTATATATGTAGTTGAGGGCGAGGAAACCACTCGCAATATAATTAGTGAGTATCTTATACGGGAAAAATTTAAAGTAGAAACCTTCGCCTCAGTGAAAGAAGTACTGGAACGCATGCAATCCGGGTTTCCAGATATGTTCATTCTAGATATTGTATTGCCAGTTAAAGAGTGCTTTGAATTTTACCAGGGTATTAGAAACCGCAGCGGTCTGCCAGTCATCCTTATAGCTGATCAGGGTGAAGAAATTGATCGTATTTGGGCTATAGAATCTGGGGATTATAATTTTCTGACCAAGCCTTGCAGTCCACGTGAGCTGGTATCCTTGGTACGGTCTTTATTTAGATATTCTGCCGTGCCAATTATAACGGAGGAGTTAGTAGAGATCGGCAACCTTAAAATTGATCCCAATGTTAGACATACCACTGTGGATGAACAGGAAGTCATGCTTACCCCAATGGAATATGAATTTCTGCTATTACTGGCTGGGCAGCCTCAGCGTACCTTTAACCGCCAAGAATTGCTGGATAGGGTATGGGGATGCGACTATGTGGGAAGTAATAGGGCAGTCGACGACCTTGTAAAACGTTTGCGCAGGAAATTGCGGGAGCGTGGGGCTAGAAAAAATGTTAAAACCATTTGGGGATACGGGTACAGGTTTGAAGAATAGGTTAATTGGTAGGGTTTAAGGATATTAATAACGGATTAAATAGTGTAGGTCAGTATTAAAGGGGGGTATAAAATGTAATGCAAATTTCTAGAGTAATAAGAAAATGAAAATAATTTAGGGCGATGAAATTTTATAAAGGAAGTGTTGATATTGAAGAAGATTACATGTCTAATTTCACTGATTTTGGTTCTGGTATTGGCTTGCAAAGGGGAGATTTTTTTTGAAAAACAACAAAATCTTAATTAATACTATACTGGATATAGTATTGTTCGTGATGATGATTTCCATATTTACTGTCAAAGGGGAGCTACATGAAACAATTGCCTATACTTTAGGAATTCTAATGACTTTTCATGTCGCTTTACACTGGAAACATTTTAGTTCAATGTATCACCAATTAATACCCGAATCAAAATATCAAAAACTAGCAGCTATTCTTATAGGTGCACTGGTTGTGGGGATATTAGCTACGCCATTATATTTACCTAATAATGACAGAGGAGATGATTATGGCCGGCCGGTCAAGTCTGACCTATATCGTTAGATCAAGATGTAATTATTCTTTACATTAAAACCGCGATGGCCAATAAATCCCTTTGTTAAGGGGATTACCAAAAAAATATTGGTAGGCCGGAAAATTCGTGCAAAAAAGCAACATCCATATTCTATAAATCCAGATGTATTGAGTGGATTTATAAAATAAATCACAGTGTAGGATTTGCCCATGGCAACGAACTTTCCCCAGTGCGATTGCGGTATCTACGCCATCGCACTGGGGAAAAACTATTTTTAGAGCTGATCCGTGTAATTCTATTAGGGAACATATTCTCTAACTGATTTAAAAACATATCCTAATTTTGAGACCTGGCCGTCCAGTGTTCAAATGTTTTGTTAGAAGCTAGATATAGCATCTTCTTTAGCGAATTATCATTAATAAATGATGGTTTGTTTTTAGCTTTTCGCAGTCTCTTCCACAACAATATTTAGCTTAGACCAGTTCATCAATTACGGGTTCGTCATTTGATGACAACAACTGTGTTTTAGCAATTTCGTATGATTCTTTTGCTTCCATCTGATCGATTGAAAGCTCATCTTGGGGAGCTTCCTGGTGCTTCGTTGAAACAGCTTCCTGGGAAGTTTCCTTGGCTTGAGCAGCTTTCATTTTGGCTTCTTCCGCTGCATCAAGCTTGCCATCACCGTTTAAATCGTATTCGGCAATTTCTGCAGCCGTATACTCTGAAACGGATGTTACCACAGCAGCAGAATCTGTGGCTGATTCAGTGCTCACCGCAGTTACGCTAGTGATATTGGAAGCAATATCTTCAGTAGTTGAATTAGCTGCAGGGGCCGATTTATTAGGAGACATTGGCGTAGCTGCAACCTTAGGACTCGAAGATGTGCTGGCCGTTGCAGCCGCAGTTGTTTGGTCTGCAGAAACAATTGCATCCTGTATGCTGGTCACTTCCGCAGCAGCACTTTTCGTAAATGAATCAGTGCCGACTGCGTTAGTTTTGGAGGTGGTCACTTCTTTCAGTTCCGTTGCTGAGGCTATTTTTATAATATCTGATTTGGTATGAGTGTTATTGTGATAGACATCAATACTGGTTATTCCCATAAATACTCCTCCTTGTGCCCCAATGAAGATTAACCTTAGCTTTTTATTTACTGGTACAGTATTTGACAGCATTACATATCATATCGAGTAATACCATATTATACAGTTTTATATGATATGGTATCCTTTTTTTGCCCAGTCAACCGAATATGGGTCAAGGCTGGTAAGTACCCTGACCCATAATATGCTCACTGACTCAGACGTTTATCCCAGATTATATGCCGACAAATTATGTAAGCCGTATAATTGTAGTTCATAAGCGTTGATAGCCGATTTGAAAGCACTTCCCACAGCAGTCTCCTGATCTTGAGTAATGGTGCCGGATGATACCAGGCTGTCCAGCATATCTAAAAATGGATTCGTTTGTGAGGTTGAACTTTCAGATAAAGAAGAATTTAAAGCACTTGCAATAGTTGATTCCTGATCCTTGGTAATAATGGAAGAGGATACCAAGCTATTAAGCGCATCGGCAATTGTTTCTTCGAAACTACCACTCTGGGGAGGTGGCGGAGGCGGTGTTCTCTGCGCAACCTTATCTAATGCATCCATAATGGAAGTTTCCTGATCTTGGGTGATGGTGCCAGCTGATACCAGACTGTCTAGTATATCTGCAAATGGATTCGATTGTGAGGTTGAACTAGTAGCTGAACTATCAGATGAAGAAGAATTTAAAGCATTTACAATAGCAGTTTCCTGATCCTTGGTAATAGTTGAGGATGATACCAGGCTATCAAGCGCATCGGCAAGTGCTTGTTCGAAACCACCACTCTTGGGAGGTGGTGGGGGAGCACTCTGGGCAGAAGGTTTCATAGCCTCTTGGATGGCAGTCTCCTGATCTTGGGTGATGGTGCCGGCTGATACCAGGCTATCTAGCGCATCTTTAAATGGATTCGTTTGTGAGGTTGAACTTCCAGATGAAGCAGACTTTAAAGCACTTGTGATAGCAGTTTCCTGACTCTTGGTAATAGTGGAGGATGATACTAGGCCATCAAGCGCATTAGTAAGAGCTTGTTCGAAACCACCATTCTGGGGAGGGGGTGGGGGAGCTGTTGCCTGGGCAGCCGAAGCTAAGGCATCTTTAATGGCAGTTTCCTGATCTTGCGTAATGGTGCCAGCTGATACCAGGTCATCTAGTTTGTCAATAAAACGCTGTTTGGAATTATCTGTCTTTGACGAATTATCCTCTGAAGACAGATATTTTTCCATGGCTAGGGCTGCATTAATCGCATCCTGACTAATTTGCAAAGTATCTGTACCATTGATCAAAGAAATTAAATTAGTGGTGATTTTATCACTTGATGTTGCGGTTTTGCTTTGAGTACTACTGGTACTATTGAGAAAATAAGAAAAAATATCTGGATTCCAACCTACATTCACTTGCATCACTCCTTTTTATTTGTTAATTAATTATCGCAATTATTACCTGTAAATATTATGATTTTCCAGCAATTATAATATATTATAATTATGTCTAAAATGTGGCAATGATGGGGATTGGAAGGGTTGGAGCCAGTTGCATAATTACTGCTAAAAGAAGAACGATGCCTGCTAAAAATAGGCTATTTATAGTGCCCCCCGTTGTCAAGACACATTTTCAAAAAGAATAAGCTAATGTGTCC
>CAYWFX010000030.1:0-44378 GCA_964457945.1 uncultured Syntrophomonas sp.
GCTATGGACAGTACTATCGTGGCCACATCCATGGGAACCATAGTCGGTGAGCTGGGAGGAATGGATAAATTCACCCTGGTAACTTCTGCCTATATGATAGCCAGCCTGGCGGTTATGCCCATTTATGGTAAACTTGCGGATATGTACGGGAGGAAACGTTTCTATCTTGCTGGACTAATCCTTTTTATGACCGGCTCAATTCTATGCGGAAGCGCGCAAAACATGGTACAGTTATTCCTCTTCCGTGGCCTACAGGGACTGGGAGGCGGGGCCTTGATGCCCCTTGCTTATACTATTATTTTCGATATTCTTCCCCCAGCTGAACGAGGGAAAGTAATGGGGTTGTTCGGAGCGGTATTCGGTTTGTCCAGCATCTTTGGACCTCTTCTGGGAGCCTATCTTACTGATTACGTTGACTGGCGCTGGATTTTCTACATAAATGTCCCCCTGGGATTACTATCCCTGTTATTATTGACCTGGTATTACCATGAATCCGGAGAACACCTTAAGCAAGCATTAGACTGGGCGGGAGCCCTGTTTCTGGTGCTATCAGTAGTCATTTTTATGGTGATTCTACAATTGGGAGGGAGAAGCTATGCATGGAACTCCCTGCTGATTATTGGTCTGTTGGTTTCATTTATTCTGTTCCTGGCTCTTTTTATCTGGAATGAAATCCGTAATGCCAATCCTATTCTATCGCTGGATTTGTTTAGCGAGCATTTGTTTGCCGCCAGTCAGGGAGTGGCCTTCTTCTATTGCGCCGTCTTTATCGCTACAGCAGTGTATATCCCTATTTATGTCCAGGGGGTTTTCGGCGGAACCGCCACCAGCGCGGGCGGGATTCTGGCACCCATGATGCTGGCTTCGGTAGCAGGCAGTCAGATCGGAGGACGTACTGCAGTTAAAACCTCCTATCGCAAACTCATGCTGATTTCCTGTTTCCTGTACTTTTGCGGCGTTCTACTCCTGGGTACCCTGACCATAACCACCCCCCATTGGCTCTTGACCTTATTTATGATTCTCACCGGCCTGGGTATGGGGATCTCTTTCCCGGTCCTAAGCATGGCTTCCAACCACGGCCTGGATTACCGGCACAGAGCGTCAGCCAATTCCACCCTGTCTTTCTTTGAAAGCATGGGTATGACTATTGGAATCAGTATTTTCGGTGCCGTCCAGAGTCATATGATGCTGCGTAATTTACGCCAGACTCCCGGCCTCGGTATTATGAATAATATAGAGGATGTGCGCATTTTACTCCAGCCGGGAATCAGGACTCAACTCGCCCCTGATATCTTAAGACATATGACCGCTAGTCTCGCCGAGTCTATCACTAGTGTATTTTGTTATTCATTGGTCTTCATCGTTATTGCACTGTTTTTCATTATTATGATGGGAAATGCCAGGTTGAATATTACTGAAGTTTCAAATAGCTTACCAGGAGGCCCCGTGTACCCAGTCGAATGAATTCGAATCCAATCTCTACCTTATCTGCCTTGTGTTTTCCTTTTTTCTTCTGCTGCGTCCGGGCTACTAACCGGAACTATGTTTTTATCCTTGCAGCTTGAGTATACTGTTCTCTTCATTTATTGTCATCAACAAGTGTCCCAACTAGGCAATTGATTACAATCCTCTAACGCTTATGGCGATTGTGTTAGTCTCTAATTCGTCGTAGCATGAAGCCGTGGGAATTCTTTCCATGGCTTTAGTTATATTTCAGGCAATTCTACTTTTTAATAATGTGAGCATTAGGGTTGTATCAGCATTGCTCAACAGATCTACATATTGAGCAATCATTTTTCATGAAAACAAAGAGCATGTCACAAAATGATATTTATTTACGTTATAAAAGTGAAAATCGATTCTAAATTTAATGAGAGGAGAGGTGAGATGAAAGAAAATAATTTGGACAATGCTTTTACTACAGGTGGGGAATATGAACTACGCTGTGCTATAGAACTATATGGACAAGCACTGCTGAGATATTGTCATAATATACTTTGTGATTATTTTGACGCTCAAGATGTTGTGCAAATAACGTTTATTAAAGCTTATAACAATAGAAAAAGCTTCCAAAGCGGAACATCTCTATCCGCCTGGCTGTATCGTATTGCATATACCTCTTGTATTGATTCTCTGAGAAAGAAAAAAATATTATTTTTTATACCAAAAATACAAACAAGTAGCGATTCCAGTTTTATAAACCATGACTTAAAAGCAGCCCTTTTGAAGTTGTCTCCAGAAGACCGGGCCCTGGTATTTAGCCGAGTTATTGATGAAAAGAGTTATGCAGATTTAGAAGCTATTTATCATGTTTCTGCGGCTACATTACGCAAACGTTATGAACGTGCCAAAACAAAGCTGTCGAAGTTATTGATAGAAACTAACTCCTATTATTCACGATTGGAGGAAACAAAATGAATTATGACTCCGATGAAATAATCATAAAAAATTCCCTTAACAGTATTCAGACCCCTGAATACGATATTATGCTAGCAGTGGAAAATAAAATCACGAAACCAAAACCTACTATAGTTTTTAAAAAAGCGGTCGCCATTTCCTTGGTAGTTTGTTTATGTCTTATGCTCTCGGTTGGTGTAATGGCTGCGACTATTCCAGGTTTTAACAACCTTTTGTCAATTGTTAGCCTCGATATAGCGTTATTGCTTCAACCGGTGGGAACTATAAGTGAAGATAATGGAATTAAAATGGAAGTGGTAGCCGCTATGAATGATGATGAAATGGCAGTTATTTATCTGACCATGCAGGATTTAACCGGAAATAGAATTGATGAAACACTAGATATTTATAACTACTCACTAACTGGAGCCAATACGTTTAATTGCCAAGTTGTAAATTATGAAGCCATAACAAAAACCGCAACTTTACGTATGCAAGCTAACGGTGGTGAAAAACTGAATGGGAAAAAAGTCAGCTTTCGTATTTCTTCATTCCTCAGTGCTAAGCAAATATTTAATGCCGTCGAGACACCCATTAATCTTTCAAACATAGCAACTACTAACGCTTCACAAACGGTCCCGCTTGATATGAATAATATTTCAGGCGGAGGGGGTGACTTATTTGACGAGCTTAGAGCAGAAGGTAAAATAAATGTTTTAAAGACAGATCAAATGAAGCTTGCTCTGCCCCAAATAGACTTTATGCATATTTCAAATATTGGTTATATCGACGGTCACCTTCACATTCAAACCAAATGGGTGAGTGATGGTATTGATGACAATGGGTATTTTTATTTTGCTGATACCTGGGGAAATAAGCTTAGTATTTATCCAACCAATATATATTTTGGGACAGATGAATCAGGCAATACTATATATGGTCGTAATTATGTTGAATATATCTTTGATGTAGATAAATTAAAACTCAATGAGGCAAAACTCATGGGATATTTAGTAACACATGGCAATTACACAACCGGAAACTGGAAAACTACATTTAAAATTCAGTCTGTCGGAGCAGAACGACAAACTGATTGCAATATCAAATTTGACACATGGCATACAAATAAAATTTCTGTGTCACCCATGGGAATAACTCTAGTTGGTAGTGGTAAAGGTAATGATTCACCAAAAGTAACTGTTAGTGCCAATATGACCGATGGTACTGTTCAAACATTGGATTCCGTGATGAGTTTTAGTGACAACGGAGAAGTCAAACTTAAATTTACATCTTCTTTACCGTTGGATGTTGCAAATGTTAAATCAGTAACCGTTGATGGAACTACTATAGATTTTAATTGATTTGGTGAGAATTTATAAATCAAAAAGAATCCCACGACCCCCTTGCAGGGGGTCGTAACTTTACGCAAAACAAAAGTATATAATAAAGCATTTCTTGCATTTTTCTATGGTCATTATTGCTAATCAGCCTATTTCCCATGGCTTTCCATAATACTCCAATACATAGTTGCCCTGCTTAATTTCAATTTCAGGAGTTTTTAAAAGAAATTCAGTATAATCCTCCAGGCAGTTTAGTGGGCGATTCATTTTTGTTATGTGCCGTATAATAAGTTTTATTCACTCTGTTAAATGGTGTAAAATATAATCATTAATGACAATCATTGGAGGTCTTCAATTTGAGTAAATTTCAAAAATGGTCCGTTGTATTTTGCTTTTTAAGTGTTTTATCATTTATGTTGGGGCAAGCAACCAGAACATCCCTTGCCTATGCACCATTAGTTGCGTTCCTGGCAGGTTATATACTTACTATCCTGGCTGCTATTAATGCATATAAAGCATTGGAGTTCTCCGCGAGTAAGTATCAAAAATGGACCGTTGCATTTTGTTTTTTAAGTGTTTTATCATTTATGTTGGGGCAGGCAACCAGAGCATTCCTTGCCGACGCACCATTTGTTGCGTTCCTGGCAGGTTATATATTTACCATATTGGCTGCTATTAATGCATTTAAAGCCTATGGGAACAAGTAATTCAAAAATATTAATATATTTAAATAGGGAGCTATAATAATGGGATTAAGTGCTAACTTCAAAAGATTTTTAGTTATGATCCTAAGCGGTATTTTCGCAGCTGCGCTCTATGAGATTGGGCATTATATTGTTACTGGTCAAACGGATATTATACATACTTTAAGATTTAGTATGAATTTTATTGTAGGAGGGTCTATTGGTCTTTGGATTGCCATAAAGATGATGAAATATTAGCTTAGGGATCTTGATTTTGTGGATGGGCAAAAATGAACCTACAAAAGAAGATTGATAATGGCGGCTCCCACCATCTGCCACGTTGAATAACAATACATTGGCTAATACAAAAGAGCCGGTCATAAACATACCAGCTCTTTTGTATTTTGGTTATTTTACGGACTCAGCGATTTTCATAATTTCGTCTTTGCTAAATCCTTTGGCGAAAAGGGTATAATTTACATCGCCTATATTCCATACCAGGCTTGAATCATCCCAGGCTCCCTTGTTGCCATTAATCGTGACCGGCTCAACAACCTCCCCATTTGTTACATACTTGGTATGTTCATTCATAATTCTCTGCATCAGGATAATGCCTTTTCCGGGGCCCTGAAAGTTCAGAGTAATATATTCTTTGGAGCCTTCATAGCACTCAGCATTTTTAAAGGAATAGCCTTTAGGTAAATATGTCGGGGCCAGGAGTTTATAAGAAACCCCTTGCTGAGCATCAGCCAGGCTGGAATAGTTGACCGTATCTACCGTTGGTTCATCCCGAGTACCTATTGTGATAACGCTGCCATCATCTTCCACGATCTCAACATACCCGTTTTTATCTAATTGCGCCTGCTGCTCAGGGGTTAGGGGCTTTACGGTTGATGGGTCAGGAGCTGGCATGTCACTAACTATAGTGACATATGATCCAAGTTTCAGTATATTGCCGATGCTCTTGGCCGTAGCTGTCAATGCATTGGGAAATATCAGTGAAAAGCTCAGCACGGCCACCAGGACGAATGATCCCGCCATTACTGCAGGACGGTGTTTTCCAAAGAAATTCTTCATAATAGCCTCCTTATTATTTCTAGTTTTATTCTTCGCAAGGCAGCGGTTCATTAATTGCCTCCGTAGTATTTGTTGCTTTCCGTTTTCGGGGAAAAGATCTGTTTCAGCTAAGACAGCAGCTAAATTCAATAGATCATCATATTCGGATTGAACTTGTTTGCTGTTAGCTTGCGGCTTACCGGCCAGAATACTATCTACATCCTCATTGAAATGCTTCACAAGATCAAATTGGTCCATTGAATCACTCCCCATCTTTAAGTATCTCCCGCAATTGATGCAGGGATCTGTAAAGTATCACACCCGTATTGCTTTCCGACAGTCCCATTAATTCCGCAATCTCTCGGTTTTTTAAGCCACCGGCAAATTTCATAGCTATGATGTTGCGTTCCCGTTCATCTAGAGAAGTAAGGGCTGCCAGCAGCCTCTTTTGATCCTCACTGTGAACTGCCACTGCTTCAGGATTGGGCCGCTCGGAAGGCAAATTCCGGATGCTTTCTAAAGGAGACCATTTCCAACGTTTGCGGCGCCGGTAATAAGCATTCACCGTGTTTTGAGCGATGGTAAAAAGCCAAACTTCAAAGGGTGCCCGCTCCGGATGATAAGTCTCGATTTTCTGCATAATCTGTTCAAAAACCTGACTGCTAAGATCTTCAGCTTCCTCGATACTATTGAGGCGATATCGCATGTACTTATAGATGCGATTGTAGTAGCGGTCAAAAATATCAGCAAAAATATCTGCATAAGAATGCGCCTCAACCTGGAGACATAATTCTTTAGACAACGACATTGTTAAAGCTTTTTCCATTACATTTCCCCTCTCCAAGAATTCTATCTGATTATTGAGAAAACCTAAAACTGTTGGCATGTATAACTAATACGTATATATAGAAATTATACTTCTTATTAAGATAAACAACTCTTTCAAGCATACCTGGCCAGGTGCTTCTATAAGTAAGTATGATCAAACCCACAAGGTAAAGTATCTGACAAAGGATAAGTATATAATCAGGGTACCCTGCGCATCTATGGGAACTATGTTGTTTGGATGGAATGAAAGAAGAGGAACGTCCACAAACGACGTTTATATCAACGGAAAGGCTCCTAATTCAGATATTTTTCTTTACCATCTGAAAAGTGAAAAAGAGGTGCGTTTAACAGGCGAAGGTCCACAGATACAACCCCGTATATCTTAGTAATGGGTAGCATTTTCTTATTCAAAACAGGTCAGCCTGACGAGCTGCCGTTTGGGGGATAGGGGGCTGATTTTTTTCACAACCGTTACGGCAATTGTCTTTGTGGTCGGCACGCTGTCGTTAAATGTAACCGTTATGTTTGCCGTCCCTGCTGCAATGGCGTCTGCCTGCGTGACCGTTTGTGTAATAGAACTTCAATGAGCTTTAACCAGGGTGTGATATATCGGCAATCTTTCTGGCTTTAATGAATACGCTAGGGCTAAGCTTCCATCGTCCCAGTGGTTTCTGTAACCGTCTTTCCAACCCTCCCAGAAACTTATAAGGCAAAAGCTTTTTAATAAAATCATTTCTAAATAATGATACTGATAATTCCTCTTCTACCTCGAACCCATTCCGTTCCAGAACATCCTTAATATAATCAGGGTGAAAATTATAATACACCGTGTCCCCTCGCCGGCTTGGATAATAAGCAAACAGTTGTACATTAGCTATTCCCAGTATGCTGCGAATTATCTCCAAAAGGTTCCTCTTGTTGGCGTATTCGAGAATAAAAGTCCCACCCTGGTGTAAGATAGAATTGACCTGAAAAAAATAATCCGGAACACACTCCACATGGTGAAGCACTCGGACGCTAAGCGCACAATCATATTTCTGATGGATAGCACTTAGTTTATATAAGTCCCCCCTTAAGACACTGACATGACTTAGCTGTAGTTCCTTTATGCGTAACTCGGCTTGTTTGAGCAGATCGGGTGCATAATCCAGCAATAAAATCTGGTCAAATTTGTCCGCATACTCGTCCACCAGACGATCGTACCCAGCCCCGATTTCAATGCATTTACCTCTTTTTTCGGTAATCAACCGTCTTAAAGCCAAACGCTCAACATAGTCCTCATAATTACGGTTTTGCTTTCCCCAAAAATCTCGTTTATAATCTGTATCGCTATAATCACATATTCGATATTCTTGGGTATAGTTTAGAAAAGATGCCTGTTCCATATACATGTCACTCCTTCAGTCCATTCGCTGGACAGGTGCTTCTATAAGTAAGTATGATCAAACCCACAAACCATTACAGAGAAGTAGAATTGAACCTGCGAATTAATGAGAATATTTACCACTTTGTAAAAGAATAGTGGTACATTTATTACATACCAAAGGGTTAGCTATAGCAAGGAGCGGATGGTATGAAACGAAGAATAGCGCAAATAGTGGATTCAGCAGGAAGTACACCCCGGGAGATACTCGAAAATTATCGCATAGGTGAAGTGGCATTTCATATCAACTTTGGACAGCATCAATCTAGGGAGAACATTAACATAAGTCGTCCCATTCCGGGCCGGGAGCTATCGGCATAGGAATCGTTGAAGGCTAGCAGCTTGTATTGAGGTATTTTATGTGCTTAGCACCCCGGATCGAGTCAGCATTTACTGGATTAAAAAGGTATAATTGGGTTTGGCAGCTATCCTGGGGTCTAAAACCAGAGAAGGGGGTCATCATTTGAATAAGTATCAAAAATGGACGGCTGTATTACTAATCTTAAGCTCTGCAACCCTTGCGTTTGGGCAAATAACAAAAAATATATTTACCTACGCTCCATTAATTACTTTCTTTACAGGTTTTATACTATCTATCCTGGCATTTATTAGTGCAATCAAAGCTTATGCGAGCAGGTAGATAAAAGCCAGCCTTCCTGTACATTTTCTACCCCTCCTAATTGGTTGCTATTGCTGGTCGATGGTTATGGTCAGTATAAGTAAGATTCCCTCGCCACCGGCTGCGATTGTTCTTTTTAGAAAGGAGCTAAGGAAGTTTCTAATGCTTATTCAGGTGGTTGTTTTGCTTATTAAATCAATTTAATATAGTTTTTTGGGTTTCTTTGTCAAAGAGATGAATTTTACTTGAATCCAGAGCGAGTTTCAGATTATCTCCGGCTCGCACTTCTGTTTTTGGACTGACTCTAGCAATAAAGCCTGTATCTTCAATTTTCACATGAAGCAAGGTTTCAGCACCCAACATTTCAATAACCTCCGCTTTTGCGTCCACAATACCATCTTTTAAGGATTCCAGATAAACCGGTTCATCATGGACATTTTCAGGACGTATTCCCATTATGGCATTTTTCCCCAGATAACCACGGTCTTCTACCTTCTTTGCTATACTGATTGGTAACTTAATTACGCTTTGACCGAATTTTAAATATACTTCCGCGCCGCATTTTTCAACCGATACTTCTTTAAAATTCATGGAAGGACTTCCCATGAAACCGGCGACAAACAAATTATCCGGTTTCTCGTATAGAGTTTGCGGACTATCTATCTGCTGGATACATCCGTCATTCATAACTACAATCCTGGTTCCCATGGTCATTGCCTCAGTCTGGTCATGGGTGACGTAGATGAAAGTGGTCTGAAGAGCATGATGAAGCTTACTGATTTCGGCCCTCATCTGTACCCTTAATTGTGCGTCTAGATTTGACAATGGCTCATCCATTAAGAATATCTTGGGTTTGCGGACAATTGCCCGGCCCAGCGCCACCCGCTGCCTTTGACCACCTGATAGCTGCCGGGGTTTTCTGTCCAGTAAATCCTCGATACCAAGTATTTTAGAGGCTTCAGTCACTCTTTCATTTATTTCACTTTTGGGTGTTTTTCTCAGTCTAAGAGCAAAGGACATGTTTTCGAAAACCGTCATATGAGGGTATAAAGCGTAGTTCTGGAAAACCATTGCTATATCCCGATCTTTAGGCGGTATATCATTTACCATTACACCGTCAATATAAATCTCTCCCGCAGTTACTTCCTCCAATCCTGCTATCATTCTCAGGGCTGTAGTTTTACCGCTGCCCGAAGGACCAACAAAAATAACAAACTCCTTGTCCTCAATGCAGATGTTAAAGTCCCTAACCGCAACTACCCGGTTGTCATATATTTTCATTGCTTTCTTTAATACAACATTGGCCATAGCACTCTCTCTCTCTAATCAATAATTATTATTTCCGTATAAAATTCCCGGAAGTCCGAGCCATTCCAATATCATATTGTTTTTGGGCCTCAGCTTCGGATAATTTATTGATAATGTATTTTTCAAGCACTGGATAGACGTAGAAGTTAATCACAAGTCCTGTAGTACTTATTGTTATAAGGGGAAAGAGCAGGATGCTTGCTACGGGAAAAAGCAGTAAAGGTATAACAGTAAGAAAAACACAAACTGCTATAACGGCTAAATTAGGAAAGAATTTTATTAAGGCGAAAATAAACGCGTTTTTATAAATTTGTTTTATAGAAAAATTAAATGTAACCAGCATCGGGTAAATATACAGATGCGCCATGATGTCCAGCATAAACAGCATGATAATCAATCCGTTTATTAATGACAGGTAAAAACTGCTTCCGTAGCGGTGAAAATAAAAGCTTAAATCTATGCCAATAATAAAAACTGTTAAAAGATCAATTAAGCAAATGATAATACTTTGTTTTAGGTTTTTCCGGGCATGTTCCTTGAAATCTCCCCAGAGGAAAGCATGCTCTCCCCTGGTTAAATTCCTTAAGACATAGGTAAACCCAGCTTGCCAGGGACCTACGGTTATAATGGGAATACATAACAATATAGAACCGACTGCATAATAGAACCACATCGTATAACCCACCGGCAACCATGCACTACTATTCAGATTTGGGAATCCTATTGACCCGATAAACGGCAGAATCAGCAGTGACGGAAGATTGAACAGGAAAAAAAGCATATTCAGTTTAATAAGCTGCCAGAATTTGCGGCAATAAATTTCCAAGCAACCATAAATCCCTGGTTGGGGAACGGTATTTTCGGGAATATCCTGTCCTGTTTTGGTGTAATCTAATGATTCTAAAAAATCTGCCATAAATGCTTACCTTTTTCTATCATGGTTTTAACGGTCAGAATATATAGTTATGATTATTCCTTAATATAAATGTCTACCTTTTTTTGTATAACTTGCGCTACATTTTCGGCGGAAGCTTTCCCTGCAAAGAACGGATGAACTTCATCTTCAACGATTTTTATAATTTGAGGATCTTTATAGGGGCAGATCTTCATGTCCATAACCATTGATTCATTAAAGCCGGCATATTTTTGCATAAGCTCAGTTCGTTTATCCTGTGATAAATTAATGGATTTATCCTGGCAAAATTGATTGGTTTCAGTTGCTACTCTTTGTTTATAAGCGGATTTGTTTACCGGCAATCCAGACAGAGCCGGAGAGGATTGCATTTCATCCGAGATGAGAAATTTTAAAAATTCCCAGGCGGTATTTTTGTTTGGCGAGGCATTGTTGATGGCCAGCATACCGCTGGTAGAGAAACTGAGACTTCCTTTGGTTTCTGAAGGAAATCTATATAAATATTTCATAGGATTCATCGCAGTTTGGGTTGACGCTAAAAAAGAGACCGAGAATATATCAACATCAAAAAATAAGGATTGTTTAAAGACTTCTTCGGAAAATTTTTCTGAGCTTTTCATTAACTGATTTTTATCTGCAAGACCCTTGCACAATTTAAGCAAATCTAAAAATTCCTGTGACGTAAAACTGGCTGTTTTCTTTTCATCATTCACAAAACGGTTACAGTTGGTTTCGAATATCAATGAAAATAATCTTTCATCCGAATAAGGCAGTATATACTTAAAGCTTTTCGCAGCCGTTTTGCTGTTTAAAACGCTTGAGGCGGCACTTAAGAAATCCTGCCAGTTCCATTGCCTGTCGTTGGCACTTATCCCGGTATCACCGCCCAATAACTCATATGAATAGTTTATGGGAAGCGTATATAAGCCATTATTAAAACTAACCGCATCAAATAGGTTTTCATAATACTTGCTGGCATCATAGCTTTGATCAGATTTCATTAATTGCTTAAGGTCGGCGAACATATTACGGGACATATACTTTTTGTAAGGCAGCCTACGTACTGATATGATATCAGCTCCTTTTCCCGACATCAGCTCAGTATTGATATTGTTAACATAATTCTCCGTTGATTTCTCCGGTTCACCACTTACTGTTGTGTTAGCGTCTATTTCTTTGACTTCAGGAATAATATATGCCTTAACTTCCACTTTCACACCCGGGTGCAGATTTTCGAACTTTTGCGCGGCCTCTTCCAGAAATCTATCTGGGGTAGCAGTGGAAATACGGATTGTCCCGCTAATTTCTTTCTTTGCGTCTGCTGGTTTCTTTTGACTGATGCCTGAACAGCCTGCTAAATTACATGCAATCAGTACCGATATCAGGATGATACACATTTTTTTCACAGCGCTTCACCTTTCCTTCATTAAATAATTTGATAGCAAATATATAAATAAACGAGAATACTACCGCTAAATCCGTTATATTCAGATTTAATGGTATTCCCGATAACCATACGATAATAGTACTCAGGCTGATTGAGCCAATAAATGCCCAACCAAGGGCCCAAAGTGTCCGGGGCCAAGGAATAACATCATCCCATTTGCTTAGTTTTAGACCCAACCATATCATAGGTAATCCGATCAATAGACCTGAGTAAAATAGCCAATCTGAGAGCATAATAATGCTATTCAATCTGATTTCAATCAGAGGAGCAATATACCCGCGGTTGGCAATACTTTCACTGATACTCTTTTTAAATAAATCAAAGTAAAATGCAAGGTCGATCAGTTCTTTAGGCAGATATTCGGGAGGAATGTACATATCAAATCTGATTTTCATCCAGAACCAGACTATAGCTGACAAAGGCAATAATATAATTAAAAACCTCCGCAGCAGTATGGCCTGGTTGTACTTTAGTACATTTTCAATATAGTCGCTTTGGCATTCATTGCGTATATATTGATAAGCTTCCTTACCTCTGCGTATTAAATAACCAAGCAGGACGGTGATGCTGGCCAGGCCAGCTATGAAAACCAAAATTCGAGGCTTCTGGGCAATGAGTACTCTTTGAATATTTAAATCGGAGATATAATAATCTTTGGGTGTCTTAGCCAATATTCCCAAAACATTTACCGCTTCCGTATAGTTCTGGCCGCTGAGACTGGTGTCCTGGTTTTGTATTTGCAGTGAGCTTATTGGGGCAGTTTTGTCTAACTCCAACAGCGTGTTGGCCGGGATAAAAGCATGAGGAATCCCGGAATCGGACAACAATCCGACAATTGATTTATCCGGTGCAATGACACCGATAATCTTAAACTCCTTGTTAAATATTTTCATGGTATTTCCTACTACATTCAGGCTTCTAAATACGTCCCAGGCGAGTTTTTCATCTACGACCACAACTCTATCTCTGCTGGCTGCGGCAGTCTTATCGAAAAAGCAGCCGCTATTAAACAGCATATGGCTAAAATTGGGATAGTCACTATTGGTTCCAATAACGTTAACCGTCTTACTTTCTATTTCAGTGGCGGAAGCAGCAGTGAAGGTAATGTTCCGGTCACTTAAATCTTCCATATTCTTTATGGTAAAAAACGCTTTATTATTAGAGCTATGAGGGTCTTTCACAGTGATAACGGTTTTATTCATGCCGATTATCGCGTTTGCTTCCATATCTAAGGAATCTCCCCCCACAATACTCATGCATAGTATCAGGGTGCCTATTAAGAATAAAATCCCATGAAGTCTTTTAAATTTCATATTGCTTTTATCTCCGATCACGATCACCGCTATTATTGTCTGTCGTCAGCTTAACCCGGTCGCCCTCAGAGACTATCTTGTCGCTGCTGCATACAACCTGGTCTGACAAAAAAAGGCCTCCGGAAACGGCGGTTTGTGAGTCATCCGAGTCTTCGCAAAAGATTTTGATTTTCTGGATAAAATATTCCTTGCCCAATGCCCCGTCTCTTTCTTCCGAAATAAATACATAGCGGTCGTTTTTGTCTTTTCTTACTGCTTCGTTGGGAAGCAGCATGGCATATTTCTTAGTAGCCTTTTTTATATGTATTTGGGCATGCTCTCCGCCCTTTAAGGTTTGGGATTCAATGTCAATAATAACCTCCTTTTGTTCCTTTTCATTATTACCGGGTTTATCTGATGGTGTTCTCCCAATGCCCCGGATTTTCCCGATTATCTGTCCCTCTTTTGAGGAAGGAATACTTACTTCCACTTCATCCCCGGGTATAAAATAATCCGCTTTAGTGCTGTCGATAGTTACTTTTAACTCAAATCCTTTCTGCATAAATGCTATGGCATATAAAGGCTTTAATGGATCAGACAAAGAACCTTGGGGACAGTTTAACTCGGTGATTACGCCATCGTCAGGAGCTACGACATTGCTTACGGTTTTTAGTTCATCCTGGATTCCAGCAATTTTGCGCTTCTGTAATTGAATGTCCAACCCCGCATTTTGGATATCCAAATCATTTTCTTCTTTTTTTCCTTCCCCATCCAGGGCCGCATTATATGTTCTTTCTGCTCCCCTTAGATCTGCTTCGGCTTTTTCCAAATTAACTTTCGACTCCGCACCCATATCAAACAGGATCTTTGTATTCGCTGTATTTTTCCGTTTCTGATCCAAGTCATCCTGTGCTGCGGCAATTTTTCTGTCAGTATCACTGTCTTGGTAAAATTTACTCGACCGGAATTTCTCCAGCGAAAGCTTTTTTTGCTCCAATATATCGATTTCGTCCTGTAATTTTCTTTCCTGATCCTTCTTATCTATAACCATGAGTACCTGGCCTTTACTTACGACTTCTCCGGTCTGGACTTTTATATCTTCCACTTGGTAAGTATCTTTTACATATGCCTTATACACCTCTTTGCCCTCAACTATGCCATCTGCTCGAACTTCTTTGATTAGTGCTCCGGCCTGCGGAGACACTGTTTTTACTCTGGGAAGCATAAAATTATTTATGGTTTTTGAAAAAAAGGTCAGAAAGACCATTACAGCAATAAATAGATAAATAGCTTTTTTAACGTTCTTTTTGTTGGTGACCTCTTCGGTTAGATACTGCATAAAAATTACCTCATCCCATGCAATGTTAATTATCTGCTGTTTTCATCAAGCTTTGATTCCAGAAAGCTGTATCCCCTCAACGAGATAATCTTCCCAATACAGAAAAGACAACAACATGGGCAGCATATAAAAAACCGATGCTGCAAAAGCGATGCCCTGTTCCTTTTCATTCAGCGCGGCTAGAAAAATTGATAAGGGTTCTTTCATTACATCCTTTATGAATATAAGAGGCTGCTCCACCATATTCCAGTTATCTATAAATGTTAAAATAGCCAGTGCTGCAATCCCTGTTTTGGACATGGGAATGATAACGTTGATAAATATCTCTAAATAACTGGCACCGTCCATTTTGGCGGCTTCTATATATTCGCTGGGTATACTGGTCATATACTGCCCTAAAAGAAATACCCCGAAAGTGCTGAAGACGCCGGGGAGAATAATGGATAAATAGCTACCGATAAGTCCAAGCTTTGCGGCCACGATATAGTTGGGAACCAAGGTTACCTGAAACGGCATCAACATTATGACTATATAGACAAAGAACAAGTACTCACTCCATTTAAAACGAAGTAGAGAAAAACCATAGGCCGCCATACATGATACAATAATTTGTCCGCATACAATGGGTATTACTATTTTTATTGAATTCCAGAACATATATAGATATTGCGGGTTCAGAATAAGGATTGTATAGTATTGCCGCATGGTGACTTCGTCGGGGATCAGCTTTATTTGCATAAATCTATCTGTGGGGTTGGTAGGTGTATCGCTCAATGGCGTATTAAGCGTATCGGTGGAGTAATTTGCTTTTATTTCCTCACTGCTCATAAATGAGTTGGTAACGGTAAACAACATGGGAAACGTAAATACCACCGCAAAAAAAGATAATATAAGGATTGTACCTATCTTCACAGCCTGCTTTTTATGATTATGTAAATGATTTAATAAATGGCTAAATATACGGCTTCTTAACATCCCGGTTCTTATCTCTCTTTCTCTTATTGGGTAAAACGTGAAATGAACTGAACCAGTTGACATCAAACTTATCCGAAATCCTCGTTGGCAATGACTGAAAACACACATTTAAGTGTGCGCCAGAATAATTTAGGTTTCCAAGCTCCAGTCAACAATTTTTTTCATATCATCACTTACAGCGGTATCATTCGGTGCGTTTAAAACGATGCCGATTATTACCCTATTATCTATCTTATAATAGGCAATACGGCATTTTCCTCCCTGGGAAGTATACCCGGTTTTGCCTCCTATACATCCGTTCTTTCCCAGAAGTGTATTGGTATTGTAGACTATCATTCCTTTCCCATCCGTCATTTTTATATGAGCCGATTCCATACCCATAATATTCATAATCCATTTATTTTTGTAAATTTCTCGCGCTAAGATACTCAGATCATAGGCGGTCGTATAGTGATTATCATCATGGAGCCCACAAGCGTTGACAAAATGCGTGTCTTTTAATCCTAATTTAGAGGCTTTTTTGTTCATAAGCTTGGCAAAATTTTCTGTATTGCCAGATACATTCTCTGCGATCATATAAGCAATATCGTTAGCCGAAAATACGAGGATGGCCTGCATGGCATTTTCTGCGGTCATGGTACTTCCTTCGGGGAAATCCAGTTTGTTTGCTTCCTGTTTTTTTGCTCTCAGGCTGTAGGTTAAGATACCCTGCTTGTCCATCTGCTCCGCAAATATTAATGCGGTCATAAGCTTCGTCAGGCTGGCTGGGAACATTTTTTCATTTTTATTTTTGGAGAATAATATTTTACCGCTATCTGCTTCTATGGAAATAGCAGCTTCAGCTTGAATGTCAGGGTAGACTCCATTATATTTTTGTTCACTGCTTTTATCTGAAGCTTTAGCATCATTTACAGCATTGAATATTTGAACTATGCTACTGTTAATTGGTTCTGATAAATTACCTCCTACCATTTGGACAACAAAGACTAAACCTAAAATTAAAATAAAGAGCCTAACAATTTTCGCTAATTTCACCAAAAACATTCTGGTTCTCAATCCTTCTTTCTCTTATTAGGTAAAACGTGAAATGATTTTCCTTTGATAAGTAAAAAAGATAAATACGAGTAGGGTGATAAATATTGCCATTAAATATGCGGCTGAAGTTAATTTCTGGTAGTCCAATGAAATAAACATATTATTCATATAATGCTGCAGCATATATATGCTCTCGTCAGGATACTGGCCTGCTATCAGGTACGTCTCACGAAAGACTTTCAAAGAATTTATAATTGAAATAATAAAGACGAAAAATGTAGCAGGTGTGAGATAAACAGCGGTTATGTGGATGAATTTTTGAAAACCGTTGGCTCCGTCAATATCTGCGGATTCGTAATACTCCACAGGTATATTGCTTAAAGCAGATAAGTATAGCACAACATTATATCCGACATATTTCCATAGATAAACAATAACAATTACCATTCTTGAGCATCCGGTTTTCATCCAATCAACGGCGGTTATACCGTATATACTTAAAAAACTATTAAGAAAACCATTATGAGCAAATACAATTTGCCAAAAAAAAGCCACCGAGGCCACCGGGATCACCAGGGGCAAAATGAAAAGCATTTGCATAGTTTTTCCTGGTTTTCCTGCCTTTTTTATCAATAAAGCCAGTATAAGAGAAATACCCATATTAAGAGGGACGCCTATTGCAGTAAATAGGATAGTATTTAAGGCAGCTTTTAAGAATGCCTCATTATGTAATAAATCTATAAAGTTTTTAAATCCTACGAAATGCCCTAATACAGGACTATCCACAACGGCATAGTAGAATCCTCCGAGAAAAGGTATAAGAAAGAATATTAATACTCCAGCCAGGCTAGGCAGAAGGAAAAGACTACCTGTTAATACTTCCGCCCTTTTGAAGTTAAACATATGCCTTTTGATCCTCACAATTTCTTCCCCATATTACTTTTAAAATGATAAATTCCATATAAACTGGGCCCGCCTGATTCGCTTGATCATTCATAAACACTCTTAATACCAAAGCTAAATAACAATACATTGGCTAATACAAAAGAGCCGGTCATCAACATACCAGCTCTTTTGTATTTTGGTTATTTTACGGACTCAGCGATTTTCTTGATTTCCTCTTTGCTGCATCCATTAGCGATAAGGGTATAATTTACATCGCCTATATTCCATATCAAGTTTAAATCATCCCATGCTCCCTTGTTGCCATTAATCGTGACCGGCTCAACCTGACCGTCAGTACCCATTACATACTTGGTCTGTTCATTCATAATCCGCTGCATCAAGATAATGTTTTTTCCCGAACCCTGAAAGTTCAGAGTAATATATTCTTTGGAGCCTTCATAGCACTCAGCATTTTTAAAGGAATAGCCTTTAGGTAAATATGTCGGGGCCAGGAGTTTATAAGAAACCCCTTGCTGAGCATCAGCCAGGCTGGAATAGTTGACCGTATCTACCGTTGGTTCATCCCGAGTACCTATTGTGATAACGCTGCCATCATCTTCCACGATCTCAACATACCCGTTTTTATCTAATTGCGCCTGCTGCTCAGGGGTTAGGGGCTTTACGGTTGATGGGTCAGGAGCTGGCATGTCACTAACTATAGTGACATATGATCCAAGATTCAGTATGTTTCCGATGCTCTTGGCCGTAGCTGTCAATGCACCGGGAAATATCA
This sequence comes from uncultured Syntrophomonas sp., assembly GCA_964457945.1. GTDB lineage: Bacteria > Bacillota > Syntrophomonadia > Syntrophomonadales > Syntrophomonadaceae > PHAA01. Next base: position 18,334 of record CAYWFX010000030.1, read on the forward strand.
GAGAAAAGCTCAGCACGGCCACCAGGACGAATGATCCCGCCAGTAGTACGGGACGGTGTTTCCCAAACAAATTCTTCATAATAGCCTCCTTATTATTTCTAGCTTTATTCTTCGCAAGGCAACGGTTCATTAATTGCCGCCGCAGCATTTGTTTCTTTCCGTTTTTAGGATCTAAATTTGTTTCAGCTAAAACAGCAGCTAAATTCAATATATGATCATATTCAGATTGAACCTGTTGGCTGTTAGCTTGCGGCTTACCGGCCAGAATACTATCTACATCCTCATTGAAATACTTCACAAAATCAAATTGTTCCATTGAATCACTCCTCCTCTTTAAGTATCTCCCGCAATTGATGCAGAGATCTGTAAAGGATCACACCGGTATTGCTTTCCGACAGTCCCATTAATTCCGCTATTTCCCGGTTCTTTAGTCTACCCGCAAATTTCATAGCAATGATGTTGCGTTCCCGTTCATCTAGAGAAGTAAGGGCCGCCAGCAACCGGCTTTGATCCTCACTGTGAACTGCCGCTGCTTCAGGATTAGGCCGCTCGGAAGGCCAATTTCGGATGCTTTCTAAAGGAGACCATATCCAACGTTTGCGGCGCCGGTAATAAGCATTCACCGTGTTTTGCGCGATGGCAAAAAGCCAAACTTCAAAGGGTGCCCGATCTGAATGATATGTCTCAAATTTCTTCATTACCTGTTCAAAAACCTGACTGCTAAGATCTTCAGCTTCTTCGACATTATTGAGGCGATATCGCATGTACTTATAGATGCGATTGTAGTAGCGGTCAAAAATATCTGCAAATATATCCGCATAAGAATGCACCTCATCTTGGAGACATAATTCTTTGGACAACGACATTGTTAAAACTTTTTCCATTATGTTCTCCTCTCCAAGAATTCTATCTGACTATTGAAAAAGCCTAAAACCGTTGGCGTGTATAACTAATACGCATATATAGAGATTATACTTCTTATTAAGATAACAACTCTTTCAAGCAAATTACCTGGCCAGGTGCTTCTATAAGTAAGTATGATCAAACCCGCAAACCATTACAGAGAAGTAGAAAAAAATATTTGCTTACTATGGATATGAGAACAGAGCTTTGCATTAAATCTCTGGAAAATGCTGTAAATGTGAAGATTATGAGCGGGCTAATAGAACGAAAATATGAATTTGATATTGGCAGGGGCAAAAGCCTAACTATATGGTAAAATTAAGGAGGATGTATTAGTTTATTCGGAGGCACTCCTTGCTAAGGCCTGACATTATTCATATTTACATTCCTGTCCATGTACCCCGCTACCCCGTCGGCTATCGCTTGGGCTGCAAGATTCCTGAACTGCTCCTGTTTTAATAGTTCACCCTCCACGAGATTGCTAATGAATGCCAATTCTACTAGGGCCGAAGGCATCGTTGTTTTCCGCAGGACGACCAGGTTGTTGTCCTGTTTTACACCTCGATCTTTGCGCCCCAGTTTCGCAACCAGTGATTGCTGCAAGCATGCTGCCAGTCTAAATCTTTCATCCTTTTGCATATAAAGCTGCGGGGTTCCCATGGGTGCATAATAAGTTTCAGTACCGGAAGGGTCGGGACTTAAACCAGCATTGCAGTGCACAGATACAAACAATGCCGCGTTGAACATATTGGCCATGGTAGATCTTAAATCCAGGTCTACAGCGATATCACCGTCTAAAGCAGAATCATCCTTGCGCGTATATACTACTTTGATACCCTTCTGCGTAAGGACTTTCCCTACCTTCAAGACGACAGCTAGATTGGCATCCTTTTCATTAAGATTGCACCCGTTAGTTCCCGGATCCCTGCCGCCATGCCCGGCATCCAGTACTACCATGGAGATACGCGGCTGAATTTCGCTCTGGTCTATTAGAAGGATATTCAGGGAAGATCCGCCATCGCCAGGAACTATAGAGAACTTTGCCGTTTTCTTGGTTATCAGAGTAAAAACTGTTTGAGATTGTGAACCAACTGTCTGTGGCTGGAAACCCATGCTGCTAACCATAGGGCTGTCATATTTATAGCTGGCCTGAGCTTTGCCGATCAGAACACTGTTTAATACTACTTCCAAACGGGTTCCGGTTTGAGTGAAAGTGTAAACCAATGGTGCACTCGAACTGATAGTGATATTTTCTCCGCTGTTACCAAAGGCTTTTCTATCCACCCCGGTGATAGAGTTAGTAATGACAATCGGTGTCGTCGGTCCTGTGGTAATCGGTGTCGATGCTGTGGCAACCGGTACAGTTTCCTGCCAGGAAACATCCACGAGCCAACCCGCTACCCAGCCAGTCTTGGAACCCCGGCGGACCTGATACCATCCGTCTTGCTCGCCAAGTACTGCCAGCCTTTCCCCAGGGAGTGCGGTATCTATGTTAGCAAAGGTACGATCCGGACCACTACGTATATTTACCGTGTCTTTACCCACGGCAGCCGCTACTACTACGGATCCATCTTTTGAGGGTGCTTGTATGTTAATTGTAGAACTGTTTTCATCCCAGCCCACATTTCCGCCCAATGCCTCTCCTACAAAACGCAGGGGAGCTAGCGTTCTATTATTAATAATCTTGGCTGGCACCGCCAATTTATATACTTCATTGTTAACCGTTGGAGTAGTAGAACCTATAGGCAGAATAACTGTCGTACTGCCTTTTGTAGCCGTAACCGTATCAGTGGTATCGTTCCAAGTTACGGTTGCTCCCATGGCTTCAAAAATAGCACGCATGGGTACCAAGGTACGACCGTTTTCAATTATTGGGGGTACTTCAAAGCTAAGCTTCTGATTATTAAGTATGACGCTAGGGGCCGGAGGTGTGAGCGCCGATTTAATCAATGTAGTCGTGGCAGACAGGGAAGTTTCACTCAACCCTCCAAGCAGCAAAAATACAAACATTAGCAGTGTTGCCGTTTTATATATCAGTTTATAATAATTTCTCATTTATCTTACCCTCGCAATTATTCTTGCTATTTGAGAATTTTGCATAAATAACAGCCTAGATAAATCGGGGGTTGTAAAGTATAAAAAAAGGACTTCACCCCCAATCGAAATATCGTTTACAAATGTAAACCCATACAAATAGTTTACATTTGTAAACGATAATGTCAACCATAAAATTGTAGAGGGACTTTTATAAGTCACCCTCCCATTTGCATTAGAATAATATGTCCAAGTCACCGGGAATACAGGGCAATACTTTTTATCAAAAGGAAATTCCTAAATATGCGATACTTTTAAAGAGAGCAAGAATGATGCTAAAGCAAAATTGAATGCACAGTGATATAGAAATATATACCGAACGAGGATAAAAGCAATGCATAAAAATACGAAGAACTTACTGTCTCTTAGCTTGCCGGGGGTTTTATTGATCCTGGCTTACCTGGGTTTAATAAAAATAAACAGCATGTCCCCTTTGCTAATCGGAATGATACCATTTTTGCCCTATCTGCTTTTACTGATAACTGGCGTTCTGGCCTATCGTTTTAACCAGAGCAAGATCTTCTATCTGGCCCTGGCCTTTATTTTCATTCAGTTAACTACGGAAGCAATCATCTATCCGAGGCATCACTATGATGGTGCTCAGCTGGATTTGATCTATTCGCTTATTGGCCTTCTGGTATCGTTTAATATATTCATTTATTGCTTCGTAAAAGAAAGGGGCATTTTCAGCCGGTGGGGATTTGTGAAACTGTTTTTCATGATCGGGCAATTTCTCGGTGCAGCCTGGATCGTAAGTTCTGCTCAGCCGCCTATCTTGAATATATTAAACGCCCAGCTCTTTCCGTGGACTTTTATCTTTCTGCACGGGATAGCGCAGCTTAGCCTACTGGTGTTTTGCCTATGCATCATTGCCATCCTGCTGCAGTTGCGATTAAATAATTCTTACTTTGGTGCAACGGCTATTGGGATCTTATCTAGTGTGGCGCTGCTTATTTATTTTCGAAATATGCCTCTAGCTGGACCTATCTTTATGAGCAGCGCCGGTCTGCTGATGATCATCTACATCATTGAAAATTCCCATAGCATGGCCTATCTGGACGAACTAACCGAAATCCCAGGCCGACGAGCTCTGCGCGAAGAAATGATGAAACTCAGCGGAAATTATGTAGTAGCTATGGTGGATATCGACTTTTTTAAAAAGTTTAATGATAAATATGGTCATGATGTAGGTGACGAAGTTTTAAGAATGGTGGCCTCCAAATTAGACCAGGTCACGGGTGGGGGGAAAGCCTTCCGTTATGGGGGAGAAGAGTTCGTCATCATTTTTTCTGCCAAAAAAATGACGGATGTATTACCACATCTGGAAAAACTGCGCGAGAACATTGCGCATGCTGAATTTTCGATCAGAGGTCAGGACCGCCCGAAAAAGAAAACCGAAAAAATCAAACCAGCTCGGCCGGTAAAAAAGACTTCTGTCACAGTAAGTATCGGTGCAGCAGAGAAAGGCCACCCACGCGAAAAAGTACAGGAGGTCTTGAAAGCAGCTGATAAGGCGCTTTATAGAGCCAAGAAAAACGGCAGAAACCGCGTATGTAAATAAATTCATTATAGAATATTATTTATTAAGCCTGCCGACTGAAATTGGTGGCAGAAATTAAAACTTATGACAGCAAAGTTTAAATTACCCTAAATTTGCTCCAAGATAAAAAACTTATGAAGAATAATATCTAAACGGGTATGCTGCGCATGAGAAATATTAATGAAAGTTGAAATTAATTTGGAACACGAAATAGTAGTGAGAAGACCTACCTGAAGGTATTTTGCTATGATAGAAGAATTGCCGTTATATTTCCGTGTTTATCGGCAGGGGACTTGGTGTCATATGCATAAAGGGTCTTTCCATCTGTGCAAAGCTTCCATACTGAACCAAGACCGTCAGCAAGTATAGTAGTTTAGTGTGTATCCACATCATAATGAAGTACCTAATTATAACGCAATCCGGGTCTAATACTACACGCGCTTACCATCTAACTTTCTCTCCTGAATGAGATCAGAAAAGCATTATTGTCACCCTTGCACCCTATTTTTTAAAAAAGGAGTCCGGTTTTTCGCCGGACTCCAAATGAACTAACCAAGACTTTCAAGCATTTCTTCTGTTGATGCTACGTTGAGATAGCGTTTCTGGAATCTTCGTAAAGATATTATTCTCCCTTTTGGATTATTGATTGACAATAATTATGAATTTATGTAATGTAATGGTAAATTGATAAGGGAAAAGCATCATGAAAAACATTATAGCCTTAATATGTTTAACCTGTTTGTTATTAGTAGGTTGTGGGAGTCAACAATCAAACAATGAATCAAATAATACTATGCCACGTACAAACCTAACAAAACAGGCATTAGAACAACAAATAATGCAAACTGAAGGAATTACCTTTCGCTTTGTAGACATTCGTTCGGAAATAGGTGAAGATCGGGCTATTAAGCTTTATAAGCTTTTAAAACATTCCCGGGATGTCATTTCAGCCTGGCAATATGGAGTATCTGGTCGTAAAGGAAAAGGATTTGATCTTAATAGTATAATTGTTAGAAATTATTTAGAAAAAGATCATAAATTATTTCAAGAATTATTTAAAATTGAATTGAAAAATATTGAAGAAAAGACAGATGGAACTTGGGATCGTTTTAAATATGAAGATGATGAAATGGTTAATAATTGGCTTACTGATTATGATTCGGTAATTTGGGATATTAATAATGCATATATTTCAGCTATTGAATATCTTGTTACTGTTCCTGACCTTAAAACTTTAAAAGAAGAAACTAACCAAGATGTTTTTACACATACAATAGCTGCAAGTACTACAATCGAAAAGTCAAGGGATATATTCGACCGATATATAACTTATTTATTTAGCGAAAAAATAACCCAAAAAGATTTTAAGGCTATGTAAAATAGACATGGAAAAATTTCACCCCAATTTATAGAAAATTCCCAAGCCACGCAAATATTTTCGTTTTTGGTTTTAGGTCAAATCTGTCGCTTAATAAGAGAAATGCGAAACAACTCAACTTTGCATCTTGCTTATAAACTACAATTTCTTTAACCGTACTATCATAATTATTGAGGTTTCTTCGCCATGAAACGGTACTTCGTAAAATCCATCAATTATAAACCCGCATTTGAAAGCAAGATTAAATATGTCTTGAATTGACCTGTGATAATAGTTTTGTAGCACTGGTTGTTCCTCAATTGCGACCCCTTTGTGAACACAAGAAGTGAAATAATCTTTATTTGGATACGTGAAACAAGGGTGGTGTGTAGCAAATACAAAAATTCCATTCTCACTCAGCATATCGAAAACCGCCTTAAACAATGGTTCTATATCGGAGATATCCATAATCGCCATATTAGCTACAGCCTTGGTAAAAGGTTTTTCTTGCTGTAAATTCATAAGCTGTTCATACTTGGTTGCATCACATACTTTAAAAATTACTTTGTCAAGAACATCTGCTCTGCGAATTTTTGCAAGCTCAATCATTTTAGTACTGAAATCAAATCCAACAACTTGTGCTCCTTTGTCTACCAGACTTTTCGAAAAATTTCCATTACCACAAGCTATATCCAACACTAAATCATAAGACTTAATATTCAACAATTCTTCGGTATGTGGACGGACAATCTCACAATGAAAGCTGTTTGAATCATCACCCATTTTATTGTCCCAAAACTCAGCATTGGTTTCCCATGCATTTAAACTTTCAGTGTTTATGTCTTTCATACTTGTATTTTCCAAGTTTACATCCTCCAATTAAGATGATATAAATAATCGCTAGTTCGTATTTTCCTACTAATGTTCAGTATAACTTACTGCTACAATTGTTGCGCATCATAAACAGACTGCGCAGTACAAATATTTAATGGCTGGGTGCTAAGCTATTTTTATTAGATGACGAAGTAATTCCAAGCAAAGAATAAATACGAGTATATGTGGTATAGAAAAAGCCCAATGAGCAATAAATGGACTGTAAGTCCAATCGGTTATACTACTGCCATGAAATATAAACCATAGTATTATGGGGGGAATCTGTATCAACATGTTTAAGTATAGTACCAACCTGGTAAATATACCCCATTTAGTATTGAAAATCAGGCCAACCACAATAAAGCCTAAAACTTGGGCGACATACCCCCACTGTTCTACTTCTGCTTCTAGTGTGCCATATAACTCGTGAGAGTAGCTGTATCCGAGCATAATAGTTATGATACCAGTGATAAAAATAAATATCCTAAAACCCAAAATGGACACTGATACATCCTCCTTCAATCGTCATCACAGACGCTTCCTTTTTTCAAAAACCTTAATAGCCCATGTAATAGTCCGCCGGGAAGGTGTAGCTGATATCAGTTTCTCTGACCCAACCATCAACCCCTCCGGGAAATGCGCAATATGCCCAGCCATTGTCTCGTTCATTAATCGCTAATTGACCGGAATGCTTTTGTAAAACTGGTGCGTTGCTGGATGGTTCTGAAAAAAGATCGACTTCTTGGCTCAGAAAACCCTCATTCGGTATGATGGTGCTTGAGCCTGTGGTAAATTTAGTGCTTTCAATCCATCCCACAGGATTGGGAACGCTAAAAGCTACGGTATCAATGAAGGTCCATTCCACCCCATGGGATGCCTTTTTCGCCAGCGTCCTTACCAAATTGCCCTTTTTCAATGCGAATACTTCTTCAGAAGCAGTGGATGTTTCTTCCCACACAGGTGTGTCTTCACGGATGACGCCCGTTATTCTATCGATGCCGTATAACGCAACATTTTTCTTCAGGCTTATTTCCCTTTTAAAAAGCTCCTGATAGGATAAAAGGATGTCTTTTAAATCGCTTGAGGCCATCATGAACATGGGGGGGCCTTGTTGGGCATTGCTTGTCACCAAAAACTCAGTGTCGCCGGAATCGCCAATAACTATTTGCTTGCCATTGGTTAAAGATACGATTATTTCTGTGGTTACGATCTGATCCTGTTTTAGTTCGGGCAGGATAACCCCATTATTTAATGCATGAATAAGCCTAACCTTTTGATTCTGATTAAATACAATACCTGAAAAATCCGGGTTGATAACTGGTTTAATACTTACTGCCGATATGCTATCCAGGCGGAGATCAGCTAACTCATTGCCTTTTTGGTTAGTTTTGGTAATTGATGCAGCAGCAATAAAAATCCCCAGGCTGGCCAGGGCAACCAGCAATATGCCTATAAAAGCTTTATTTCTCTTATTCATAACCGTTTCCCTCCAGTAAGAAGATAAGCGTTCGTTTAATTACCTCTTACTACGCTAGGAAAGGAATATAGCTTGCAGTTAATGTGATAATTCCATGCCTGACGAGACTGCAGACTGCTGTTGAAGTATAACCAACTATCTCTTTATAGAATTGGTAAAATTTTTAATATATTTAATTTTCATGAAATCTTTTTGGGTATTTAGTTGTATCATTGACAAAGGATGTGATGAAGTGGAAAACAAAAAGAAATTTTTAACTATAGCATCTGTAATAGCGTTTATTTTAGCATTAACCCTGTTTTATTCCTCTCTGTCGTTTAATAAAACAGCTATAGCGCAGAATTTAATGACAGGAATCATACCCCATAACGTTAATGTTTCCAATGCTATAACAGATAAATTTATTGCTTCCACGCAAAGATTCTCGATGGAATTATTTAAAAACTCAGTTAAAAAAGACGAAAATTCGCTTATATCTCCCGCATCAGTATTTTTAGCCTTGGGCATGACTGCCAACGGTGCCACCAACGAAACCCTTAATTCTTTATAACCAGTATGGGAAAATACGGCCTGACCCTGGACGAGCTTAATAAAGCTAATAAAGCTTATTTTGATGAGCTTACTAAAGAGCGAGGAAGCACTGCCCTAAATATTACGAACTCCATATGGTTCCGGAATGATTTCACCCCTAAAGCCGAATTTTTACAAAACAACGCTGATTACTTTGGCGCTGGAGCCAGGAAATTAGATTTTAATGATAAAGCTTCTGCTGATGTAATTAACAATTGGATAAGGGAAAGGACTAATAGTAAAATTGATAAAATTATTGATAAAATAGACCCTGACGATGTCATGCACCTTATTAACACCATTTACTTCAATGCCAAATGGAAAACGCCGTTTGACAGGGAGCAGAAGGCTAACCAAGGAAACTTTTATCTTAGTAACGGCAAGACTCAAACTACCACGTTTATGCATCTTACCGACGATTTGGATTATATAAGCGTCCCAAGCGCATCTGCTGTGCTGCTTTCATATAACGATGGACGTTTTGCATTTCTTGGTATACTTCCTAATCAAGGTATTAATCTTAACCAATATATAAAGACATTAGATGAAAGAACAATTCCGGCATTGATTAGCCAAAAAAGAAATACTCATATTGCGGTTACAATTCCTAAATTCAAAACTTCCGGTGATTTTGAATTAAAGGACGCCCTTAAAAATATGGGGTTGGGGATTGCTTTTGATGAAACTAGAGCGGATTTCTCAAAAATGGGAAACTGTTACGAAAAATTAGTAATCTCATCCGTTAAGCACAAAACCTTTTTACAGGTTGATGAGTTAGGAACCGAAGCAGGCGCGGTAACAGATGTTGTAGTGAAAGCGACAGGTATAAACGGGACTATTCAAGCTATGGTTTTAAATCGCCCGTTTATATATGCGATTGTTGATACCGAGACAAATCTGCCCTTATTCTTAGGTACGATGGAAAATCCTCAAAGTTAGAGTATCAGTAAGTTAATAGCATCAGCTCATTATTCTTTCAAGTCTAATCTGCCCACTTCCCATGGCTTTCCATAATACTACAATACATAGTTATTTTCTCATCGAAATTATTTTGCATTAACCGAATGGTCATTGAGCATACGGGTTTAGGCAACTGCCCGTTGAGATAATCCATATTCTTTTCAGCAATTTAAATATGTGAAAACCATTCTTCTGTATAATCAGTCTATATAAGTGTAAGGACAATTAACCGGTTAAGCCTTATAGAACTTATAATGGAGGCGTTTTATGGTTCCTGCAGATACGGATAAGGTCAGCAAGGCATGTACTGGTGACAATAATGCTTTTTCTGATCTGATTCAGGAAAGAAAGGATGATATTTATAAGATTGCGTACACCTATATGAAAAATAGGGATGATGCGCTGGATATTGTCCATGAGGTTGTTTACAAGGCATTCATAGCAATTAAAAAGCTGAAAAATCCAGCGTTTTATAATACCTGGCTGACCAGAATTACAGTCAACTGCTGTATTGACCATTTAAAAAGGAGCAAAAAGCGAGCCAGTTTTGAGGATAAATACAGTAATCCAGAAGAACTGGAACAAATACCCGACTGTGGCCAGGATAGTATGAATTGGGTTGCAGGTATTGATTTATTCAATGCTATAGACAAACTCAATATAGAACAGCGGACGGTAGTGGTTCTGAAATACTACCTGGATTTCACTTTGACCCAAATTGCAGATATACTGGTTTGTCCGCTGGGTACAGTCAAAACTCGCCTGAACAAGGCATTAAGCATATTAAGAATGGAACTTAAGGAGGGTTATAATGAAAGCTTATCAAGATGATTTTGACAATATCGAAGTGCCTTCTGCACAGGTGGATATGATGGTACAGAGAGCCATCAATGAGGGGAAAAAGCATTTGAAAATGAAAAGAAGAATAAGCATGGGTGCATCAGCAGCATTACTTGGTATTTTTATCCTAAGCAGCGGTTTTGTATCCACTTCCATGGCCAGGGTGTTTGTGAATATACCTTTTGTGGGCTCAGTATTTGAAAGTTTTGCTGACCAGGATCTAGCCAACATAAATAGTAATGACTTGACTAAATTAGATCATATGCAGATTACCGACCATGGTATAACTGTTGAAATTAAGGAAGTATATTATGACCAATCAAATATTAGTATCGCTTATCTGGTAAGCGGTGCAGACTACTCTGATGCAAAACATTTCGATGCGCTATATTCTTGTGATGGCAAACCTATCGGTGGAGGAGGAGGTGCCACCTATAATCAGATATCCGATAAATTGTATTCGGGTCTGAAGACGTTTTATCCGGGGGTAGATTCATCACTTCCAGACCACTTTGACCTGGAAGTGGTACTGACCGATGATATGGAAAAGGCATCAGCAAGCCCTTACCGTTTTACAATTCCGGTTTCTCGCAGCCAAGCCGATGAAAAAACCAAGAGCTTGCTGGTGATGAAGTCGGTTAAATCGGGTGATAGCATCCTTTTAGTGAAAAAGATCGTATTTACTCCTGTCTCTACCACAGTTGAGTATGACTACACCCATCCCAACGATCAAGGCAAACAACAACAGGGGCAACATGATGTTAAACTAATAAACAGCCGTGGTGTTGAAATGGTTCGTGGTGGTTATAGTTGGCACGGTGAAATAAATAAAGATCAATACACAAATGTTAGTCTTGCACATTTCTCGGCCAGTAACGAACCCAATGGCAAATGGACTTTTGAGCTTGTGCCCAAGCGTGGAGATAATATCAGGGTGGATTTTAATATATAGTAATTAGTCGAGGTAAAGGGGAGGGGCTTTTATAAGTTACCCTCCCTTTTGCATTAATATGGAAGGCGAATGTAGTATTCTCAATTCTCTAGTCTAATAGGAAGCAGCCTCAAGTATAATATTTTCAAATGTTTTTTGTAATTGAGCTGCATCATTTCCGGGGTTCACTTTTACCCAGCAGTCCAGCCATTTTCCTCCTTTAAGCGGCAGCATAGCGTGGACTTCCTGCCAACTTTCTTGCTTCTCTCCAGCGGCTGGGGATTGGTAAAAAAGCAGTAGCAGGTGGCTTTCTCCCATTCCACCGTCCAGTTTTTTGTCACTCAGGATATTGCGGTGGTTGGGAAGATAATAACCGCCAAGTTCCTCAAAGGCTCCGATGATACGGCTTTGCTCGCCCTTTATTTGAAGGATTCCCTGATCGCTGCTCTCTTTTTCCCATATAGTGGGTAGAGGGAGAGATATTATAATATCCTTCAGGTCGAGGCGATCACTTTTATAAAGGCCGTCAATAATACTATAATAGCTGGATTGAATCAGATTCGTAATAAACCATCCTTCCTGGCTGTTATAAGTGAGCTTTTTCACCACCATTTTCTCCGTTGCGAAGAGTCTTTATGGTTTTTAAACCCCTGGATAGCTATATGGAAGTACAACCCCAGGAGCTGAAATCATTTGAACGAAAAGGCTTTACTGTTGTGGAATGGGGAGGTACGGAGTTAGAGTAACTTTTATTCCGCCTTTACTTAGTACTTATTGGATAAGAATAATTCAACTTCAAAACTCCATTATATGCAGGTATTTTTATCTTGTCGGCACGCTCCAGCTTGGTTTGCAAAAAACCAGTTAATTGATCTAAAATGCCGCCCGGCATAGATAATCCGGCATCCAAATTCTTGGGATCTCCGGTAGCTTTGATTATAAATGGAGGGGTTAGTCGGTTCTGATTTACCAAAATAGGGGTCCCCACACACCTTATTTCCGACATTGCCGTAATACGCTGGTCATTTACTGATATCGCTTCTGCTCCAGAAACTCGCATTTCGTTTACAATACGTTGAATATCGTAATCGTGCACCAGGTAATCACTCACGTCACCATCTAACCGGACTACCTTCGGACTGTCATTTATAGTAACAATAATTCCCGGCCCCTCTATTGGCGTCAGTCCCGCATATATATTAGCCTTTTTTAGTTCGGACTGCAGATCTGCGATGGCCTCGCCGCTGCCATTCTCCAAATTAGTAAGCTTTTGCCTCAGTTCAACAACTTCTTTTGAATAGGCATCCCGTTCCTTTGATATTGTACTAATCTTATACGCCATTTCATCCGACCTGGTACCCCTAAGACTAACATCATAGTTGGATGAGGTTTTGAATTGTATAGCGAGCATGATTCCCACAACCATACATATCGCCATGATATATATCTTTCCACTTGTATTATGCATATTTTCACCTTCCAATCTCTGGTTTTGATCATTGAATTTGCATTATCGAAATAATGGATACAAGAAATTATTTTGCGCTGTTATACCCTATTATTCAAACCGAATCCATCCTCCCCAAATATTTATTCCCTCTAATTCATTCCATAGCCACGATCTAAAAAGCACACTTATAATTACCATTAAAATAGCGATTAATGAGCATCTCTGCCAGCTTATCATCAGAACATCTCCAGGCATCACCATAGCGATAATTACATTTTCCTTATTATAACGCTTAACATTAAGCCCTTAATATACTTTTTCAGGTATAATATGGTATATAGGGCGTTTATTTGTTTTGCAGATTATTAGGAGGTGACTAATATGAATACTTCTATCCCTGTCCAAGCTCCCATGGGTACTCCCCCTTCGTTTCCGAATTTGTATGTTTTATCTTGGTCGTTGGTAAATTTAGCAATACTCATTGCTATTGTAGTGCTGATATTTCGGTACCTTAAACAAAAAAACACCTTTCGGAAGCAAGTTTTGAATAGGCTGGACAGCTTAATATCATTACTTCAGCATAGGAAAAATGACCACGAATAACTGGAAAATTGCCTCCAGATATATAAGCACTTTTTACTTATCGCCCAAAGAGTTATAATGTTTATAGTGATTTTACTAACGGGAGTTGTTGAGATGAGCACCTTCGGTATGTTAACCAACTTTTCAGGAATGAATGCCTATTTAGCCACTGGTATAAGCTATCTAATCGGCATTCTCGTAGTGGGAGTAGGACTTTTTATTTTCTCTATTCTTACCCAATACCATGACTTGGATGAAATCAAGCGAGGGAATGTAGCAGTAGGATTGGCCACGGGTGGTCTGATTCTAAGTTTGTCCAATGTCATGCGTTTTGCCATCCTATCCAATAGCACCACTATTGGTGTACTGACCTGGGGCGGACTTGGCATCCTCGGCATGATTGTGGGCTGGTTTTTGTTTGACAAGCTCACACCCCAGTTTTGTGTAGATGAAGAGCTGAGCAAAGACAATCGTTCCGTCGGAATTATGGTTTTTTCAGTTTTCATGGCCATTTCCTACATCGTCGGAGCTAGCATCAGCTAAGGAGGCAGTAGCATTATGAAAATCTATATATATAGAACCATTGATGACTGGAACGAACAGTCTACCGATTACGTTTTGGATGGAAATCTCTTGAAGGTAGAAAGCGGGATCGCCACCATACAGGATCAAAACGGAAACCGGCAGTTCATGAATTTAAATCAGGTATTCTGCCTGGTGGAAAGCACTAGCTAAGTGCATGACAGCAACTAGTTTGTTGCAGATTGATTTACCGGATCTTTATGCACGTTGGGTACAGGGAGCCGGGCCCTTTGCTTGTTTTGTCCGCAAAACCAATTTTGTTTCCTTGAAGCACTACCGCGATTTTATGCTGCAACCGGTGTCAATCAATGCAAGCACCTTATATAAGTATCTACTACCTCAATTGGAACAGCTTGAGCAGGATCACTTGGTTTTGTTTGATATTCCTGCTGTTGAGGGAATGCGTCTGGGTTTCTTGTTGCAGAACCGTTTGCGTCTAAAACCGATTCTAACCTACGTTAGTCCGTTACATCCCCACGGATTGGTGGGAGGAGACCGTTATGTAAACGCCTTAATGGCCTACGGCCTTCTATTAAACCCGATGGAACCGCAGGGTTATGTGCTGATTATGGATAATCAACGTTATCTAGCTAAGGTCAGCCAGCGCTTATTACGGCGCAGGTTCAACAACCAGTATGAGTTAACCGCGGATGACCTTCCCAGCCTGGAAATGTTAAGGGCTTTAGGATATGGCCGAATTACACTGTATCGTAGAGGTGAAATCAAGGAGGATGTAGCAGCCTACCTGCACTATTTAGGAGAAAACATGATCCAGGTGGAAGAATGTGAGATAAGCATTTAGCTTGAGCGCTGTTTACCTATATACTTAATAACAAGGGGAATGAATATGGCTAAAAAGCATACCAGTACGACCAGTCCCAAGGAATCATCCGCTTTAATTAAAAAACTACTACCCGAAAATAAAGCCCTAGCCATCAGCTTAGCTTTTACCTTGGCCTTTTCTGGTTTTGGACTGTGTGCTGCTACTGCAGCTGTAGACACCCAGAATCTCAATACTAAAAAGGACATGGTACTGGTACAAGAAAAAGAAGCCGGACAAGATGAGGGCGAATGGGAAACTGATGCAGACCAGAGCTATAGCTCATATGGCCCCGGTTACGGATATTATTACCGACCCTTCAGTTATATGGGCAGCTCCATGGGGCGTGCTACCTGGTCGACACCTACCAGCATTAAAAGTGTGGGAGGCTATAATATTTCACGAGGACATGTTGGGAGTTAGATATGAATCCAGAGGAATTAACCCGACAACTGAACTTCGAATATTACATGATCAGTTCCCCTCGGGAACTGGAGGCTTTTTCTAAACATCCGGTATACCTGGAGCCTGATGTCTTTCAGAAAATGATCGATCATGCTAGAATTCTATTTGGACTGGTAGATCGTTTGGTACCGGAATTATTACACCATCCTTTGGACCATTCTTCCTTCCTATTGCCTGATTTTCCTTGCCGCGAACAAATCCTTAACTTGCCGTTTGACCTGTCTCCCTTTTTCTGGGCCCGTTATGATGCTTTTGAACGAGCAGAAGGCGGTATATTCTTTTCCGAGTTTAACTACGATAAACCCTGTGCCCAGAGGGAAATCATGGTCTCTAATTGGATTGATCTGCAAGGAAATCCCAACCAGCACTTTGCACATAAGTTTAGAGAGGGATTAGCGAGGCTATGGGCAGACTATGGATCTTCAAGCCCCCGACCAACGGTAGGCATAATGGTTGATCCTAATCATTATGAAGAAACGCACCTGGCTTTTTTGTATTCTGATCTAATCAAGCCATTGGGTTATCCCTGCCTGCTGCTGGGAGGGCAGAACCTTAGCGTTTCCAACGATGGGGTGACTGCCTTCGGGCAACCTCTGGACATCATTCTCCGGCAATATCCTACCGAATTCAGTAACGAAGTGCATGACTATCCTCAGTTGTTGCAGCTTATTGCTCAGCGAAAGGTTTTAATGGTAAATGACCCTCGGGCCATTATACCTCAGGCCAAGAGCCTATTTGCTTACCTGTGGCACTTATACGATAATAAAGCTTCCTTTCTCACTGATACCGAACGTACAGCGATCCGGGACACCATTCCATATACGCGTATGTTTACCCCCGTTGATATGGCAGAACTTGAATCGGAACAGGAACGCTGGGTAGTGAAGCCTGTTTTCGGCCGCTACAGTGAAGGTGTGCATATTGGGGCCATGATGAATAAAAACGAATGGCAAATCGCTCTGCAAGAGGTCTGTCAAGGTGGAGTTCCTCATGTGATGCAAGAATTTATTCCCATTAGACGGAGAGTAGTTAAGAGCTTTAACGGTCATCGATATGAAGATACGATTGGTTTTGGCAATTTTGGAATCTATTTTACCCTGGGGGAATTTACCGGGATCTGTGCCCGTTGGTCCTCCGATTATCTCAGTCGGGATGACATGGCCTGGTTCAGTCCGGTGGGGGTAAGGCAGGCGACCATTCCCTCCTTAAATATCCAAATATCGTCCCGGAGCGAGGTGGAACACCGTTGCCTATGGAATGAAATAGCGCAGCAAGCGGCTTTCCAGTTCAACTATACCTCTAGTTATACCGGAGACTGCGAGTCATTCAGCCTGGAACCAATTCGAATTTCGCGTGCTCTATACCAAGAAATAGTCACCGCTACCGAAGGATTAGGCCGGGTATTGGTAAAGACGCGCAAATTTTTGCAAAAAAATCTGGCTCTCTTTGCTCCTCTGCTGGGTATTTCCGAGTGTTTACAGTCCTTGGTTGAACAGGATGAAGGAGAGTGGCTGAGCCTGCTGGGACGTTTTGATTGGGCTGTCGACCGTCATGGAAGACTGCGTTTATTGGAATTAAATACTGATACTCCGGCGGGATTGGAATCTGTGGTTCTTAATCGCTTAATTGGGTCCTTCTGTCCAGATACCGAAGACCCTAACCGAGGGCTTCTAAATCTTTTGGCTAAACAGTGCAGCCATCTACTCAAAAGAACAACCCGAAAACACGTGAAAGCCCTAGGCCTGGTGGGATGCCCCTCGACCGAAGAAGATTGGTTTCAGCTTATGTTGTTTGGAGAGGTACTTCGCTCACAGGTGGATGAGGTGATTCTGGGGGATATTTCTGGACTGGCACTAAAGGATGGGTATATAAATCTCTATGGGCAGCAATTGGATGCCCTATACCGCCATTACCCGCTGGACTGGATGGCCGATAACCCGCCATACCAGCGGTTGATTCCGGGCCTGGAGGAGATTCCAATGATAAACCCACCCTCGGCGTTGATTCCGCAGAGCAAGGCCTTTTTGGCCATTGTCTGGCAGCTTTTGCAGCAGGATTTCTATCTTCCCCAAGAGGCTGATCTGATCCAGCGTTACGTGGTGCCCACTTATTTAAGTTGGCCCGGTAAACCTTGCATCATAAAGCCCTATTGGGGAAGAGAAGGCCAGGGAGTGGTTTTTTCTCACCAAATAAAATCTGATCAGATCCCCAGCTTAGCCGGGCAGGATCTGGTCTATCAGGAGTTGGTTGATATTGGCCCAGTGGATATTACTATTTACAATACCTACGCAAGGCAATTTCAGGTAGCTTACCCAATCCTGGGAGCCTTCCTCGTAGGCGATCAGTTTGGGGGTTTATATACTAGACTGGGGGCGCGTATTACCGACCGTTACGCGGTCGTTGCGCCTACTTTTGTGGAGGTGTCATAGTAATGAATTTACAGCCTGGCAAAAAGAAAATACTTATTGGGATTTTCATTGTACTAGTAGGTATACTGATATGTACCATAGTGCTATTACCATCCGCAAAAGACGTTTACAGCACCACAGAGGTAAAAGTCACGGAGGCCACCATAGTTTCCCGGGATATAGCAGACAATAATTATTACATACAAGTAAACGTATCGGGTTTACTAATTTCACCACTGTGGGTGACAACCACTGAGGATTTTTTTCAACAAGCCAAACCTGGTCAGACAGTAGGCGTTCTGGTTGGAGCAGTGGATACTTATAGGGTAAAGAAGAGCCTTAATAAGCGTCAACTGAATATTAAATATGGCGCTACGACCTGGGAAGTCTTATCCCTTTATCCCAGCCTGGCTGATGCCAAAAAAGAAAGTCAGCCTAAGACCTTCACCACCACCGCCAGCTTAAAGCAGCGCATCAAGTCCCTGGATGGCCGCTACTTTTTCTTGTTCGATGCTGGAGGAAAAAATGTCATGGCAGAAGTCAGCAATGAGTACTATCAACTCTATACCCCGCAAACCGCTCCTATCGATTCTTTCGAATTGGAGTTTGCAGGTATCGGCGACTTTAACCACTTGGTGCGAATTGTCAAACCCTAAAAGATGACATACGAGAGGGATTATCTTTCACCTATATATACAGGATATCAAAAAACGCCGCTAAGGATATAAATCATTAGGCGGCGTTTTTTCATTCTATAATATAAGCATTTTAAATACCCACAATAAGCACATTGACAACAATGCATTATCAATATATAATACATTGACCAGTATGTAAATTATTAATATATCATATATTTATAGTTTTGTCAACATATAAATTTAGTTTATTTTTAAGCAAGCTTGACTACCAAGGGAGGGCTGATGGGATGAATTTAATCGATATTTATGCCTCAATCGGAGGAGATCTTGAGCAGCTTACTATGGTTGAAGTACTTCGGATCAATGAGGAATCCCAAAAATATGGATTGGTGTTAACAGCCGCTGAAGCAAATGTGCTTATCGAATCGAGAAACCGGGCTATCCGAAACCATGGCCGAGTTGAATTGGGGATAGAAGTGGTAAAGAAAATCATAGCCGCCTTTTGTAGCTCACCCTTTATTAATCTCGATGAATATGCATGGACACTGAACGAACTGGTAGAAATATTTTATTACATGAAAAATGAAACGGAAGATAGCATGGGCGATGATGAATTAATATCTATAATGCAGAAATTCTTTAACACATCCTGCCAGGGGTCGGTAGAACTTCTAAGGGACCGAGAACTGGCAATGTTAGCCAATAATTTTAGACGTGCCAATCAGGAAGCAGCTTATTCTCTGGAAAGGAATGATTATGAAAAAGACAGCTATTGAGAGACAGACCCCCCTTAGAAAGGAACGTTTGGATCCTAACAACTATACTCTGACGCTCATTGAAGAGGGCCAACGGATAGGGCTTATTAAGCAAGCAGCCAGGGATAGTATTCAATCCCAGCTTATGTTTTTATTGAGAGACTTAATACTAAGGCATACCAAAGATGAAAGCACTTCGGTAAAGGTTGAGACGGCGCAAAGTCTTTTATTATCGATTCTTTATTCTATTGACACCTATATAAGCAGTTTTCCCAATCCGGAGGATGCCCTAGCCTGCTTGGAAGCAGACCAACTGAAGGAAACTTATGAAAAAGGGCTGGCATTAGTGGTTTCATGTGTGGCTAATACCAAAAACTTATATCAAGAGATTAAGGATAGAAAACTGAATGTTCCCATTAAAGCCTACCATTCAACTATAGATGAAGCATTGACTGATTTTTTTAAAAATTATAATGAATTATTTGGTGCGCAGGATACCATGGCCAGCATAGACTATCCTCTGCTTTTTGATGATATGCGTATTCAAGGGGTTTTCTATATCAAACAATACCTGGAGACCCTAGCCATAGAGACTCAGTTTTGCAGTCTGTTTCCTAAGGAGGATGTTGCCAAACTCTTGGCAAACTACGGCCAAGTGTATCGCATCGACACCAGAGAAGCCTTGATTAATGTATTTGAAGTCTTGCTCACCAATTCCCTTTTTTCCATATTAGCCAGAAATAATGCCAATGAATTGAGTATATCCAAACTTCAATATGAACTACTGCGGCAGAAATTTAAAGGCTTAGATCACGGCCAATGCTCGTCTCTGATAAGTGAAACAATCGAAGTATTGATTAAGGACCTAGGTATAGATCAAATCAAGCTTAAGGAATACATCGGAAATTTCAAAGCCATATTGATGCCTAGATTCATAAATGCACTTGATAATGACAGCCTGGCTAATCTTATAATCCTTGATAGTAACGAAAATTCCCCATTGGACATAATTTTTGATGAGGGAAAAACCATGGATGATGACAGCTTCCGCGCGGTGGTTGATCAAATAATGGACTGCACTAAGGCCAAAGACAAAGTCGCAATAATAAATTCAAGCATTCACTCCTTGGGGGATTTTATTGATGTGCTGGAAGCTGATTGTTTGTTTGAAGACGAATATCAATATTTATTTAATTCTTTAGGAGATATGGAGCTATCTGTACTAGCTAGAATCGTGTTTATCGAGGAACTAAGGATAGATCCAACTGGCTTTTTGCTGCAAACTGCTGAAGTAAAGGAAATGGAGATGCAATGGCAGGCCGAGTATGCCATATTTCTGCAAACCTTAAGCACAGATCAGCTAAAATCAATCGATCAATATATCCACTCCTCCTTTCAATCGATGGATTCCCCAGGATTTTTAGATTTTTAGAATACCATATCAATACCCGTCCATTGATATAAATGTATGACGAGTAGAGCACCTTTTCTTGAAAAAAGGTGCTCTTGCTTATTTAGAAGCTATTTTTATGGCGTGGTATATGGGCAATTCCAATAGCAAAAAGACTAATATTTCTTAAAGGCAGCACCCGGGGCTCCGCAGACAGGGCAGCGGCCTGGGGCTTCATTCTCTTCGACATGACCGCATACCGGGCACAGATAAAAGGCTTCAGTCTGGATATCCTGCTGCTGCTCAACAGCCTGTAAAGCCTTTTCATACAACTTGTGATGGACTTTCTCCACTTCGTTGGCTAAATGAAAAGAGGTTTTGGCCTGCTGATTGCCTTCCTTTTCAGCTTCCGCAATAAAACCTGGGTACATCTCGGTAAACTCGTGGTGCTCGCCCGCAACCGCTTCTTTTAAATTATCCAGAGTGCTGCTGACCCCTTTCATGACCTGCAGGTGCTTTAAGGCATGAATGGTTTCAGCTTCAGCAACGACCTGAAACAAACGACCTACTTTTTCAAAACCTTCTCCCTGGGCTTTCTGAGAGAATGCCAAATACTTACGGTTGGCCTGAGATTCACCGGCAAACGCCTCTTTTAAATTATCCTGGGTTGACATATAAAAACCTCCTTAATTATTATTTCGGAATAAATACTTATTATGATATACCAGGTTTATCTAACTCTCACCTCCCCATAGCATTTGAACCAACATATTTTCAAATTGATCTATAGCATTAACCCTGGACCATATCGAAGGCAGCAGGGATAAAAAACTATTCTAGCAAATCCGCAAAATTATGACTGCTAAGTTCATCATTCAGCTTTTGCTGAATACCAGCCAGTGCCTGGTGTATCCTACAATCAGGAGGACCTTGCTTGCTGCAATAGCCTTCGTCAAGCAGGCAGCGGTTGAGACGGATGGGGCCTTCAATGGCTTCAATGACATCCAGCAGAGTAATATCCCTAGGATTCCGGGCTAGCGCATAGCCCCCGCCTATACCCCGTTGTGACCTGACAATACCGGCTTTGATTAAATAGGGCATAATCTTCAGTAAATAGCGTATCGGCATCACTTCATTCTGCGCAATGGTCTGGGCTTCCACCACCTCTGTCCCGGACTGGGCAAGATAAAGCACCGCCCTGAATCCATAATCGCTAGCCTGATTTATATTCATAACACGCTCCCATAATTGTTTACCCATCGGGTATAGTTTAAGAGTATTATATTAAGCAATATTTGTCAATATTAAAACATAATTTTATAATCTAAACTTCTCCCTGCTGTTGATATCTCGGAACAGCAATTAAAGATTCACAATAAAACCCGTTTTAATACCCCTCTGAAAGCCGGCTCTTTCGTAAAAACGAAGAGTATCTTCATTTTTCAAACCAGTTAACAGCATTACTTTGTAGCAATTATTTTGCTTGGCGATTTCAATTGCTACGTGTAACACCTTAGTTCCCAGTCCTCTCTTTCTAAATTCAGAATGGGTCACCACATTTTCAATTAATCCATACGGACGTAAGTTGCGGGTAAGATTTTTAATAATAACCAGCGTGCACGAAGATACTAGTATTCCATTTTCTTCTATAACCAGGTAATACAAATTAGGATCATTATGTATTTCATCCCAAAGCTTGTTTAAGCCTTCATTTCGTGAAACATCCGGATCGTCCTGGTGTAGTTGCTGGTATAGATCAAGCAGTTGACTTAATTCATTCAGGGCTATTTGCCTTACAATGCCATACATTCATTATCCCCCATATTCTAACAGCTTGATACCCGCTGACCTAGCTATGCATATTCCAGTGCGGCGGAATATGCACCTTACAAAGGTTATTGGTTGATAAGTTAAAACAAAAAATATATTAATGAAATTACTAAAGCAAATACCATAATGGCGATTAAACTAGCGATAAAGGATTTTTTATACTCCCCTTTGTCAGACCAACCAGTATAGCCATCAATCATTAGGCTAATATATGCCCACCCAGCAATAAAGACTAGTATGGTCTCAATCGTTTTAATCATTTATTCTTCCCCGATTAAATTACTTTGTAAACCACTGTGTAATCCACTTTGTTACAGTTTACTAACTAGGGCTTGCTAGCCAAACCCTTAAATTTATTACCCGACTAAAATTGCTCTGTTACTTCTGCCAAATATCCAAAACAAAATTTGTGCAAAAAGAACTCTGAGCTTATGCTCCAAGTTCATTACCAAGAATTGCAGCATGATTACACTTTCAGATGTTTCTTTTAGCTTGTCTGCAATGCGATTCAGCCCGTATTTTCTTTTACCTTCGCCGAATTTGGCAACAATCAGTTCATTAATCTCCGCCAATCTCTTGGCGTTGAATCTTTTTCGAAACTTGACCAGCGCAACCGGGGTAAATGGTTTGGTCAACTGATATTCCTTCAAACCTATGAAATATTGAAGGTAGGGGTTCTCGGTAATCTGCTGCACGGTTTCTCGATCAGTGTAGCCGCATCGGGATTGGATGATTAATGAGCCAAGCGCCATGCGAACAGGTTTGGCCACGTTGCCTCGGTCGCTGGGAAACATGCATGCATATTATTTTTCGATTTCATCCCAAGGTATGATTTTAGCCAGTTGAACCCAGCGGTTTTCAGCACTGAGCTTTCCTGAAAACGGGAAGATAAAATCGTCTATGGTCAATTGTGGACTGGGTTTTCGATACATCTTTTCTGCCTCCATGTGCACGGTTTTTGAAAGGTAATTGCGTTTTTCCATGCACATGATTTCGACATAAGCGGCTTAAAATCCTTGTTAATTCGGGCTTTTTATGTGGTTTTAGCAAGCCCTATTTTAGAGGGGGGAGGAGTTAAGTTCAAACTATGCAGCTTTATAAATACAGCCAGTATTTTCATTAGTATTGAAAGCCACTCCCGTATATTATTGAGTTTTTGAATAAAGACGATCTTAACGGGAAGTCCTTGTTTGGTTTTGGCACAGCGTGATCCGATGATTTCACTGTGATTTCTTGCTGGCAGTGTTGCTCTTAAGTCTGCAAGCGACATGGCTTGGTCGTTAAAGCTGTATCTCTGTCTCAGTTGTTTGACCATGCCGATGGCATGAAGACCCTTTTCAAGAATGACTTTAATCATTGGCTCGGTTGTAAACCAGCTGTCCATTAAGACATAATCGGCTGTAATACCAGTAATCAAGGCATTTTCAATTAAGCGAAGGACATTTTTAGGTTTTTCAATAATAGCTTCGGTGCGCCGCTTTGAACCGTTTGTCCTCTTGTCTATGGTGTCTGTTGCGTCATTTAATCTGTTTTGTGCTTTTGCTGAACTGAGCATTGCAAAATCCACAGGAACGAAGCTGTATCCGTCAGACCATCCCAAGGTCAGCATGGTGAATCCCTTTACAAAGCGCTGTCCCGTATGGTTGAATACACGAGCAAGAAGCTCTGCCTTCTTTGTTCTAGGTCTTGAAAGGATTGAATCGTCTAGAATAAATACACGGACTCTCTTATCTGAGGTCAGATGATCAAAGGCATCTGTAACCCTCATAGAGAGCTGGAGAAGAAATTTTCTCCATGAGTATCTTGGATTATTCAGGAAACGATAGTAGATATCCTTTCCAGGCATATCCTGACCGCGTTTGCTGCCAAGAAAGTTGTTCATCTTCTTACCGTAAAAAGCAATCAGAAAGATGAACTCAAATATTTGATGAACGCTTACCCCACAGGCTTTACGGATATTTGAAGCATGAAGTAATTTATTAATCCTTAAAGCCTTAAACAGTTTTGAAACCTCAGATATAACCTTTTCAGACGGATCGATTTGTTGTAGCATTAACTTGTGCATCCTTTCCGTTTGTAATGTTTTGTTTGGTCACTTAACATTTTACCAAACGCGGATGCACTTTTTGTGTCAAGAATGCTATTTAATCTAATAAAACATTACAATTCATGGGGATTTGCTACGGTTTTCTGGGTGCGAAAACTTGAGTTAGTTAGATTTATTCTATTATTTTGCTGATAGCCATTGCTGCCTCAGCTCTTGTAGCATTTGCTACAGGTCCAAAAGTGTTATCTGGTAAACCAGTTAAAATATTATTAGAAGTTGCAGTTATAACTGAATCTTTGGCCCAATTGGAAATATCATTATCGTCTATGAAATTTCTACCTTCGTCAGCTTTATCCAGTTTAGCCGCCTTAACTATCATTACCGCCACTTGCTCCCGGGTGATTGGGTCATCTGGACCAAATCTATTTGCCTCATAACCGGTTGCAATCCCATTTTCTACAGCAGCTGCAATATTATCCTTGGCCCAATGGCTGGCAGTATCTTCGAATAGCTTGCCTGCATGAGATGTCATTTTCAAAGCTTTAACCAGGACAGTCGCAAACTCGGCTCTGGTAATTGCCTGGTTTGGTTTGAAAGTGCCATCAGGACATCCTTCAATGGCTCCCAAGGCAACCAGTTTTCTGATTTCCTTCTCAGCCCAGTGCCCGTTGATGTCGCCTAGTACTAAAATATCTTTTTCAATCTTGGTTACTGCAGCCTTGGTAACAATCACTGCAAATTTGGTGGCGTGATCCACGGTTATGGTAATTGTATTGCCAGATACCGTACCGCCTAGGTTAACCCACTGTAAAGAGGCTGTATCGTAGTAACTAACCGTCGGTATTGAACCTGAAGGCACCTGAGTTGGGTCAAAGGAAAAAGTAAGAGTGACCGCTTTGCTGAAATGGTAACTACTAGCTACCCCCATGTTCACCTCGTAAACATTACCGAGAAACATGAATCCGGAAGGTGTTTCAGGTGGTGAAGTGACCTTTTCAACAGTAATAATGATCACTGCACTTCCCTGCAATGCACCGGCAGGAATACTAATTTGGACTTCAGTGCCCAGGCTAACTGTCCCGCCAGCACTGGGAGGAATTGAAGCTGAACCGGTGGTGCTATTGACCGGTTGGACAATGGCAGTAGTATCGTTCCCATGGCTACTGTTACTAGTAGTGAAGGTAAGATCGCCGCCGTCAGTAGTGCCGTTGGCATTTATCCCTACAACCCGATAGTGATAAAGCGTATTGGATGTTAAGCCGCTAATCGCTTTGCTTACTGCAGTATCTGTTGCCCCGGTCACTGGAGATTGATCTGCGGTAACCGTGGTACCGTAAGCAGTGGTAAGACCATATTCAAAGGTAACAACAGTACTGGCATTATTGGCGTAAACTGTTCCATTTATGGTGGCCTCGGTGGTTCCCAGACTTGTAGCTGCACTAGTCGTCACGATAGGGGCTGCTGCTGCGGTCCATTTGACATACAGGGTGGTATTGGCAGTTACAGTATCGCTGGCAAAGGTCCAGAGAT
>CAYWFX010000031.1:0-44239 GCA_964457945.1 uncultured Syntrophomonas sp.
TGGCCTTGTTTGAACAGGTGGGGTGCTTGTATATTGCGGATGGGCATCACCGTTCTGCATCTGCCGTTCGAGTGGGGCAGATTCGCAGGCAGGCTAGCCCTAAGTATACTGGGGAAGAAGGCTTTAATCACTTCCTGTCAGTGATATTTCCTGATCAAGACCTGTATATTATGGACTATAACCGGGTGATCAAGGATCTGCATGGGCTATCCGTAGAAGAATTCATGACTAAGATTTCAGAGTCTTTTTCCATAAAGCAGCATGAAGGAGATGAACCTTTTAAGCCTCTGCACAAGCACAGCTTTGGTATGTATATAAAGGGAAAGTGGTATGAACTTCAGGCGCGGGAGGGGAGCTTCGATAGCACCGACCCGGTCGCCCGGCTGGATGTTTCCATACTGCAAAACAATGTTTTGGGTCCTTTACTGGGGATTGAAGACCCGCGTACTAGCAAGCGAATTGATTTTGTGGGTGGTATACGAGGACTGAAAGAGCTGGAGAAAAGGGTAGATGAGGGTATGCAGGTAGCTTTTTCTATGTATCCCACCACCATTCAGGATTTGATGGACATTGCTGATGCCGGTCAGGTTATGCCCCCTAAATCGACTTGGTTTGAACCCAAACTGAGAAGTGGTTTGTTTATTCATAAGCTGTCTTAAGTAAGAACTATAATATAAAAATATTAGTTAAGTTGAACCGCCCAATTCTGCTAAAGAGAGGGCGGTTTTTGCTGTCTGTGCAGTTCAGACAAGAAACCGATAGTATCTGAATAATTTCTTGACAATCTAATGCTATGATAGCAATTGTAAACCAATTTTTGGAGGGGAGAGGTCTGTAGATGAAGAGTGAGACTGACGGGAAGAAAAAGTATATAAAAGTGGATTTGAAAAGCAAAAAGACAAATCGATGGGTAAGGCTGGGTATTTTAAGTTTTGTGCTCCTGCTGACTACAGGAATAGGGCTGTTGCATCAGTTGTACAGCAGTTTAGGTTCTCCCAATATGGATGCACTGTGCCCGTTTGGGGCGGTGGAAGCAGCCTATACGCTGCTAGTTTCAGGTATCATGCTAAAAAGATTAGCCCTTAGTGCATTTATCTTGTTTGTGGGGGTCATGGTGGTGGCTCTTATATTCCGGCGCAGCTTTTGCGGACTGATATGTCCTCTGGGATTTTTACAAGAATTGTTTGCCCGTCTGGGCAAGAAGATAATAGGCAGGCAGTTTGTTATGCCATCATGGTTGGATAGACCCGCCAGATTTATTAAATATTTAGTTTTGGTTTTAATTGTAGTTTTCACGGCGCAAGCTGGAGAGCTAGTATTTAGGCCTTATGACCCTTGGCTTACCTATCATCATCTGGCATCGGCAGACCTCTGGGCAGACTTTTCAGTGGGGCTGATAGTTTTGATTATTACTATTGTGGGCTCCTTCTTCTATGACAGATTCTTTTGTAAATACCTTTGTCCCATGGGTGCTTTTCTGGCTCCTTTCAATAAGATTGGCTGGTTTGGGATAGACCGTAATGAAGAAACCTGTATCGACTGCAAGGCCTGTAACAAAATATGCCCGGTGCAGATAAAAGTGACTGAGACTGCACGTATAAACGATTTGGAATGTATAGGCTGCAATGAATGTGTTAACGTTTGCCCGGTAGCAGATACACTTACCGTGGTTGGTCCGAGGAATGGCAGGAGGGTGAAGGAATCTTGGCTGCCGGCATTAGTACTGGGAATATTTATGGTTATTATTGCCGGGACTACCTACACTGGAGATTTCTCCTGGAAAACGCCTAGCTTGCAGGAGCAGGTAAAGACTAGCGGCGATTTTGATTCTTCTTTGATAAAGGGTAAAATGACTCTGCAGGAAATTGTGGACGCGAGTGGGATACCGGCGCGGGTATTTGAGGATAAATTGAAAGTTAAGCCAGAAGAATTCACGACCCCCATTAAAGACCTGGGAGCCAAATATGGCTTTGAAACCGATTCTGTGAGGATAGTTGTGGATGAAACGCTAATACAGAAAAAATAATTATCGGGTAGAAGTTATTTATACCGAAAATGACTGGTTATGTATTGGGTAGTGAGTACTATAATTTAGGCAATTGTAATAAACACAGCCTGAGATAGAGCAATTCGATCTTTCATAATCTGCTCAGCCAGGATATAATTTTGGATTTCAATTATTAACTGGTTTATGCCGCTTTCGAGAGTGGCTGCTTGGGTAATGTACTGGTTGCAGCCCGGGTGTTCCTTCAAGTTCATGGATGCTCTCTGATAGGCGTTACTCCTGATGCTTACTAAACGATCAAGGATTTGCATACTGTCCAATTGATATACCTCCTATCGCATTTTTCATGCTAATGCGTATTTATAAATTCAACTAAAGGATTGGGTGGGTGGCGGCAAGAGCCATCACCCACCATCCACAACTGTTATCGCTTATCTCAAACCTTTGAGCAAGTTGGCGGCGACCACCATCCGCTGCACCTGGCTGGTTCCTTCGTAGATTTGCAATATTTTGGCATCTCGCATGTACTTCTCAACTGGATAGTCTTTGGTATATCCATAGCCGCCAAATACCTGCACCATGTCGGTGGTTACCTTCATGGCCATATCTCCACAATAGCCTTTGGCTATGGAGGACGACTGGGAGAAGGGTTGTCCGCTCATTTTCAGGTAGCAAGCTTTTTGATAGAGTAAACGTCCGGCTTCAATTTCCATACAGGCATCAGCTAGCATGAACTGGACAGCCTGGAAGGCGGAAATTGGTTTGCCAAATTGGAATCTCATTTTCGAGTATTCTACCGCATGATCAAAGGCTCCTTGAGCACAGCCGACTGCCAGCGCAGCGATCATGGGGCGGGAATAGTCCAGGGTTTTCATGCAGGTTATCCATCCGGTTCCCTCTGCCCCTAAACGGTTTGCTTCGGGAACAAACACATTGTCAAATACAACTTCACTGGTGTTGGATAGGCGAATACCTAGTTTGTTTTCGGTTTTGCCAACGGAAAGACCTTCACTCTCGCGATCAACCATAAAACAGCAGATTCCTTTAACCCCTAGCTTTTTATCGAGGGTGGCAAAGACTGTGTATTGGTTGGCAATACCGCCATTGGTTATAAAACATTTAGTTCCATTTAGGATATAGCCACCATCAGTTTTTTTACAGGAAGTGGACATACCACCAACATCGGAACCTGCTCCTGGTTCAGTCAAACAAAAGGCTGCCAGTTTTCCACCTTCCAGCATTTTAGTAAACCAGCGTTGTTTTTGATCCTCATTAGCGGCAATGTGAATGGGATCGGTAGCCAGGAGTGTACTGGCAACCACACCGGTAGCCAGACCCAGATCGCCGCGGGCTAGTTCCTCGGTTATTAGAGCCTGTCCCAGAAAGTCAATGCCGGCTCCGCCATATTCCGCGGGAACACCTATACAGTCTAAGCCAGTTTCGTTTAATTTTTTATAGATGTCTTCAGGCCATATGTGTTTATCATCATATTCACCAACTACTGGCCACATTTCAGTCTCGGCGAACTTCCTGGCCATGTCTCGCATCATTATTTGCTCATCGGTAAAGTCAAAATTCATCCTAATAACCTCCCTTTAGTATCAATTATCAATCAATAGATCGAAATAATAGGTCTACTAAAAGGGCAGTAAATATACTTGCGTTCTGTATTATGATGTAAGGTTCATAGATAAAATTATCGTCTAATTTACCAGCAGCTACTGCCTTTTATCGAAATAACAGCCTATTCATCATTATTTTTTGTAATTAAAGAATCCTTCTCCGGTTTTTATGCCCAGTTTACCAGCTCGAACCATTTTAACCAGAAGCGGGCAAGGACGATATTTAGGGTCACCAAATTCTCTATGCAGCGTCTGCATAACTGCAAGGACGATATCCAATCCAATCATATCCGATAAAGCAAGCGGGCCCATGGGATGTCCAGCTCCAAATTTCATCGAAGTATCAACATCAGCAGGACTGGCAACGCCTTCCATAACCGCATACATACCCTCGTTTAGCATGGGAACTAAGAGCCGGTTAACCACGAAACCGGGAGCTTCGTTAATTTCAACCGGAGCTTTGCCCATAGCTTCGGTTAATTGTTTAATAAGATCGTAAGTATCCTGGCTGGTTGAAGATCCCTTGATTATTTCAACCAACTTCATAGCCGGTACTGGATTGAAAAAATGCATGCCAATCATTTTATCTGGTCTATTCGTGGCGGCACCGATTTCGGTAATGCTGAGAGCTGAAGTATTCGAAGCCAGTATACACTCGGGTTTGCAAATGGCATCTAATTCTTTAAATATAGTCTTCTTTATTTCCATAATCTCAACGGCAGCTTCAATTACAAGATCAACATCTTTTAACGCAGTCATGTCAACCGTACCTGTAATTCTTCCTAATATCGCTGCTTTTTCATCTTCAGCCATTTTGCCCTTGGAAACCAGCTTATCCAGATTGTTAGTAATCCCTGCAATACCTTTATCAACAAATTCTTGTTGGATATCCCGTAAAACTACCTCAATGCCCTTTTGAGCAGCAACTTGAACGATACCAGCACCCATGGTACCGGCTCCAAGGACTGCGATTTTATTAATTGCCAATGAAAAACCTCCTTATTTTGACATTAATATTTTAAGCCCGGTTGGGCGGTTTTATTAAGCTCTCAATTTATTGGTTTTAACCCAGATATTATTTTTCTCTGCCTCTTTGATCAGTTCATCGCGCAGGTCGGGATGAGCTATACTAATGAGGGCTTCAGCTCTTTCCCAGGTACTCTTGGCCTTTAACAGCACTATGCCATACTCGGTGACTACATAGGCATTGAGGCTGCGGGGTACAGTCACAGTCGCTCCCGGGGTCAGGGTAGGCATGATCCGGGATTTTAGGTTGCCCTCTTTGTCCTTGAAGGTGGAGGTTAGGCAGATCAGTCCCTTGGCACCTTTGGATTTATAGGAGCCATAAATGTAATCCAGCTGGCCACCGGTTCCAGAGATATGCCTTACTCCCGAGGATTCTGAAGCCACTTGACCATAGAGATCGACCTCGACTGCGTTATTGATACAGATCATATTGTCTTGCAGGCAGATGACGTCGGGATCATTGGTGTAATCCACCGGGTAGCTGGCACAGACCGGATTGCTGTCCAGGAAGTCATAAAGTTTGTTGGTGCCCATGGCAAAAGTGTAAACCATCTTGCCTTTATCCAATTGTTTGCGCAGTCCGGTGATACGGCCCGCATTATACATGTCCACAAACGAGTCTACCAGCATCTCGGTGTGCACACCTAGGTCTTTCAGGTCGGATTGGGCGATCATGGCCCCTACCGCATTCGGCATGGCCCCTATCCCCAACTGTAGGCAGTCCCCGTCCTTGATCTGCGCCAAGATGATGCTGGCAATTCTTTTGTCGGTATCGGATATGGGCAGTTCGGGCAGATTTATCAACTGTTTGTTGTCGCCCTCGACGAAATAGTCGATCTCGGATACATGCAAGGTCTCGCGCAGACCTCCCAGACACCGGGGAATCGATTCATTTACTTCGGCGATGACTATTTTCGAGGCATCAACGAAAGCATGGGTGAATGAATTGGAGGTGCCCAGGTTTACGAATCCGTGCTTATCCGGGGGCGTTACTTTGATAAGGGCTACGTCGGGCTGGACATAACCGCGATCATAGAAGCTGGGCACTTCATGATAGGTTATAGAAATATAGTTGCACAAGCCCTTGTCATGCAGCTTGCGGCTGGCGCCACTGAAATGATAGTCGTTTAAAATGAAGTGTTTCCTTTCCGGATCATTTACTACCGTTTGGGGTGGAAAAGGACAGGTAGTGGTTCTTATGTTTACTCCTTCCAGTTCATCTGACCTTTTGGCCAGAGCCGCATCTAAAACATGGGAGTTCATCACGAATTCACCATAATGGACCAGATCACCAGATTTAACCACCTTAACCGCTTCGTCGGCAGAGACTAATTTGCTTTTGTATTCATCAATATAAGTCATATTTAATCGCTCCTTCATTTTATAATTGGGAGTGCTAAATTGTTATTTAAATATCTCGGGTCCATAGGGAACACATGGCTGGTCCGCCACCGACACAGAGCGATGCTCCGCCTACGGTTGCTCCTTGTCTTTCCAATTCATAGTATAGGGATACGATAATACGTAGAGCGGTACAGCCTACCGGATGTCCCAGGCCGATTCCTGAGCCATTGCGGTTAACCTTTTCATTATCTAATTCTATACCGAAGTCTTCCTTGAGCATTCTGCCTACTCCCAGGTATTGAGCGGCAAAGGCTTCGTTGATTTCCCAGTATTCTACGTCCTCAAATTTCATTCCGGCTTGTTTTAAGCATTTAGGTATTACCACTGCCGGGCCCAGTCCCATGACTTCAGGGGCTACGCCTTCTGCGCAGACATTTATCAATTTCATGAGGGGTTTAAGTCCTAGTTCCAAAGCTTTATCTTTAGACATAAGGATAACCGCGGCGGCAGCATCATTAACCCCGGATGCATTGGCAGCAGTTACCACGCCACCTTTCTTGAAAGCAGCAGGCAGCTTTGCCATTGATTCAACACTTGCATCAGGAATCATGTGCTCATCTACTTCAAAAAGCTTGATGCCTTTTTTGCTTTTTAATTCAACCGGAATAATTTCACGTTTGAATGTTCCTTCCTGGTTAGCCTTGGTAGCTCTTTGGTGGCTGGCCAAAGCTAGGGCGTCACATTCTTCGCGGGTAATGCCGTATTTCTCAGCAATATTTTCTGCGGTTAGGCCCATGTGGCCGGGAACCAGAGCATCAAATAGCCCGTCGTGAATCATGGCGTCTTCTATCGTACCTTGATTCATCCGGTATCCCATTCTGGCTTTAGGGAGCATATAGGGAGCATTGGTCATGCTTTCTACACCTACTACCAGAGCAATTTCGGTTTTGCCAAGCATAATATTATGACAGGCTATTTCCAGAGACCTCATACCAGAAGCACAATTCTGGTTTACGTTGCAGGCGTTGCTAGTTATGGGAAGGCCAACGGCCATCGCTACCTGCCGGGCAGGCAGGGAACCCTGCATATGGGGATAAACTTCGCCCATAACGATTTCATCAATTAATTCAGCCTTAATTCCAGCTCTTTCTACCGCAGCTTTACCCGCTGTAATAGCTAATTCTTTAGCCGTTTTGTCCTTAAGGCTGCCCATAAACCTAGCGATTGCTGTTCTGCATGCACTTACGATTACTACTTCTTTTAGATCCACTTAATGACACCTCCTCAATATATTCTTTCTATTTGCTCTTGAAATCAGCTTTTCTCTTCTCTACAAATGCCGCCATGCCCTCTTTCTGGTCTTCCGTTGAGAAGCACAGTCCGAACAGGTCAGCTTCAATCGCCATGGCTGTGTCAATATCCGCCTGCATACCTCGGGTGATCTGGTTCTTGCTTAATCGAACTGCCAGAGGTGCCTTGCTGGATATTTTCCTGGCCAGCTTTTTGGCTTCGTCTAGTAATGATTCCGCCGGGTATACATGATTTACGAGGCCTACCCGGTAGGCTTCCTCCGCATTAATGTTATTGGCGGTGTAGATTAATTCCTTGGCTCTCCCTTCGCCAATAAGCCTGGGTAAGCGTTGAGTACCACCATAACCGGGAGTAATCCCCAAACCGACCTCAGGTTGTCCAAAAAGAGCTTTGTCTGATGCCAGCCTTATGTCACAAGCCATGGAGAGTTCACAACCTCCACCCAGGGCGAAGCCGTTAACTGCAGCAATAACTGGTTTGTCCATGGTTTCTATGAGCCGGAAAACCTCCTGGCCTAGAATGGCGAATGCTCTCGCTTGCAGAGCGGGGAGCTTCTGCATATAGGCAATATCAGCGCCAGCTACAAAAGCCTTATCCCCTACCCCGGTAATGATTAATACATCTACGTCGGGGTCTTCCGTAATTTCTAACAGGGCTTTTTTTACGTCCAATAAAGTCGAGGCGTTCAGAGCATTGAGCGCTTTAGGTCTGTTGATGGATAGTATTGCTATCCGGTCTTCTTTCTCTAATAATATGTTTTCATAAGCCATCGTTTTTACCTAAACCTCCTTCCATTTTAGATAAGTGCCTCACCCTGAAAAGAGAACAAGTCTCACCTCCTTATTTTTGAAATTGAAGAAAGGCTTTACATTATATGCAAACATTTAATGAAATAGCATGTCTTCTCGTAATTATTACAACAGCAAGATTCATGCCAATGTTGACAATATAGTTGTAGATATAATGAAAAGGCGATATATTCGATTTAAACGAACATATCGCCCTAAAATAATTAGCTCAATAAATATATTGATTTTCCATTATAGGATAGAAAAGGAAATGAGAATGAGTGCCATTCCCGCGCAACGCCCCTTTGACGCCATTTCCTAAAATAGGAGACTGCTATTCCGAAAGCGGTGACTTATGTTTTGCGGATTATTCTAAACCATACTTGGCAAGTTTGCGATACAAAGCGGAGCTGTGAATACCCAGTATCTTTGCAGTTTGTACCCTATTACCAGAAGTCTTTGCCAACGCCTGAATTATAATTTGTTTTTCCAGGTTTTCTAAGGCTTCGGGCAGATTTATCTTTTCCTCTTCTGGCAGATCAATAGCCGAAATGGACTCTTCTATTAGTGACGGGAAATGCTTGAATGTTAGATAATCTTCATGGTTCATATCCGCTAGGTTCACTGCTCTTTCCAGCAGATTTTCCAGTTCACGAACATTACCAGGCCATGAGTAATTTTGGAGCAGTTCTCGTGCTTGGTCAGAAATACCAACGATAGCCGTTTTTAGATTCAGGTTTATCCGATTGATCAAGTCATCAGCAATAAAAAGCACATCAATCTGCCTTTTCCTCAAGGGGGGAATGCTCAGTCTTACTACATTCAAACGATAATAGAGATCCTGTCTAAATCCCTGTTTGCTGACCATTTCCTCTAAATTTCGGTTGGTGGCAGCTATAACCCTTACATTGACGGAAATAGGAATAGTTCCTCCAATCCGTTCTACGGTTCTTTCCTGCAAAACAGTGAGCATTTTAGTCTGCATAGACATCGGCATATCTCCGATTTCGTCCAGGAAAATAGTTCCTCCTCGGGCTAATTCAAACTTGCCCTGCTTGCCACCTTTTCTAGCTCCGGTAAAGGCGCCTTCTTCATAGCCAAACAACTCGGATTCCAGCAGTGTGTCTGGTAAAGCAGCGCAGTTTATCCGGATAAAGGGACCGAATTTTCTTTCACTGGCGTTATGGATAGCCTGGGCAAAAAGTTCTTTGCCGGTACCACTTTCGCCGGTTATCAGCAGCGTACTGGTAGTATGGGATACATGTTCGGCCATTGTTTTTACAGCTAAGAAGGCGGGACTCTGACCGACCAGGTCGGTAAACTGCCATTTGGCTTTATAAAACTTACGTACTTCTTCCTTATAAATATTCAATTCTTTCTCGGTATCATGTAGTTTCTTTACAAGAATTTTGGCCCCGGACATATCTAAAAATAGGCTCTTGCCGATGGCGCCTATAATTTCTCCGTCTTTGGTAATGGGCAGGCGGGTAACGATGGTTTCACGTCCTTTTATGAAATAAATATCCGCTTTGTCTATTCTGCCGGTTTTTAAAACTTGGGGAAGTTCGGAAGTGGGAGTTATATCCAGGATATATTTTCCCAGTACATCTTCTTTCTTCATTTCCAGGATATCTAAATAGGTTTGGTTCATTGTAGTTATATAACCTTCTTTATCCACGATGACATAAACCATATAAGGGCTTTCAATCAAACCTTCCAATATGGAAGCGAATTCTTTCTCGGTCTCCTGCATTTTTTTCATTAGAACCTTGGCGCCGGACATATCCAGAAACAGACTTTTGCCGATGGCTCCCACAATTTCACCATCTTTAATAATAGGTAATCGGGTAACGATGGTGTCACGCCCTTTTATAGGAAATATATCAGCTTTGTCTATACGGCCAGTTTTCAATACATCTGGAAGTTCGGAAGTAGGTGTAATATCCAGGATGTATTTACCCACTACATCTTCTTTTTTCATTTCCAAGATGTCCAGGTAGGTTTGATTCATAGCGGTAATATAGCCTTCTTTGTCAACTATGACATAAACCATGTAGGGACTTTCGATCAAGCCTTCCAGGATTGTGGCAAAATCTTTTTCTGTCTCCTGAAGTTTTTGCATTAATATCTTGGCTCCAGACATGTCCAAGAAAAGACTTTTGGCTATGGCCCCTACTATTTGGCCGTTTTTTATAACGGGCAGGCGGGTTACGATCATCTGTTGTCCTTTTATACTCCAGATATCCGCATTGTCAATCCGACCCGTTTTGAGTACTTCAATAAGACCTGAATTGGGAGTTATATCCAGTACATATTTGCCAAGCACATCTTCTTTTTTAACCTTCAGGATGTCCAGGTAGGTCTGGTTCATTGCGGTAATAAAGCCATTATTATCCACGGCTACATAGAGCATATAAGGACTTTCTACCATGGCTTCAAAAAGAGCGGTAAATTCCTTTTCTCTCTCTTGCAGTCTTTTCATAAAAATCTTAGCTCCGGACATGTCCGTAGAAAGACTCTGCCCAATTGCTCCGATTATCTTACCGTCCTTTATAATGGGAACTCTGGTAACGATGGTGTCTTGATCTTTAATAGGCCAAATATCGGCCTTGTCGACCCGACCAGTTTCAAGTACCTCAGGAAGTTGGGAATGGGGAAGGATTTCAAGAACATGTTTGCCAATTACATCAGCTTTTGTTAATTCCAACGAATCCAGGAATGTCTGGTTCATAAGGGTAATGTAGCCTTCCCTGTTAACTATAACCAAAGACATGTAAGGGCTTTCAATTAGTGCATCGAAAGTTGCATAAAATTCGTAGGGGGATAACATTGAAATTTGAATCAACTCCTCCAAGGCTTGTTATGCCATAAGCTAAGAATCGATGTATGAAAACTAATAATATTTTACCATATCATTCCCGATTGCTATTGTAAGAATTAGTACAAAGTGTAGAGAATTCAATTCTTGTATTTAACCCGTCATCTACAGTAGAGTATCGACAATTTTTTAGAACTATAATGTTGAACATAATTTGGCTGTATTAAAATATTCAGGTATGAGAAAATAATGGGAAGAGCTTGTCATGGAAAAATCCGCCGGCATGCTTGATATAATTATTACGTTACAAGTCCTAAGTACGAGCTATTTTTAAAGGGGGTATATTACATGCAGACTGAAAAAATAAAAATCTCAGGTATGTCCTGCGGACATTGCCAGGCGGCGGTAGAGAAGTCCATTAAGTCATTAAACGGTATTGTTAGCCTGGAAGTATTACTGAAAGAAGGTCAGGCTCAAGTATCCTTTGATGAAAGCAAGGTTTCGCTTAAGGATATCCGGGCGAGCATTGAAGAGGCAGGCTATTCAGTGGACAATTAGTCTCCTGGGGAGGGGTCAAGGATGCGGTTCTTATATTACATTATGGTCTTTTGGGCGGTTACCATTGATGTTGAGCCCAAGAGTATAAAAGCTTTGGATTAGAAGAGGTTAAGCTGTGGGAGGTGGAGGATGAAGAAGATTATTGAGGTTTGTCCGCGTATTTACCAGATAGGTGGAAACAGCTTATCTTATCCACAGGACTGCTGTGTTTATCTTGTGGAGGGAGACAGTGAATCAGTTTTGATTGATGCCGGGGCTGGGAAGAGCGCCTCTTTGCTCGTTGATAATATGAAACAGAGTGGAATAGATATTGAGGCTATCAAATATATTATTGCCACCCACGGGCATATTGACCATATCGGAGGGCTGAAGGCTCTGCAGGAGTGCTTGCAGGCTCAGGTCATCGCCCATCGCCTGGAATTACCTGCTATTCAGGAAGGTTTAGCTCACTTGACGGCAGCGAGCTGGTATGGAGTTAATTATGATAAAGTAATAGTCGATAGGGTATTAAATGGGGCGCAAGAAACTATACCGGTGGGAAATATGAAACTGGTATGTTTACATACACCTGGACATACCCAGGGTGGTATTTCTATATATGTTGATTCGGGCGGTTTGCGGGTCCTTTTTGGACAGGATATTCATGGTCCCTTTAATCGGGAGTGGGGTTCAGACTTAAAGCAGTGGCGGATTTCCATGCAGGCGCTGGTGGATCTTAAAGCGGATATTCTCTGTGAGGGTCATTTCGGAATTTATCAGCCTGCCGCAGCGGTACGTGACTATATTGAGGGCTATCTACAGCGGAACTAGTAAGAAAAATGAGAACGATTAACGCGCAGCCGAGAAATAATTATCGACTGCGCGTTAATATGACATATGTTATGAATTATTAGTCCTTCCAAAGGTCGTCTAAGGTCTGGGCCTTTCTGATCAAACGAACCCCACCATTCTTTTCCAGCAGAACTTCGGCCGGCAAGGGACGTGAGTTATAGTTGCTGGCCATAACGAATCCGTAAGCTCCAGCGTCGTGGACAATGAGGGCGTCTCCCTCCTGGCAGCGAGGGAAAGTACGGTCATGAGCCAGGATATCTCCGCTTTCGCAAATCTGCCCAACTACATAAACTGCCTTATCATATTCCTGATAGGGGCGATCTTCCTGGGGAACGATACTTATCTCATGATAGCTGTCATACATCACCGGGCGTACCAAGGTGTTGAAACCAATATCCGTTCCTACGAAGAAGGTATTATAGTTTTCCTTGACTGCCGTCACTGTACCTAGTAAGGCTCCGCATTCGGCGACTACATAACGCCCCGGCTCGGTGCGAATATTAATAGATCGATGTGAAGCTACCCAACTCTCAACCAGGTTATCTAGTTCGTTGCCGAGTGCGGCAAGATCCAAACGCGGTTCTATATTATGGCGATAGGGGATACCAAAACCTCCCCCCAGGTCTACCATTTCTACGCTGGGAAGGGCAGCAGCCAATTCTAGTATAGCTGCGGCAGCTTCTACATAAGCTTTTGATTCCAGGAACAGAGAACCTATATGATGGTTTAAGCCGATTATAGTCATATCATAGTTGGCCGCAATATCCTGGGCCAGATTCAAATCTTCGATGGCGATGCCAAACTTGGCTTTTTTCCCTCCGGTTATTACTTTATCATGGTGTCCGGTACCAATACCCGGATTAATGCGCAGGCATACCCGTCCACCCCGATTGATCTCTCCCAGGAGGCGGAGTTGAGAAAGCGAATCCACGCTTACCAGGATATCCTGATTGACTGCGAACTGCAGCTCATTTCTGGAGACATTGTTGCCGATAAAAGTTATGCGATCGGTAGAGAAGCCGGCCTTCATTTCCAGGTGCATCTCTCCAGGAGACATACCATCTACATCCAAGCCCTCAGAGCATATAATTTTTAATAGTTCCACGTTGGTATTGGCTTTGGCAGAATAATTTACCCGGAAAAGAGGGTACTTCATGAGGTTTTTCATTTCCTGGCAGCGTTTTCTCAAGGTTTCTTCGTCATACACGTATAGGGGACTGCCATATTCTCTAAGCAGTTCATGGACTGCTCCTTTACTGAAGACCAATTTTTCAAATCCCAATTTATTCACTCCCTATTTGAACTAGACTTATATATTGTAATCTAGCCAATCAGAGTTTGGCAAGACTAAGAGGTCAAGTATACAGGAGCTTTAAGATATGATCTCTGTACCTTGAATCCCTTTACGAGCAGGTATAAACCCAGACAGCAAAAGGTTTAAAACGGCCAGGATGCCAGAGGCAACGAAAACAGGAACAAAGCCGTAATGGGTCCACAGTAAACCTCCTCCTATAGGGATCAACATGGATACCGCATGATCCAGGGTAAGCCCCATGGAAATGGTAGGGGTCAGGTCTTCCGGAGAATCTACAATACGGTTGAGATAAGTGGTACGGGCCATTCTCACTGCGAAAAGCAGTTGGTCGGCAACATAGCAAGCCATAATGATGTATAGAGCAACCCTGCTAGAAAACCAGCCAGGAGAAAATCCATAAAATATACTCATAATTATTAGGACTAAGGATTCTGTAACGATAATTACCCTCTCGCCGCAGGCGTCAATGGCTCGACCTAAAAGGGGACGGAAGACCAGGCTTAAAACAGTCCCAATAAAGCCGAGCAGGGCAAAGGTTTCTATTCCACAATTAAAAATCTTAATGAGTACCCAAGGGGCAAAGGTAAGGAAAATTTGCTTGCGAGCTCCCCAAACGATACTGAGAGCATAGAAAAGCCAGTATTTGCGCTTGAAAACTAGGCGGCGGGGACCGCTAACCAGGGGTTGGGGTTTAATAAGATAAAGGCACACTGCAGCTATCAGGGCAAAGCTGCCGGCTATCCCGAAAATCACCCCAAAGGAAAAATGGAGGCGGGAGGCTCCCCAGTATACGACCAACATACCTACTAAAGAACCCATGGATTCCAGGGAGCCAAGCTGTCCCAAACGACGCCCTTCTTGCCCTTCTTTGGCCAGGCGTAGTCCAATAGAAGGGGTAATAGCCATATACAAATGCGCACCGGTACTCCAAATGATCATCCATATTACTACTATGGTAAGATCAGGCGATAGGAAGCCTTGCCCCCATAAAGCCAATCCTACAAGGAGGGATGAAAGGGCAGCTATTCGAGTATCGGCAAGGAAAATCAAGGCTGTAAAGATAAAGACAACCATAAAACCGGGCAGTTCCCGAGGAAACTCCAATGCCCCGCGGGCTAGTGGGCTAACACTATATGTTTGGGCTAGATAATTATTGAAGGAAGGGTCATAAAGCCCGGAATAAAGACCCATTAGTAAGCTGGCAGCGGCGAAGAGAACAAGAGGTGCCCCCAAAGCCTTTCTAAATTCGGTCATAGATGTTTCGCCTTCTTTTCTAGGAACTTAGGGCTTATGAAAAATATGACCTGTGGAAAATTCATCGCTGCAAAATCTGGTCCTATTATCTCGTGAGTCCTCAGTTCATCTATTCTATACTTTCCCCAACCAATTGTGAAGTTATTGAGATTGTGACTAGGGATTAATTAGAACAGACATGGGGTTATAAATGGATTCTTATGATAATAAGCTAGAAGTAGAACCCTCTCAATTCCTCTATAGGGTTCATGGAGAAGGCGGATGCTTGTATATAAATAGCAAACATAGTAAAATTCATTATATCGTAAT
The DNA here is from genome assembly GCA_964457945.1 of uncultured Syntrophomonas sp. Classification (GTDB taxonomy): domain Bacteria; phylum Bacillota; class Syntrophomonadia; order Syntrophomonadales; family Syntrophomonadaceae; genus PHAA01. The sequence goes on from CAYWFX010000031.1 coordinate 15,182, forward strand.
TACATATTTTGCATTTTTGTTATAGTAATACATAGGGGAGTTGGACAATAGTGGGGAGAATAGTGCTTTATGCGGATAACGCCTGTGATCTGGACAAAGATGTTCTGGCCAAATATGGAATTAAGCTATTTTATATGACGACGATGATAAAGGGCAGGACTTATATGGATCGCTTGACCATAAGTCCCCCTGAATTCTACCAACTATTGGAGGAACCAGGTATAGTTGCGACCACTTCCCAGGTAAATATAGCTAGTATGCAGATGGAGTTTGAAAAGGTGATGTTAGATAGTGATGTTGAGATTATTTACATCGCCTTCTCATCAGGCTTGAGCGGAACCTATCAAACGGCTTGTATAGCTCGGGATATGGTTAATGCTGATCGAATCACCGTTATTGATTCCCGGAGCGCTTCGGTGGGATATGGGATGACAGTATTACGGGCTGCTCAGGCAGTAGCGGACAACAAGAGCAAAGAAGAAATTATAGCCGATATTTATGATAATATTAACCGGATGCAGCATATTTTTATAGTAGGCAATTTTGAAATGTTAAAAAGGGGCGGGAGAGTTAATTCCGCTACAGCTATGATTGGTGATTTGCTTAATATTAAATTGATTCTGCAAATTCAAGATGGGAAAATCGTACCCTTAGAAAGAGCACACGGGCTAAAAAAGGCTCAAAAGCGTTTTTTGGAAATTATGGAACAGAGAGGTTATGATCTAAAAAACCAAACCATCGGCATAAGCTATTCTCACGATCTAGACGGAGCCTTGGAAGTCAAGCGGCTGGTGCAAGAAAGATTTGGTTCTACCGACTTTATTATATCCGAGATAGGAGCCCTAATTGGTGCTCACGTAGGTGCAGGCACCTATTGTGTCTTCTTTCTGGCCCAATAAGCCCAGGATTACAGCCGCGTAGGCACGGGCGGGGCCACTTACCTTAATGAGCGCTGATAGCTAAAGTGTGTTATACTTAAAGGACGGGCGTGTTTTAATGGAATATCTTTACATGCTAGGCTATTGTCAATAAGGTTACAGTCAATAAGGAGGAACAGGTAAATTGCAAACCCAGACATTTTCTGAGATGGGGCTGAAGCCCCAACTGTTGCAGATGATAGAAAAGAAAGGCTTTGAGATCCCTACCCCCATACAAATTGAAGCTATTCCACCCGGATTAGCAGGACGCGATATTATGGGTCAGGCAAAAACGGGTACGGGGAAGACTGCAGCTTTTGGCATACCTATGTTAAACAAGATAAAACTGAACCAGGGCTTACAGGGGATGGTGCTTTGCCCTACCCGTGAACTGGCAGTTCAGGTATCTGAGGAAATTGCCTCTCTGGGGCAGGGATTGAAGATAAATACCTTGCCGGTGTACGGTGGGCAGTCGATAGAAATACAGTTGCGGGCTTTAAGGAGAAGACCGGAAATAATAGTAGGGACTCCGGGCAGGATGATTGACCACCTGAACCGGGGTACTATTGATTTATCAGGTCTGGATTTCGTAGTTTTGGATGAAGCGGATGAAATGTTGGATATGGGATTTTTGCCGGATATAGAGAGAATACTGGTGCAATGTCCGGAACATAGGCAAACTTTTCTGTTTTCTGCTACTCTCGTTCGAGAAATTCGGGAATTGGGGCGGACGTTCATGAAGAACCCGGAGCTGATTGTTATTGCATCTCCGGAGCTTACGGTATCTCTTACTGAACAATATTATTATGAAGTAAACCCTCGGCAAAAAGTGGAGACTATATGCCGAGTTATTGATGTGGATCAGCCACCGGTAAGTCTGGTATTTTGTCGTACTAAAAAAGGTGCCGATGAACTGAACCGAGTTCTGAATAGTCGTGGTTACGCCGCCGACTCCCTGCATGGGGATATGTCTCAGCGGGAACGGGACCATGTCATGGAGCGTTTTCGTAACGGTAACGTAGAAATACTGGTAGCTACTGACTTAGCGGCCCGCGGTTTGGATGTGGAGATGGTAACTCATGTTTTCAATTATGATATTCCTGAAGACCCGGATGGTTATGTTCACCGTATAGGTCGAACCGGTCGGGCGGGAAGAGATGGAGTCGCCATTACTTTAGTGGAACCAAGACAGATTCGGCAGTTAAAGATTATTGAAAAATATATTGGTACGAAAATTAACCGCCAGATGCTGCCTTCTTTAAAAGATGCCATTGAACGTCGCCAGGAAACCTTGATAAGCAAGTTGATCGAGAGTGCTGACCAGGATCAGGGTATTTATCAGGCTATGGCAAAAGAACTCCTGGAACGATATGATGCCCAATATTTATTGGGTGCGGCGTTAAAGCTGATAGCCTGTGAAGCTCCGCAACTGGAAACTGCCAGCGTTGAAGATATTCATCCTACCACTGCTCACGTTGAGCTTCCCTTAGGTAGATTCCAAGGGCTTCATCCCCGGAGGCTGGTAGAATTCCTTACGGCCCATACCTCGATTACACCCCGTCAGGTTGGAGATATTGAGATTCAGGGCAACAGCACCCTGGTGGAAATACCAATGGTTTACGTGGATCAAGTTTATGCAGCTTTCAGCCAGTATGAAAATAGCCTCAGAAACAATAAGCGGACGCGTATGCCTTCCAATCGTCGTCCCACTAGTCAGCAGGCCAACTGATTCTTTAAAAATGGTGGCTTCAGCTAGGGAGCTTAAACAATCTGCTCATTAGGTAAAAACTAAGCCAGGAACGGCCTTATACCATTCCTGGCTTTTCGTTGTATTTATAGCTACTTGGATTTATTGACTGACCTGGGATTTGACGGTTTGAATATCAGCCTGGGGAGCCTGAGAAGCTGGTTTATAATAGCCCTTTTGTTCTGCCATCTGGTAAAGCTGATACTGAAACTGTTCATCGGCATTTCTAATCTGCTGGATGGTTTGCCTGAACTGGGCATTGGAAGCCTGGCTGATAACGCTGGCATAGCCGCTTAGGCTGCCATTTATCATAGCCAGGGTATCATTGACCATTTCTTTTTCCTGTATTTGCATATTGGCCACCATTTTACCTCCCTTATCCTAAAAATGACATTAATTTTTTGTGGGTATCGCAAGCTGATTGAGCGGATTGCTCAAACATTTGCCGTACCTGAGCATCCTGGCACTGACTGGCATAGAACCTGAGTTTCTTTTCAGCGGTTGCATGGGAACCTATCAAATGTCTAAGGTTTTGCAGTTCTAATTGACTTAAATTCACCGCATGAACTCCTTCCATAAAATATTTTCGTGACATTTATAGAATGGCAATAAATTTGTTAAATATACGACCATTTTAAAAAATAAAAATTAATATAAGGAAGGGAAGCAATTTTGGTTAGCCAATCATAATTTTGCCTCTAGGATAATGGATTTCAGGCTGTTTGCGTTTATAAGCCAGTGCAAAACCCAGGGTTAGAGGGCCTACCCGTCCTAGAAACATAGTAAGGATAATTAGAAGCTGGGCGGCGGGCGTGAGCTGAGTAGTTAACCCCAGGGTTAGACCAACGGTTCCCAGTGCTGATGCTACCTCGAAAATGATTTGTACCAAGTCTGCCTGGTGGGTTAGGGATAGTAAAAAGGTCATAGTGATAAGGGTAAAACCCGACAGCAAAGTGATGGTCAAGGCCTGAAACATATCGCTGTTAGGTATTTGGCGCTGGAATATTTCGTTATCCTTTTTGCCTCGAAGTTGGCTGATGATAGCAATCCACAGCAGAGCAAAGGTGGAGGTTTTAATTCCGCCGGCAGTGGAACCGGGTGAGCCGCCGATAAACATCAACAATATAATGACAAACTGCGAGGATAAAAACAATGAATTCAGGTCAATGCTGTTAAAGCCAGCAGTGCGCGGAGATACGGACTGAAAATAGGAGGCTAGAAGCTTGCCCCCTAAGGGCAAGTCCTTGAGCGCGTGGTTGTATTCACTAAAAAATAGTATAATTGTGCCCGCAATAATTAATATAGCGGTAGTAATCAACACCACCCGAGCATGCAGTGAAAGAGCAGCAAATTTATTAAAATGAAATATTTCATGTAGGACCACAAAGCCTAGCCCGCCCATAATAATAAGGCTGCTAATGACTAGGTTTACAGTAGCATCGGTAGTAAAATCGGTCAAACTGCGAAAATTGCCAAATAAATCGAATCCGGCATTATTAAAGGCCGATACGGAATGAAAAATCCCGTACCATAAAGCTTTCTTAAATCCTAACAAAGGAGTCCAGTGAATCGTCAAGATGAGAGCGGCAATGGCTTCAATGGAAAAGGTGGTAATTAAAAGGTAGCGAAATATTCTTACGATACCTCCTACAGAAGACTGGTTAATGGCCTGTTGCATGATTAACCTTTGCCTAAACTGAATTTTCCAGCCGAATAATAAGGCGAAAAAGGTGGCGAAGGACATAACCCCCAGGCCCCCTATCTGAATTAGGATCATGATTACTACCTGTCCGAAGTGAGTCCAGTGGGTGGCGGTATCCACTACTACCAGGCCGGTTACGCATACTGCCGAAGTGGCAGTAAAAAGCGCGGTTAGAAAGTTAATCTGACCGTTTTGAATGGACCAGGGGGTGCAGAGTAAAAGGCTGCCGATTAAAATTGTGCCCAAAAAGCTTAATACCAGTAGTTGGGCTGGGGTTATCTGTTCCTTGGTCATCTTGTAAACCTCATTATTATTGTCATTAATCAAGCTCACTTAAAATTTGTAGGTCTTCATTATGTCCCAGTGCTACCAGAATGTCGCCTTGCTGCATATTTTCGTCGGGACCTGGAGCCACAATGATATTATCCCCCCGCCTTATGGCCAGAACCGTAACCCGGAGCTTCTGCCGCAGGTTTATTTCGGTTAAGTTTTTGTTCATAAATAATAGGGGGGTGAAAATTTCGATGATGCTGTAATCAGGAGAGAGATTGATCTGCTCCACGAAATTTTGAGAAACTAGAGAACGAGCAAGTTTAATAGCCACGTCTCGTTCCGGATAGATCACCAAATCAGTTCCGATTTTTTCCAATACCTTGCCGTGCATGGCGTTTTTAGCCTTGGAAATAACTTTTTTCACACCCAGCTCTTTTAAAACTATAGTAGTTAATATATTGGACTGGATGTTATCGCCGATTGCTACAATGACCGCATCAAAGTTGCGTATGCCTAAGGTTTTTAAGACCTGATCATCCATAGTGTCGGCTTGAACCGCATGGGTGGCAAAATCAACTGCATCGTTTACTCTATCTTCATCAACATCTATGGCCAGGACTTCATGCCCCATCCGGGTCAATTCTCTGATAAGGCTTTCTCCAAAACGCCCTATGCCAATCACTGCAAACTGCTTCTCTTTCATCCTTTTCCTCCTAGATATTATTAAGTATCCAATCCTATATCTGATAGCCTCTAATGATACCAATTTTTTAGTGTTTTTAGAGTTTTTTTATATTAACAGAAACTATTATGAGCTTTTTATTACAAATTGCAAGATGGAAAAAATAAAAACCTGCCTCCTCGGAGACAGGTTTTTTTGGTGATATAACTAAACTGTGAAATAAGCAATGGCCTTTTTCAAATCTTCTATAACAATGGTTAACCGATCGATAGATGCTCCGGTTTCTTCTAATCCAGCCAGCTGTTCATTGGCGAGGGAGCTGATCTTCTTAGCGACGGCAGCATTTTTATCTGCAGCATAGGTAGTTTGCTCAATAGAGTGTATGGCAGTCTCGGCGCTGGCCGCCATTTGCTCGCTGGCGGCACTTACTTCCTGAATCTGTTGGTTTACAGTATTGATGGCCTGAATAATATGTTCGAAAGCCAGCCCGGCATTGCCTACTACTTGCGTACCCATAGCTACTTCTTTAGTTCCAGATTGCATAGCTTCCACCGCGCTGTCAGCTTCATACTGTACTTCTTTGACCAGACTGGCAATACGCTTGGCGGCCTCACCCGATTCTTCGGCTAATTTCCGAACTTCCTCGGCTACTACTGCAAATCCGCGTCCTTGTTCCCCAGCTCGGGCGGCCTCAATAGCAGCATTTAAAGCCAATAGATTGGTCTGGTTGGCAATGTTGGTAATCAGATCTACTATTTGACCGATTTCTTGAGATTTGGTTCCCAGGCCCTCTATGATTAAAGCGGTAGAGTTAACTGTTTCACTGATGATGCTAATCTGACTTATAGCCTTCTCTACCTGTTTTTCTCCATCTTCCGCCTTGTTAGTAGCAGTCATAGCAGAGGAAGCAACTTCCTGGGCATTTCCAGCCAATTGCTGAATAGCTACTGACATTTCTCCGATAACCATTTTGGATTTACCGGTCAGTTCGGCTTGACTGGCGGCTGTAGAACTCATCTCTTCAGACTGAAAGGTCATATCCTTCATGAGCGAAGCGCTCATTTCCGAACGATTTAGAAGTTCGGAAGTAGATTGACTTACATTTACAATCAAATTTTTGGTGTTGCCAATTAATTCTGACATTTTGGTGATCATGACGTTAATCAGTCCAGCAAGCTGCCCCAATTCGTCCTTGGAGTACTGGGGTATCATGGAAGTCAGGTCGCCTTCGCTGGATTTTCCAATGGAATCCTTGATTCTTTCCAGCGGCTTATGAACTGTATAGGCCAGCAGGAAAGCAGCCAGGAACCCAATAAATATACCCAGCAAGGAATAGAAAATCATGCTGCTGCGAAAATTACCTACCATATTATCATAAGGGGTTGCAGGTACGCCTACATACCAGATACCGATGACTTGACCGGCAGCGTCTTTAATCGGTTCGTAGGCGGTTTCGTTCCAGGTTCCAACCACATTAGCGCGACCGATATAGGTTTTGTTATCTTTAAGAACTGTTTGTGTAACTTCGGCTGATGCCTGGGTTCCGGTCTGTCGTTTATCGTCTTTTTTAACATTGGTGGAAACTCGTGTATCACCTTTAAAGATGGTAACTGTGTCGCCGGTTAATTTACCAATCAAATCAACTATGTCATTATTGTTTTCCATCAGAGTAGGTCCTTTATACAGAGCGCCATTTACCAGCTTCCAATCTCCGGGAAAGTTCTTGTCCAGCATTTGTCCGCCCATTGCCAAGTCTGATTTCAACTTTTCCTGGGCGGAAATTACTATCTTTTCTGACATAACCGAAGTAGCATAATAGCCCATTACCCCTGTTACCGCAGCTAAAATTAGCGTGAAAACCAGGACTAAACGCAGGCGTACATTGATTTTTCTAGCACATCGTTCAAACGCAGTGAGTAAACCCAAAATACCTCAATCCCCTCTCTATTTAACATAAATATATACAAACGTCCCGAAACATATTAGTAATTAGGATAGAATTCTACAACTACATAGCATTTTCCTGCCCAATCATAATATTTTTTATAATTTAGAAAATCCTGTTAGTGATAGTTGTAACGAATGATATAGGCTAATTATATGGGAGAATATGTTTTTATTTGGCTGATTAGCTTGTCTTTTTGGAATATACCTAACATTAATAGGAGCAGGGTTAGGCTGAAGCGACCGTAATTTTATTCGTACAGAATATCATTATAAACAACTTAAGTTGTTTGCTTATGTATAAGTTGAATAAAAGTAGTATGATAAATTGATTCAAGGTTGGCGATGCCAGAAATGTTGAACTATAAAGATCAAGCTGAATGATACCAGGAACAGACTAATGGCTAGATACCGAAAAAGGGAGCCGAAATGGTTCCAGCAATCCAGGAAATAGAGAGTGAATTCTAAGGCAATTATATTAAATAGCAGGGTACCGGTCAAGGTCCAGAACAGGAAAGGCCGCCATTCAACCCCGGCAAATCCTGCTACTAAGGAAGACCAGGGACGTACATAGCCGATGAATCGGGTAGCAAATACAGTAATGTTTCCATAGCGAGTATACCATTTGCGTAAGGATTCACTGATCTTTAGAAAGCGGGTCTTGTGTTGCCAACGATTAGTAAGCCACACTTCTCCCCCCCGACCCAGCTCATAAGCCAGCAAACTGCCCGCCAGATGTCCTGCGGTAAGCAAAGTGAGTATAAGTAAGTAGGAATGACCTTGCTTGATTAGCGTAGCAGCCACCAGGTAGGTAGCCTCTATTGGAAAGGGTATACCCACATTTTCGATTAACATAGTGAAAAATATTCCAGTCCAAGTTAGAAATTCCAGTCTATCGAGACCTCCTTAGTAAAAGTCCAGTGTCTCTTATATCAACTGGCGCTGGCGGGCTACAAATTCTAGTTCATCGCGGTAATCGGGATGAGCTATGGCGATGAGGTTCTTTACGCGCTGTCTCATAGATTGTCCCCGGATTTTCGCTGTGCCATATTCGGTTATAACGTAATCAGCGCAGGACCTGGGAGTGGTGACGATTCCCCCTTGGGCAATATTAGGAACGATCTTAGAGATGCGTTTTCCTCCGCTTCCGCCAGGAGTAGCCGTTGACTCGGTGGCTATGATAGAAACACCATCCCGAGATAGAAAAGAGCCATAAACGAAATCAAGCTGACCGCCGGGATGGGTGTACTGCTTCCAACCAACTGATTCCGAGCAAATTTGGCCGGTCAGATCTACTTCCAGGCAAGCATTAATTGAAAGCATCTTCTCATTTTTACCGATAATGTGAGGGTCATTGACAAAATCAACCGGGTAGAATTCCACCCCCGGGTTATTGTCGATCCATTCATAGAGCTTCTGACTTCCCATGGCGAAGGTAAATATGGAGCGGTGGGACATCAGGGTTTTTCTCCGGTTGTTTACGATTCCAGCTTCCCACAATTCTTTCATGGTATCACAGGCCATTTCTGAGTGGATACCCAGATCTCGAACATTAGTATCAAAGATGGCTCGAGCTGCTGCATTAGGTATACCACCAATGCCCAGTTGCAGGGTACAGCCATCCTTTACAAAATCTGCACAGTACTTCCCAATCATTTTTTCTTCCGGGCTCGGTTCACCCTGTTCAGGCAGGGTAGCCAGTACCTGATCCTGCTCTACAATAGCATCTATCTCGGAAATATGTATAAAATTATTGCCTCTACTACGGGGAACATGATTATTAACCTGGGCTAGGACTAGGAAGCGATCATCCCCTTGGCTTCTCTTCATGGCGGCATTACGAGCTATAGGTACAGTAGTATCAGCCCCCAGCCCTAAGCAAAAATAACCGTGTTGATCCATAGGAGTAACCATAATCATCGCTGCATGCATGGGTCGCATATTATCATCGGTGTGTAACCGAGGCAGTTGATGAAAGGCGGTAGGATTCATAGTAAACTGCCCGCTGATGACCTCTCCCCGACTTTGAGTAGCATAACCACATTCAATTTGAATATTAGATTCCCTTCCCAACCCTTTCCATGCAATCTGAGGATAAAGATCAACCAAGCCGTTAATAGTAATATCCTTGACTTCGTCATTGCGTTCTACCAGGGCATTAATAAGCGCTACCGGCATGCCGACCGCAACTCCCACCCAAGCCTCAGTATGATTCTTAACCATAAGCACTGCCTGCTCTGAACTGGCTAATTTTCTTTTATATGTTTCTCTAAAATTCACTTCATCGTCACTCCCAATTTTGAATATAAATCAACAAATATCAACTATTTTATGCATTAGTTATTATAACATTAAATATTTTTTCGAAAAGTAGCGCAAATTGTATATATATGACAAATAGCTTAGTCATGTGAATACTTGCCAGGTTGGAAAGGAATAACGATGCTAAACATAAGTGTGGGAGGCAAAATTATACAATTACAGATAGATCAAATGACAAGCCGAATCGTTTAATAAATGAAAAGTCACCATATTTATTGAAGCATTCCCACAACCCTGTGGACTGGTATCCCTGGGGTGAGGAAGCGTTTGCGAAGGCTGTTGCTGAGGACATGCCTATTTTCTTAAGCATCGGGTATAGCACCTGTCATTGGTGCCATGTTCACATTCTGAGGTATAAGTAATAGCGTTATCCCAGTGTTTAAGGGGAATATTAATTATGTTATTCTTCTTAAAGTTGGTATTATTTTTTGAAAATTATCGACATACTAACGCTTGACAATACTAACGCAAAACGTTATTGTGGTGCTATGATTAAAAACTTCAAATGTAAAGAGACTGAATTAATCTGGAAAGGAGTGTTATCAAAACAGTTACCAACTGATATTCAAAGAGTTGCTAGAAGAAAGTTAATTATGTTGGATAGCTCGGAAACGATTAATGATTTGAGAATTCCTCCATCTAACCATCTTGAAACAATGCAAAATTATCGAAAGGGTGATAAAAGTATCAGGATTAACGACCAGTGGAGAATTGTTTTTAAGTGGAATGATGGAGATTGTGAACAGGTAGAAATCACTGATTATCATTAAATTTATTTAATAAATATTGAATTAATTTAGGAATTGTGGAGTGAAATAAATGATATTAAATCAAAGCGAAATTAATAATGAAATGATAGGAAATATACATCCTGGCGAAATCTTATTAGAAGAATTTTTGAAACCCTTAAACATTACGCCTTATAAGCTAAGTAAGGATACATTTATGCCACAAACAAGGGTGTCAGAAATACTCAAAGGAGAACGGGCTATAACATGTAATACAGCTCTTAAATTAGGAAGATATTTTAATACATCTCCTGGTTTTTGGATCGGGCTTCAAAAGCATTATGATCTGGAAAACGAATTACAATCTATTAAGGACGAACTAGAAAAAATCGAACCATGTTTAGTATAAAAAATGGGAGTAGAAATTAATCTACTCCCATTTTATCGGAACTTGCATTAATCTAATTGAATCATCACCACTACCCTTAGATTCTTGTATTTTTTTATCCATTAAAGCCATATCCTAGATTCTATAAGCCTTCTATAGACTAGAGCGAGTACGAAATTGCAATAAGATATAGAATATCCCGCAATAGTGCGGGTTTTTATTTGTCCACTATTTGCCTATTTAAAGAAGGTCGATTTAAAAAGGGTATTTAAATGACTAATTTCTTTTTATATATACAAGAAATCAGTTTTCAAGGGAATACTAAAAGGTATTGTTCTATTACAGGGCACTCGTGCCATGTAAATAAATGATACCCTCTCTTAAAGTCCTGCCAATGCGGTAATATGGCTCCGTTTCTCCGCCTTTGGGGTTTATGAAAAACCTGGTTCTATCCTAACCATGACAAAACCCTCGGTATTACTTCAATCACTGCAGTAATCCGGTTTCCCGGGCAAGGTTGATGCACTGGACCCGGGACGTGACCTGCAGCTTGCTGTAAATGTCTATGGTATGAGCCTTTACCGTGCTGGGTTTTATATCTAATTGATCGGCGATTTGGTTATAGGTATGACCGTCGGCCAATAACCGCAGGAAGTTGGAATACCTCAGGGTGGGTCGGTTTGGATATATACAGTTATTTATAATCTTGTGAATTTTAAAAAGAACCAATAAAATATAACAGAGGAAGATATTATTGTAAAGGAGCTTGAAAATTGCTGAGAGCCAAGTTTCGTGTTCCTGCCATTAACCCCAAAATAATAAGCAGGAAAAAGCTTTTGGAAAAGCTGCAGCTTGCACAGGAACGCAAGCTGACCTTGCTTATGGCCCCTGCCGGATATGGCAAGACAACAGCTGTACTGGACTGGCTGGAAAAATGTGAAATTCCTGCGGCATGGATATCGTTAAATTCATATAATAATGCTCCTTTGGCATTTTGGAGATATTTTTGTGTGGTGATGGACGATACCGTTCCCGGAATAAGTCGGGATACGGAACATATCTTGTCTTCTCCGGAGCTGCTTGGCGCAAATATACATATCAATATGCTTGTTGACACCCTTTCCGGGCTTGAGTCGGATCTCGCACTCGTTCTGGATGATGTGCACCTGATCACCGATTCTTCAATCCTTAAAGGAATCTCCTACTTTATTGACTATATGCCGGCGAAAATGCATCTTATCCTTGTCAGCCGAACGGAGCCGGATTTGGAACTGGCCAGGCACAGGATCAAATGGCAGATGCAGACCATTGATGAAAAAGACCTGCAGTTTCAGAAGGAGGATATATTCAGGTTCTACCAGGCAAGGGGCTTTTTATTTGAAACCGATGAAATCGAAAAATTGGAGAAGTATACCGAGGGTTGGATCGCGTCACTTGTCGCAATTGCCATGAGGATGGAAGAGTACGGGCAATACCGCATCACACCCGACTCGCTCCCCCTGTTTAGCCGCGATATCGGGCAATATCTCAAGAATGAGGTTATCAGCGGCTGGTCGGATGAAAAACGGATATTTGCAATGAAAACCAGTATTCTGGATACGATGTCAGAAGAAGTGTGCGATGCCGTGACCGGCGATAAAAACGGACGTCGGATGCTGGCGGAAATCTATCGGGCTGCCGGGTTTCTTACCGCACTGGACGGGCAGGGCAGTGAATACAAGTACCATTATCTGTTTAAAGACTTCCTGTATAAGCTCCTGCTGGAAACAGAACCGGCGCAGGTCTTCGGTCTTCATGCAAGAGCCGGCACATGGTACAGGGGGCAGGGTATGCTTGAAAAGGCGGTTGAGCATTTCCAGAGCAGCGGTCTATATAAAGATATTCTGGAATTGATTGAAAATCATGATGTACAGTATATGTATGATTCCGGCACTTTGATTTCATGGATAGAGCGCCTGCCAAAGCCGCTGCGGGATGAGAGCTTCAAAACAGCGTATATTTATGCAAAATACTACGCGGAAATTGAAAGATTCGATCTTGTGCGGGTGTGGGTAGAACGGATGAAAGCACTTGCGGCTTTACCAAAGTATGCGGCAGACACCAAATCGGCAGCTTCTTGCAGGATTGCGTGCGCGTTGAACGAGACAAACCTGCTTTTGCTGGAAGGAAACCCCGGCTTCGCCATGCCGCTGATGTCGGTTTTTGAGTCATTTGACGCAAGATATTATAAAATGCCTGAGTATATTGATTTTAATACCTCGGGTATCTATTTTTACCGGTGTCCAAGCCATATGCTGCTTCAATTGTACGGCAGGAACAAGGATAAATTCCGGGAATTTGCAGAAAACTACCGGGCCCTGATAAAAAGGCACCCGGGATATAAACCGCTGGTGGCGGGGGAGTATCTATATGAAAGTAACCGGCTGGATGAAGCGCTGCCTTACCTGCTGGACGCTATGGAAGAGGCGCAGGCGGCATCCTGCTTCGGCGCCCTTGTTCCCGCTATGGTGGGGCTTGCACGGATAAAGAGGGCGAAAGGGGATTTCCGGGGAGCACTTCAGGACCTGGATGAATGCGGGAAGCGGCTGCAGGGTGCGGGAAAAATTCATTGGAGTTATTTGGTTTCAGCCTTCCGATGCCGCCTTTACATGGATTTGAACGAAGCGGAAAAGGTGGAGCGCTGGTTTTTGTCCTGCAAGCTTGATGTTTACATGGAAATTAACAAGATCAGAGAATTTGAGCTGATGGTATATTCGCGGGTACTCCTGTTCAAAAACAGCCTTCAAGCTGCGGATATACTGCTGCAAAGGCTCTTGATTTTTACTGAAAAAAAGAATCGGCCGCCCCACAGCAGGGTTGAGGTTCTTAACCTGCTGGCAATCCTGCATTACAGGACAGGCGAGCCTTCAAAGGCGGTTTTATATCTGGATCAGGCGCTTTCTATCGGAAGTGAGCAGAGCTATACCAGAAGCTTCCTGGATGAGGGCGAAGCCATGAAGACACTGCTTTCTGTTTATATAAAAAGTCAGGAATGCTTGACCGATCAAAAGAACGCTGATTTTGCTGCAGCACTGCTGGAACAAATGCGCAAAATCCATGAATCTGAGTATTCCCGGCATATAATACTTAAAACCCTGTCTGCGCGGGAGCGTGAGGTGCTGACCCTGCTGCTGGAGGCTTATTCCAACCGGGAAATCAGCGAGCAAATGGGGATCACGCTTCAAGCCGTAAAATTCCACATCGGTAATATATACAGCAAGCTGGGCGTGAAAAACCGCGCCCAATGCCTTGTGCTTGCGCGCGAATCTTCCGTAAAGCGGGATTAAAAGCAATATAGTAACAATAAACGACAAACGGCGACAAAAAGCATGTAAATGAATACCTGCTTTTTTTCTTTTTACTATACTTTGGTATAGGGTGTTAAATCCCTTTCATTGCTATACTTTCCATGGATACGATAGCCTGCATTAGATACCTTTGTATCTGTGCGGCAGATTTATGGAGGGGTCTGTCATGAAAAGTAATATTGTAATCAAAAATATTCTTTCTATCATTCTGGTATTCTTTATAGTTTGCCTGTATGTGGGCACGACGGCAAGTGCTGCAGATGCTGTAACGGAATTAAGCGGCTCCGGCACATCCGGTGACCCGTTTTTGATCGGGTCTGCGGCGGAACTAAAGTTTATGAGGGACCAGGTCAACGCCGGAGGGACGATTTCGGGCGTGGATGCCGGTTCGGCGTTCTACAATTTTTCCGGTGAAAGGGCGACAATATCGCTCGGTTACTGGCAGGACAGCGATGGCGACAGCATCGTAGAGGATGGCGAAATATATGACTCCGCAAGCGAAGGGACAGCGTACACAAGCAGTAACTGGACGCCCATCGGCACTGCCGCGCACCCTTTCTCCGGAACGTTTTACGGCAAGGGCAATACCATTAGCGGCATCTATTTAACGTCAGATTCCGATTGTCAGGGCCTTTTTGGGAAATTGTCCGGCGGCGTGATTGACCACTTGAATCTCACGAACAGCTATATTAAGGGCGAAAATTATGTCGGCGGCATGGCGGGGTATTGCAGCAACACTTATTTGACGGGCTGCAACACAATGGCAAGCGTCAGCGTCAACGGCAATTCTTTTGTCGGAGGGGTGGCCGGGTATTTTTCCGGCAAAAACGAACATTACAATAGCAGCGCATACTGCGTTTACAACAACGGCAAAGTAAGCGGCAACGAGTGCGTCGGCGGATTGATCGGGTATTACGATGGCGGCAGCGACGGTAAAATCATAAGCGCCTCAAACTCAGGCAGCATTACGGGGGATGGCATAGTAGGGGGCTTGATCGGGCAAATGTGGAACGGCACCCTTTCCACCCTTTCCGCTGACGAAGCCGGCACCTCTATCTACAACAGCGGAACAGTCAGCGGTGAGAGTGATATCGGCGGCCTGATTGGACAAATGGTCGCAGGAGCCGTATCGGGATGTTACAATACGGGCACTGTAAGCGGCGGTGATGGCTATTCCGGGGGCATCGTGGGAACACTCGAGGGCGGCGGCGTCTTAACCAAGTGCTACAATACGGGCGCGCTGACCAGCGAGGGTGGCGGCGGAGGCATAGCAGGGATGTCCAACGGTTATATAAAGGGCTGCTACAATGAGGGCGGTGTCAGCGTCAGCGGCACTGAAGGCTGCTTTGCCGGCGGCGTAGCCGGTCTGGTCAATACCGGCGAGACCAGCAGCATTGAATACCTGTATTGCTGTTACAACACGGGAAATGTCAGCGGCAGCGGCGGCGTATCTGTCGGCGGCGTGGCGGGATGTCTCCAAAAAGGCAACGCAGGTGCGCGGTATTGCTATAACATCGGCAATGTCACCGGAGAAAGCTATGTTGGCGGTGTGGCGGGGAAAGTGGGCATTTCTGATCCGAACATTTCTTACGTAGCGGACAGCTACAACTACGGATGCGTCAGCGGCAGCAGCTATGTCGGCGGTGTGGCAGGGTATCTAAGCGCCGGCGGTATACATGATTGTTACAACTACGGCAGCGTAAGCGGTGTCAGCAATGTCGGCGCCATTGCGGGAGACAGCGCCGGCAGCCACGATTTTTTAAACTATTACGATAAACAGAGCTGCCCGACGGGCGGCGTAAACGGCAGTGACATCGTGAACCAAGCCGAGGGCAAGCTGACATCGGAATTGACGGCTTCCGGTTTTTACAAGTTTCCTGATATTGATACCGCCTATAGCACGGCTACGACCAACGCGGCGTATGTTGGCATTTCCCCGATAAACCTGTATGCATCGGGATCGGCCTACGAAACCGCGTCCGCGGTCAAGACGAATTTTACGGTGAGCACGGTAAACGGCGTTAGCTGGACTTCAGGAGGTACCGGCATTGTCAGCATCGACGCCGCGGGAAACGCGACAATCAAGGGCAGCGGCAGCGTGACGCTGACCGCGACGAAGGGCAGCGCTTCAAAAAAAGTGAAGCTGAATGTAAAGAGTAACGCGAAGGCGATTACCGCATTTACCGTCGGCGGAGTCGCCGGAACGATCGATGAAACAAATCATACCATAGCGGTCGCGCTGCCATACGGCACGGACGTGACAAGCCTCAGCCCGACTATTGCAGTGAGCGACAATGCGACCGTTTCCCCGGCAAGCGGTACGGCAAAAAATTTCACAAATCAGGTGACCTACACGGTCACAGCGGATAACAGCACGACGCAGGACTATATTGTCACGGTGACGGTCGCTGCTTCTGGCGGTAAAACTCTTCAAAGCATTACCACGCCTACCGCAATTACGGGTTTAACCAACGGTACGGCGAAAACCGCTGCTGCGTTGCTGCTGCCCTCGACGGTGACACTGGTCGCCGGTGGCGATAGCGTCACCGCAAGCGTGACATGGGCTGTGTATTCCTGCCCCTATGACGCAAGCTTAACCACAGCGCAGACCTTCACGGTCAGCGGCACTGTTATTTTGCCAAGCGGTGTGGTCAATACGAATAATGTTTCACTGTCAACAAGCATCAGCGTGACGGTAAGCGCAGCTACGGTGACGGATAAGGTTTTACAAAGCATCACAGCTCCAACTGCCATCACGGGAGTTGTCAACGGAACGGCCAAGACCGCTGTGGCGTTGGGCTTGCCATCGACCGTGACGCTGGTTACCGACCAGGGAAGCGTAAGCGCCAGTGTTTACTGGGCAGTAAATTCAGCATTATATAATGTGAGCACAACCACCGAACAAACCTTCCCAGTAGACGGAACCGTGACTTTGCCCAGTGGGGTGGTCAACACCAGCAGTGTGGCTTTGACTACCAGCATCAGTGTAACCGTAAATGCGGCGGCACCGGTTAGTATTGCGGTAACCGGAGTCAGCCTGAATAAATCAACATTAACTCTGACAGTTGGAGGTTCAGCCAGTTTCCTGACGGCCACAGTGTCGCCGACTAACGCCACGAATCAGAGTGTAACGTGGCAGTCGAGCAATACCAGTGTGGCTATCGTTTCCGGCGGGGTCGTAACTCCGGTGGCGGCGGGAACTGCCACGATAACAGTAACAACCGTTGACGGAAGTAAAACCGCAGTCTGCGCGGTGACGGTAACCGAGCCAGTTACCGCTGCCAGTGGAGGAACTACGACTATTACCGACACTCCGGTCACCATTTCGGTACCATCAAATGTATCCAATACCAATATAGATGTTACTCCGGGAAATGTGCTTCCCTTGATTGAAATAAATGCAGCTACTTCTTTGGGTACGGTTCAAGCGACTATCCCTGCCGGAACCACTGCCAGCGGACCGGCCGGCTGGAGCGGAGAAATCACCCTCCCAACTGTGAAGGCTTCGCCAAGCACCACTGTAACTGGAGCCCAAACCGTGAACGCAGTAGTCGAAATCGGACTGGGCAATGACACCATAACCTTCTCCAAAGCGGTTCGCCTCGTTATACCAGGCATGGCAGGAAAGTCTGCCGGTTATGTTAGGAACGGTGTATTTACGCCGATTACCAGGATAATATCTGCGGATAACCAGACTACAGCTGATGCCGAAATACCGGCCACCGGAGACGGAAAAATAGACGTCGGCAACGACCTGGTCATCTGGACCAAGCATTTTACTGAATTCATCGCCTATACCCCTGTTACTAGCAGTTCATCCGGGGGAGGCGGCGGTGGATCGTCTACGTCACAGTATATTAGTTCCACCACTGGCTCGGCATCGGTTACCCCCAGCGCGGGAGGTAAAGTTGGACTGAACAGTGATGCTGCAGTCGAAATACCTGCCAATGCCATTAAAGGAAGCACTGCTCTGACGGTAAAAGTTCAGAAGATTGAAACTCCTGCGGCCATTCCATCCGGGTTCAAAATCGGCAGCGATGTGTATGATTTCACTGTTGATGGTAAGGCCAGTTACAGCTTTGACAAAGCTGTAACCATCACCCTGAAATTTAACCCCGCGGATTTCCCGGCAGGAGAGACCCCGACTGTTTACTATTATGATGAAACATCTGCCAAATGGGTAGAGGTAGGCGGTACGGTCTTCGGCTCCAATATCAGCGTTTCCGTTGACCATTTCACAAAATATATAGTTATGGCGGAAAAGAAAGCTGAAACCCAACCGCAAACCCAGCCGTCGGCTGTTAAGAATAATACCGGCTTTACCGATCTGGACAACCACTGGGCGAAAGCTGTGATAGAAAAACTGGCCGGCCTGGGGGCGGTCAGCGGCTACCCGGACGGCAGCTTTAAGCCGGACGCCCCAATCACCCGGGCGGAATATATTACTATGCTGGTAAAAGCCATGAACCTAACCGCCAGTGGAAACGGGCAGACCTTTAAAGACTGCGACGGCCACTGGGCCAGTGCCAATATTTCCATAACGGCGGCCTCAGGCATAGTTAACGGTTACGGCGATAATTGCTTTAAGCCCGACAACCTCATCACCCGGGAAGAAATGGCGGTAATAGCAGTCAAAGCCGCCAAGTTAGAAGCTGCCAGCGGGGAGACATCTTTCAACGACAATGGTCAAATCTCCTCCTGGGCCAAAGAGAGCGTGCTGGCGGCGGTTAACGCCAATATAATAAAAGGCTGCCCGGACAACACCTTCCGGCCGCAGGGTAATGCCACTCGGGCGGAAGCTGCAAGCGTGATACTGAGATTAGTTAAATAAACAGATACTAAAGAGGCTGCCCCTCTAATTCCTTCGATAGACTTGGGGGACAGCCTCCCTTTTATTTTCTGTAGATACTAAGGCAACTAAGGCGTATTTTAACATTAAACTCTGAAGCAACTTCAATCTAACACCCAGATTTATTTACTCAACTTTCTGACCAAAAGAATGGGCTGAAGAGCCCGAAAAAGCAATAGAATAAACGGTCAAAAAACCCATATTGACGTCAAAAGTGCACCCGCGTTTGGTAAAATGTAAGTTGCCCAACAAACACTCCAAACGGAAAAGATGCACAAGTTAATGCTACATCAAATCGATCCGTCTGAAAAGGTTATCAGCTTAAATTATGGGTATGAAACTTTAACTGTGTAGTGTAAAATACTGGCATGATAAAGAACAAAAGAGCTGGGTTATTACCCAGCTCATCAACTTGCGAGTTATCTGTCTTGAATGTTCAATTTTGATTTTAAAGCTTCCTGCAAGACCTGTGAGAAGTTGAAACCGGCGTGTTCGCCGAGATCGTTTAGCCAGCTGGGTAGAGTAAGATTTTTTCTAATTGAGCGGTTATCATGAGCCCGACGATAAGCATCAATATCGATATCAACAAACGCTAAGGTGCTTCCAGAAGGGACTGCTATATTATCCGTACTGCTCGGTTGTGGAACCTTTCGACCTTCGTCAATTTCAAAGCAAGTCCACATACCAATAGCATCACGGGCAATTGATATAGCGTCGGCAATATTTTCTCCCTGGGTATCAATATCTAAATCGGGAACATTGACAGCATAACCAGAAAAATGTTTTTTAGATACTTCTGTTAAGATAATCGGATATGCTAATTTCATAGGGATATTCCTCCTTTGTAGTTTATACATGTTCATCCCTGTTTGGAGCAACGCTTTATTTTAGTCCCGCCCTTTTCAGTATCTTGTCTGCTGTGATTTCGTTGATATTCCGTTCGAGTAGATGTCGTGATCACCTCCGCTTCTGGCTTTATACCAACCATTGGCTTCTAGCTTTTTAACCAGATCTCGACGCTTCATTTCCTCACCTCTTAGAATTATTATACGTATTTAATGCGCATAAGTCAAAAACATTTATTAATTGTAAAAACAATTCCACAATTACTTGGGCACTTATGGAGAACGATAATTTGTAGTCATTGCTCTCATAATTTACACACCAAAAGTTATATACCCACAATTAATTAATGTTAAAAAGGGCAACATATGCAAAGATAAATAGTAATGGGAGATGATTAATTAATGAGTACATCATTGGATTTAGATAGAAAAGCGAATCGTCTAATAAATGAAAAATCACCATATTTATTGCAGCATTCCCACAACCCGGTGGACTGGTATCCCTGGGGTGAGGAAGCGTTTGCGAAGGCTGTTGCTGAGGACATGCCTATTTTCTTAAGCATCGGGTATAGCACCTGTCATTGGTGTCATGTGATGGAAAGAGAATCATTTGAGGATACCGAAGTAGCGAATCTGATGAACCGGGATTTTGTCTGCATAAAAGTTGATCGGGAGGAACGACCGGATATAGACCATATCTATATGCAGATTTGTCAAACTCTTACTGGCAGCGGGGGATGGCCTTTAACGATTATCATGACCCCTGAGCGACATCCCTTTTTTGCTGCTACTTATCTGCCCCCGCGAAGCCGTGGTGGGATGCAAGGGCTTTTGGAATTGCTGCCGCGATTGTCTCAGCTTTGGAAAAACGACCGAGCAACGGCCCTGAATGCCGGGCAGGAAGTCAGTAATTGGATAAAAAAGACACCAATGGTCAAGACGGGCAAACAGTTGTCGGAAGAGGTTTTGGTTCGAGCATTCCAGCAGTACGAGCAAGCCTTTGATAATGCTTACGGGGGCTTTGGCTCTGCGCCGAAGTTTCCTAGTCCCCATACTTTGCTTTTCCTGCTTAAATACTATGAACTGCATAGAGAGAAAAAGGCTTTGCAAATGGTGGAGAAAACTCTGATCAGTATGTACCAGGGGGGCATTTATGACCATGTCGGGTTTGGGTTTGCTCGTTATTCCACAGATAGGAAGTGGCGGGTGCCTCATTTTGAAAAGATGCTCTATGATAATGCCCTTCTGGCTATGGCTTATCTTCAAGCACATCGTCTTACGGGGAGTGATTTATACGCTAGGGTAGCCGATGAGATATTTACCTATATATTGCGGGATATGACTTCACCTGAAGGGGGATTTTATTCAGCGGAAGACGCTGATTCGGAAGGGGAGGAGGGAAGATTTTACGTCTGGACTCCTGATGAGGTAATGGCCGTGCTTGGGTCTCGAGGGGCAGTCTACTGTGAAATGTATGATATAACTGAAGCCGGTAATTTCGAGGGTAGGAATATTCCCAACCTCATTAAAAATGCAATGGGTACGGATGCGAGAACAGATCTGGAGCTGGAGCGGCAGGCGCTTTATCTTCAACGGGAAAAACGTGTTAAACCGCTGAAAGATGATAAAATTCTGAGCGGCTGGAATGGCCTTATGATAGCAGCTATGGCCATGGGATATCGGATTTTAAAAGATAAGCGATATTTGCAGGCAGCTGAAAGAGCTGCGGATTTTGTCTTGCATAACTTACGGCGGGAAGACGGTCGACTTCTGGCCAGATACCGGGATGGTGAGGCTATTTATCCCGCTTATGCCTCGGATTACGCTTATTTAATATGGAGCTTTATTGAGTTGCATGAAGCCGGTTCTGATAAACGTTTTTTAGAGTTAGCTCAGGAACTAAATAATGATTTACTCAAATTATTCTGGGATAAAGAAAAGGGGGGGTTATTTTTCTATGGCGAAGACAGCGAAGAACTCTTGATTCGACCGAAGGAAATTTATGATGGAGCGATACCTTCGGATAATGCAGTAGCAACCTTGAATTTCCTGCGACTCGCGCGAATGACTGGCAACGTCAACCTGGATGAAAAGGTTCGGGATCAATTCCTGATTTTTGCCGGAACTATTAATGAAAACCCTACATCCTATTCCTTCTGGCTATTAGCCGCTATGTATCGACAGCAAGTCGGACAAAGGATTGTATTATAGCATATAAAGGGGGAGAAATTAGCTAGTGCTAATTTATCCCCCTTTTTTAGACTACATTTCTTTTACTATTCTTACCCCTACATATCTTTGGCCATCTTGTCCAATTCAACCGCCATGCTGGTAATTTCCTCTACGCTGGCAGTCATCTCCTGAGTGGCTGCGGCCTGTTCTTCACTGGATCGCAGGGTGATTTCACTATTCTGAGTGGTTTCTCTTATTTTATTTTTGATATTTTCTGTTAACTGATGAATCTTTACTACGGTCCCTTTTGATTCATCAGAAAGTTTTCTGATTTCCTCAGCGACCACTCCGAAGCCGCGACCAGCCTCACCTGCCCGAGCTGCTTCTATAGCTGCATTGAGCCCCAGCATTTTGGTTTCATCAGCAATCTGCTGGATAAACCCTAAGACGGCATTGATGTCTTCGGATAGTTTATAAACATCTTTTACATTTTGATGGAGATGGTGTTCATTGGCGGTTATTTCGGTGGCTGACGAGGCGAGTTCTTCTAACACTGAGGCTATTTCTGTCATTCCTTTGTCAATGTTACTGGCCATAGTCTTTAGTTGCACAGCCTTGGCGCGGGGAATGGCTACCCCGAAGGTTGCAACTACTTTAGTGGGTTCGTCTTCGTCAAACTGTGGATAGCAGGTTATGGCTACCGGAACCCCATAAACATTAGCATCCAGATCTCGAGCAATGACCTTTTTAGTTCGAATTACCTCGGAGGCAATTTGTCGGTCGGTAAGCAAGGATCCCTTCTGAAGATCCGGCATATCGAATTTGTCAGCAGCCTGTCGATAAGCTATTTTTTCTAGATCGCTCATGTACAGAAATCCACCCTCAGGAAACATATTAGCAACCAATGGGGCAAAAGTATCGAAGGCTTTGGCAATAACATTAAGACGGGGGATTCCAATAACAAGCGTTCCAACTACTGAACCTTGATCAAATACAGGTATAGCAGTCATAATTAGTCGCATTCCATAGATGGCCCGAGGGACCTTTTCGGTAGTAGTTTTCTGTTCTCGCATAGCAGCATAAGGCCCGCCGTTTACCCTGACCGGTGCCCCGACAGCAAAGGCGGGTATGTTGAAAACATCGGAAGCTAACTTCCAGGTAATTTTGTCATGATCCGTGGTTGCGAAAATAACACCATCAGGAAAAAGATTGACAATTAGCGGAGCAAGTTCTTTGAAGGATTCAACCGTTGTGGTGGATATCATAGACAAGCCCTCCTTTAAATTAATTAATACGTGAATAGAAACCACGAGATTCTTTGCCCTAATGGCGGTGAGCATTAATAGAGTCATGAAGTGCATATAATGGCAATAATATTTACATCTATAGAATTACTTTGAGATGCCATTTTTGCCTTGAATTTAAAACGATAATAACTATCTTACTAATATTATACATAAAATAGTGAATTCCTTCTAACAATCTATCGAAAGCCCCAATTTTGGAGTTTATGCTCATCACTAAATTAAAGCTTTATGATAGCTAAAGCTAATGGTGGACTTATCATGTGCTTAATAGAAATTGAAGAAAATTAGATGAATTTTCAAAAGCAAGGAATGATTTATTAGAGCGATTTTAGGGCAATATATTTAATAACTTATAATGGAGGAGGTTACTTTGTGGCGCGTGCTTTGAGGTTCCCTTTAATGCTTTTAATGCTTCTATTTGTCATTATTATTTCCGCCGGTTTAGCTCAAGCTCAGGAAGCAGGATCATTATCAAAGCCAGGTTCAATCGAAAGAGTGGATAGAACCGATTTTCCCGCTTTATACTTGACAAGCCCTCAATTGCAGGGAGATGCCATATGGATGGTACAGGCTCGCTTGCGAGACTTAGGTTACGAAATAGAGCCGGATGGAGTATTTAGTCAACCTACCAGTGAGTTCATACGTTTGTTCCAGGTGGCCAATAACATGACCGCGGATGGCACAGTCACCCAAGAAGTATGGGAAAGGCTCATGAATGATGAAGCTGAGGAGCCGTGCTTAACCCAGCCGGAGGGAGAAGCCAAGATAAGCATAGAAATTGATGTGGTTAAACATAGCCTGATTGTTTTTTCTGATGGTCAACCGATTAAAAAGTTCACGGTAGCGGTGGGTAAGAGCTCGACCCCATCCCCACTGGGTGAATGGAAGATTATTCAAAAGTCGTATAATTGGGGTAACGGTTTCGGAACTCGTTGGATGAGACTGAGCGTACCATGGGGTATATATGGTATTCATGGAACCAATCAGCCAGGTTCCATTGGCTATTCTGCATCTCATGGATGTATCCGGATGAGAAATAAAGATGTGGAGGCATTATATCCACTCATTCCTATGGGAACAACCGTTAAGATGATGGAAAACGAACAAATTTTCCCCAAGTCTTTTTCGGCACCTACCTTAAAAGAAAAATCATACGGACAGAATGTAGTTTATTTACAATCTCGCTTAAAAGAAAAAGGCATAATGTTTGATAATGCCGATGGAAGATATGGGAAAATGACTGTGCTGGCAGTAAAGTATTATCAATTTTGGCACGGACTAACTCCAACCGGAGTAGCTGACAAAGAAACATACCGCAGCCTGGGTATGATTAAATAACTGATATGTATCCTGGGTTTAAGCAAGCCTTAAACAGATAATATGAATTTTAAGGAGAATGTTCTGTGTTAAGTACTAGGAAGTTCTTGTTAATATTATTAACGATGTTTATAATCATAATTTTTCCTGCAGAGGGATTGAGCAGCGAAGAAATAGTCCCGGATTCGTCTGTGCGAGTAGATCGGAACGATTTCCCGACTTTATACCTAGCTGAACCTGAGTTGCAGGGAGATGCAGTCTGGATGGTTGAGGCACGGCTGGCCGAACTAGGGTATGAAATAGAACCGAATGGAATATACAATGAGGCCGCATGTGATGTTGTAAAAATATTTCAAATTGCCAACAACCTTAAGGCGGATGGCAAAGTAACCACGGAAGTATGGAAAAAGCTTATAAACGAAGATGCAGATGAACTATGTCTGACCCAAACAGAGGGACAGCCCCAAATAAGGATAGAAATTGATGTAGCTAAACACACCCTAACTGTTTTTTCCGACAACCAACCAATCAAAAAATTTCCGGTAGGAACAGGTCAAAGTTCAACTCCATCACCTTTGGGAGAATGGAAGATAGTACAAAAGTCAACCAAAATAGGTGGTCCTTACGGTACACGTTGGATGAGGCTTAGTGTACCCTGGGGTACATATGGCATCCATGGAACCAATCAGCCTGGCTCAATTGGCTGGTCTTCATCCCACGGTTGTATTCGGATGCGCAATAAAGACGTAGAGGCGTTATACCCGCTTATTCCTGTAGGAACCCCGGTTAAAATTATGAAAAGTGGTCAAATTATACCGAAATATTTTAAGACACGTACTCTTCAAGAAAAATCAGTTGGGCAGGATGTTGTCTATTTGCAGTGTCGCCTCAAAGAGAAAGGTATAGTTTTTGGCGATGTAGATGGAAAATATGGAAAAATGACTGTGTTAGCTGTAAAGTACTACCAAACATGGTATGGCCTCAACCCGACAGGCAAGGCTGATGCTGAAACTTACCGTAGTTTGGGTATGATAAAGTGAAAAAAGGTACAATAATTTCCCCATAAGTAGCCAAAATGTATTAAAATGTATAAAATATGTAGAGATATATGTGTTGCGATGGGGAAGGAAGGTAGCAGAATGAAAATTCTGGTTTTTGGCTTAGGGGCTTTGGGTACAGTTTATTCCTGTCTTTTAAAGGAGCAGGGTCATCAGGTCAGCGGCTTAGATAGGCAAGTAGTGCTGGATGCGATCCGGGAAAAGGGAGTTCGGGTAAACGGGATCTGGGGGGAACATTCCGAAATCTTGGATGAACTATTTTCTGGGGTGGACGAGCTGGTTGGTAAAAATTATGACTTGCTTATCCTTACCGTGAAATCTTACGAGACCGAGGAGGTAGCCCGGCAGATTGCCAGGGTTATATCTCCCAATACATACGTTTTGCTGGCTCAAAACGGCTACGGTAACTTTGAAGCAGCTGCTAAATATATTCCCGAAGCCAGGTTGATTCTGGGCCGGGTAATATTTGGGGCTGAAACTACTGAGCTGGGTAAGTCTAAAGTGACTGTCATTGCGGATGATGTAGTTTTGGGCTCGCCTGCAAATACGGTCGATGCCGAGCTCCTGGATACTTATGCAGGGATTTTTAATGAGGCCGGAATACCTACCCGCACCTCTCCTGAGGTCATGAAATATGTTTGGGGAAAGATTATATACAATTCCGCCTTGAATCCGCTGGGTGCCATTCTGGAAGTGCCTTATGGGAAGCTGGCTGAAAATGAAAATACCCGGTCACTGATGGACAGCATTATCCAGGAGATTTTCGCGGTCTTGTCAGCTCACGGTCAGGAAACACTGTGGCGTGATTGTAGAGCTTATCGACAGGCTTTTTACGGGCAGATGGTTCCGACTACGGCCCAGCACCACTCGTCAATGCTGCAAGATTTACAGAGAGGGCGTAAGACGGAAATCGACGCATTAAATGGAGCGGTGGTAAAGCTGGGTAAACGTTACGGTGTGAGTACACCAGTAAATGAGGTAATCATTTCTCTCCTGCGGTCGAAAGAGGAGATGCGTGATTAATACCAGATTCAATATTGTTAATATGTTCTAGCATCTTTGCCCAGGCTTCGTCGGGTTTTCTTTCCTGAATAGCCTTATTAATGGCCTCATGTTCGCGTATGACGCGCGGACCCAGATCGGGGTTTGAATAAAAAGTTTCTCGAGCTTGCCGAAAGGTATTATGCATAAGATCAGACACCGTGTTCATTATACGTAAGAGCACGGTGTTTTTAGTGGCTTCGGCAATGGCAAAATGGAAGCGCAGGTCTGCATCAACGGCTTCAGAGATAGAGCTGGCAGTCTTCATTACTAAGAGGCTGGTTTCAATCTTATGTAAATCCTCTCCTGTAGCGCGCACTGCTGCCAGGGCAGCACATTCTGTCTCCAGAATCCTTCTTACCTCCATCATCTGGGCTTCGGGATTTCTTTCAAAAGCCAGAAGCAGGGCCAGGGGTTCAAAGGTCTCAGAATCACTGGTGCGCCGCACAAATGTACCTTCACCGGGCCTTATATCAAGGATTCCCATGGTTTCTAAGGCCGTAAGCGCTTCACGCACCGATGCCCGGCTAACCCCCAGGGATTCGGCCATATCGCGCTCGGCAGGCAGTTTGTTGCCAGGCTGAAGGTCACCCCTGCTAATCATACCTTTTAATTGTTCCACGATCTCTTCATATATTTTCTTGGTCTTTATTGGATGGAAAGACAATGAGATTCCTACCTTCCTGCTATCGTATTTACATCAATCCAATTTCAGTAACTATACATATTATATATAGTTTATAGTTAAATAAGAAAGAAAATACTTTTGACTATTTTATTTTGGAATCTTTTAGGCTATATCTCTACTGTTTTCCCGGCTTATGTTCGCCAAAGTATTCCATACCCATTTTTATGGCGGCGGACTTTCAGTGCTCCTTAAGGCCTTGCTGGTATTATGCTCTTATAGGGTATGTGCATGCCACCGGTTACCACCGGTGGCCATGACTATGCAGGGCCAGTAAAAAATTTAACGTTGCCGGCTTGCCGCTGAACAGACAGATGGAAAGCAGATACAAATCATATTGAAAGCTAAATCGTAATCTTCGCCCGTTCCCGCATAAAAGCGATCTCGTGATCGATGTCGCCCTGAATTTCGGCGATGCGCTGCGCAGCGTCAGGGCCTTTAAGCAGGCGGTTGAAGCGACCTTGCTTCATTACGTATTCATCCACCGGGTCAGCTTCTTTTTTGCCGCTGATGATATGCGAACTGGGGTTATTAAAGCTGATCTTGCGATTTTCCGCTTCCCACAACAGCCAGGAACCACTCTTCACAGCCATACGGCTCATCTGCACGGTTTCTGCCATATCGAACTGCCAGCCTAAATAGCAGGGGGCCATAATTTCGATGTATTTCATGCCAGGGATGTTTTTGGCTTTTACCACCTTGTCGTACAGGTCGCCGGGGTAAGCCACGGTGGCGGTAGCCACGTAGGGAATATTATGCTCCAGCATCAGCAGGGCCATGTTTTTCTTGGGCTGGCGCTTGCCGGTGGGGGTGGTGGTGGTCCAGGTGCCGCGCGGAGTGGCACCGCTGCGCTGTACGCCGGTGTTGCTGTAGGCTTCGTTGTTATAGCAAAAGTGTATAATATTTTCGTTGCGCTCGGCTGCGGCTGAAAGCGCCTGGAAGCCGATGTCATAGGTGCCGCCATCGCCCACCCAACTGAATACGGTGGGCAGCTCGCCTTGCAGGCGCCCCTTTTCCTTCATTATTTCAACCGCGTGGGTAATACCTGAGGCCGAAGAGCCAGCGGATGCAAATGTAATATTAATGCCGGGCCAGTTGTATCCCAGCTTGGGGGTCATGCCCATGCTGGCTACAGAGCAGGAGGGGGTCAGCAGCATGATGGCGTTTGAACCCAAAGCCTTGCCCACGATGCGCAAGGCCATTGTGGCAGGGCAGCCACCGCAGGCCCCGTTGCCGCTTAAAACCTGCTCAATATCCGGTAATTTTTTAATACTGGTAGTCATATCTCATCCATTCCTTTCATGGTCTATGCTTTTTATTCATCCATCATGGCGCGAATCTCGGCGGCCATGAAGCGGCGGGTCAGATCGATGCCACCAATGCCCATTACCCGGTTTTTAACCGTGATGTCATCACGTCGGCCAAAGAGCACGCTTTTAAGCTCGGAAGCCAAAATGCCGCCGGGGTGGCCGTAGTTATAGTTGCGATCCAGTACCATCACCTGGGCATTTTGCGGCAACGCGCTGATGATATCCTCGGCAGGGAAGGGCAGATACAGGCGCGGTCTGAGCAGGCCGGCTTTGATGCCCTGCTCGCGAAGGATATCGATGGAAAGCTTTAATTCTGCCGCCATACTGTTGACCGCAAAGGCTACCACTTCGGCATCTTCCAGCCGATAAGTGTCGATGGTGTCGCCATCCCACATGCCGGTGATATCCTTATATTCCTGCGCCG
>CAYWFX010000032.1:0-43720 GCA_964457945.1 uncultured Syntrophomonas sp.
CTCAACAGGAGGAATGGTGAATTGAAGGTGCGTAATATTAAAAACCTGCCGGTATTGCTGGAAGGTTCGGCAGAGCTCTTAGGATTAGTAGAAAAGGTGGTAATTGGGGATGATTTTAGGCTTGCTTACCTGGTAATAAACTCACATCAATCAGGTCCGGGGATAATTTTGCGGGATGATTTTATGCTTGGGGAAGATTCTGTCCTAATATGGGATGTGAGAAGTATTAAATCTTATGCACATGGGGAAGAATCATCCATATATGAAAAAAAAATAGGTGACACGATATTTGACTGGGAGGGTAAGGAAATGGGGGTTCTAAGCGATTTTATTATAAGCTGCGATGATAAGAATGTTAGCGGGGTTGAGCTGTCCTCTGGGGTGATAAAAGATATTCTGGACGGACGCAGTGAAATACCTCTGCAACAGATCAGGTGGGCAAGTATAGCGAGTGTAATAATTGAGCAGGAAGGAAGCGATATCTTATGATCTTGAGGTGTCCGGTTTGTCGAGGACTTCAGGTGGGGAAAGTGGGTAGTGACCAGTTTTACTGTTGGAATTGTTTCCTAGAATTTAATTATGCGCGGGGCAGGTTAAATCTATATGAAGTAGGCGAAGATGGTAGTTTGATATCTATGGATGAAACTCCGGGCTTATTGTAGGAAAGTAGGTGGAGGGAAATGCCATGGTTGCACCATAAGGTTTTTCGCTGTCTACTCTTTTTTGCGGTGGTGGGAGCCACCTTTTATTTTTTGTTTTTAATTCGGGAGGTTGTGCTTAGCTTCCTGATCGGAGGATTATTGGCCTATTTTCTTTATCGTCCGGTTCTGTGGATGGAGAAGAAAGGGATAAAGCGGATGTGGGCTATCCTTATCGTATATATTCTGGTTATTAGCTTGGTAAGTTCAGCTTTATGGTTTGCCATACCTAAATTAGTTAAAGAACTAAGTAACGTAGCGGCTATGATGCCTCAGTATGCCCATCAGTTTGAAGAACTTGTTAATAAGGTCAACGGTATCCAGTGGCCGGGAAAACTGGATCAAATGGTTGAGCAGAATGTCAGCAAAATTGAAAACTACATTTATGGAGCCTTACAGGGCTTCGTATCTGGAATTTACAGTCTGTTAAGCAAGGTGCTAATTATTATATTTGCACCCATTCTGGCTTTTTATATATTGAAAGATTGGGAAGACATAAGGACGGCATTTTTAAATATATTGCCCCCAGGGACAAGGCGTGAATTCAGTATTATGGCCGGGCAAATTGACACGGTTGTTATTCAATTTACCAAGGGATATTTAATGATTTCTGCGATGATTGGTTTGTTGATAGGAATTGCGGCGGCCATAATTGGAGTGAAGTTTGCGCTTCTAATTGGAATCATCTCTGCCCTAAGCGAGTTAGTACCATATTTCGGCCCGCTACTGGGAGGAATCCCTGCTGTTGGGCTGGCTCTTTCCCAATCTCCACGAGCTGCTTTATATATGGCACTGGCAATAATCATTTTTCAGCAAATAGAGGCCAATATAATTAGTCCTAAGATTATTGGCGATAAGTTGGGAATGCATCCACTGTTAATTGTCTTTTCTCTCCTAGCCGGAGGAAAGCTGATGGGAATTTGGGGTATGCTAATTGCCGTTCCCCTAACTGCTTCCCTCATAATTATCGTTCATTATATATATTTGAAAATTGTCGAGCCGTAAATAAATATACCTCAGGTTTTATTGACACAGGCAGATTAATAAAAGAAAATAGTTAAATAGAGTTAAATGGAGTTAAAAAAGGGAAAGAGGAGGCCAAGCTCGTGTGGAGTAGTAGTGAGATTCGAGAGACTTTTTTGAAATATTTTGCAGAGAGACAGCATACGGTGGTGGAGAGTTCTTCACTGGTTCCGGTTAACGACCCCACTCTGCTTTTTGCCAATGCGGGGATGAATCAATTCAAGGATGTGTTTTTGGGCATTGACCAGCGCAATTACATTCGGGCGACTACTTCCCAAAAGTGCGTGCGGGCAGGTGGTAAACATAACGATTTGGATACGGTGGGAAGAACTCCCCGCCATCATACCTTTTTTGAGATGTTGGGCAACTTTTCATTTGGGGATTATTTCAAAGAAGATGCTATTAGTTTCGCATGGGAGTTTCTTACTAAAATAGTGGGGCTTCCAAGTGAAAAACTCTGGGTTACTATATACCAGGACGATGATGATGCCTACCAGCTTTGGCAGAAGATTACTGGTATTCCCGCTGCTAGAATAGTGAGGCTGGGGGAAAAAGATAACTTCTGGAGTATGGGAGATACTGGTCCTTGCGGCCCCTGCAGCGAAATTATGTATGACCGGGGTCTGGATTATTCATGTGGTCACCCTCAATGCGGCTTAGGGGTCTGTGACTGTGATCGCTGGTTGGAAATATGGAATTTGGTTTTTATGCAGTTTAACCGTGATGAAAAGGGTGTTATGACTCCTCTGCCCAGGCCTAGTATTGATACTGGTATGGGTTTGGAGAGGCTTACATCGGTATTGCAGGGGATGGATAGCAATTTCGATACTGACCTTTTTGTCCCTATTATAAAGGGAATTGAGAGCTTGACCGGACGAAAATATGAGCGGGGTGAAGCTGGATTTCCCTTCCGGGTAATTGCCGATCATAGCCGCGCCTGTACATTTTTAATTGCAGATGGAATTTTGCCCAGTAATGATGGCCGAGGCTATGTACTGCGCCGCATTCTGCGTCGGGCAGTTCGTTTTGGTCAATCCTTGGGAGTAGAAGAACCATTTCTATTCAAAACCGTGGATGTAGTTTGTGAATTAATGAAGAATGCTTACCCACAGCTTATTGAAAAAAAAGACTTTGTTAAAGAGGTCATTAAGGTTGAGGAAGAACGCTTTTTCCTTACTCTAAAAGAAGGGGTAAAGAAGGTTGAAGAGATAATCAAAACCGCAGATCGCGAAGGCAGAAAGGTAATTAATGGCGCAGAGGCTTTTGCCCTGTATGATACCTATGGATTCCCGCTTGATCTTACTGAAGATATGGCGGAAGAAAACCAGTTCACGGTTGATACGGATGGCTTTAATCAAAAGATGGAAGAACAGCGCAACCGGGCCCGCAGGGCGCAAAAGAGCGGTAATAATTTCGCCAGCGATCAACTCCTAGCAGGACTTCTCGCGGATATACCGGGGACAGGCTTTACCGGGTATGATAGGTATGAGGACGAATCGGTGGTCTTAGCAATTATTAAAGATGATGAGATAGTAGATTTTGCTGCCGAGGCAGATATAATTGTGATTAGCTCCAGCACTCCCTTCTACGCGGAAAGTGGCGGACAGGTAGCGGATACTGGTTTTATCAAAGGAGATACGGGGGTTATGCAGGTTATGGACGTGCAAAAAGTAGCACGGTGGATTGTTCATACAGGTAAGGTATCAGGTAGTTTGCGTCGGGGTGACCTGGTGAATTTGGAACTGGACCAGGAAAGAAGACTGGATATTTCTCGCAACCATACCGCCACCCATTTACTGCACAAAGCCTTGCGAACAGTACTGGGAGAACATGCTCAGCAGAAAGGGTCTTTGGTTGAACCAGGAAAGTTACGGTTCGACTTTTCTCAGCTCGTTGCTTTAACAGACGAGCAGTTAAGCGAGATTGAGAGAATAGTAAATAGAGCCATACTTGATACTTATCTGGTACATACTACCGTCAGTGGAATTGAAAAAGCCAGGGAAATGGGAGCGATAGCCCTGTTCGGGGAAAAATACGGAGAGGAAGTCCGAGTGGTACAGGTGGGTGACTTTAGCATGGAACTGTGTGGTGGAGCGCATATCAGCAATACCGGGCAGATTGGAATCTTTAAGATTGTGAGTGAAGGCAGTATCGGTTCAGGTTTAAGGCGTATTGAAGCACTTACCGGCAGAAATGCCCTGGCCTATTTGAATGATATGGAAAGGGAACTTAAAGAAGCAGCGGCTATTTTACGTACCCCACCGGCTGACTTAACTAAGCGTATCGATGCCCTGAACCGGGCCTTGAAGGATCGGGAAAAGGAAATTGAGCAATTAAAAGCGCGTATCTCCAAGGCATCCAGCGATGATGTAATAAACCAGGCTTATGATTATTGCGGGGCGCGGATTCTGATTGCAGAGATCCAAGGTGGGGATGGCAATAGCATTCGTCAGAACGCAGAGATTTTGAAGGACAAACTGGGCAGCGCAGTGGTAGTTCTGGGAGCAGTCGTTGAAGATAAGGTGGCTCTGGTCTGCTTTGCCAGTAAGGATCTGGTGGCAAAAGGGATTCATGCCGGCAAAATCATAGGCGTTGCCGCTCAAGTGGCTGGTGGAGGAGGGGGAGGACGCCCCGATATGGCACAAGCCGGAGGAAAAGATATTAGTAAATTAGGACAAGCTCTTGATGCTGCGAAAGAAATGGTTGAAAAAACCCTAGCTTAGATGCAGGATTATTCCATAAGTTTGTAGAAATAGTTTCGATGAAGAGGAGGTGGTCGTATGCCTCAAGGTCCAAGAGAAAACACAGTCAGTTTTAAACGGGAAATTGAAGATGAGGATCAGGTATACCGCATTTTAAAGACTGTTTATGAAGCTTTGGTTGAAAAAGGCTATAATCCTTTAAATCAGTTGGTGGGCTATATGATATCGGGAGAACCGGCCTATATAACGAGTCATAAGCAAGCCCGCAATTTAATTTGCAAGGTGGATCGTGACGAGATTATGGAAGTTCTCCTAAAGAAATACCTTGGATAACTGACTTATTTACCCACGCTTTAGCGTGGGTATTTTTATGAGTTTACGGGATTTAAGTTGGCTATTGTGAATGGGATTGTGAGAATATCTGTATAAAAATGGTATAGGGATGGGTATTTATGAGAATAATGGGCTTAGATGTGGGTGAGAAAAGAATAGGCATAGCCATTAGCGATCCTATGGGCTGGACGGCGCAGGGTCATTCGGTATTAAACCGAGGTAGGCTCACAAATGACTTGGAGCACTTGGCAAATTTATGTGCAGAATATGAAATTGAAAAAATCGTTCTGGGCTTTCCTCGCAATATGAATGGAACGGTTGGCCCTAAGGGGGAAGAGATTAAGGAATTTGGAAGGGTACTGGAGGAATACTTATCATTGCCACTGGATTATTGGGATGAGAGGTTGAGCACTGTAGAAGCTCAAAGAGTTTTATTGGAGGGTAATGTATCACGCCAGAAACGCAAAGGGGTTATCGACAAGTTGGCCGCTATGAATATATTACAGGGTTATCTTAATAGGCTGGCTAACAAGGGACTATCAAGGGATAAATAAGGCAGAATACTCCGAGTATTTTTCGTGCTAGACAAGGCGTCAAAGCGTGGTAATACTGGAGGTATTATCGCGTTTTGATAACGAAGTATAGCGCTAAAAAGACCGGAGTAAATGACTGGTTTATTCCTTGATAGTCCCTAACTAATTTGACAAAGAAGCGTGGGAAATATTAGAATAACTTTAGTCTTTAAATAGGAGGTGTATACATGGATAACGAGGAAATTTTTGACGAAGAGGATTTTCCGATATTGGTTTTGGTAGACGAAGAGGGCGAGGAACATGAGTTTGAACTTCTGGCCGAACTGGAAGTAGAGGGACAAAGCTACCGGGTCTTAGTACCTCTGGAAGAGGAAGAAGAGCTTGATGAAGAATCGGAAGTAGAAGTAGTTATACTAAAAGTTGTATATGATGAAGAAGGCAACGAGTTTTTAGGTGATATCGAAGACGACGAGGAATGGGAAAAGGTTGCCGATGCTTGGCAGGAACTAGTAGATAACGAAGAAATATAGTTGAATTAATGAGGAAGCCTTAGGGCTTCTTTATTATTTATACGTTAAAAGGTATATATGAAACGAAATCTATAATATAATAAGTGAGGAGAACGGTTTTTGGGGGTTGGGGGTTGGAAAAGGATAAGCTTAAATCAGGGCTGATATTTGTTCTGGTATTGTTCCTGGGAATTACTGGGGCCTTGGCCTTGTATTTCTATGAGAACTTTCTTAACACCGAATTTTTTATGCCGGGGGTTGAGATTGGCGGAATTCCGGTTCAGGGATATAATCAGGAAGTGGCCGCCAAGGCTGTTAGCATTGCTATTAATGAAATGTATGCTGCCCCGGTAAGTTTCTATAAAGATGACTATAAGCAGGAGAGCAAGCTAGGGGATCTATGTCTTCCTATTGATGCTGGAACAATTGTGGAATCTGCCTGGCAAGATGAAAAAGCCCGAGGCTGGCGAACCAAAATTGCCAACCTGGACGGCAATCGTAAAATAAGCTATCCGGTTGATATCCCTTACAACCCTGATGTAATAGCTAAAATGATTCTGGAATGGGATAAAAAATGGGGTATTCCCTTTAAAAATGCCAGTTTAGAGGTTGATAGCCGCCGTGGGCTAATCACAGTCCCGGGTCAAGCAGGTATAAAAGTAGATGGCGAAGCTACCTTCAATGCCTTGCCCACCAAACTAGCATTTCTATCTAGTTTTAATGCGCCTATTATTTTGGTGCACCAGGAACCGTCTGTAAATGAAGAAATGTTAAGGGATATGGGGGAATTGTCCACTTATTCTACTCAATTTAATGCTGGAGAAGTAAACCGATCCCATAATCTATATATGGCAACTAGCAGCATCAATAAAAGCATGATTGCTCCCCAAACGGTTTTTTCTTTTAACAATACTGTTGGAATGCGCACGATGGAGAACGGTTACCTGGATGCCTTAGTTATTGTGGGTAATAAATTTGAACCCGGACTAGGAGGGGGTATCTGTCAGGTATCCTCAACCCTATATAATGCTTGTCTTCTGGCGGGCCTGGAGATCATAGAACGCAGCAACCATGGCCTGTCGGTAGCTTATGTTCCCCTGGGGCGCGATGCCACAGTTGCTTATGGAATCCAGGATTATAAGTTCAGGAATAATACCGATTCACCTATATATATCCGAGCAATTACGGGTGGAGGAACATTAACAATAAACATTTATGGTAATTTAAAATACAAAAAACGCATTGATATATCTAACATTGTGGATCAGACCTTGGACTTTATTACAGTTAAGGAGCTGGATCCTAAGCTGCAACCGGGCGAACAAAAAGTGGATCACAATGGAAATCCCGGTTATGTGGTCAGGTCTTTCCGGACATTCTATGATAATAACGGAAAAATGATCAAAACTGAACAATTGGCTCGTGACACATATAAGCCGCTGAATAAATTGGTTTTGGAGGGGCCACCAATTGCCCCAGCCATTCCCATTGCCGGTTCTAATCCCCCTGATGGACAAAGTGGATCAGGAAACGTATCTCAGTCGGGGTTAGAGGTGCCAGCACAGCCATTGCTGACCACTCTTCCAGTTGCTCCCCCTTCCAATACAATGACTCCATCTTTACCCGGGGGCATTCCAGTTCAGCACTAAATTAGTTTGGGGAATCTGCCGGTGATTATGAGTGCTATGATACGGGTATATCGGCAACGTTTTTGTACATATTTGAATTTGAAATAAGGGTGAGAAGAGATGATTGAACCCGAAATGAAAAAAATAAAAACTATGCCAAATCCTAAGATCATAATGATTTTATTGCTTTCTTTATTTGCCTTGACTTTCTTAGGATGGCAATTCATCACCAAACAATACCTTCCGGTTGCCCCCAATGACAACAGCCTTGTTGAAGTGCGTATACCGGAGAATAGTTCAGGTCATGAAGTGGCCGCACTGCTTTATAAAAACGGGCTAATACGTAATGATAAAGTTTTTCTTAGCTATTGCAGTCAGAAGGGGATGGACAAACAGTTGAAAGCCGGGCTATATACTTTCAGCAGGAGTCAATCATTACCAGAACTGGCGCTGCAAATATCTCAGGGAAAGGTGAAAAGCCCATCTTTCACAATTCCTGAAGGATATACGGTGCGCCAAATAGGAGAATTGCTGGTTAAGAAGCAAATTTGCACAGAGCAGCAATGGCAGGAAGCGCTGCGGGTTGATTATAAATACGAATTCCTGCCACCAGGGCAAACTAGTAATGAATACCGCTTGGAAGGTTTCCTTTTTCCGGATACTTACACTATTGGTGAGAAAACCAGCGCTCAGGAGATAATTAACATGATGCTCGACAACTTTGCTACAGTATGGAATAAAGAATATGCAGGGCAGGTGAGCACTAATAAGCTTAACATCCGTAATGTGATGATCATCGCGTCATTAATTGAACGAGAAGCTCGGATACCTGAAGAACGGAAGAAGATTTCAGGGGTAATCTATAATCGTTTGCAGAAGGGTATGCCCCTACAAATTGATGCTACTGTTTTATATAGTTTAGGAGAACATCGGGAAACAGTGACGTACAAAGATTTGGAAATTAACTCGCCTTATAATACATATAAGTATGTGGGTTTACCTCCAGGGCCGATTGCATCTCCAGGCAGGGCTGCCATTGATGCGGCTATAAACCCGGAACAGCATTCCTATTACTACTATGTAGCCAAAGGAGATAAGAGCCACTATTTTTCTTCAACCTACGCTGAACATTTGAATGCTAAGAAAAAATATGGACTCTAAGAGAGGTGCTTATATGCATAGACCTGAGCTGGTTCTCCCCGCTGGGGATTTAGAGAAGCTCAAGACTGCACTGTTATTTGGCGCGGATGCTGTGTATTTGGGGGGCAAGGATTTTAGCCTGCGTGCTTTTGCTGGCAACCTGACTTTACCTGAAATGGCGACAGGGTTAGAGTATGCACATGCGCTGGGGAAAAAGGTCTATATTACGGTAAATATCCTAGCCCATAACCGGGATATCAAAAGTTTGCCGCCCTATCTGGAAGAACTGCAACAACTGGGCGTAGATGGTCTGATTATATCCGATCCTGGGGTGATGCGCCTGGCCAAGAAATATGCGTCTAGCATTCCCGTGACAATTAGCACCCAGGCTAACGTTAGCAATTACGAGTCGGTTGCTTTTTATCAAGATTTGGGGGCTGTCAGAGTCGTTTTGGCCAGGGAACTGACTCTGGACGAAATAGCCGATATAAAAAGGCAGGTAGAAATTGAACTGGAAATATTTGTGCATGGGGCTATGTGTGTATCCTATTCAGGGAGATGTCTCTTATCTCACTATATGGCCGGAAGAAGTGCCAACCAGGGAGCCTGTGCTCATCCCTGCCGTTATAAGTACTCTGTGGTGGAAGAAAAAAGGCCTGGTCAATACTATGCCATTGAGGAAGATGATCGCGGAAGCTATATTTTTAATTCCCGCGATCTTTGTTTGCTGGAATACCTTCCTCAATTGATAGATGTCGGGGTAAATGCTTTCAAGGTGGAAGGAAGGATGAAGAGTCCTCTTTATGTGGCCTCAGTGGCTAGGATTTACCGCCAGGCAATTGAAGTTTATGTGAATCAAGGATATAGCAGTGCAGCACAAGAAAGCCAGGCAGGGATGGAAGAGTTGTGGGCGGTTGCCACTCGGCCTTTCACAAATGGCTTTATAGAGGGTGAGTCTCCATTAATTCAGGACATTAACCGGCAGGAGATGCCCCGGAGAGCTGATTTCTGTGGCATGGTAAAAGGATATCACCTAGATCGGGGAATGGTTGAAATTGAGCAGCGCAATAATTTTGGTCCTGGAGACCTGCTTCAGTTTATGATTCCAGATGGAAGGATCATAGACTTACAACTACGCCAATTATTTGATATAGAGGGTAATTCATTGGATAGGGCTCGACACCCTCGCCAGAAGGTGTTCATCCCTTTTAACCAGCCGGTACCTGAAAACAGCATCTTGAGAAGGGTAGGGGAGAGGAACGAAGAATGAAATTATTGCCCGGGTAGCTCCCGAGCGTATTGATATGTTGACCAAAGTGGTGGAAGCGTATGATAATTTGGGGATTGTATCCACCCTTGATCAAGCCAGCGGGATGGTAACCATCCGAGTCACCCCAGATACTTGGGCGGAAATGGTGGAAATCCTGCATAACCTTCCTTTTTCCATAAGCTTCTGTGAAACTTAAAGTATAACTAACCCCCCGGTGGCCAATTCTAATTAGAAAAGCTGATCAGGGGGTTTTGTTTTGCTAAAAAAGCGCATAGTACTGCTCATGAGTCTATTTCTTTTTATGTTTTTAGCTTTGCTGGGCAGGCTTTTTTATTATCAGGTAATAATTGGGGAAAAGATTAGCCAGCAGGCTACCGCTATGCGTAGTCAGCAGATTGAACTTAGTGAGTATCATCGTGGCGATATTTTGGATCGGAACCTATCATCTTTAACCGGCTCGCATAGCTCCTGGGGTGTCTATTGTCTACCGGGAGTTATTAGCCAGGAAGATCATTATGGGCAGTTAGCCAGTTTCCTGGCGCAGGTATTGAAAAATAAGGATGAACAGGAGATACTATCGGTAATAAAGCATGAAGGAAATAACGCCCAATTGGTGAGAATTGATGCTGACCTCAGCTCGACGGAAGCCCTGCGAATCAATTCTGCTCACCTGCCTGGATTAGTAGTTGCACCAATTATTAACCGATATCGGGAGGACGGTTTTTGTGCGCATCTCCTGGGCTATACCAATAAAGGTGGGGAAGGCCAATCCGGAATAGAAAAAGCATATCAAAAAATATTACAAGGAAACCCTTCTTCTCAGGAACTGGTATCCATACTGGATGCCAGAGGCAAACCGATTCAGGGACTTATGTTCAAACTAAGGGATGAGCAGAGGCAAGAGAGTTCTGTGGTTTTAACCATTGATAAACGTATTCAGGAAGTGGCGGAGAAAGCCATGGATAAAAAGATAACCAAGGGTGCGGTAGTGGTTATGGACATCCACAGCAAAGAGATCCTGGCAATGGCTAGCAGGCCGACTTTTAACCCCTACCAGGTGAGCGATATAATCACCTTTGATGACCGTAGTACGCTGAGTAATCGGGCTCTAAGCAAATATAATCCGGGCTCCCTATTTAAAATATTACTTAGTACAGCGGCTCTGGAGGAAGGAAAAGTGAATATGGAGGAACATTTTTTTTGCACCGGCGAGTATGTATATAATACTAAAGTGAGTACTGCTTGTTGGAAGGAAGGTGGGCATGGCTCACTAAGCTTTACCCAGGCCTTTGCAAATTCATGTAACCCTACATTTATTCAGGTGGGATTACGCTTGGGCAAAACTAAACTTTTGCAGTATGTAGACAAATTGCATTTAACGGATGAAACCATTGGGGGCTATAATCCAGGAAATATTGGTACTTACGTTAAGATTGACGGAGGGAATCCGGCTTTGGGAAATGCTTCTCTAGGGCAGGAGGGCGTAATGCTTAGCCCGGTACAGATTGCATCACTATTATCTACGGTGGCTGATGATGGCTGGTGGGGAACGCCATCCCTGGTGCAATATACGATTGACCAGAAGGGTCAAAAGCAGTTGCTCACCAAGGGTGAGCGGCAACAAGCTATTACAGCTGATACTGCCGGGAAAGTGAAAAAACTTCTGGAAAAGGTAGTGGAAGAGGGAACCGGAAAGCCTGCAGCGATCCCGGAAGCGCGAGTGGCTGGCAAAACGGCTACCAGCCAGACGGGCAGGATGAAAAGTGCAGACGAGGAAGTCCTTAATACCTGGTTTGCCGGGTACTTTCCAGCCGACCAGCCCCGCTGGGCCATTGTTGTCATGGCGGAAGAGGGTAGTTCTGGAGCGGAAAGCTGCGCGCCAGTTTTCAAGGATATTAGTCGGGGAATTCTAAAGTACTATTGAGAAATGAAAGTTATTATGTTATTAATTATTAAATTAATGATGGTATGACCACCAGACTACCAAGTGGCTAGACTTCTAGAGGCAATAATAAAATCCTTGCTAGATACCGATATTGGTACGATACAAGCCGAAGTTACAAATAACACCATTTGGAAAATACAGAAGTGTTAACCTATGATGGTCATGTTACACTAAGCCAAAATTGATATGGTTTAGAATATCATTATACTGTGAGTATAAAGTTATGTTCGGTATAGGGGATAGAAGTCAGGGGAATGAAGGGTGGGATTAATCTTCCACCCTTTCCCAGACTGTTTTTTCGGTGAAGAGTTGTAGAAGGTCACCATCCAACTCGCCGTCTTTAACCATAAAACCTAGTATTTTAAGAGCCTGTTCTGTAGACATAGCTTTCTTATAGGGGCGGTCGGCTGCAGTGAGGGCATCAAATACATCTACCAAGGCTAGAATCCGACCTTCCAGTGGAATTTCATCCCCAGTCAGGCCACGAGGATAGCCTTTGCCATCTAGGTGTTCGTGGTGAATGCTGGCAAAGTAAGGAACCTCTTTTAATTTGCGAGTAAATGGGATCTTGTCAAGCATACGCTGGGTTACCACCACGTGGTCTTCCATGATTTGGCGTTCTGCGTCGGTCAAGGTACCTTTGACTACGCTCAGGCCGGTAAGTTCAACATCGGTAAGCCAGGTATGTTCGTTGCCGGCTTGATCCCGATATATACGAACGGCAATTTCCTGTATCTTTTGCATTATCTCTTTATCTACAAAGGTTGCGGGGTGATCCACTTTAATAATTAATTCACGGGTTTGATCCACCTGGTCTTTATCTTCCTGCCATTTATTATCTAGGGCTTTTACACGATCAAGATCCCCATTATCCAAGTGTATGAGCTTTTCTTCCAGGTAATGGGCCTTTAGGCTGGCCTCAATATAATCTAGCCTTTGTAGTACCAATTCGAGTTGAGCTTCGATACGGCTGGATTTGTTCATGACTGACAGAGGTGTCGCGATTTTGCCTATATCATGTAACCATCCTGCCATAACTAGCTGGGCAGTACGATCCTCGCTGAAATCTATTTCTGCCCATTTCTCTTCCTTCTCGCCGTCTATAACCCTGGCCAGTTCACCGGCCAGGAGAGCTACACGGCGGGTGTGGTTGGCGTTATAAGGAGTACGGGAGTCTATAGCCGTGGCCATTACCTCCACAAACGAATTGAAAAGCCTTTCTATATCAGCCAAAAGCTGCATATTGGTGAGCGAAATAGCGGCCTGGGAAGCCAGGGAAGAAATAACTTTTTCAAAGTGAGGTGCGAAAGGAATTGTATTGCCTTCTCCGTCTTTAGCATTGAGCAACTGCAGTACTCCGATAACATCTCCTTCATGGTTCTCCAGAGGTATTACCAGCATGGAACCTGTACGGTAACCGGTTATCTTGTCGTAATTCTTGGGGCCGGAAAAATCAAAACCTTCAGCCTCATAGACATCGGGTATGTTTACGCTTTGGTGACTCAGGGCTGCGTAAGAGGATACGTTCTCCGGGCGCATAGGAACTGGAGGCAGGTTGACTGGTTCTCCCATTCCTCCTTGATAGGTTTGCATAGTGTCGTTCTGGATGATTTTGAATAGTAAGTGCTCGCTTTCACAAAGGTATAGGGTTCCGCCGTCTGCTGCGGTGATGCGACGGGCTTCGGTGACAATCATCTCCAGAAGCCGATTATGGTCCTTTTCAGCGGAAAGTGCGATACCAATATTCAGTATGTCTTTGACCTGTTCAAGAATTTCAGAAGTATATGTTCTCAAAGAGAAATCACCATTCCTTCGCGAGCTGCAACCACGTTAGGATATTGCTCCTGGGCTTGATGCTCAATAACTTCCATGTCATAATCAGAACGATATGTAGCGTGGTGAAATAAAACCAACTTCTTGGCTCCGCAGGCTTTTACAAGCTTAATGCCTTCCTGCCAGGTAGAATGTCCCCAGCCTTTTACGGAAGGAAAGCCTTCATATCCAGCATATTCTTTATCCGTAAAATGGGTGTCATAAATTATAACATCGGCGCCCGCCGCAAATTTTAAGAAATCTGGTTTAATCTTCTCAGTGTGTTCGGTATCGGTCATATAGCAACAGGAGCGCCCCCCATGATCCAGGCGATAGGAGAGACAGCCTCCCGGATGGTTATTCCAAACGGTTCGTAAAACGATATCATCTCCCATTTGCATCTCCATACCAAAAGCCAATTCGTGAAAGTTAATGCTTGATCCCATTTCATCCAGGCTGACTGGAAAATGATCATATTCCATCTGGCCTTTCATTAAGTCTTCGAAGGTGAGGTTGACGCTGCGAATTCCATAAAGGGAAAATTTATTGCCTTTTACAAAAGCAGGGGTAAAAAACGGGAAACCTTGAATATGATCCCAGTGGGTATGGGTGATAAAAATATCGCCGCTAGCAGGCTTTTTCTGCTTAATTAGGTGC
The DNA here is from genome assembly GCA_964457945.1 of uncultured Syntrophomonas sp. GTDB lineage: Bacteria > Bacillota > Syntrophomonadia > Syntrophomonadales > Syntrophomonadaceae > PHAA01. Next base: position 14,251 of record CAYWFX010000032.1, read on the forward strand.
TGACCCAGATTGTATATACCTGTCCCTGCATCCATAATAAAAAGACGGTCTCCGATTTGAATTTGCACACAGGGGGTATTGCCCCCATATTTAATCGTTTTAGATCCCGGTATGGGCAAAGAACCCCTTACCCCCCAAAAAGTTATTTTATAATCAACTTTTTCCATCCCGAATTCTACCCTCCTCCAGACATAATGTGAGAACAATGTCGAACCAGTAACTTCCTTCATAGTAAAATAAGAAAGATTTTACGATATTTTAACATATAAACAATTAATAGTCCTAGGAAATAATCTTCTGCTCAATGTGATTTTGCCATTAACGTATCAGGTACATTCCCCATCGGAGTATGTATCCTTACATTAAGCTTAAGATGACACATTTATTATGAAGGCTTAACCGGGCTAGGGGAGCGGAAAAAGCAAACGGTTTGCTGCGTCTGCATATCGGCATCTAACCAGAGCTCTTGGTTATTCCGGGCTGGTTCAATCACTTTGATAACGGACTGCCATTGGGCGTAGTCAGGCAACAATTCTGCAAAATAATTACTGAAGTTATCTAAGTGCTGATGTCTGAAAAGGGCCTTATCTTGATCGGGGAAAAGGGCTGCATAAAATATTCGGGTCTCTACTAAATCTTGAAAGAAATGGGTTCCGAAAGATAGTTCCGGCATGTACCCATCTTCTGACCCTGCTACTTCTACGAGAACCGAGGCATTACAGATTTCTGCAAAGGAAACGGGTATACCGAGAGAAGGAGTGCTGCTGCCCCATCGCCCTGGGCCAATCAAAATAAAAGGATGTTTATCCTTATCTTTAAAGAGGCGGTTTAATCGCCCTACCAATCGGGCTATTTGATATTTATCGCTGATTTTTAAGGAAGCATATTGATTAGCATTAATGTAAATGATTCTTTCCAATTTTTGTTGAATACTGCCACCCATGGAGTTGCGGTAGGTGGAAAAGAGAATATCATCTGTTTTATAACTAAGAGCCGGATTTATACAGCTCTCCGTTTTGTTGGTTTGCAGGGGACGACATTGCAGAATATTGATATTCATGTTCCCATTTGTGGAAAAATTCACTGTAAATTCTGTATCTACGGGATAGGCATAAGCTTGTTCCAGCTTGTGCAATATCCTGCGCATCAGTTTAGGAAAATCTCCCGCCAGAAAATCGTGGAAGGTTAATATCCACACATCCTGCTCCGCTTGTCCCATATCTCTTAGCCTGGTCATAGTTTCGTGGTCTTGAATTGCGATCAGTTTCCAATAAGGCATATCAGCTCGTTGCTGGACAATCATTTTTAAGGGTACAGTTTCCCAGGCATTTTGGTTGGTATTCAGTACATCTACCTTGTGCTGGGAAAAACGTTGAATGTCTTTCAGGTTGGAATCAGGTCGAAGGGATGGTTTATCTAGGGCTACGATGCGGGGGTAATCATCGTCCACTCGGTCTACCGCTCGTGTACCTAACCCCAGTACTAGCCGAACCATGCCTGCGCTGGAATCCAGGTCTTCCCGCCAAACATAGGGATTATGGGACATTGCGACTCCGGCCAAGTCGGGGAAAAAATAATGGGAACGATGTGAACCCGATACACGCTGCACCAGCAAGGCCATTTGCTCATCGCTGTCTGCCATTCCCCGCTGCAAGCGATAGGCTAGGGCATCTTCGCTCATGGTGCTGGCATAAATCGACTTAACTGCTGTTTCGAAATTTTGGTAGCGCTCATAGGGATTACCTTGGTTGACACAGAACACACTTTCATATTTCCCTGCAAAGGCATTACCAAAGCCATCTTCAAGCAAGCTGCTGGAGCGTACAATGACTGGAGACTGCCCGAAATAGTCCAGCATCTGCTTGAGTTGTTCACTAATAGCTTCGGGAAGAACGCCTGCTAAAATTTTCGTCTTAAGTTCCAAAGCTGAAGAAAAATAGTGCTCTGGTTGTTTTTGCTGTTGGCGAAGGTTCCAGCAGTCGTTTTCCACCAGATAGGTATAATAGACATCTGCACCCACATAGAAGGAGTCATGAGGCTCCAGGTAAAGGGACCAATCGGTTTCGGCATCAGAACTTAGTATTTTGCGGGCTAGGAGCATACCGACGGATTTGCCCCCAATAAAGCCCGAACCTACTAGACGGTTGCGTATCTCTAACAAATCATCCAGAGTAAAATATTTGCGAGCCAAGGCTAAAACCTGCTCATCTCGTCCTAACACCATCTTGCACAACTGATTCAGCATTGCGATTTCTTCCCCTTCATCATGGGGATAGCCTTTCCGTTTATCTTCAAGCAGCTCCTGGGCATTCCAAAAAACTCTATCCCAATAGTCGAGCTTACGCTCTACATTACCCGGACCCTGCTGTTGAAAACGGGAAAAAAATAGAGCCGTTTCTGCACTGCTGGTTATAGGAACGAAATTTTCCCCCTGGGAAACGTGGGGTAGGAACATGGTTGGTGAATAACGATTCCAAACCTTCAACGGATGAACATAAAGCTGATCTTCGAATCGGTACAAATCGAGCAACAACTGAGTAGTTTCACGAATGCGGGCAATGGTGGAATAAGAATTTCGATTTTTCAGCAGTGTAAAATAAGCAATGGTATTAAGCTTAAATAGATAGGGACAGGTGACCCGAAAAAAATTTCCTATCATTAGATCGGTAACCCAGGCCGAAAGAAGATCGGAGAGGGAGTCAAACACATAGCAAACTCCTTCGCCCTCCTCCGTAGCAATAGAATGTACCCGACTGGAAAAGGCTTCAAAACCGAGGTTGGCATCTAGTTTATATTCTTTTATCTGAGGATGGGGTTGAAGTATAGGGGGGTGCTGCCCAAAACGCATATATACAATGGTATGTTTATTTTCCAGAGCCTGCTGGACAAAAGCAAGGGCAATATCTTGGTATTCTCTGATATCTTCTACCTGCCAAACGACATTGTCCCCCCAGCGCAGGTGATCAAGTATTTTGTCCAGACCGCATATACCTGTGGAAGCTCTCTCGAAAGTCCTCATAATTCCACTGCTCCTTTCCAAAAAATAAAATGACGTTATGTGCCTATATTTTGCCTGGAAAGCTGAAAAAGCAATAGAATTCCTATGCCCCCAAACGGGACAAGGAACTCCATTGCTCCTGTTCGTATATATTACATGCGCTTAGTATTTGATATACCTTGATTTTAACATCTCATTAAACAGAAAAATAGGCTTAAACTATTGGGAATAACCCCTATTATGGTTATTCTATTGTATACTTGCCGGAGAAAATCGACAAAAGACAATATTTGGTCTTAATGTAAACTAATAAATATGCAGAAGTCGTAGTATATGCTATAATAGATTAAAATACGGATAGGGGGTATGCGAAATGGCTGAAATATCGACCAAAGTTAAGAATGACTTAATTGATAATTGGGGCACCAGAGTAACTTTTGATAAACTGGAACGTAAAATCTACGCTCACGATATGGGTGTAATGCCTTCTTTAGTGCAGCCACTGGTAGGCAATCCGATACCAGATGGAATTGTTCAGCCCGGGTCCGAGCAGGAACTGGTTCAACTGGCTAATCTAGCCAGGCAAGAGCATATTAAGCTAACCCCACGAGCTAAAGCTACATCAGGTTATGGAGGGGTTTTACCGGTAGAGGGTGGGCTTGTAGTTGAATTTAATCGTATGAAAAAAATTATTGACATCAATGATGAAGAGCGTACGGCAACGGTGGAGCCGGGAGTGGTCTGGAATGAACTCGAGTATCACCTTAACCAAAAAAATCTTACCCTGGCGCTTTATCCTACCAGTGCTCCCTCTTCCACGGTAGGCGGGTGGTTGGCCCAGGGTGGAGCCGGTATAGGTAGTTACGAATATGGATACTTTGTAGACAATGTCGTTTCTGCCAGACTGGTACAAATCGATGGAATTGTACGCGAACTTAAAAACCAAGAATTGGGTCTAGTAAGCGAGGCTAATGGAATTACCGGCTTTATAAGTCAAGTAACACTAAGGGTCAAGCCGTTAAAAACAATGCATGTCAACGCCATAGGATTTGATAATGCTGATCAAATGGGAGCTTTTATGACCGGTCTGTATGATCGAAAAGTATTGTTGTGGTCTGTAACCTTTATAAATCCAGAAGCAGCCCGTATGAAAAATCAGCTGCCTCCTCATTTACACCATGGACGCCCGGTCGAAGATGCGCATCGAATTATGCTGCCGGAGAAATTCATCGTTATTCTGGCCTGTACTGCCGATCGTTGCGATCTGCTAATGGAAGATGTAATGGGTCTGGCGGTCAAAAACCAGGGACATCTGCTCTCCCAGGAATTAGCCCAGCATGAATGGGCGGCTCGTTTTGAGCCAATGCGAGCTAAGCGTATTGCTCCCTCGCTGATTCCCAGTGAGGTGGTGGTACCGGTAGAAAAACTAGCCCAGGTTATAGATGAGACATCACGAGATATAAATCATCCATATATTCTGGAAGGATTTGCTACCAATAGCCGCGAGATTGTGCTGTTGGGATTTATTCCTCACGATGAGCGCAAATTCAACTTTAACATGGCTTATGGACTATCTTTGACTGCACTTAAGGTTGCCCAGAGGAATGGAGGAAGGCCCTATGCTACCGGGCTTTATTTTACAGGGTTTGCCAGAGAAGTTCTGGGACAAGAACACCTGGACAAATTGGTGGAGTTTAAGAAACAGGTGGATCCAGAGGGATTAATGAATCCGGGTAAAGTTTTGGATGGAACCCTGGTGGCGGGCGGTCTCAAGATAGCCAGTGCTTTGGAGCCCCTTATTCGAGTCTTTGGTAATTGGGCTAAAGGTAAGGAAACCGGGGAGGTCTTCAAAGAAAAGAAGGGGATACCAGGTGATGTTGCTTGGTATGCTTACGCCTGTTCCCAATGTGGGTATTGCATAGACCAATGCGACCAATACTATGGCCGGGGATGGGAGTCGCAATCACCGCGCGGTAAATGGACTTTCCTGAAGATGGTCATGGAAGGGGAAGCTGAATTTGACCAGAAGGCAGTTAATACCTTTATGTCCTGTACGACCTGCGAAATGTGCAACCGTACCTGCCAGCTTGACCTGCCTAATGAATCTTCCTGGTTGAAGCTGCGTGGTCTCCTGATCGACGGTCGTGGTTATCACACCTTCCCGCCCTTTGAAATTATGGTGAATACTATGCGTCAGCAGGGTAATATTTGGGCAGGATATGCCAAGGATCGTGATGGCTGGATCACGGATGAAATAAGGCCCAGCATTAAGGAAAAGGCCGAATACGCCTTCTTTCCCGGCTGTACTTCATCATTCGTGGAGCAGGACGTGGCTCAGTCAGCCGCCCTGCTATTGAAAGATGCCGGGATTGATTATGCCTACATGGGTAAAGAGGAACATTGCTGTGGAATACCTATGTTGGTTGCCGGGCGCTGGGAAGTTTTTGATGAAACTGCTGCCCATAATATAGAATATATGAAAAAAACGGGAGCAACTAAGATCGTTACCACCTGTCCCGCCTGCTGGTTGGTTTGGGAAGTATATTACCGGCATTGGGCGGAGGAACATGGGGTTGATTTCCCCTTCCACGCCATGCATTATGCTGATGTACTGGCCGAAAAGATCAAAGCGGGTGAGTTTACAATGCCCAATGATGTGAACAGGAAGGTCACCTATCATGATCCCTGTCACATGGGACGTGCCGGGGTACGATTCGAGGGTCCTCGTACGTTAATAAATGCGATACCCGGCTCGAATTTCCGAGAGATGCGCTTTAACAAGTATGATGCTCACTGCTGTGGGTCGGTTTTGACTCTGGTAGCCGACCCGGATGTTGCTGAAGAAATTGGAGCGGTAAGAGTGCAGGAGGCCATTGATAGTGGTGCCGATACCTTAATTACAGCCTGTCCCTGCTGTCGTGTACAGCTAAAACGCTCTCGGGATTTAAGGAACCTGCCGATAGAGATAAAGGATCTGGCTACCCTGGCTGCTGAATCCATGGGTCATAAGGTGCCAGAATCCAACGCAGTTATAGACGAAAAATGGGCAGTCTTTGAATCTATGATTCGCATGATGACTCCCTGGGGAATGGCCGACCTTATGGCGGATATGATTCCTGAGCTGATTGAGGCAATGCCAGACATGTACCGCAATATGATGGGTATGGTTATAAAATCTCCCGATGTTTTCAAGGAGCCTATGATTACCATGATGAGCGGGATGATGCCTTCACTGTTCCCGAAGCTCTTACCGGAAATGATGCCCAAAGTAATGCCGAAAATGTTAGAAAAGGTGGGTCAGGCTATTCCTATGCCGGACTATATGGCAGAGCAGATGCCTAATTTAATGCCCAAAACCATGGAGGTTCTAATGCCTAAAATGATAGGGGAGATCGTACCGTACTTTATGCCCAAAATGGTCGCTTACCTGCGAACTGCTAAATAGAAATAGTCTAACAATGTCCCACTCGTCCTGTGGCGGGTGGGATATTTTTTGACCGGGAGTAGAAGACAGTCAACCGATAGCTAGCTAGGTTTCTACCTTTTATAGGTTAATGTAATATATGTGAATATGGATGTATTTGTTATAATTATAAGCGTTAAGAGTATATTTCAATGAAAAGCTCTAAGTGTCAGCAGCTTCTAAAGAAAACATAATATGGGAGGAAGATTAATGATTAAATATACTGATTATGAATCGATGATCGCAGATGGAATTTTGAAAGTAGTAGACACTCCAAACTGTGTTGAATTAATGAAGCGAGAATTCATTGAGTATATTGTGGGGGAAAGTGTGACCTGTGCTTATCCTGTTCTTGAAATCTATTCTAATCCAAGAAAGGCTATGCAAGGCGGTTTCATTTCGGCCGCATTTGATAATACTTTTGGAGCTCTTGTTTACCTTGCTACGCAAAAGATAGAAATGGCAACTATAGACCTGTGTGTCAATTACCATAAACCCATATTCGAAAATGATAAACTACAAGTAGTTGTACATATAAAGTCATTGGGTAAAACTATTGTTAATTTGGTGGGAGAGGCTTACGATAAAGAAAAAAATCTCATAGCAAGCGCTAGCACCAACATGATACTTTTAGACAGGAAGGCGAAATAAATATTGATCCTAAATCAAGAATGATTTGCTAAGTATTATAATAATCTTCTCGAAATTTTATTAGACCAGAATTTACATGTCAATATTAGACACATTTCGATATCTACCTTCATATAGTATAGAGCGCTTAAAAACTATGGAGGTGGTATTTTTTGAGCATCCTTTACTGGACGCTGGCGATTGCTGCAGTTGTCAAAGGTACTCTGATACTTTTCGGTTATTTGAACAACCAGGTTTTTCCTCAACCTCTTGAGGCCGCGGATGAGAGACTTTATCTGGACCAACTACAGCAGGGTAGTTATGAAGCCCGTAATAAATTGATAGAACATAACTTGCGACTGGTAGCCCATGTAGTAAAGAAGTATGAAGGCAGTGGTGAGGATATTGAGGATCTTATATCAATCGGCACAATTGGACTTATTAAGGCAATTAAGACCTTCAACCATGACCGCGGTGTAAGGTTAGCCACATATGCAGCCCGCTGTATTGAAAATGAAGTCCTCATGCATTTAAGGAACATAAAGAAGCTGCGCCAGGAGGTATCAATTCATGACCCCATCGGCCATGACAAGGAAGGCAACGAAATATCGTTAATGGATATCCTTACCACCGACAGTGAGATACTGGAAATTATAGATGCTAGAATGCAAGGAGACAAAATAAAGGATAAGATGGATGCACTTAGTGGTCGGGAACGTGAAGTGATTGAAATGAGGTATGGACTCTTCAACGGCTTGAAAGAAACCCAGCGCGATATAGCTGCAAAATTGGGGATATCACGGTCTTATGTTTCCCGGATTGAGAAGCGCGCAGTAAACAAACTTATTCGCGAGATTAGCCTGGAGGTTCAACAGGGTTAGATGGATAATTTTTGGGGAAATTAATTGGATTAGCTTAAGGAAGCATAAGATGTCGAAATGGACAGCTTATGCTTCCCTTAACGTATTTGGATTATAACGCACATAGGGGGCAGTTAACTATTCTGCTAACTAATCCCCATAATACCGTCCTCAATAATACAACAATACAAGTAAGCCATCACGCTTCCAGTAAGTATTGTAGTCCCAAGATCAGCACTGGCATAGTCAACACCGAGAAAAAGGTACAGTGTATTACTGCTTGCGAAGCGAACTCTGACTCCATATTGGTTTGCTTGGCAACCACAGCAGGCAGCCATCCCGTCGGGCAGGCGATGCCAATCATAAGTGCCATACGTAACGTATCAGACATTTGCAGCGGCCAAATACAAGCCATTAGCAGCACCGGAATCAGCACCAGGCGCGTGAAGCTGATGGCATAAAGTCCTTTGTTTTTAAGAGCTGTCATGAGATCGGAATTCGCTATGTTGCCACCAATGACGATAAGAGCGATGGGCATGGTCAATGAACCAAACTGCATAAGAACTGTATATACCTTCTCGGGCAGTTGGAGATTACCAATGAATAAAGCCAACATGATTACGGTTGCAAGGTTAATCGGTGTGACTATCGATTTAACATCTAATTCCTGTTGGAATAGCGACATGCCATAAGTGAAGAAAATAACAGTAAATACCGCACACATAACCGCACCATAGGAAACAGATGCTGGCCCAAGCACCGCAGTCATCATTGTAAACCCGAAGAAGGTGATATTTGGAAATGCCACCATACAAGTGGCGACTGCCATTTTTTCTCGGGAAAGCTTTTTAAATCGGCAAAAAATGCGCAATACCGGCAGGCAAACTAAATAATAACCAGCAAAAATAATGCCGCAATAGATGAGGGTTGAATTTCCGCCTGCAAGCGGAGATGTGCCCACTGAGGCGATCAACAAGCAAGGAATGGTAACTTTCATCAGAAAGTTGGTCAAACTTTGCTCAGTAGGTTCATTTATAATATTCACCTTTCTGCACATAAATCCTACCGCAATATAAAGCAGCAGCAGAAAGACCTTCCAGGTCAATAGACCAAATGTCATTAAAGTCCCTTCCCATCATAATAGTGTGTTTCATACGATTTTTCTTTATTGAGCCCAGCATCAGATACATACTTCATTGATTCTGGCCATCTGATCCCAGTTTATTTCATATAATCTCAGGTTAAGGTTATTGCTAATCCTTAGATTTAATGCATCCAGTAGGTAATTTAAAGCCAAGCAATTCTTAGAACAATACTTTTAACAGCCCTACCATTAACTGCTTCGCATGAATAACTGGCACTTTAAGTAATTTTTGCGCTTCATCTCTTGCAGGAGCGGTGAACCCGATGCAATCCAGGACAAGCAAATCAATATTTTCGTTTTCAAACAACTTAGCTATTGCCTGACCGTCAGCCACGACAGGAGCGAGGCATTTAGGCACAATATCTATACAATGATCTCTCCATGTTTTTTCTTGGATAGCTGCATGGCTTTCATATGGGAATAATGTTCCCACCTTAAGTCCGGGTCCGATAGCTGGAATAAACCAGTGCATGGCTGCATATGGAGTGATTAAAGGAACGCTGCACTCAAATACTGGAAATGGCAAAGTACATAGCATTATAATCGCATCAGCGCCATCTTTAACAGCTTGATGTATGGCTTCCTGAAGTAAAGGGAGCTCCTTTTCTCTTGGGACTTCTAACACTTCACCGTTTCTAAGTCTTGCCACGAAAGTATCTTCTCCAGGAGTAGGCACATAATCTTTTTTTATTTCCTCGACCGTTAAATTGTCGAGCGCACCGACGAGTTTAACTGAATACTCAGGCGGAAGAAGCGGCAGCAAATCCTGCATAAAATCATCTCGCGGTGACTGGCTTGTAGTTAAAGCTATTATGTTTACCATTTTAATACCTCCTATTTTATAGAATTTTATTACCCTTTCTCGTTAATATTTTTTAGACTCATTTTAGCTATATAGTCAGAAAAATTGAACAAGACGCTTTTAAAGTCTAAAACAATTGTGGATGTTTACTAACGGCAGGTGCAGTGATGTGAGAAGCCCGCAGGTGGTATTCCTACGGGCTTCTCGACAAAGGGCAGAAGGTTTTCGCAGCTTTAGTTTACCACTCGCTTATAGTAAGCCTGTAAGTGAGAAAAACCCAACCATAAAGAAGGCCACGAAAGTCTTGGCAACCACAACCGCAAACATATCTTTGTAGGCCTGCTTATGGGTAAGGCCGCAAATTAACAGAATAGTTATGATAGCGCCATTATGGGGTAAGTCGTCCATGCCTCCCGCGGCCAGTGCCGCTATTCTGTGTAATATTTCCGGCGACATTCCTATGGCATTAGCCATATCTAACCAGTGCTTACCCATAATTTCCAGAGCAATAGCCAATCCCCCAGAAGCGGAACCCGTTATGCCAGCCAGAACGTTGACAGTTACTGCTACTGATAACAGCGGCGAATCACCTATTTGGATTCCCATTAAAAAATTGGAAATTGATTTAAATCCGGGCAGGGAGGCGATAACATTACCGTAACCTACCTCCGATACAACGTTCATAACCGCTACCAGAGAACCAATAGCCCCTGCATTCAGGGTTTTCTGTAAATTGGAGATAGTATGGAAGTTTTTCCATCCTATTATAATAGCCACAATGATTCCTATGACTTCAGCAATGATTAGAGACCAAATGGCTGCTATGTTGCTCACACTTGGAGCAATCAGAGGCAGATTCATTGCTTGAAAGGGCGCCAGAATATTAGGATCCCAATGGTATAACTTGGTTAGGAGGAGGTTCACTAACAGGATTATTATTAGCGGAAGAACGGCCAATCTCCAATCAATCGGTTTCTTGGTATCGCTTAGATCAGGTTCATTAGTATGGTTATCACCATAGCCTTCACCAGCATCTTCAGCCTTTTTGAGTTGATATTTAAACCATAGGAAACATAGGCCGACAATCAATAAACCGGCAACGATGCCGGTAATAGGAGCGGCAAAAAGGTCGGTACCAAAATATTTGGTAGGCATGATGTTTGCAACCTGGGGTGTACCGGGGATTGCATCCAGTGAAAGAGTCCCAATACCCACTAGTATTACTGCAGGCAGCAGACGCTTGGGGATATCCATTTCCCGAAAGAGAGCCGAGGCGAAGGGATAAACAGCAAAAACGGCTACCAGAGCGTTAACACCACCGTAGGTAAGCACCATTCCGGCAACGCTAACTGCTATAATAGCCTTAAATTTACCTTTGCCCATCGCTTTAATGATAGCTCGGGCAACGGATTCGGCCATCCCGGTATCTTCAAATACTTTGCCAATAATAGCTCCCAGGATAAAAACCGGGAAATAAGATTTGAAATAACCGACGGCTTTTCCTAAAAAGAGTTCAGTATAACCGGGCATCGGGGAAATACCCTGTGATAAGGCGGCTAAAATAGCTATAATAGGGGCAATATAAATGACAGAAAAGCCACGATAAGCGAAGTATATAAGGAGGACTAAACTTAAAAGGATACCTAGTTCTTGCACAGAGAATTCAACTCCTTTATTCTGACAATTTCTGATTTCAAACCGATCACCGATCTGGGTCAATAATACTGCTTTAAATGTTCTTCGCTAAATCGTACGGGTGATGACAATGCTATTAGAGCAGCCGCCCTTGACGGGGAGCACCACCCTTGTTTTGAATGGGCAAGGGGATGCAGCTTCGTTTTCCCATTGTCAATCAAGTCTAATACCGGTGTTCCCATATCAAGGGCTTCCGCTTCGCTTGATCAGCGGCTGTAAATCATGTGTCATACATATGATTACCCACTCAAAATAGCGTAATTAGCGTTTTAAATTCCAATTAACTTGGCCGGTATTTCCTTGGCCATGACATTAATATCCGCAGCACTTACACCCTGGGCCAAAAGCGTCTTAATAAACGATTTCCAACCCGGTACAGGATTATTGCCTGGTTGGCCAGCATCGGTGATCAGTACTAAGTGATCCGGTCCTTTTTCTTTGATTAAATCTTTAATTAGATTGAAGGAGTAATCAAAGGCGATAACCCAGTCCTGCATGCCGGGCCAGGGTACACATGAGCACTGGGCAAACTCGAGGTAGCCGCCTTTATCGATCATTTCCCTGGCTTCCTGCGGGGTTACCATGGTTAATTCCTGGGTGCAGTGGTCCATTAACACATCTACGTCCATACCTTTGGCATTAACATAGTCAAGAATGGCAATCTTTTCCTCGTTGGAAACGTGGCAGCCGGAAAGTGCGCAGCGGTCGCCCTTGGAGTTCTTGTTGTAGTCAGCCAGCAGATCCAGAATCTTGATCATCTCAGGGGTAAGGATACCACCCTCAGCCACTACCCAGCCACCTTCCAAACCCATGGCGTTGACCTGATGTTTGGCATCCAAGGAAGGCAGCCAAACTTCCTTTAAGCGGCCATAACCTAGAGCTACTTCCACCGCTCTGGCGTTCATGCCACCCACGCTGTTGTTTAAGGTAATGCCACCGTACACCTCAACCGGTGTGAATATCTCGCCTTGGGCCGCCTTGTCTTTTTGCATGCGGCCTAAAAAGTCCTGAATGATGGCGGCACAGTTGTTAGTCATCGTGTTGTGGTCTTTAAAGACCAGCGCTTTCATGCCGGCTTCACTGGCTTCAATAGATGTCTCCACCATGGTTGGCCGGCCAGGCAACCAGGCACCCAGCGGAGCGCCGTGGATATGCACGTCGATAACTCCTTTTAAAAGATCGTCCACTACCAGGGGATCAACAGGTGTACCCGGATTGAAATACTTGTAAGGCCACACCGGGCTGGTTCTTTTGGCCAGTTCTTCCTCAGTGATCGCCCTGCCGTATTTCATTGTCTTCCAATCGTCCAATGACTTGTTCATAATACTGTCTCCTTTCGATTATTTGCCATACTTATATTGTCCCTTTCACGGTTTCTGTACTTTTTCGACTAAATTTCATAAAGAACGCGCTCTGTGATTCAGATTTTATATACCACTTATCCATAAGTCAATTTTATAAGGCACATTACTTTATAATTTATAAAAACCACATACTTATAACTAATTCGTTGTCAAAATTTATAATGCGTGTCTGAGGATCTGAAATTTAAACCCTATTGACAAGGGGGGCCTTTCTGAAATTGCAAATTGAACCGGAGTAATTGAGAAGCAAATGTAATGAGTAATCAGGAGGCTCTTTTTAGCTTGTGAGTATGGTTTTTTTCCTTGAACTGCGCCATAATGAGTTCTTAAAATTTAGTATGTTACAGTTACTTGGTAAAACATGCATAATGAAAGGGAGTTGGAATCGAAAAATATTGAGGTGTGTCCCGAATCCAAAGTGAATGTAAAATATGGAGAGATATTTTTGGGCAATTGGCTGGATAGTCAGTTGCCCCTTTTAAATATGCTAAAAAGATACAATGTTAAAAATGATCAATCCCTAAGGGCAAAAAAAGCGCCCCATAAGAGCGCGGGAATTGGCTGCTTCAAAGTCTGTTGTCTTCCGTAAAAAAGTCCAGTACTTTGATGGCTATATATAGATTGACCCTATCCTCCTCATTGTCCAGATCCATCCCAAACAGCTTTTGGATCTTTTTCAATCGATAGCGCACGGTATTATAGTGAACGAATAACTGCTCGGCAGTATGGTTGATGGAGCACTGCTGCTCAATGTAGACCCGGATAGTGTGCAGATATTCTGTCTGGTTGTCCCGGTCGAACTCTATGATTTTGCCGATGGTCTCTTGATAGAAATTATATAGCTCATTCCTGTTTTTCAAATCGAACAGGATGCGGTAGATTCCCAGATTGGTAAAATGAGTAATTGTGTTTTTAGAGTGGTTGATCATGCCTACTGTAAGCGCGGTGCGTGCCTCATAATAGCTGATGCCGAGCTGAGTTATGCTGTCATAACAGCGACCAATGCCGATCTGAAACTTTTCATTAGGAAACAAGCCAGACAACTTTGCGATCAGGTCGTTTCCCAGTTCTATAAGGTGCTCACTGCTGTCGCCGGTAAAATTGATACGCACTACCAACAAAATACGGTCATTTTTGGTCAGAGTATAGCAGCGATGTCCCCAACGTTCCTTACAAAAGTCGCAGATATTTTTTACGATGCGCGCATTGCTTGACTGAACGAGAAATAATCCCAGTTTTTCGTCCACCTTAATACCCAGCATGTTGGCCCGTTTGATCATGGTAGCGGGATCCTTTTTTGAAAAGAGCAGCTCCTGAAAGAAGTTTTCCTCAAAGGGAAGCCGTATATCATACCCATCGCTTCGAAGGATCTCATAGCTAATGGCGTTGACGATCTGCGGAAGGCTAGTATCGGTGGGTAAAAGAATGATGGGAAACTTCACTTTGTTAATATTCTTCGGTAACACCTCGGACCATTCCAGCGGATCCTTTTCCATTTTGATGCAGATCCCGGAGGCCTTACTATTGAAGCAGTAGACGATGAATTCAGACAGTGTCTTTTCAAGGAGTCTTAATAACAACGCCGAGATGACAATTAATTCGCTTTTCATCAGTGGGTTGGCGCTGTCCATATTATCCAGGCTGTCTAAGTAGGTGACTCTGTCCACTTGATTTGTCAGCCCTTTTGATCCTGCCACCACCTGGATAGCGTTGAAAACAGGCAACTCTAAAATCTGTGCGATTGAAACACTCATAGAGCACGACTCCTCTCACATCGAAGCGCCGATCCCGGCCCGCGTATTTCTAATTTCATCATAGTCTACACCTCGAATAGTGTCAAATATGAAGTGAAGGTTGACCGTTGGAATCTTTTGTATTCTGTTTGTCAATTTCTACAATGAATTAATTGGCTTATGGAATGAAATTGCAAAAATCGGTGGATTTCTTGCAAGGTTTTAAGGTTGCGTTCTATACTGGCGGTGCAATGAAGGCTAAGGTATTGACCGGGAGATGAGTATATGAATGGGCTTATATCAGAGATAACAAACTTTTCAACAAGGGATGGCCCTGGGATTCGAACCACTGTTTTTTTAAAGGGGTGTCCACTGCGCTGCAAATGGTGCTCCAATCCCGAGACCTTTAAGCCATTTGCGCAGTTGTATTATATACCCTCAAAGTGTAAAGGCTGCGGAAACTGCGAGGCCGTATGTCCCCAGGGCGCTATTAGTGATCACTATGCCAGCTATACCCGTGTCGACCGCCGTAAATGCGATCTGTGCATGAAATGTGTGAATACCTGCCTTTATAAAGCATTTAAAAAATCCGGCGAGACCTATACGGTGGAGAAACTGGTGGGCATGCTGGAACGTGACCGGCCCTTTTTCGGAGCAACCGGCGGTTTAACCCTGAGCGGCGGGGAGCCGCTGTTACAGGGAGAATTCGTCAAAGCACTTTTTGGACAGTGCAAAGCCCGTGGCATTTCCACGGTGCTGGACACATCAGGTTATGGCGATACCGAACTGCTGCAGGAGATCCTGGCGAACACAGATCTGGTACTGCTGGATATTAAGCATATGGATTCAGCCGCCCATTTAAAGTGGACCGGTAGATCCAATGCACTGATCTTAAAAAATGCGGCATTGATTGCCCGAGCGGTCGAGACCAGGATTTCCCTGCCTCTGATCGGCGATGTGAATGACTCGCCCGAAAATATCCATGAGACCGCGCGTTTTGCAGTGGAGCACGGAATTGAATGGATAGACGTCAATCCGTTCCATAAGCTTGGCAAGGGAAAATATCACTATTTGGGTATGCGCTCCCCGTATGCCCGGTTCCACCCGCTGGAAAAGGAGACAATTCAGTCAACGATCACCATTTTGCAGCAATATGGGCTGCACACCACTTTGGGTCGAATGATGTGACCATCATCAAAAATGCGACCATCATCAAAAAATAATAAAAATGGAGGTATTATAATGGCTAACTTACGTACTACATTTCTTGGCAAAGAGGTAAAAAACCCCATCGGTGTTTCATCCTGCGACTTTGGTGGACATGAACATCTGGCCAAAAGGGTAATTGAACAAGGAATCGGTTTCCTGACTGCAAAAACATGCCATAAGATTGATGGCCCCCACCGCTGGCCCAGACCATTTTTCTATTCACTCAAAAAATTTGGTCCTGAGCTCAAGGATTCCTGGGTATGCAGCCAGATGTTCCACAATATGCCTTATGATCAGTGGCTGGAAACCGAAGGCCCCAAAACTCTGAAACTTTGCCGTCAAAATGATGTTCTTTTCATTGCCAGCGTATGCGGTATCGGTACTGAAGCAAGCAACTGGGCGAGCCTGTGCCGGGACATGGAAAACATGGGCTGCGATATGATAGAACTGGATACCGGCGGCCCCCATGCAACCTTTGGCGCTATAGAATCCCAGCTGGATGTAGGAGCGCCTCTGGCTATGGATCCGATTAAAGCCGCTGAAGTTACCAAGGCCTGCGTAGATGCTGTTAAAGTTCCCATCATATTCAAATGCACACCCCAGTGCGTAGAACAGGCCGCCTTGGCTATTGCGGTACAAAAAGCCGGAGCAGCAGCTATTACCGCCAATAACGCCTTCTACGGAACCTGGATCGATCATGAAACCGGTACTTTCTACGGCGGACCTTACGCTGTGGGCGGTCTGTTAGGACGTTCCTTCCAGGTCTTCTCACTGGCCAAACTTTTGGAAACTACCGCTACCTTAAAAGGATTCCCCGTAATCGGCGTGGGTGGTATTTTCACATGGGATGACTGCGTGCGCTATTTAATGGCAGGATCACACCTGGCCGGTCTCTGCACCTCGGTTTATACCCGCGGTGTAGGCGTCCTGAAAGATGCCATCGAAGGTTTGGATAAGTTCATGGATAGAAAGGGATATACGTCAATTGAAGATTTCAGAAGCTGTGTAGTTGATGATTTTTCCTATGTACGTGACTATCCGAGAGAAAAATGGATGGCAGAGATTTCTCCCATTATTCCTAAATTTGATATGGAGAAATGCACCAAGTGTGGAATTTGTGAAAAGGTTTGCCCTTATGGCGCCTTAGAGATGATCGACGAAGTTCTCACTATTACCGACAAATGTATGGGCTGCGGCTGGTGTATGGGACATTGTCCAGCCAAGGAACAAGTAGTCACCATGGTAAGACGTGACAATAATGAAGTAATTTGGACGGGACGCGGGGAACACGCCGTTTGGTGTAAATAGTCCAGAAATAGGGATTAGCGGCGTATGTCGCTAATCCATTTTTTTAAGGAGGCATTATATTATGGCTAAAATAAAAAAACGCGAAATAAATGGCAATCCATCCACTCCCCGTGTTGCTCAACGCTACAAGGAACTGATTACTCAAGAAGCATATATTGATTCCGAACGATGTGATTTGTTTACCGAGTATATAAAAAAGCACTGGAATGAACCTCTATACCTGCGGGCAGGCGGGGCTTTGAAATATGTCCTATCGAACTTGACCCCGAAAATATGGGGAAATGAGCTTATTGTAGGCAGCCAGTCCCGGTATTTTTTAGGAACCCAAGTATATCCTGAATACGAAACCTGGATGCTGGAGGGCTTTAAGAACATCAAACGCGAGGAAGAGCGTTATATGGAGGGCAGTCTTCAAAAGAAAGAGGGAGAACGCCTGGGGATTTATCGAATTTATCCCGAAGACAGCAAAAAAATCCTGGAAATCGCCAACTTTTGGGAAGGCAAAGACTGGCGTTCGCAATCCGAAACCTATTTAAAAGAAACTATGGCTGACTATGATCAGGTAGAAAAGCTAATGCAGCAACTGGTGTTCTTGCGCTTTATGTTTGATGTTCCCGAAGGCCGTGTAATTGTTGATTATCAAAAAATTATAGATTTGGGAGCAGAGGGTCTTATCAGAATTTGCGAGGCCCAATTAAAGAAATTAGGAGAACTTAACACTAAGGAAGAATTTGAAAAATATAATTTTTATAAGGGTACAATTTTGGCTCTGGAGGGATTAATTCAATTTGCACAAAATTACGCCCAGGAAGCGGAAAAAGAAGCTGCTAAATGCAAGGACGCCGGACGCAAACAGGAATTATTGCAGATTGCTTCCATATGCCGCAAAGTTCCGGCTCAACCTGCAGATACCTTCCGCGAAGCAATTCAGTCTTTTTGGTTTACTCATCTGTGCTTATTCCTGGAACTGAACGGAAGAGGGATGTCTCCGGGACGTTTTGATCAATATATGTATCGTCCCTATCTTAATGAGATTAAAAGCGGCGATATTACAGCTGCAGAAGTGCTTGAATATCTGGAGCTTATGCGAATAAAGTGCACCGAGCTTACCAGAGCACATGCAACCTTTACCGAGTCATACCTGGGAGGCAGTATCTATCAGAATATCACCCTGGGAGGGGTGGATCGCTATGGCCAATCGGTTGACAATCAGATTTCTCGATTAGTTCTCCAGGCCGGCATTAATGTAAGAACCTGGCAGCCTACCATATCGGTGCGCTGGAAGGACACAATGGCGGAAGAATTTAAAATGTCCATCACCGATTGTATAAAAGCTGGTTCTGGTTATCCGGCCCTGTTTAACAACGATTTGCCGATAGAGAGATTTATGCTTGATTCCGGAGCCAGTATAGAGGATGCCAGAGATTGGGCTCCGTGCGGCTGTGTAGATATGCAGATGTGCGGCAAAAGAATGCCTATGTATGCTATTCCCCACACCAATAATCTTAAAATATTTGAATTGGTTATGAACAATGGTTTAAATCCTATAACTGGAGATAAGCTCTACGAAGCTGCCATAGATTTTGAAAATGCGACCTATGAACAGATCTTTAAAGAATATAGCCGGGTCATGCACGCAATCATAAAACGTGAAGAAGAATACTGGAACGCAATTATGCTGGTGCATAATAACCTGGGTTTGGTGCATCCAGTGATGTCAGCTTTATTGGATGATTGCCTGGAAAGAGGCGCCCATGCCTATGAGGGTGGCTGCCGGTACAATGATTCACCCTATGTAATTTCCTGCGGTTTGGTAAATGTCGCCAACAGCCTGGCAGCCATTAAGAAAAATGTCTTTGATGAGAAGAAATTTACCTTGCACGAACTGATGGAGGCTATCAAGGCTGATTTTGAAGGATATGACTCGCTAAGAAAGGCGCTCTTGGATGCACCCAAATACGGCAACGATGTCGACTATGTGGATGACATTCTCGTAGACCTTTATGATGAATGGGCCAGTGCAGCTAAACAGGTAACCAACTGGGTCGGGGAAAAATGGCAGCCCAGCACCCTGTCGGTAACCACCCAGGTTTTGCATGGAAAAGCCTGCGGAGCCAGTCCGGATGGTAGAAAGGCACAGGAATACGTGGCGGACGGTGCGCTTTCCGCTTTCCCGGGCACGGATGAAAACGGTCCTACCGGTCTTATGAAGTCTGCCGCCAAAATTCACGCCTTAAATTTACAATCAACCCTATTTAATATGAAGTTTAATCCAGCTGCTATAGAAGGGGTCAGCGGCTCCAAAAAATTCATTGCTCTGAATGATGCCTATTTTAATATGGGCGGCTATCAGGTTCAGTACAATATTGTAGATCGTGAAATGCTTTTAGACGCGCAAAAGCATCCCCAGAATTATGGTGATCTTATGGTCAGGGTGGCAGGATTTACAGCCAAATTCATTGATCTGGGACCTGATGTTCAACGGCAATTAATTGATAGAACAGAATTCGACGACGCTTAGACAACTACTTTAATAACCTAGAACCAATAAAGCCAAAGGACTGAACAACAAGATTGCCCACCATCTGTAGATATTCACTAATGCCCCCTCACTTTTCATAGAGACGTCCCTGGTCCTTCCAAGGCAGCAGTACATTCAACAGGGACGTCTTACTTTTCTAAATTATACACTCCAGATTGGGTACTGCCTGCAATCCGGGTAAAAAGGAGGGAATAAAAATGGCACACGTTATTACTGAAGAATGTATTAGCTGCGGGAGTTGTGTTAATGAATGCCCTACCCAGGCAATAACGGAGAACAATGATGTGTATACTATCAATTCTGATTTGTGCACTGATTGCGGCAGCTGTAAAGATAATTGCCCGGTCGATGCCATTAAAGATATTAATGACTGAAATAGTAATGGAATCAGTTAGGAAAATAGATATGATAGGGGTGATTCTATGATTACAGGTAAATATCTGCTGGCAGTAAGCATCTGGCTCCCGGTGGTGGCTGCGCTTTTATGCTTGTTGTTAAGAAGATATAACGTAAGAAATATAGTGGCCTACTTTACCGGCATAATACTTGCAGCCTGTTCCATCGGAATGCTGTATATTGGTCCGTTTGATTATCAGCCGGAAGGGCTCCTGGGTATATCCTGGAATACGCTGATTACCGCTGCAGATTTTGGCTTGCTGGCTTGTATTCTCTATATTGGTATAAAACAGAGGCACCTGTTAATAACCATATTTGCTATAGCCCAGGTCCTGCTTTTGGGATATTTCGATTTTGTTTTGGGTGGGGGACATACTGCGCTGAAACCAGCCTTTGTAATTGATAACCTGGCCATAATAATGGCCTTAATAATTAATATCGTGGGATCATTAATCTGTATTTACGGAGTCAAATACATTGCGGAACACGAAGAACACCATCATTTAGTTAAATCTCGGCAGCCCCGATTTATGTTCTGGCTGATAATCTTTCTGGGGGCGATGAATGGGATAGTATTTGCCAACAATATTTGCTGGATGTTTTTCTTCTGGGAAGTAACCACATTTTGCTCATTCCAGTTAATTGGTCATGATCTTACTGATGAAGCGATAGGAAATGCCTGCCGGGCTTTGTGGATGAATAGTTTAGGCGGAGTGGCTTTCGCGACCGCCCTGGTTTTACTTCTGAAATATGGTTCTGGCGATTTTCTCTCAATGAGATTTTTACTAAACAAGGCAGGTTCACCGGAAATCGCCGGGATACTGTTATTGGCAGTTGCCCTGCTGGTATTTGCCGGAATGACCAAGGCAGCTCAGCTTCCGTTTCAGAGCTGGCTGCTGGGAGCCATGGTAGCACCTACTCCAGTATCAGCGTTGCTGCATTCCAGTACCATGGTTAAAGCCGGGGTATATTTAATTTTACGACTGGCACCGGTTTATGCTGGAACCTATCTGAGTGATATGGTGGCCATAGCTGGCGGTTTTACCTTCCTGGTAACCTCAATACTGGCTATCAGCCAGTCGAATGCCAAAAGGGTTCTGGCCTATTCGACTATTGCCAATCTGGGTTTAATAATCGCCTGTGCCGGGATCAATACCCCGCTAGCCATAAGTGCGGCCATAGTACTGATTATCTTCCATGCCGTATCCAAAGGGCTTTTATTCCTGTGCACCGGATTTGTTGAACACAACATAGGCAGCCGTGATATCGAAGACATGGAAGGCCTGGCGGATAGGATGCCGGTAACAACCCTTATATATACAGTAGGAATAATAAGTATGTTCCTGCCTCCCTTCGGAATGCTGGTAGGTAAATGGGCTGCTATTGAAGCTGCAGCTGAACTGCCACTGGTTGCATTTATGATGGTCATGGCCAGCGCAGTAACCGCATTATTCTGGATAAAATGGCTGGGTCGGATGCTGCAGGGAGTACCTGGAGCTGTAAGGAAAAACGAACCAATGGCAGTTCACTATAAATTATCCTTGGGAGGATTAGCTGTGGGGGCAGTATTGCTGGGCGTATTTGTTATTCCGCTTATTACCAAGCTAGTTGCGCCGGCGGTGCAGAACTATTACCACAACCCGGGCCTGGCAACATCATTTGATATCATAACTGCCGGGGGTAATGGGGTATTCGTAGTCTGGCCGCTGTTTGCCCTGATTATAGTGGTCATGGTGGCCGCCGGGCTAATCTACAAGCCGGATAAAATAAAGCAAGTTCCGGTTTATATGTGCGGCGAAAACAGCGGCGGGTTAAGTTCCGCTGACTATATCACTACTGGTGAGACAAATACTGCCTTAAGCCTATCCAACTATTATTTTACCGGCCTTATTAATGAAGTTAGTTGGAACCGGGTGGTCAACAGCCTGGCCCTAATGATGATTATAGTACTGCTGGGGGTGACAATATTATGAACCAATTGATTATTGCCTTATTAGTAATACTTGCAGCCCCGGTTTTAGGAGGTTTCTTATCTGGAGTTGACCGGGTAGTAACCGCCAGGATGCAGGGAAGGGTAGGTCCGCCTGTCTTACAGCCCTTTTATGATGTGTTTAAGTTATTAGGAAAGGAGCCGATAGCGGTTAACCAGAGACAGGTTGCCTGGGCTCTAGGCTACCTTGCTCTGATAATAGCCAGTCTGGTATTGTTCTGCCTGGGCGGAGATCTGCTGATAATAGTATTTACCATGGCATTTGCCGCCGTCAGTTTTATCCTGGGCGGATTCAGCGTCAAATCACCCTACAGCCATATCGGCAGCCAGAGAGAACTGCTGCAGATGCTGGCCTATGAACCGGTATTGATTCTGCTGGCAATCGGGGTATATTTGCAGACTGGCAGCTTCATGGTAGGAAACATATTTAATCAAACTAGCCCTTTGCTGGTTTCCATGCCCCTGGTATTAATAGCCCTAATAATAATATTGACCATTAAGATGCGTAAATCACCCTTCGATTTATCGACCTCCCACCATGGTCATCAGGAACTGGTAAAAGGTATAACAACTGAATATTCAGGTCCTTACCTGGCTCTTATCGAAATAACCCACTGGTATGAACTGGTACTGGTGTTGGGCCTGGTAGTAATGTTTTGGGCCCAGCCGGTATGGGTAGGAATTATCCTGGCGATGGTGGCCTTCTTTATGGAACTGGTCATTGATAATATCTATGCCCGTCTGACCTGGGACTTTATGCTGAAGTTTGTCTGGAGTAGCGGTATTATCCTGTGTTTAGTTAACCTGGGATATATCTTAGCCCAGGGAAAGGGGGGGATGTAAAATGGGGATTATTAATAAATCACGGCTTAAATCTCCCTGGCTTTTACACTATGACGGAAGCAGCTGTAATGGGTGTGATATTGAAATTCTAGCCTGTTTAACCCCGGTCTACGATGTTGAACGGTTTGGTATTATTAATACCGGCAACCCGAAACATGCAGATATACTGCTTATAACTGGTGGTGTGAATCACAGGGCTGCCCGGGTAGTTAAGAACCTTTATGAGCAGATGCCGGAACCCAAAGTAGTGGTAGCAGTTGGAGCCTGTGCCTGTACCGGCGGGATATTCCACGATTGCTATAACATGTTGGGAGGTATTGACAAAGTAATACCGGTAGATGTCTACGTGCCAGGATGTGCCGCCCGGCCTGAAGCGATAATCGACGGGGTAGTCGAAGCATTGAATGTGTTAGCCAAGAAAACATCCCAGGAGGTAGCTGTATGAGTATCAATAAAATTGCCTCAACTCCGGAAGAAATGCTAAAGCCTATAAAGCAATATTACGATGATGGTTATCGGTTGGTCACTGCTACCTGCATAGATGAAGGAGAAATATTTAGACTGATCTATAGTTTCGATAAAGAGCTGGCTATATTGAACCTGGAAGTGACAACTGCCAGGGATAAAGCCATACCCAGTATTTCAGACATATATGAATGTGCCTTTTTAGTGGAAAACGAAATGCAAGAGCTGTTTGGATTAATGATTAATAATATAGTGCTGGATCTGGGAGGCACCATGTATATGGCAGGCGGAGTGAAAGAAGCTCCCATGGCCCGAGAATTAAAGCCAGCAGTTAAGGGGGACGAATAAATGGGTAGGATTATAGCCCCATTTGGACCGCAACACCCTGTATTACCGGAACCATTACATTTGAATATAACTTATGAAGATGAAAAGGTAGTGGATCTATCACCGGCCATCGGGTATGTGCATCGTGGTCTGGAAAAGTTGGCGGAAACCAAGGAGTACACCCAGAACGTATTTGTGGTGGAAAGAGTCTGCGGTATATGCAGCTTTATGCATGCCATGACTTATTGTATGGGGATAGAAGAGTTAATGGGTATCGAAATTCCACCCCGAGCCCAATATTTAAGGGTATTTTATAGTGAGATAAGCAGGATACACAGCCATCTGCTCTGGTTGGGATTATTCGCTGACGCCTTCGGCTTTGAGAACTTATTTATGCAGTACTGGGCAGCTCGGGAAAAGATTGTGGATTTAATGGAGCTTACCGGAGGGCACCGGGTAATCTTATCTTCTTGTTCCATTGGAGGAATACGGCGGGACCTGAGTACGGAACAGATTAAGATTGCCGAAGATACTCTTATGCATGTAAAAAAAGAACTGGAACGCATCAATCCGGTGATTATGAAAGATTACACGGTGAAAAAGAGGACTGTGGGTAAAGGGATACTGACTAAAGAGGATGCTTTGAAGTATGGGGCAGTTGGTCCGATGCTGCGTGCCAGCGGGATAGCCCAGGATCTTCGTCAGACGGGATATGTTGCCTATGGGGATATGGGCTTTGAACCGGTGGTAGAAACGGGTTGTGACAGCTATGCCCGGGCAGTAGTACGGGTTAAAGAAACCTACCAGTCAATTGAACTGGCTCAGGAGGCCTTGACAAGATTGCCGGAAGGTGAAGCCGCAGTGAAGGTAAAAGGCAATCCGGATGGGGAAACCATCCAGCGGGTTGAACAGCCTCGGGGAGAGGTATTGTATTATATTAAAGCTAACGGCAGCAAGAATCTGGAAAGGCTGAGAATACGGACGCCAACCTTTGCACATGTTCCATGCCTTTTGAAAATGCTGCCGGGTTGTGATATGGCTGATGTACCAGTAATTATTCTTTCCATAGATCCGTGTATAAGCTGTACGGAAAGATAGGGGAGGGCAGAAAATGGCTATAATGATTCCTAATGTAATAAAGAACCTTACCCACCGCCCAATAACCAGGCTGTATCCGTTTGAAGAACGTCAGCTGCCCTTGGGTGCACGGGGTCATATTGAATTTGACATGGAAAAATGTATATTCTGCAGCCTTTGTGTAAAACGCTGCCCGGCTGATGCCATAACAGTTGACCGGAAGGGTAAAACCCTAACTTTTACACCGCTGCGTTGCATTGTTTGTGAAGCCTGTATAGAAGGGTGTGCCAAGGATGCAATTGAATTATTAACACAATGGCGTTATCCGGTAACGGTGGTGTCTTCCCAAATAAATATAGCGCAGGCTCAGGAAGAACCAGTATAAGTCGGACTTAATTCATAAATTTGCGCCATTGGCCTTACCAGAGGGGAGTGTCTAGCATGGCAAAAACAAAAGTGCGAACTGAAAAATGTCTTTGCTGCCGTCATTTTGGATTTTGCTTAATCCCCTGGGGCGCGGAATGCAAACGGCAGGGAGGAAGGAAAACTCCCAGGCTTAAGTCCTTGCCGTTTGAATTATGGCCCAAGGTTAAGAAAAAGCAAGAAAAGACTGATAGTAAAGTTGTTACGATGTACGAATCGATAAGAACCAAAAAAACTAATTGGGGGTAAAATTAAAAAAATATGAGTTCTTCTAAACTGGTCCAAACATTTAACTCGTAATATATGCCCGATTTTAACTCCTAATATCGATAAGCGAATCAAAATAAGTAAAAAAAACAAAAGCAGGAACTGAGCCTATTTATCTTACAGTAAGGAGCTATCCTTATTTTAAGAAACCTTCATACGCATTCCTCTTCTTTGGCTGTTTGTGAATTGGTGGCATCCTAATTATTTGATTGGGGATTCTCTGATTCCCACCAGCCTTTTTTCTGGCTTCTACAAAGGGTATTACTTGTATGTAAGACGCCCTGGTTCTAAAGTCGATCAAGATACAGACATTCTGATTGTCGGATATTTCTAGAAGGGGTGTTAGCAGTGTTCACCGGGATAATAGAAGAATTGGGAACTGTAAAACGAATGGACAGAGGGAGTAACTCTTGTCAACTTTGCTTTCTGGCTAGCAAAGTACTAGAGGAAATAAAACTCGGCGATAGCATTGCCATTAATGGAGTATGCCTGACGGTAACAAGCTTTTCCCGGGAGTATTTTGTAGCTGATATGATGGCTGAGACCTTATCCAAAACGAATCTAAAGGATTTGAAAAATGGGCAGCGAGTAAATTTGGAAAGGGCTGTTCGTATGGGGGACAGGATGGGTGGACATTTAGTACAGGGCCATATTGATGCAATTGGAACCATCATTGAACAACAAAAAGTTGATATAGCAAGGATATTGAGAATAAGAGCCTCGGCGGAAGTTCTAGATTACCTGGTTGCCAAAGGATCAGTGGCGATTGATGGAATCAGCCTAACGGTTGTCGAGGTATTCCCGGATAGTTTTTCGGTCTCAATCATACCGCATACAGCTAATATGACCACACTTAGCTTAAAGAAACCTGGAGAAACCGTTAATGTGGAATCTGACATTATAGGTAGGTATGTTGAAAAGTTGCTGAACAAGAGTGGCGGGAAGAAGGAGTCAGTTCTAAATACTGATTTTTTAGCCCAACACGGTTTTATCTATAAGGGGAGGTAGTTGTAATGTTCAATACTATAGAAGAAGCCATTAGCGATGTCAAAGCAGGGAAAATGCTAATACTAGTGGACGATGAAGATCGTGAGAACGAAGGAGACATAATCATAGCTGCTGAGAAATGCAATCCCCATATTATCAACTTTATGGCTACTTATGCTAAAGGCCTTATTTGTGTACCCATTATTGGTGAGCGACTTGATGAGCTGAAAATAAAACCTATGGTATTAGATAACACGGATAACCATGGAACCGCCTTTACAGTTTCAGTTGATTATCAAGCTAATACTACCGGAATCTCAGCTTATGAAAGGGCTGATACTATTAAGGCCTTGATTTCTCATGAATCTAAATCCGCCGATTTTAGAAGACCTGGACATATTTTCCCACTTCGCTATAAAGAGGGTGGAGTATTAAGGCGAACTGGACATACAGAAGGATCCGTCGACTTGGCAAGGTTGGCAGGTTTTTATCCTGCGTCAGTAATCTGTGAAATTATGAGTAAGGATGGCAGCATGGCTCGAATTCCTGAATTGATTGAATTCGGGAAAAATCATGATTTAAAAATAGTCACAATTGCTGATCTCATTCAATATCGGCGTCGTAATGAAAAAATGATCGTGAGGATAGATGACGCCAAACTTCCTACTCGATTTGGCCAATTCACTGCAGTTGCCTATGAATCGTTACTGGATGGCAAGGAGCATCTGGCTCTGGTAAAGGGCAATTGGGCGAAGAATGAACCCATACTGGTTAGGGTTCATTCCGAGTGCTTGACCGGTGATGTTTTTGGATCTACACGTTGTGATTGCGGAGAACAACTGACAACGTCCATGGCCATGATTGAAAAGGCAGGCAAGGGAGTATTACTTTATATGCGCCAGGAAGGTCGTGGAATAGGATTGGTGAATAAGATCAGAGCCTATAAACTTCAGGATAGGGGTAGAGATACGGTGCAGGCCAATCTTGATTTGGGATTTTCCGAAGATCTTCGGGAATATGGTATTGGAGCTCAAATTCTGGTGGACCTGGGTGTTAGGAACATGAAGTTAATGACTAATAATCCCAAAAAAATTAAAGGTTTGGAAGGTTATGGTCTTCAAGTAGTGGAACGCATTCCGGTAGAAATGCCGACGAAGGATGAGAATCGCCTCTATTTACAGACTAAGAAAAATAAGATGGGACATCTGCTAGCCAGCCTATGAAAACATTAATGCTATCCATCTGTTGCCAATAGAATTCGGTAAATATATTTCTATACAGTATGCACATTGGAGGTAATTATAAACATGACAAAAGTATTTGAAGGAAATTTATTCGGATATGATCAGAGATTCGGGATTGTTGTGGCAAGATTCAACGAGTTTATAACCAGTAGATTGCTTTCAGGATGTTTGGATACCCTCGTACGGCATGGCGCAAAACAAGAAAATATTGATATAGCCTGGGTGCCGGGTGCATTCGAAATGCCTTTAGTTGCCCAGAAAATGGCGCAGAAGGATTATCATGCAGTCATCTGTCTGGGAGCGGTGATCAGGGGAGCGACCCCTCACTTTGATTATGTATCTGCTGAAGTTACCAAAGGCATTGCTCAGGTAGGGTTGAATGCAGGAATCCCCATTATCTTTGGGGTTATTACAGCTGATACATTGGAGCAGGCTATAGAAAGAGCTGGCGCAAAAGCTGGCAATAAGGGTTCCGATGCTGCGACAACTGCTCTAGAGATGATCAATCTATTAAAAGTTTTAAGTATTGAGGGATAAACGATATCAAAGAACGACGCTTTAAAAGGTATTCTGCTTCAAGCATAAGAAAATCTATTAGAAGGAGGGTTAAGCATGATCAAAAATGAAATTAGGAAAGCGGGAATCTAGGCAGCAGGAGGAAGCGAAGAAGCGAAACATTGAAATATATAAACGGATAAGAACTATGGCAGATACATGGTAGATGAAAAGCTATTTTTGATTTTGATAGGAAGGAAAATTGGATAATGGATTCTGAACTAAGTGAAGCTACCTGATGTGGAAATTGTATCTACCTATCATAGAGACTTGGCAATGGCACGGATAAAGTTACCCGCTACTAGTTTGATGGATTTAAAAGCTAGGTAAGAATCCTGTTTCTAATATGATTGCAATTTAAAGTAAGCGTAAAATAATCCTCATGCTATTCAAATAGAGCGGGGATTATTTTACGCTTACTTTATAAGTTTCTGTATTTTAATGAATATCATTAGAAGTTCCTCGGCTAAAAAAGGCCACTACATAAACACTCCTGCTGCGTGGAAAGTGCTTTGCCTACTGCTGACAGAAGGGATTGCGGGTTTGGTCCAATGTTTATAAACCAAGCCCGCAATCCCTTAAGATTTATTTGAAGCAAGTTTGGGTTTAGGCCAAAGTAAATTTCCTTTATTTACCGCATATACTTGTCATTGAAAATGAAGTCCTCATACATTTGAGGAACATAAAGAAGCTGCGCCAGGAGGTATCTATTCACCATCCCATCGGACATGACAAGGAAGGTAACGAAATATCATTAATAGATATCCTGCCAACCGATAGCGAAATACTGGATATTATTGATACTAGAATGCAAGGGGAAAAAGTAAAGGATAAAATGGATACTATTTCTGGCCGGGAACGTGAAGTCATTGAGATGAGGTATGGACTTTTTAATGGTTTGAAAGAAACCCAGCGTGATATAGCCAGCAAATTAGGAATATCACGGTCGTATGTTTCCAGGATTGAGAAACGGGCTGTAAATAAATTAATAAGAGAATTAAGTCTGGAAGCCAACCAAGGATAAAAAAGGTGGCAACCTTAATAATTAAGTTCTGAACGAGATAAGTATTGCTTTTACGCCCCTCCTAAATTTTGAACCGCTCCCTGTCAAGTAGACAGACTAAAAAACAAAACTTTTCCCTGGGCTC
>CAYWFX010000033.1:0-39756 GCA_964457945.1 uncultured Syntrophomonas sp.
TGCTGCTGTCCACCGTCGAGGCTGCCGTTACGGTCAGTGTGGCTGCGGTTTCATCCGCCGCTACCGTCAAAAGGCCGGATGCGTCGATGGCTGTGCTGCTGCTCGTTTTGCCATATACGCTCCATGTCACCGTCTGTGCTGGGCTGTTCGTGCCTGTTACCGTCGCAGTAAAGGTCTGAGTATTTCCTTTCTGCACGGAAACAGCCGAAGGACTTACGGTAACGCCTGTCGCGGTCGGTGAAGCCGCGCTCACCGTTATAGTGAAATCCTGCGTATAATCCGAGCTTGCGGTCAGACCGTTTGTTATAGTAGCCCTCACAGTGACAGTCCCTGCCGCAGTGGTGGACAGCGTATTTCCGGAAATGGTTGCGCCCGTTGTTCCCGCGTCCTGTACGCTCCAGACGATGGTTTGATTTGTCGCATCGCCAGGCGCCATCGTGCCTGTGAGTGTCATGGGAGTACCGGCCGTTGCCGTCGTCGGTACGCCGGTGATTGATGTTACCGGTACAAAGGCTTT
Organism: uncultured Syntrophomonas sp.; assembly: GCA_964457945.1. GTDB lineage: Bacteria > Bacillota > Syntrophomonadia > Syntrophomonadales > Syntrophomonadaceae > PHAA01. The sequence goes on from CAYWFX010000033.1 coordinate 518, forward strand.
CACTGTCAGGATGAAGTTCCGAGTTGCGTCTGGCGCGGTGCCGTTCGTGGCAGTCAGAGTGACCGGATAGCTGCCTGCTGAAAGCCCCGATGCGATATCGAACGTTTTTGTCGTATCGTTCCACGTAATCTTGCTGTCGCCGGAGGTTTTCGTCACAGTGACGGGCGCTGTGCCAACGATGTTATATGCTGAAGTTGAGGTCGCGGCATAACCTTCGACGAGAGTCATCGAGGCTGGGCCGGTGATGGTTGGGGCGAGCGCCCCGGTCGCCGGGAAGGTCACCTCGAAGGTCAGCGTGTTCTGCGAGGTATAGCCCCCATCCGTTACACCGGCAGAGGGCGTGCCGGTATTAACGACCGGCATCAGACCTTCTGTCGGGAATTTGTTGGTGCCAAACGACCTGAGTACAATGACAGCCTTGTAAGTGGAAAATGCGTTGAACGCCCCGTTGGTCAGTGCCGCTGGATTCCCGTCGACGTCCTCCCAGGTTATGCTCTCGATCCAGCATTCATTGATTATCAGAGAGTCCGCGGTAATCGGCGTTGCGCCGGCGACCGGCGCTACAAAGCCGCTAATGTTAAGCGCATTGATCTCGGCAGGGAAATAGACATAAAAGATGAACTTGTTCCCGGTCACATCCCCTCCGCTGACGCTTCGATTGCTGTACAGGCACGCGCCTTGGCCGCCGCTGACCGACGGCCAAAGGCTGCTTGAAGCAAATTTATAACCAGGCATGGATGTCAGCTCTACCCTGCCAACACAGCTTTGGCCGCCGCTCGTAAATTTCCCGTTGCCGTCCAGAGCCACCGGACCGCCGATAACGCCGCCAGCGCTGGTATAATTAACCCATGTGATGCCGGTAACCGAATATTGGGCAGGGTTTTTAGATGTCAAATCCGCAAGAATTGTCGGTGTTCCGCCGGTCTGGGGCGCCGTAAACCCGGTGACACCCGCACTTGCGATAGTCTTTGTCCACTTGGCATAAAGCGTCATGCCGCCGCTCACCGTGTCGCTATCAAAAACCCACGGGGTGGCATAGGTTTGATCCGTAAACCAGCCGTCGAAGCCGAAGCCTGATAAGCTCGGAACGGCAGGCGCCGCCATTGTACTCCCGATTTCGGCGGCCGCATCGGATACGTCGGAGCCGCCGCAACTGTCGAAGGACACAATCACATACGCCGGGTAAAACGGTATGTAACCTAAAGAGGAATTGTTTACGTCGACATAAGTATTCGCGGCATAGGTCTGGGCCGTGGATCCCGCAATGCCGTAGATTCCGCCGCCGGGTGCGGCTAAAAAGCCCGACTCGCCAAAGACGTTGTTCACACCGAAAGTCACAGTGCTGCTCAGGATATTCACTCTGGAGAGATTGTGACAATAAATAAAAGCATAGTCACTAATCGTTGTGACGCCGCGCGGGACAGTAATCTGCGTGAGCAGGCTTCCGCTAAAGGCGAAGCTGTTTATTGTCATCACGCCATCCGGAATGACAAATGTCGTACCGGCCTTCTTGTCAGGATAAGCCAGCAGGGTTGTTTGGCCATAATCGTAAAGGACTCCATCCTGGCTGACGAAATGTGTGTTTCCGGGGTCAACCGATATTCCGGTCAGCTCGGGGTCGTCTGCGAATGCGGCCTCCCCGATGCTCGCCACACTGGCGGGTATCGTGACACTTTGAAGCCCGGCCCCATTGAACGCGCATTCCTCGATGGAAGTGACGCTGTCAGGAATTTCGATTGTTTGCAGCGCCGAGCATCCGACGAACGCGGCATATTGAATTCTCGTAAAAGAGGCGTTATAGGGCAGGGTGACGGACTGAAGCTGATTGCATTCCGTAAAAGCGTAGGTGCCGATGCTGGTGACGCTGTCCGGTATCGTAATACTTCCCAAAGGAGTACCGCAAAACGCGGCGCTGCCGATGCTCTGCAGGCTGGACGGGAGACTAAAGGTAATGCTCCCGAGCGCAGAAGTGTTGAACGCATTGTCGGCGATGGCGGTCACGCTACCCGGTATGGCAACACTTTGCACCCCTGAACAGGCAAAAGCACTATCTCCGATGCTCTTCAGACTGTCCGGCAGATTGATACCAGTCAAGTCTATGGAGCCATTAAAGGCGTTGCCATTGATGGCGGTCACAGCCAGGGTACCGAGGCCGGCCGCGCCGGTATCCAGCGTCGCCGGCACCGTCAGCGTGCCTGTGGGGCTTGAATTGCCTGTGATGGCAAGGGTGTTGTTCCCAAGTACTATCCAGCTCCAGCCATCTGTCGTGCCAGTATCTCCCGGAGCAGCTAAAGCCGTAACCGGAAAGATTGCAAAAACCAGCACCAGCGTCAATATAAAACTCAATATTTTTCTCTTCATACGAAAGCCTCCTTGCAAACCTTGAAATCCTGAAATTTCTATCCAACTCCCTTAATATAACGGAATTTCGTGATTCTGACATCGTACCAAAGTACGCGGGTTTATGACAAAAAAAGACATGTACCGGTTGGGCACATGTCTTAATCTTTTATAACTTTTATATTTGACATCACGAGGTCATCATTTTTGTCTCCCGGACAAGCTTTACGCACTGCGCGCGGTTTTTGATGCCCAGTTTTCCGTAAATATTCCCCGTATGCGTCTTGACCGTCCGGAGGCTGATTCCGAGCTTTTCGCCGATCTCTTTGTTCGTGGCGGCATTGACGAGAAGCTCCAGAACTTTTTTTTCCTGATCCGTCAGCTGCGATAGTACTTTCTCAGCAGCCTCCCCGGCTGCCGCGTCGTGCCCTTGCAGGGCTTGAAGCAGGCTGCCGTGCATCTGTTTGAGGAGTCCCGAGGCATATGCCGGCTTGCCCCGTGACTTTATGTAAGCCCGGAGCAATTGGGCCATGGGGGACTGTTCGTCAAGATAGCTTCTGACATACCCCTCTTTGAGGCCGATGTCGAGGGACTCTTCCAGATAACCGTAGGCAAGGCGTGCATGATGATCCCGGTAAGCCAAGAGCGCCAGGAGGTTCAGGACCTCGACACGGCTGTGGGGCCTTCTGTTGTCGCCGGTGAAGGTCAGGAGCCTTTGCAGAAGAATTTCGGCATCCTGGGCCCTGTTCAATAGAATCAGCACTCTTGCATAAACCAGCAGCTCAAATTCTCTGATTCTGTTGATCTCTGAAAATATATCCAGCTTGCTGGAGGAGAACCATTCCCGCGCCTGATCCGTGTTACCGACATCAAGATACAGCCTGCACCTGAAAGCATGAAGTAAATAGTTCCAATGCGGCTTTCCGGCATCCCGGAGCTGTTTTTCACATTCCCCCAAAACAGAGAATGCTCCGGCGATATCTCCGCCGGCCCGTTTGATCCGCGCGATATTCACCATCGCCGGGAAAAGAGCGCCCGGACAATTTGCTTCTCGCGCTTCTTCCTGCGCTTTCAGCAGATAGGGCAGGGATTCCTCCAGCCGATTGCTTTCATACAGGTATTCGCCTATAGCCAGGGGCGCATAACCCGGATTTTTGGAAATCATCCCCCGGTAGTTTTCGGTTGTCCTGTTATATTTATCAGGGGATTCTTTGAACAAATCAGTTATTCTGTGCATGGGGCATCGGTGAAAGTAAATGTCCGACAGATTGAAATTATAATATTCCGGCATTTTGTAATATTTGCCCCCGTCTGTCGCAGCTGCCGAAAAGAGCAGCGATACAAACTCTATATTGCCCTTCCGGACAAACAGGTTGGCCTCAATCATCGTGCATACCGTCCGGCTATAGTTGCTCCATTCGGGGCCTGAGGCGTACGGGTAATTATCCTTCATGGCTTTCATCCTGCCGACCCAGTGCCCTGACAGATCATAACGGCCTGTTTCCATGTAATACGCCGCGTAAATGGCGGCAATTTTGAAGCTGTTATCCCGATATTCGGCAGGCAGGCGTTCAATCCATGCAAAAAGCCTGCTGAAATCATTTTTATCGATTAAGTAGTCAACCTGATGTTCAATCAATTCAAAGGCCTCACGGTAAAAGCCACCGCTCAGGAAGTGCTCTATGGCCTCCGGTAACAAGCCCTGTTCCTGAAAGCACAGGCCGGCCTTTTTATGCAGCTGGGGGATCTCCTCCGGTGCTTTCTCCCGGAGCAGCTCCCGGAGAAAACTTCCGAACAGATGGTGATACCTGAATGACTGCTGATGTCCGTCCATATCCAGAACGAAGCCGCTTGTCTCATAAATTTCCTTAAGCAGCCGCTCCCCGTTGCAATCATCCGTCACAGCATTGCATAAGTCTTCCGACAGGGTGTCCAGGATGGAGGTTTTCATGGCAAAGGACTGCTTTTGTGGAGTCCACGCGGCAAACACCTCGTCTTTAAGATACCTGCCGATATCCCTACCGGTGCACAGCAGTGCCTCAATGGCACTATGTCCGTCGCCATCCTCCACGGATAGGGCGGCGGCGACCAGCGCCGCGATCCAGCCATCGGTATAGCTCTCCACTGCCTTCAGTTCATCATTTTCAAGTGTGATGCCTTTTGATTGATAAAACCGTAATATCTCATCCTCGCTAAACCGGAGGTCTTCCGTTTCCAGCCTTTGTATCTGCCACTTTATCCTGTGCCTGGAGAGGTTAAGTTCTGGCTCTGTACGGCTGATGAAAATCAAATGCATTTTTTCTGGCAGAAAATCAATCAGATAGGACAGCCCCGCCAGGATGGAAGGGTCTTTGATCAGATGAAGATCGTCCAGCACAAGCATGAAGTCGGAGGACCGCTCCGAAAGCCGATCGATGAGGATATTCAAGTGGACGCCTGCATCCATCATCTCCTGAGAAGAAAACACATATTCCGTTTCTTTTGATATGCCGTCCACAATACCATCCAGGGCGGCACAGACATATTCCCAGAAGTTCATGGGATGATTGTCTCTCTCGCTGAGTGACAGCCAGGCAAAAGGCAGGCCGCATTTGCCCAGCCAATCAAGGACAGCAGTGGTTTTTCCATAGCCCGCGGGTGCCATGACCAGCGTCAGTTTGCTTTCCTTTGCGTTCCCAAGCTTTGCCAGAAGCTTTTCTCTGCTGATGATGTTTTTATTGATAGTAGGTGCATGTAGCTTGGCTCTTAACAATTTGCAGTTTCCTTTCCTGCTTTTTACGCCTGTCCGAGGGCTTTTTCAGGTAAGGGATTGTTTTGTTTATTATATTTCATTTTGAGGGAATTTTCACCAAATATGCTAAATATCCCGATATCAGTGAATAAATATGGTATATATCAAATGTCATCTATAAAGACCCATAAAGAATCGTGCTGAAAAATGCACTTTTTCAGCACGATTTTTACTCATTCTCCACTTAATAACCACAACATCTTGTGGTCAAAGTCTACTTTTTGTCCTCAAAAACACATTTCTCTGGGCTGCTAATATGCAAAACTCTCAATATTTCCAGAGATTTTTTCTCCAAATTCAGTGAGTGCGATGCTGCCTAGCTCAATCTCTGCTGTATCAAACAGAAAACTCGGATTTCTCTTCCCCTCATTGACTGTTTCTTCGAAGTATGAAAAAAGAGCGGATTTCGTATACTGTGTGTAGTCATAGTCCTGCAGGGGGATATCATAATCCAGAGATATCAACCCTTTTTCCTCAAGCTCACACAAAACTGTTCTAATCTCCTTCACAGTTTCCATGCTGTCATCGATAGCATTTATATACACCGGTGCAAGAGACACAAGCTTAGCCTCTTCCTCAATACTGCTGCTCATAATAAAGCGGCTGACAGGCAAATAGCTGCACTTCACAAGCTCCTTCAAAAAAGATATTTCTTTACTGTTGATTGTCAGAGATTCCAGAGAATGAGCGCAGCAATCACCGCAACAGCTATGCGAGTGATTCTGATCCTTGTGGATTGCTTGGTTTTTATCTGCATCATTGTTCATATGTTTTCTCCCATTCTATAAGTATCTTTTCGTGTATTAGTCGATTTCTGCGTAACGGTACGACCCCCGAAAAAACAATTCCCTCAAACCTCCAGTCTGATGGAACATAGTTTAATTATTCAGAAACAGTAGTACTAGCTGTCTTTTCCTTCCGATATATCCTTACCACGCACTCCACGTGCGTTGTAGCAGTGATTCGGATGTAATTTACGCCATCAAGGCCAACCCAGTTGCAACTATTCATCATTTTTAATGCTGTCAGTCAGTTTATCAAAATCAGACTGAAAAAGCCTGTCCTGAATAATACGGTATTTTTCGAACTCACTCTCTGCAAATTCCTTCGCAATAGCAGCAGTCACCTTTCCTGCGTTCTCTAATATATCCTTTTCATTAAATTGCAGGAATGCGTTTAGCTTCTTAGCCCAATCTTCCATTGTCATAGGGATATTTCTCTCAGCCTGGCTTTCTGCATAATCAAGATACATCGTTACGAATCGATCTAAAGATTTTAGTTCTTTTTCTTTGAGGTAGTTTTTTGCAACTGAAACATCGCTTTTTACAATTTTACCATGAGGTGCATTTTTCCAATTAGTTAGCCCCATATACTCCTTGGTGCTGTCGGCTCTATTATAGATAACCTCCGCTGCGGTGCTACCGTGAATTGCAAAATGCAGCTTGTTTTGAACAGTCTTAAAGAAATCCTTTGTTATTTTTGTCTGCGGATTATAATCTAAAGCGGTTGCATAAATATCCGTAATTTTTTGATAAAACTTTCTTTCACTTGCCCGTATCTCTCTAATTTCTTCAAGCAAGTGATCGAAATATTCCTCATTTAAGAAACTCCCATTTTTTAATCTTTCTTTATCCAAGACATAGCCACGAATAGCAAAATTGCGCAGCACCCCTGTCGCCCATTGTCTGAACTGGGTTGCCCTAATAGAATTGACACGATAACCGACGGATATGATAGTATCAAGATTATAAAAATTGGTATTATAGCTTTTCCCATCAGAAGCAGTTATTCGAATTTTTCGAATAACTGCTTCTTCACTTAATTCCTCGCTTTTAAATATTTCTTTCAGATGATAATTGATTGTATTTATCTCTACTCCAAAAAGCTCGGCAATTAATTTTTGCGTAAGCCAAACTGTTTCGTCCTCAACGCGAACTTCTATAGTATTCTCATTTGCTTGTGAAGTAAATATTAAAAATTCAGCCGTGCTATTCCTAATCTGCAATGCCTTTTTTCTCTTTTTATCCTTATCTTTCATAAGCTATGCCTCCATTTAAACCAATTGAACCAAAAAATTTCAGCAAAATTGGGCGTTCCAGGTTCCTTTTTGCTATGAATTATTTGCTTATTCAACATGACCCAGCCCATTCTTGGATGATGTCTAATAATTCAGTCTCTAGCACCCTTTTTGTGTGTAATATGAACTTATCTCCCTCACGCTATGAATTCATTGCCCTCTGGATAACATATATTTATAAATTTATTCAAAAGATTTTTTTCACTCGGTTCAAGTTTTACATTATCCAAAACCCATAGATGAATAGCTTTCCCGATGGCATATGAAAATGTCTCGGCGTCGTTCTTTTGCACGTTATTTCTGGAAACATTGGGTACAATCGCTTTGTTCTTAATATTAAAAAGTGCAGACTTTAAACTGATTCCGTCAATAATATTTGGAATTGAAATTGAAAAATCAGGGATAAGCACATTTTTTATGAACACTTTATCTGTTTTTCTCCAAGAGTATTCTCCAAAACCTTTTGATTTTTCATATAGCAAAACTTTATTAATATTGTCATTGATGGCGTGACACTTAATTCTTTTTGTGCGTGTTGGTGAATCAGCGGAATGACCATGATCTCTACAAAAATCGCCAAAGCGATATTCTCCAATTATTTGATCTCCAGAACTTGCAGCTGTACCATCTGTAAGTTCATTTTCATCAGTACAAAATATTTCCAGATACTCAACGTCATTTAACTTGTTTAATGCATCATCAAAATCATCAAGAACATCTAAATAATTATTAAACCTATCTGAAATATCATCTGATATGATAGGTGCTTTAAGATACGCAACCTGTCCATCATGAACAAAATCGTTTATATCGAATTTAACTTCGGACTCCTCAACCAGGGTTTCTTTATCAATTAGATATATATAGCTTGTATCACCTTCAAAATCTTGCAAAGTTTCTACGCAGTCGATCGCTCTACAATTCAACTCCACATAGCCCTCGACATTATTCAGATATTTATCTAGCTTTGCTATAGAATCCGAGTTTTCTTTTAGACCAATCAATTCACATGACGTTTCTGATGGATTGCCATTTTCATAATTCAATATTTTTATCGGTATGCTGCAATCAACAAAGTTTAATTCCAAAAAATCTTTTGTTTTTTGCACATCAGGAAATACTTCAGCGAACTGCTCTAAATCTAATATTATATCTGTTCCTTGCATCCTGGTGGACTGCTCTTGTGTCAAGCAAATGTATTCGCTATTTCGCTCAAGTTCAATTTTGTTAAGCTTTTGGTCATCATATCGTTTAGATTCTACATTCACATCGCTTGATAACATAAAGCAGGAAAGAAAGCCTATCCCATAATTACCAATGGGATTATAGATATATCCTTTATACTTATATTCATTTGAAGAATAATAAGAAACGCCGACATTTAAGAAATACTTCTTTAATATATCCAAAGACATGCCGACGCCATTGTCTGTAATCATTACCTCTTTTTTGTCTTTATTAAAGATTACATTAATATAAGGCTCATATTTTTTATATTGATAGTCTTTATGATTTTGCGATACTTCTTTCATCAACATGCAGGCGTCTATTGAATTTTGTACGAGCTCCCTTAACCCATACTTTTTATCGCCATAAATATGCTCACCCATTAAAAGTTTAGTGACGGCATTATAATCTAAATCAAGCCTAAAATCTGAAAAAGTAAATGTTTTTGTTTGAATTTTATTTTCAATATTTGATTTGAATAAAATCGCATATTTATTCTGGAATGTATCGGATAAATTAATAGCATCAAGCAATTCTTGATTGATATAATCAATATATTTTAATAATTTTCTATGTACTTTAGGATCGGAGCTTTCACCGTATAGTCTGATAACTTTTTGTTTAGTAGTCTCATTTACATATATTTTAGGCGTATTTGCAATTATAAAATGCTGACGCCATTCCAAATCGCCGTTTCCTCCGGGATTGATTAACTGGTAAAGGTGCATAGGAGTTCTATTTTCATCAATATCTAATAAGTCTGCCAACCTCAGTAGCAATGCAATATACTGTGCATTATATGAATAACTGCCTTTATAATTATCTTGTGCTAATTCAGTTTTTAACCATTCAAACGACTCATTATGAGATTGGCAGATCCTCTGTATATCTTCAGCGATATTATTATTTGTGCTGTTGGGAAGTAAAAACCAGCTTTGTTTTTCTTCGCCCATATCTGCAATATGATAAGCTGATCTTTTAGCATGAATAGGCCTAATACATTCTTGCAGGGCCAGCTTATCATCCTTTAGTGCCTGTAAAACAACCGAATATTTGCACTCAATTATGTTGGGATCATCCTGCCTGATTCCTGAAATTTCTTCATCTGTAACTACCATTCCAATATCATGTAATAAAGCGGAATATATCATCATTGATATTTCCAGATCATTCATTTGAGCAACATCGTCAATAATGTCATACATATAATTCGCAATCATAATTGAATGATCTACGTCATGTTGAGTATAGTTAGAAAAAACATTTATCACTTGAGGTAACAGGTCTTTTGCGTAATCGAATACTTTTTTTATATTTGGTAGAAAATCGCTTTCCCTTTCGACAAGTATTCTATATAGTTTTGAATCATTTATATCCATGCCAGGCTCCTTCTTGCTTTCAATTTGGTTTTGGAATCATCCTTTGGCTTTATTGCTTAAGAGGGTACGAATAACTTCCGCATTTGCACATAAGCGTCACGGGGGTCTCCCCAGTATACACAGCGGATATTGTGGCATTGCATTTTGAGCATTCAAAGCTCTGGCAGAACTTTTCCAATGCATCAACTGCCGCTAAAAATTCCGCTTTTGATATTTCATAGCTCAGATTGTAATGTATAAGTATATTTGTTACCCAGTTTTCAGCATTAACTGCCGCGATTTGAGTCATCAGAGCGTCGGATAGAGCACCAAGCTGATTAATCGCCTCGGTGTTACTAAACACACGCGCTTGCTGCTCCGCTTTTTTTATCAAGTCTTGCAGTTCTTTATATGCCGCATTCATGTATTGACCGTAGTCCCACTTGTGGACATTATTATATCGGACGCGCGCGTGCAATTTATCACAGACGTTTTCAAAGAAGCATTCCAGCTCCCTCCTGAAGAAGGCAGATGCTCCATGAAGATCAATATCGGCCTTCGCACGACTCGCATCCCAAACATTTTGTCCAACTACCATTACGGGGCCTTCAGTTACATTCCAATACAGAAATTGAACGCTGTTTTTGCGATCAACAATGCCTTCATTAACAAGATTTTTAGCCCATACCGTATCGTGCGTAGTAATAATGAATTGCCGTTCTGGAAAATACTTTTTTAACAGTCTACAGAAGTTCTTCCTGTGTTCAATGTCCACAGACATTACAACGTCGTCTAAGACTACTAACCCTGACTCTGATGTTGTCAGTTTCTCCATCAATGCAAAAAACAAGGCGATTCCCATACTGTCCTGATGTCCCTCGCTGTGAAACGCCATTGGCGGGAATTGGCCTTGCCCATAAAAATCAACGCTCATATTCACGGCTGCGCCATCATTATTTAACACGGCAGAGAAATCTTTCTCGTCGTCAATATGCATTGCTTTATAAAATTCTGTAAATCGGTCGCTTATAGAAACAAATAATTCATTCAGTACCGTTGCTTGAGAATTATCATATGTCTCAAGTAAAAATGCAGCTTTCTCGGCCGCCAACTTAATAGCCGGCAGCTTCCCCTTAAGCGCTTCAATTTTAATGAACAACTCATTTGCCGTATTCAGGGCCTGCCATGCATTGCTTTTGGCTTTACTTTTCTCATCAATCATCGGACGTAAAACCGCGAGCTGTTTTTGAATAAGGTCTAAGAGCGTATCCGGGCTTTGATGTATGATAGTGATTACAAGCTCCTGAACTTTACTGAAATTCTTATATGAATTATTTTCCTGAAAAGATACGGCTGCAATTGATTTTATCTCGTTATTTAGTTCAGCAATACAGCCATTATCCCACTTGGATAGCTGTTGTGGGAACGTACCGATTTTTGATTTATATGTTGAAATTTCATTCAATAAAGCAGTAATTGAATTCTGATATGTATCAAGTAGAGTGGATAGAGTTTCGCTCTTTTCTTTTCGCTCCTGCAATATCTGTCGCAATTCGGCTTCAGATGCCCACTCATGTAAACAAAGCGGGCACCGACCTGTACCGTCCAGCAGCGCAAGTCCCGATTTTAAAAGCGCTATATAGTTTATATTTTCAACTGACGAATTTTCATTTTCAATCTTTTTTACGGTATCCTGCACATTCTGCAATTTTTCCTGAAGCGCAGGTCGCAGAGTTGGAATAAACATAACAAGATCATTTAAACTGCGTATGCAATTAGCTATCTCGGCATTTTCCTTAGTATCACTGTATAATAAGCCATTCGTAAACGAGCATTCGTCAAGAGATGCCAGGGCACCACCTCCTAAAACGACTCGCAGTGAATTGATATTTCCGAGTAACTGATCATCAGTGGTTGCGCCAACCTTTGTACGAAAATCGGCGGAATGTCGTTTGAGCGACTCTGACGCATCTTTTGAGTTACTTACCGCAGTCTTTTTAAGTTTTGTAAATGCATCGCGAACGGTTTTTGTATCGGCAATATCCAGCAATGTCTGAATCTGCTGAGATCTCGTTGAGGGCGTCGTTAAAATATAGCGCAGCAGTTCACGTCTTGCAAGGCAATGAGCTCCGCTCTGCGCACAGGTAACCATATCATCAAATTCAGAAGAATAAACAGGGTCGATTGTTACCCTGTCTTTTTGAGCGACTGTTCGTTCAACCGTAAATACTTTTCCGGTTATGCTCTGGACAGTAGCCTTAATCTTTGCTTCTTCAGGCTGATTACCGATGTGCGGACCGTGTTTTGCAGTTGACACATCGCCGGTACCTTCTCCGGTTAGCCTCGATACTTCACCGCGCAAAAGGAAATCTATCGCGTCAACAACGGCGCTTTTACCCACGCCATTAGGGCCAAAGATAACGGCGTTTTCTCCATTGAAATTCAAATCGATATCCACGATTCCTCGAAATTTCTGGATATGGAGGTTAAGTATCTTCATCAACTGCGCCTCCAATACTTTTCAATATACTCTCAGCCATCTTATTTGATTTCTGAGCCGATGAAATTGTTGTTATAATCTCATTAACTTCATCTATTGTGAATTTAGAAGATGCCGATACTGCATTAATGAAGGTTGTTTTGATTTTCTCATGGATAGTCTGTTCATCCATGATCATTATCCCTCCCTGCAACAACTGGATACCTTTGTTATTTGACCATAAGTTAATGTTGCTCGTTTAGATGAGAATTTTCCGCATTATACCATAGTTTAAGAGTAAATTCGCAGAAATTTCTATAAACCGCTTGACAACCATGTTCATGTTTTCGCCGACTTCAAAATATCGCCCATATATTTCTCATTCTTTTTCAATCCAAACCGTTTCTAGCTCTTCTTCATACATTGCAATTAACTCTTCATTGAACTCTCTAAAACTTTTTAGTTGTTCTATCCGGTGCTTTAACAATTTCGTTTTTTCTTCTCTATCTTTTTCATCAATATCATGTTCGGATACTATACGAACAATTAGAGAAGCTTCATCATTATCAGCTAAAGGGGCCGCTTTCTTTATCCATTCCTTCGTTTTTTCGTCTACAGCCTGCTCTGCTGCATGTTGAAAAATAAACTTCAGCCATACCCGTACGACTTCGTCAATTTGAGTAGCCAGCAACAAATACTGTTTTACAGTATCGTCTGTATTGTTCAACTTACCCCTTGTTGAATAGTCCGACTGGAAATAGAACGGTTCTTCATTGTCGGGATTTAACATATCCAATGTTTGAAAAATCGGTTCAAAGCTCTCAAAGGGCTTATCCCCCGTCTCATAATAGGCCCTGTGCTTCCATAACTTTAGTATAGTCTCAAAGCATTTTCCCTCTGCAGCTTGTTTATCTGCTCCGGTGGCATTCTCTATTTCACTCATTTGTTGCGCAATATAATGAGCCATCCAACGTGATAAGGTATCGACACTTGATTCCAATCCCAATTCTTCAACGAGTAATTTTCCTAAATTCAACACTTCCCTTTTCATCTCTAAGCTCTCCTTTTTGTGAAAATACATATATTTTATGTTTCGGAGGCACATATGCTTTTTCACTGCTCTGTCTACTGTACCGGCTTTCTCTAATCCTACGTTGAATTTGAACTTCGATTACCATTTCACATTCCTCAACAGCACATAATTCTTTCAACATTTCTAAAGATGCACTGAGCTTCATTCCCCTCAATTGTTCCGTCTCACTATAATTAGCTATTTCATAACTCCAATCCTCGCAAGTGAGACAAGGCTTTTGATGTCCATCCATATACCAATTTCTATATAGTTCATCTGCCTGAAGATTCAATTTTTCAGCTATCGATTCCCCAACCCGATAGACAGGATAATAGATTTGACCTGATAGTTTATCGAATTTGTCTAACCCCTCATCCAAATCATCGTTGACAACCCATCCTTTCAAATGGAATGGGTCTAAGTCGAATTCCATCTCTTCTTCCTCATATTCCGGGAGTTTATAATCATGTGGGTTTTCACAACTGCTTAAGGCATTTAAAAGAGCTTGGGAGGCCTCGCTGGATACCAACGCCGATTCTATAAAGATCTGTTCACGATAGGATTCGGAATCCTGTCCGTATTCCCATGATCCATACACATTGAGCCAAATATCTTGTTGATCGTTTAATAATAATGTTTCTAGAAAATAATCATCCTTTATTTCTTCTGTCCATTTTTCTGAAATATTTTCCTGCAGCCAGTCTGGGGCTTGTAATGGAACCTCATCCCGTCGGTCAAAAAGCCAGAAACCATCATTCCGGGTTAGTGAACGCCTTTTTAACCATTTATTCCAGGCATCTTCTTCGTCCCAGCCATCTTTAAAAAGTACAGGCATATTCTGCAGCAAGCGGGACGCTACAACAAACATAGCATGATATGACAGATAGAAGCTATATCTCTCGACACTCGGGTATCCCCCATGGGAATGATATGTCTTATTCTCGTATCGAGAAGAATTCCACAACACCTGTCTGGGATCATTTAGATAACTGCCGTCATTACAAATTTTCCAGTCTTCCACAACCACCATGGTAGCCAGTTCTTCTACTTGCTCTCCTGAGACTCCGAATATTCTTCCAAGTGGTTCAAACCAGTACCGATCAAAATCATATCCATGATAGAAATGTAAGTCTGTATTAACCTTACCGTCTTTATGCCAACAACTTGGGATATTCTCATGATAAATTTTAGTTTCTTTTCTTGAGAACGGGCTATTACTTACATTTAAAAGTAGATCCAAAACGCTTGTTTCATAAGTAGCGGGAAATGCGCCCTCAATATTTAAGGCAATTTTTGCAGCAAACAGCTGAATCAAAATATGGGGCATATCATCCAAGGCGTAATGAGAAAAGAGTAAAGCATTCTTCAGTAATAATTCCGGCCTATCTATAGACAGTCTGGCAAAAGCGACAAAAAGATAGAGCCGGGCATGCAAATTGTAAAAAGGAAACTGATTACTTCCAAACGCGGCTACCCGATCTTGGTTTAACCACTCTACCAAGGCATCAATCTCGTTCTGACACCCGTTCTCACCCAGCTGTTTGACGCAGTGTGCTGCCTTCCATCGTATTTCTGATGATGGGGCACCCAAGGCAGACCAGATAAATCCGGTTAATGCCCTGCTGGAATTATCCGGCGGCTGAAGCCACTGAGCCCATTTCCCATCCGAAAAATCATCTTCCATATGCAATTCAAACCTGGCTAAAGAAAATTCCAATAGCTCTCTGGCCTGTACCGGTTCTAATATATTGGCCATCATGGTTACAAAACCAAAAAAGCCCTCTGCCGTTTCCAGATTCTCCTGGCTGGACAATCCTTCAATCATACCATCATAAACCAAGTAATGCTCCGAAGCCTTTATCTTCAGGGCTTTTAAAAGTCTTTCCCGGCTATAAGGCTCTAATATATTTTTGGCTGAGGATTTTGCAATCAGCTTGATAATGTCCGGCCATCTTCTCTTCACACTGGTTTTTTTCTTCCAATGCTCAGGTAAACGAGAAAAGGCCCCATCTATTTCATAAAAATCCATTTGCTCAGCAGCTATCAATGCTTCTAAAAATTTGGTGATATTTCCTTGCGGAACCTGAGCGAAAAAGTATTCCCAGAATGCATCCTTGTTATGATATGAATCCGGAACGTCGTGAAACCTCTGAAGCACTGTATTAATGTCTTGTGTACAAGTCAAATCCAATCCCGCAAAAATATTTTCAAGTTCCCCATCTTCAATGTGATGAAACTCATATTTACCAAGCTGACTTTCATGAACGAATATTTCTTTTGACTTCTGACTATCATTTTTACTATAAAATGAACAAAGCTCTTCCAACTTCTTATTTTTTATCCCCAGTTCATCTGTCAATTGCTTAAATCCCTGCCAAACTGTAGCAGAGGTATTATGTAGTCTCAAATAATGAATGGCTGAATCCAGGATTTTTTCCCGATTTGTAGTTGATGTCTCTTTTCTTAAACAGGACGTTACAAATTCTGGCAAACTGGCGTCCTCGAAAAACGGGCATAATCCCCAGGCAACAATAGGTGGAATAAGCCCCCCAACCACAATTTCTTCGGCAACAACCGGAAACTGATCGTCAAACCATCCGACATCCCTGTCCCGCCATCTGCTCAGGGCGGCCAAGCCGGAGGATGGCGATAATTTTGTGCAAATCTTCATAGCACCGTCGCGGTCAAAATATTTCTCGCGGGCTACGTTCTCACCAATCAATTCTCCGCAGCGTATAAAACGGTAAGCCAATTCGGCGGATTCAAATTTTTCCTCGCAGCTTCGATTAGCTAAGGCCGCAACGGCGCGCCACCTTTCCACAATTTCGTCGCCAAATCTGGACACTATTTCGATCGCCATATTAAAGTATTCTGCCGCATCAGCCATACAAACAGGTATTGTCGCTCTGGCCAGGTCAATATAGTATTCTGCCCTTGTTTCCGTCTCATCTCCACAATTAGCAACAGAATCATGGGCATATTCATCCAATTGGCTTCTGATTATAGATAGGTGCTCTAGCCGGTTAGCTCCTCGCAAAGCCTGCAAAAGGAAATCCATCCATATTTGTTTATTGTTTATAATACTCTCGGTAAAAAATTCATTTATTTGCTCATTGTTGCTTTTACGGCAAAACAGCAGGATGTCTACATAAACTTGAGCAATTTCAAAGCTCATAATGTCGTACCGTTGGTATCTTGTTTGCAGTACTCCTCTGGACCCTTCCCTGGCCGCCTGGACAGCTGTCTCCAAATTGTCATATTGACCTGAAAGAATCTGTATTCTGGCAAGATACCAAGGAAGAAGTCCGCCCAACATTTCCTTGTACTTTCGAGTATCTTGTTCGTATTGATAATTCTTCTGTTTATCAAGAAACTTTTCCGGTAACCACTGATCTATACTAACGTCCATATCAGGGCATAGAGATTTCCTAAGCGCGATTACCCGCAAAAAGATTCCTCTTATTTCATTCCTATAGTTGCTGTCAAAAGTAACCGGGGCCTTTTCGGGGAAATAACAACTCAGCAATTGATTGATTTTATCATTTGACAGCTTATACACAGCACATATCTCCGCAAAAGATATAACAGATGCCAACATGGTATCGCTGAAAGATTCCTCTAATTTCGGCATTTTTGGTTTGCCTTTGGCCAGTATATCGAGACTAGGTGTCAATACCTGAGAATTGAGAAACTTGCCTGCTTTTAGCAGTTCATGCGTCAAAGCAAGAATGAAAAACACTTCTTTTGAGCCAAGCTCAGCCATCTCCATAATAATATCTATGTGATTCAAATCTATCATCTTTTTGGCAAAAACACTGGTAACATGATAAATTACCGTGGGAGGTGTCCAACTTAGCATAAACTTTACGGCTGCTTCAACCCCAATTAACTGGTAATAAGCAAAAGCCATCTCGGTAATTTCTTCATTTTCCAGCTTTTCGCTACTGAATTGATCTTCTTTTTTACTTCTCTCTTCAAAATAGATATTCAGCCAATTACCAGAAGCACGCAAATAAGAACGTGCTTCTCCGTGAAATTCCGGCACATTGGACAAAAGGGATGCCGAATAAATATTCTCTGATCCTTCCCATGCTCCGCTTAAAACCCGTTTAAATGCCAATTCCTGAACCTTTTGTGTATTCTGCAGCGGTGCAATTAAATGCACATTCCTCTTAAATATTTCTAATTGCCTTTTATCCCCGGCCATCTCTTCTCCCGCAAGCATGGCTATTTTAACTGCATCACCGTATTGTTTCATTCTCAGCGCTGCTTTAAAGGCAAATTGAAGACGGTACACCCGTACATTCCGTCTGTCAATGGGATTGTCCCGAGGGAGCAACTCATCGGATAGTGCCAGTTGAATCAACTCAGGATATAGTCCGGCCTGAAGATATAAAAGCGGTAATACCTCTGCAACATAAGCAAATCGGTCTGCCAGCGGCTTCAATAGTTCAATGTAATTGGCAATCTGCTGTGGTGTCCCTGAAAACCTTTGCCTGAACCATGTTTCTGTAGGTTCATCTCTGAACTGAACAACTGAATCGGTAATCCAGATAGGCCGTCCCAGTTCAGCGACAAAACTCTTGACTGCAGCTTCTTCAACTTCCGCCACTATAGCAAGGACCGTAATTGGGATAAATGGAGTCAACGTAGCCAGTCCACAACAAATAGCATCAATTTGTTTCCGATAGCTATGGGGAAGCTTTTCCTTTACTTTTTCGATTGCTTTATCCAATTGATTTTCAATCTGTTTTTCAATTGTTGTACCGCGTGGACCAAAATTTTCTAATACCTTAGAAATGTGTTCTAATTTTACATCCAGGGCATTGGCCTGAATACGGGGATTTCCATCTGTCAAGCGGTGGAATTCCAGCCCGTCCGCTTCTGTTGCGTCAGGATAACGCTTTCTTAAGTAAAATAAAGTTTCCTGCTCTGAAAACGGAAACAATTCATAGGTTTTAACCGAACTGCCAGGTTGTAAAAGTCCAATTCTTTCTGTTCGGCATAACAGGACCAGATGGCAATCATCCGGCAACTTTTCACGTAATAATTCATGGACAAAACAAGCTTGTCCAAATTCTTTAGCCGCCATCTCAGCATTATCTGCAGCGTCAATGACAATAATGATTTGCGCTTTTTGATTAATCTTCTTGAGATTATCAACTGCTATCTGCAATCTGGATAAAAATTTCCTTAGTATTTCATCTTCGAGAGCAGCCGACTGAGCGATTAACGGGTCGCAAAGCCCTTTTCCAGCCAGTTCATTAACAATCTGAATTAACCCATCACGGTATCTGTGCCTGGGCTGGCTACGGTTTCTGTATTTACCGGCACCGAAACTATCATAAATAACGGCAACCGAATCATCTGTTAAAAAACGAGAGATTTCTCTGGCAAAAACGGACTTTCCCACACCGCCCGCTGCATGAATAATGATTGCCTCTTGGGACTTCAAAATGATTTTTGTCAACTGATGTTGTTGTTCAGTCAAAACGACATCATCGGTTTTCTCAAATTCGGCAGGTGCCGGGTACATATCCCTTACCGATGTGCAACCAAAGCGTTTTAAGATGTCCTCTGGATAAATCACGCCCTCCGAATTTGGAAGCGCCTTTTCTCCTACTAATGCAGTAATACTGTCAATTTGAGGATGATCAACGCTACCTGCAAGCAATTGGGAAATCTCAACCTGCAGTTCCAGCATCTGCTCATTATAATCACCCATACCATCCATGAATTCAAAACATTTACAAAAATCAGCTAATCTTTTCCCCTTCAATTTAGTATATTGCTCAATTGTATTTAGAAATCTTCTTTCACATTGTTGTCTATTTTGCAGCTTTTTTATATTGCCTTTTAATTTTTCTGCAATGGGCCTATTCGTTACAAGATGAAATTGTATTTCATCTTTATTAGATTTTTTCTTGATATAATCTTTATACCGGTCAGCAAAACCAGTGATGGTATCCTTTAAATCACTTAGAGTAAATGGCTTTTCTTTCCGGACAGTCGTATGCTTTAATTGAAAATAATGAGTTTCCTTATTCTCATTTTCATCTTTCCCGAGATATTCTGAAACATCAATGATATATTCTCCGGCTAATTTCCGTTCTTTAGAGCCTTCTATGACAATATATTTCACTGGTGAAGAAGGATATATCATCCTCAAACAACGGCGAGCCGCCCACCGATAATGAAAAGCATCACCGGCTCTTGAGTATCTTACCAACTCATTATTGAGACCTTCCCCCATACTTAAACACCTTCCCAAAGCCTGATAAGGTACCACAGTTTATTTCATCTACTTTTCAAGGCAACCGGCCAATCTATAAAAATTAAATTTAGAAGCCTGTCTGAGTGATATTGTCTTGAATAAACTGGTCCAATCTTTAAGCTGCGCGAGACTTCTTTCTAAGCCAAGTATAATAATGCTAAACACGTACCTTATCTATCTAGCTCTTGGTTCTTCCTTAATAAACCAGTTGTTTCCCTTTAGCCCATCCGCCGCTATAAAATAAGCTCCGCTAAATACGAGACGGCCATAGAACTTCGTCGATTTGTTGGCACTAAGATATTTTTCTCCACCGACTAACCAGGCCAGTTGAAGTCCCTGCTGTTCCAGCCAGGACAGCAAGAGATCAGTTCGAATAAGCGCATAGGATGGCCCCTGTTCTAAAACACTGGGATCGAAAAATGCTAAATGTCCGCTAGTATCCACCCACTGCCCAACCTTTTCGCCGGATGCCGCTGATAGGTCAAGCCCGCTGATAAGAGTTTTTGAAGGCAAATAAAAAGAAATACTGTCAGTGATGGAATGATCCTGATTGCCCGATTCCCATTCGTATTTGGCTATAGGAACCAAGTGTTTCATGGGTATAATTTTTTCAAACCGAGAGGACTCCCGCCAGTCTGTCATATCTTGACAAGACTCATACCACGGGTATTCACGTAGGAAAACCTGATGGCCTGTAGTACTTATACCGGTTAAATTAGGATCGCAGAGATTTTTCCCGGCAGTGGTTTTAATAAGTTGCCTACAATCCTTTTTGGCTATGATTATGGAATTAATTCTGAACCAGCCGGTTTGCCTTGAAATAGCATTATCATTACTAATTAAAGAACGTTTGTTTTGATCGGCAAACCCATGAAGCACTGTCCAGCGTAAGCCATCTTGGGGGGCAATTACCTGTAAAAGTTGCTCAAAGGGCGGAATAATATCCTCAGACCATATCCATTTGAGCTGTTCATCAAAATTGTCTTCTGCAAAAAGGAACTGATAAGGCTGCCACCACTGACGGCCTTCATATTTTCTCTCAGTTTTTCGGAGCCAATGACTGGGATCGATATCGCGGTTCCAGGACTGCCATGGCCCGAAGTATCTGGAGTCATCAACGTCACTGTATCCTCTGTCAATCCAGTGCAGATTATCCGCCAAGTGAGCTAAGAGTTGGTGAAACGCTATCCATTGATACTTTTTTCCGATTCTTTCCATGAGGTTTGAACCTCTGTCTCGTCCGCTGGAACAATGTGACTCAAAATCTTCAAAAAGTTCCTTCTTCCAACCAAGTTCATAAGCCCGTTTACACACCCAGCGTTGTGCCCATTTCTTGTTAAATGTGGCAGGTTGCTTATCCCCCAGTATACCTGATATCCATCGGAAATACTCCCGGCTTTCAGTATCTAGAGATTCTTCAATCTCCTTCTTAAGAACATCCCAGTTTGGTTCTTCAGCACCTTCTTCATCTTCTGCTAATTGCTTCGGTTCCTCAGTATCAAATTCTTCCAACTCGTCGAGTAATGCTACTAGATCTATATTTTCATATTCATCGGCATCGTTTATCTCATTTAGATAATCCAAATAGCGTTGCTTTAAATCATCACTTAAACTCTGGGCAAACTGAACCTGAAGTTCATACCAGGTTTTTGGGGCAGTTTCTGATAATGGCGTTAAAGACCAGTCATGAACACAGCCCATGGTATAATTGCCAAAATCACCCGGGAAGCCCATCAAGGAGCTTTTAATGTCTGAAGAGAATTCGTCTCCTTCCAGTTTTTCAAGCTCTGCTTGTGTCGAATTCTCAATGGGCCATTCACTTTTATAGGGGGGGCGAAAGCTTTGCGGCTTAATATCTGGTGGCAATAAATTACGATAAAGTGCATATTCCAATGTGCTGCGCGCGTAGTCCCGTAATAAAATATGGGGAACAGGTTGTCCTTCATGAAAAACTTTATCATAAACCTTTTGGACAATTTCAGTAATCAGTTCGGTATTTTGAATGTTACTTACGACGCCAAAGGCAGCCGCATAGAGCCGTTCTACCAAATATAAATCATCAATGTCATAAAATTGTTCGATCAATTGAGATAAGCAAATAGGGCATAATGTCAAAATCCGAACTAGCGACTTGGTAGCCTGGTCGCGAACCTTTCTGTTGGATGAGGTTGTGAACCAAAGCAATGTTATGGCAGTTAACCGTAAACGCTCCGGCTCTATATCGTCTAAATTCCCAAATTGTGCCCAGTCAATGAGTGTGCGGGCAATAGATTCTGGTTCATTATCGTCTTCTTCATAGTCCGAGACCGCAAGATGGATAGACCAGAAAGCATCTCGCTCGGGCAGACTCCGGTGGACCAGGTTTCTATGAAGGAAATCTGCGTTCCATGGATGTCCGGGCTCTGTTGATAAAGAAAGTAAGATATCCAATCGCTTAGAATGATGTCCGTATTCCGGAATGTGATTCAGTAGTTCTATCGTCTGCTTTGTAAAAGAAGCTGCGGAACGCCGCAGTAAGGTTTGAGTAAAAAGCAGTTCAAACAGCCAGTTGTCCTCCCGGTCCTGTTTAGGGATAAGGTCAATAAGCTCAGCTTGATACTGTTCCGCGATACAAATGGCCATGGCCTCTAAAATCCCATCCAAGACGTACTTATGAGTTTCTCTGAAGAGATTGCCAAGCGGCTGGCCAGGCTGAAAAGCTAGCTGAAGATCGCCATCTGTTATATGTTGTTCAATCAGTTGCTTGGCTACAAAATAATCACTAAACCGCTCATAAGTAAAACGGATAACCGGTTGTCCCCTCATAGTGTTTTCCTTAGCAGGAAGGATGTCTTCAGCCAGTACCCCCTCATAAATCAATTCATCAAGCAAACCTGTCCCAAACATCGGGTTGGGATCAAACGCATTGATTAGCTCCCTGGCCTCGCCTAAGGGAATGCCAAATAAATGATCGGGATATAAGCGGGAAGCGAATCGAAATAATGCTTCTCTTACCACAGTCTCACCAGGCCGGTAACGTTTTCTTATTCTGATATTGTACGCTACACTTTCCATATAAAAATCAAATAGAATATCAATACCTTGCAGCCCCTTCGTAAATGCCTTTTCTCCTCGATCTTTGAGGGCCTTGCAGCAGGTCTTAACAAACAGGGGGTTGGAAAACTCCGGAGCCGTTATTGGGGCACTTGGTTTGGCAATACCTTGCTGGGAAAGATACATGGCTGCAGCACGATGTTCGTATCCCTTAAAGCCATGATGTTCGATTCGCACCAACCTGTCAGATCCAATATCTGCGGGGATCATGTAGCTTAGATATGTGCTCCGGCAGCTTAATACCAAAGAAAGATGCGGATAATGGGACAGTTCCGCAATAAACTTAGCAAGCTGGACATACCAGTCATCGCGTCCGACACCCTCATTGATGGCATCTATGATAATTAATGTATTCGTTGCATTGGCTACGCCCGCCGCATCCAATGCTCCCAGAACTTGTTGATATTGTAATCCTCTTAAATCTAGTGATTCAAGAATGAAGTCAAGCGGCTTACCGCCTGTATAATGTTGCCCGAGAAGGAAGACGGTTGGAAGGTTCTGTTTCAATCGTTGTAAAGCCATGTCACATAATAAATGTGATTTTCCGATACCGGCTTCACCATGAAGTAAAGCTGTTCTGCTTACCGCAGCCGAAACATTTTTCCCGCTGAGAAAGGATAATATTTTATCCATTTCCGAATTGAACTCATAAAGAACTCGCCGACAATTTTTCTCCCTCTCTGTAACCTCTGATGGGTGAGGTAATATGTTCAGGCATGTTTGCGTTATCTCGATCAGTTCATTGGCTGTCGTTTTCAATTGCTCCAGTATTTCCAGAAAATGTTTCTCTTTTAAACCGGTGCATAATCGTTCATAGAAAATTTGTACATGTTTTTCTAGAGCTACCCACTCACTTCGAGTTATATATACTTCTAAAGTAAAACAATCGATCTCCAGCTTGTCTTTGGATTTACTCCAGGAATGAATGATTGATTCAAGTTGAGTCCACCAATTCGGGGTTAAACCAATTCCGTCAAAAATATGAGCAATCGGCAAATCCAGATGGAACTCGGGAGTATACCGTTCACCAAGAACCCGTTTAGACTGCTCAGAAATCCTGGTAAAATGCTCAAACCCTAGAATGGGATCATTAAACCAGTAAAGTGCCCGCCCAGCGTAGTGGGGATTATCTGTCTGCAACATTTGGCATATTTCGTGTTTACCCCAAAATTCAAACTCAACCTGCATTCCTTGGTCAGTGGCAAGTTTTTTCCAGTCCTCAACATGTGAACACCATTCATCATAAATAGAAACAACTTGCTTTCCCCCTCTTCCGGTCTTGCGGCTGTCGGTTCTGTCAAAAGGGAGACATACATAGTACTTAGTAATCTCTGGATGTTTTTGAAAGGCGGTTTCAACCGATTCTGAAATCTGAGCCCACCGGCCGGAATTCATTTCGTGAAGGAAGTACTTCGCCTGCCAGGCATGTTCTGACCCATCTTTAAGTTTCCAGAAACATTCTACCCCTGCATCACCTCCTGCACCTTCTTTTCTGACAAAAAAGTTAGCATTATCGGGGTTCTGTAGATTTGCAAGTTGGCAAACCAACTCTTCAAAACCTTTTTCCTGGCTACCGTCATGGGTCCTTATCTTTGAAAAGTCAAAGTCCATATAATCTCTTTCTCCTCATCAACTTTCGGACATTCCTTTACGTACAAAAAAGATGCCCTTAGAAACTGGTCCCCCCTTGGCGGCAGGGTTTATTGTGAACGAATCTTTTTATCTTCCTAATTTACTCAACAACTTTCTTAAAAAACCTTCATTTCTCTCTTTATCCAGATTATTTTGAAGTTGAGAAATAATGTTCTGGTCTCTTTGATGCTGCATAGTTAGTTCTGAATTCTTTTGAAAAATATTATCCGCTGTACGTAATTTATTTTCATTTACAATAAGTTCATTCTGCATTCTTTCTAATTTTTCATTTAGAATATGTAATGAAGCCTCATTATTTCTTATTTGTTCTTCTTGAGCTTTAATGATCTTTTTATTGTTCAATATTTGTTCTTGTAATTCTCGTTTTTCTTTTTCAAAATCCGCCAAAATCGTATACCTCTCTCCCATACTTGATCCACTTTCAGGGAAAACATTGTTTAAAAAACTTCCAACAACTTTATAATTGTTTTTTTCAACTTTTGTCTTAATTATCCGCTTATAATATTCAAACTGCTCTTCACCATCAATATCTTCCGGAACTCTTTGATTATCATATATTTTTATTTGAAATAGCTGTATGCCATTCTCAGTGAAATCATTAATTTTGGACTTCTCAACTTTATGAGTCACATAAATCTCCAAAGCTAATTTTCCATTCCATTTATAGTAGTATAACGATGGTTTCGTTTTCTCCAACTCAAGCATTATATCAATAAAATAAAAATTATAAGATGTTCTATAAAAATACTCCATTTTAGCATTTTTGATAGAGATCATAACTTGGGTACCAAATGCATCTAAAAGTAATCTATCAGTTTCTGAATATATTATTTCATAGAGTTTATGTGTCATAGTCATTTCACTATTAATACCGGCACGTTTAGATCCAGAATAATAGCTGAAATGTGCAGCCCTACCATCTTTGCTTGATCGTTTGGGAAATACTTTTTCTGCATCTTCTAATTCAGGAGTATCCCAAAATTCTATTATTTTATCTTGATTATTGATTCTAGAATTTTTCATACTTAATGCTTTATACACACTTACAGATTTAATTCCGAAATCAGATTTATAATACGCAAAAAATTTCTTAACCATATTATTTCCTCTTTGGTATTTTTAAAGAAGGCATCATAAAGCGTATCCCAAGTTTTGCCTCATCATACAGGTATCATTAAGCTATAGTATCTGAATCATAAACTTTAATTAGTTTTTTACTCGCTTGATATCCAACTTGCCATTTTATGATTTATTAATTACTTGCAGAAGCCTTAGTTTTCGTCTAATTATTAGATGTGCCGGCTTCTCTCCTCTGACTTTTCTTTCCTCGAAGCTATCTTCTACCTGCTTAACTCTATAAAAATGATTACCATATATCAAAAAGTCTTGTTATCGGTTTTACCATGTATCTACTAATCTTAAATCAATGGGACCTCTTCCCGTATTTGATTCTGGGCTTATATCCAATTAACTTTACAGTAGTAACCTGCACATCCAATGTAGAGTCCTCTGAACCTTTTTTCTGCATCTGCTATCTCCACTGTTTTCTACTTCTTTCCTCATTCAATCACCACCAACATTGTAAATATAATTATGCCATATTTTCTTACAATAAAAATGGTGATTTTGCTAACGTTTCGACATTATATGATACTGCCAACACTAAAAACCTCAGTACACTAAGGATTTTAGTCTTAATAGCTTTTAGTCTCTGGCAGGAACAAGCCGGGCTGTAATCGTTCCTGCCTTATTTCTTACTCATAATATGAAATCCTTTGCTTCATCGTTATTCCGGATTGGATTGCCATCAACTCATGGTTGATAACCTTGATGCTCTGCAACAGCCTTTGGACAAATTCCCGCACCTCACAAGTTGTTTTCTTCAAGCAGGCATCCATATTGCTAAAAATTCGCAGCATGTTTATATACCAGTTTCAGCTTCTTCTGCTTCAAATCTTTGATCTGCTCTGTGATCTTTTTGGTATTACGCGTCAAAAATGTCCTTTGCATTCCCAAGCATTTTTAATCACACAAGTATATCTTTTACTTCCTTGATTAATCTTATATTAAACTGTAACCCATCTTTACAACAGATTGTAATATACCCATGAAAAATCAGAATTGTGTCAACGTTATTCCTAATAACATTTTCATTATAAGCTCCATCTTTACGAATCATTTCACCCAAAACAGCTTTAATCCATTCTTCATCTAAGGTGTGAGATTAGGACATGCCTCTTTCCCCTTTTCAATTCTTGTTGCAAACCTCCAAACCACCTTACATTTCATGAAAGATTGTTAAATTATAAATCATTCCAGCTTCGACATAATTATATCATAAATTATGGTAAAACTTGTTGAAAGCCTTTTACTTGCAGTGAATGCTTTTCTGGCGGTTTATATGAAAGTAAAAACCCGATTATTTTAAAAATAACCGAGTTCTTATCAGTAATTATCATCATTTTTACCCCTCAAAAAGTCGCCCTTTAAAATCGCTGCAAGTACCTATTTTGTGGGATTTACGGGGCAAGTTATCAGAACTATTGTTTCAACGTGGCTAGTCTGGGGAAACATATCCACCGGTTGAATTTCCCTGGTTTCAAAACCTTCTTTTGCGAAGAGAGCCAAATCCCGAGCCAGGGTGGCAGGATTACAGGATACATATACAATTCTTTTGGGAGATATCTCAGCTATGGCTTGAATCAAATCTTCGGTACAACCTGCCCGGGGAGGATCCAGCACCACCAGATCAAACTCATCTATGAGCTGGGGTATTATGATCTCGCAGGGACCGGTTAGGAAGTCGCAATTAAATATTTTGTTCTTGTATTTATTATTGGTGGCATCCTTTATGGCTGGAGCATAGCTTTCTACGCCCAGAACCTTACGTGCGGTCTTAGCCAGAAGCAGTGATATACTGCCTATCCCACAGTAGGCGTCTAAGACTCGGTTGCTTCGTTTAGCACGAGCATATTCCGTTACTAATTCATATAATTTACTGGTTTGGGTGGAATTTACTTGAAAGAAAGATAGCGCTGATATCTCATAAAGCACCCCATTTATTTCTTCCTGCAGGTAAGCTTCTCCATGGAGCAGAGTATAAAATTCATTATCAATGCTGTAGATTGAATTAAGTTCAGGATAATCTAGCAGACTACTGATGTTTAGTTTATCCATCCCCTCTCCGCGGAAGACAATCATAAGCTTGCGGTTTAGTGAAGACTGGCGGATTACTATCTCACAATGATCTGGTAGTTTAAATTCTTCTAATCTCGCCTTTATATATAAACTCAGGCTCTCCATTTCTTCAGAAATCAACTTACAGGTGCTAATATCTATTATCCTATGGCTGTCATTTTTATAGTAACCCATTTTCAGCTGGCCATTTATTCTATCTACATGCCATTCAACCTTATTGCGATAACGCCAAGGCTCATCCATCCCCAAGACCGGATTAACCTCTAGATCAATTTTTGCAATTCTATTAATACTCTCCTGTACTACTCGATGCTTTAACTCTAACTGCTTAGGATAGCTCACGTGCTGATATGCGCAGCCTCCACACTCATAATAATGAGGGCAAAGCGGCGTTATTCTATCTTCTGAACCATCTTTAATCTCTGTCAGGCGGGCTCGTCTAAACTTTTTCTTTTCTTCGGTAATTTCTACTTCCACAGTTTCTCCCGGAATAGCAAAAGGTATAAAGGTAGCTTTTCCTTCTATTCTGGCAACCCCTTCCCCTATATGGGTGATTCCATCAATATAACAGCGCAATGATTTTCCTCCCTTTAATAAGAAAGCGGAAAGTACTATCCTTTCCGCTCCCTCTAAATCCAGTATGTCTCTGAAAGCAAAAATTACGTCTTATTGCTTCCACCTGTAGTTTGATTTAGACTGTATGATCCAATAGTTTGCGTCCTTCTCTAAAGGCTTCTAGATTTACCTCTAAAGCCTTGGCCGGTACAATATCCCGTATGGCTTTCTCTACCTCTTCGACCGGTAATCCTATGGCCTGACTTAACATGCCTACCAGAACAACGTTAGCGGCTTTAACATTACCGCATCGGGCAGCAATATCGGTAGCATCTACCACTACGGTTTTCTCCACCAGAGCAGACACCTTTTCATGGATGTCATCCGGGTATTTTGCTTTACCGCTCATAACTGGCAAAGGGTTTACTCGTTCATTGTTTATTATGACCATACCATCTGCTTTTAAGTAATCCAGCCAGCGGGCTGCTTCGATTTTTTCAAAAGCCAATATCACGTCAGCCTCTCCCTTTTTGATGATGGGAGAGTATATTTTCTTACCGTACCTAACTTGAGTAACTACGCTTCCTCCTCTTTGAGCCATACCGTGAACCTCGGATACCTTTACATCATACCCTAGTTGCACTGCTACCTGAGCAATAATACGGCTGGTTAAGAGAGTTCCCTGCCCCCCAACGCCTACTATTAGAATATCCGTTGTCTGGCTTTGCATGTATTATCCCTCCACTTTCTTGATGGCATCGAATGTACATATCTGAGGACAAAGACCGCAGGCAACACAACTAGAATGCATTACTGCCTTTTTATCTTCTTCAATAAAGTAAACTCCTGAACAGCCGACTTTCAGGCACAGCTTACAACCTTTGCAGAGTTCTTCATCCACGTAATACTTGACTGGATTAGGTATTTTATCTAATAATGCGCAGGGCCTCTTGGTAATGATTACCGAAGGCTCGCGCCGGTTCAATTCTTCCTTTAGAGTCGCTTCCAATTCATCCAGTTTTAGAGGATCAACAATCCTAATATGTTTGACACCTATCGCTCTTACCAGACCTTCAATATCAAGTTTGTTAGTAGCCTGTTGGCGGATAGTCACTCCCGTACCTGGATGTTCCTGGTGTCCGGTCATAGCTGTGGTATCATTATCTAATATCATCACCGTTGAGGTTCCCTGGTTATATACGACATCAATAAGAGCGGTAATTCCTGAATGGACAAAGGTAGAATCTCCGATAACCGCCACAGTCTTACTGGCAAACTCCTCACCTCGGGCTTTCTCCATTCCCATAGCTGAGCCAATACTGGCCCCCATGCATATGCAGGCATCCATTCCATCCAATGGGCTCAAGGCTCCGAGGGTATAACAGCCAATGTCACCCATGACCGCTAGCTTCATTTTATGCAAGGTGTGAAAAACGCCCCGATGCGGACAACCGGGACACATTAGCGGCGGCCGAGCGGGAATTTCCTTATCCAGATCATAACTGCGAACGGGTTTGGCTTGACCCAGCTTGGCTTCTATCATTTCGGGGCTGTACTCACCCAGAAGGCTAAACAATTCTTTTCCTTCAACCTTAATCCCCCAGGACTTGACTTGCTCCTCTATAACTGGCTCTAGTTCCTCAATGATAATCAGCCTGTCCACCTGTTCTGCAAAGCTCTTGATAAGCTTCTGCGGCAATGGATTGGTCATGCCTAGCTTCAAAACGGATACTTCCGGCAGTACTTCTTTTACATACTGGTAAACGACCCCACTGGTGATAATCCCCACTTCTTTGCTCCCCCACTCGATGCTGTTAAGAGGAGTAGTTTCTGCGTATTCGCCCAGCTTTAACATCCTTTTTTCCACTTCTATGTGGCGCATTCTGGCATGACCCGGTAACATAACGTACTTGGCTGCATTTTTGATATAGTCTTTCAGGGGCAAATCTGTTCTTTCCCCTTCTTCCACCATGGTTTGGGAATGAGCCAGTCTAGTTGTAACCCGCAGCATAACTGGGGTGTCATATTCTTCACTCAGATCAAAAGCCATACGGGTAAAATCCAGGGCCTCCTGGCTATCGGCTGGTTCTAAAACGGGTAATTTGGCAAAACGCCCATACCCCCGGTTATCCTGTTCGTTCTGAGAGGAATGCATTCCCGGATCATCGCCGGAAACAATAACCAGTCCCCCATTTACACCAGTATAAGCAAAAGTATAGAGGGGATCAGCAGCAACGTTAACTCCCACATGTTTCATAGCCACCAAAGTCCGAGCACCGCCGATGGAAGCGCCTGCTCCTACCTCCATAGCCACTTTCTCGTTAGGTGACCATTCAGCATACACTCCCTCGTACTGTGCGAAATTACTTACTATTTCCGTACTGGGAGTGCCCGGATAAGCAGTGGCCACTGTTGCCCCCGCCTCATAGGCTCCTCGGGCTATGGCTGCGTTGCCTATCATTAACTTCTTCATCAAAATCCTCCTATCTTACCCCGAATGTTTTCCGTTGTACCAGTCGCCTATTGATTCACTTAGTAATTTCGCCATATGGTAAACGTGCCCCAAACCGGGACGCTTATTAATTCTAACTCCTTGATGATTAAGCCTGACATCTACTACTCCGGTTATAGAGTACTGACCAACTGGGGGCAGGTATTTAGCCAAAGCTTTGCCCGGTAATAAACTCCCCTGGCGCAATTGGATTATTCCTATTTCCTCTTCATTGCCCACTGATGCATCAATGGCAATCTCTATTTTGTCAGGATGAAGCTTCTTAATTCTCCTTACTTCTTTGACTAGGTTTTGGGCATGTAGTGGGTGCTCTAAAGTGCCAAACACCGATAAATTAGGGGCAACCGCACTTAACATTGTACCTGTTAAAGGACCGAAACAATCCAGCAAATGGTGGTCAGAGCCAATACATATAAAGAGCGGTTCTGCCTCTAGATTATTCAGCAAATCAGCCAGAGCAATACTCAGTATATCCCGGGCTGTATGGTCCTGATAATGGGTTTTAGCAAAAATCATACACTGTTGCCTAATCCGCTAAAACCTGTCTTAACCCTTGGATAAACCGCTCATTCTCCAGTGCAGTTCCTACTGTAACTCTAATATAATTAGGATAGTCAAAAATATCTCCAGTGCGAATGATTATTCCCAATTGCAGGAGAGCCTTGAATACTTCCTGACAGTTCTTGGCCACATCAACAAAAATAAAATTGGCATCGGTGGGTACATAGTAAAGACCCAGTTTTTCAAATTCACTATACAAATATTTTTTGCCCAGGGAATTTACTTCCCGGCTTTTTTGAACATGTTCCGTATCATCTAAGGCTGCCAATGCAGCAACCTGGGCTAACATATTCACATTAAAGGGTTCAGTTACCTTTTCTACCGCTTGGGCAATAGCAGATGTAGTTATACCATATCCTATACGCAAGGAAGCCAGTCCGTAAATCTTTGAAAAGGTCCTTAGTACCACAACATTACGGCCTGCCTGCACATACTTAAGCCCGCTCAGAAAATCCTCGCGTTCCACATATTCGCAGTAGGCCTCATCAAAAACGACCAGCACATCATCAGGCACCTTGTCCATAAAGCTTTCAATTTCCGCAGCGCTGACTATGGTTCCAGTAGGATTATTAGGATTGCATATTATGATCATTTTGGTTTTGTCATTTATTGCATTCAACATAGCCTCTAAGTCGTGAGTAAAATCGTTCAAAGAGACTTCAATGCATTCCGCGCCCATGATCCGAGCCACAAATCCGTACTCGGAAAAAGAAGGCTGGGCATATACGATCTGATCCCCCCGATTAAGAAATGTTTCAGCCAGCAGCTTCAGAAGTTCATCGGAGCCATTACCTACTAGAATGCTGGCAGCTTCGATATCATTAAATGAAGCCAATCTCTCCTTTAAATAAAAGCAGTTACTATCCGGATACAAGTGCATCTTGCGCACATTATTTTCGACTGCCTCTATGGCCTTAGGCGAGGAACCCAAAGGGTTTTCATTGGAAGCCAACTTAATAATATCGTTTAGTCCCAATTCCCTTTTCACTTCTTCGATGGGTTTACCCGCTACATAGGGTTTGAGGGTGAATATTTCGGGCCTGGCCTTCTCTTTAATAAAATCTCCCATCATTCAACACTCCTATCCACCTTTATTCAGGAACTATCAAGAAATAAACCAGTCATTTACTCCGGTCTTTTTAGCGCTATACTTCGTTATCAAAACGCGCCAATACCTCCAGTATTACCACGCTTTGACGCCTTGTCAAGCGCGAAAAATCCTCGGAGTATTCTGCCTTATTTATTCCTTTATAGTCCCTTATCTCTCTTATCTATAACCCTTATGGCTTTTCCAGGGCTTCTCTCTATACTAAAAGGCTCCACCAGCCTTACTTTAGGGTTCATCGAAAGGGTTTTATATAGCTGTTGTTTGAGCTTATGTTCAATTGCTTCCAGTTTTGCATAATTATCAGTAAAAGCTTCTTCAGAAAGCTCTACCCTAATTTCTATGTCATCCAGGAAACCTTTTTTGTAAAGGATAATCTGATAGTGAGGTGCTAGTTCTTCCATTCTTACCAGTACACTTTCAATCTGAGATGGAAATACATTCACGCCCCGTATAACCATCATATCATCGCTGCGACCGGTGATCTTACTCAAACGAGCTGTAGTACGACCGCAATCGCAAGGTGCATAATTCAATGAGGAAATATCTTTAGTACGATACCTGATTACCGGCACTGCTTCCCTGGAAAGGCTGGTTATCACCACTTCGCCCTTCTCCCCCGGGGCAACTGGCTGCAAGGTCTCAGTATCAATAATTTCTACCAAGTAATGGTCTTCAGCAATATGCTGACCACAAATAAGTTCACATTCACCCGAAAAACCAGGACCACCTAACTCGCTTAAGCCATAATTATCAGTTGCCAGCATACCCCAGCGATTCTGTATTTCCTGGCGGTATTCCTCCGAAAAAGCTTCCCCGCCAAAAAGGCCTACTCTTACCTTTAAATCAGTACGGGGATCAATCCCTAATCCCATCGCTACTTCCGCTAAGTGTAAGGCATATGTAGGAGTGCAGACTAAGGCGGTAGTACCAAAATCCTTCATAACCATAAGCTGTTTTTCAGAATTACCCCCAGAAATAGGAATGACCGTAGCTCCTACTCTTTCCATACCGTATTGCAGGCCATGAGCACCGGTAAATAGACCATAACCGAAGGCAATCTGCGTAACATCTGAGGAATTAACCCCAGTCATCGTAATCATACGCGCCAGTACCTCAGTCCAATTTTCCATGTCATTTTTGGTGCAGCCCACTACGGTTAGCTTACCGGTGGTCCCTGATGAGGCATGTAGTCGTACCACCTGATCCATTGGTACCACGAACATTCCGAAGGGATAACCATCCCGAAAGTCATCTTTTACCGTTAAAGGCAATTTGCTTAAATCCTGCAAACCCTTAAGATCATCAGGTTTAAAACCAATTTCATCAAACTTTTTTTTATAAATGTCAGAACGATCATAGGCATAATGTAAGATTTTCTTTAACTTTCTCAGTTGTAGAGCTTCCATTTCCTCTCTGGGCATACACTCCATAGCCTTGTTCCAAATTTGCATCTTTGGCATCATTTTCCTCCCCATCCTACGGTTCTACTAGGGGCTGTCAAGCAATAAATAAGGCAGAATAGTCCGAGGATTTTTCGCGCTAGACAAGGCATCAAAGCGCAGTCATACTGGACGTATTCCAAGCTTTGATAACGAAGTATAGTGCGAAAAAGACCGGAGTAAATGACTAGTTTATTGCTTGACAGTCCCTCAGCTATCCTTCAACTCATTATTATACCTTATTAAGCCACGAATAATCTCCATATTTTTTGAAACCGAGGCTGGTTTTTTGAAATCAACGCTCAGTAAGGTAGCTTTTATAATTTCGTTAATCTCGGGTTCTAGTTCACTGGTCTGCCACTCCCTTAACAAATCAATGAAACTGGGATCTCTTTTTCCCATCCAAGTATAATCAAGTACTGAAAGAAGACAATACATCTCCTCATGGCTCAAATTCCCCTTTTGCATATGCAGATTAGAGATCATGCTGCCCATAGAATCATATAATTTTTTCAACCTGTTATCCGTGGTTGCCATTATATAGTTATCCTTTTTACATCCTTCATGATTTGTTTTTGCAAGTCAAAATATATGGGTATACGAATCCCACTTTGTCCATCGCGGTTCTTATCAATAAAAATGGCGTAGTTGGGCATAGTATCAAATTTTTTCAGTTCTTCGCTTTCTTCCTGTTCCTCTTTCGGGATGGGACTGAGCTTCAGCATCAGATCACATTCATTCTTCATCCTTTTTGCCCCCTGTAAAGAGCCATCTGGATTCAATTGAACTAAGCACATAACTACGATTTGCAGGTTTTGGGCCAGCATCTTCTGGGTTTTAATAATCTGCTCCAGTACCTGCCATTCCTGCAATCGGGAATCTTGTTTATCCATACGTCCAATATAATCTATTATCATCATGTCAATTTGCTTTTGCGCCTTGAACTTGCGAGCTATAGAAATGGTTTTTTCCGGGGTTAAATTGGGACAGGGATAAGAATAGAATCCGCTATCCCCTAGCTGCGAATAGCCATGTAATATCCGCGACAATTCGGACTCATTTATTTCTCCGCTGCGAACTCTTTCGTGTTCAATGCCTGACAGGATTGAACCCCAGCGCAGGGCTATCTGGGGCCGGCTCATCTCGGTATTAAGGTATAGAATATTGTTTTTGCTTCTAATGGCAACCGCATTGGCAGTATGCAGAGCAAACGAAGTCTTGCCGTGTCCAGTCTGAGCGCCCAGAATAATTAAATCGCCCGGTTTATACCCCAGAGTTACTTTATTAAGGTTATAAAAACCGGTGGGAAGCCCATCTAAGGGAATAACCCCCTGATGCAGTTCCTTAATATCCTTGTAACGCAAAAACCTGCGTTCTACCTCTTCATATCCCAATTTGGCCAAATCCTGAGGGGTATCAACATGATCATCTATCTCCAAGGCAGTTAGATTGGTCAGTTCTTCTTCAGCCGACATCAATATCTGTTCCACGTCCTGGTCAATTTCTTCCCTTAAGACTTGATAGCTTTTTCGTAAAAAACCTTCGTATTTCCGCAAGCGACTTTTATCCCGTACCTTTTTAATCCAATATTTAATGTTACCGTCATCAATATAGTGTTCTGCAATATATTTTAAATCTTCAATATCCCGGGTGTTAGTAAGTATCCCCAGGGTGTGGGCTTCTTTAATTAATTCTACATAAGTTGGCCTTATTTCCCGCTCATATAGGCTGCTGGTTAATTCAAAAACCGTGCCGTGCTGGGGTGAATAGAAGTCAGTAACTTGCAATGAATTATAGGCCTCTATACATGCATCCTCCGAATGTAACATTGAAGATATTACCCGGCGTTCACTCTCCAGGTCAAAAAGCTGGTTTTTAAAGTCCATTTCCTCTACATTCATAAATATACCCTCCATCAGAAAAGCCGGGGCTCACCCCGGCATTGAATTACACCTTGCTTTTCAATTCGGCTAGAATTTCAGGAGGAACATAATATTCGTAGTCTTCACCGCTACGTTTTCCAGGTAGATTTTTAGCTGTTACAGGAAGGGTATTGCCGGTTTTAGGACGATTTTTAAAGGCGGCAATCTCCTTTTCAACATCAGTTAACGACCTAATTTCTTTACTCATCCAATTGTTCAGAATGCTATCTATATATTCCAAGCCACCATTTTTGGTACGCTGGCACATAAGCTCTCCAGCTTTCATGATCATATTGTGGGTAAAGCCCCAATCGTATCGCCATTTATAATAAACCTTTTTACGCGCTTCGGCATTCATATCCAAACCAGTAAAATTTCCAAATTCATTGATATCGGGATCGAACTGATTTAGACGCGAAACTCTATTTTTTTCCTGGTCTACATAGTTTTTAAAATAAACATTTAATCCATCAACATTATTAATTGAGTATTCTTTTAAATCCCGAGCAATCTTGGTAATATCCCGAGGATTGGTAATATTGCGTTCCAAAGCCAATTCTAACATACACAACAAAAATTCTGGCGTAAATCCTAATTCAACCAGCCAATTTCTCAGTTCATTTTCCATTTTCACACTGAGCAGGTTGCCCGTTTTCTTCGATATGAAATCGGCCACCCGTTTGTAATTGACATCCGAGACAGTAAATAAGTCTGGAGATGAAGGTCTCCTCTCGTCATTTATCTGTGTTTCCATCTGCAGTTCTAACTGCATTTCCAGCTGCTCTATCCTGGCCTGGTATTCTTGAATTTGTTGCTCTTTTAAGCCCTCGTTATTAGTCTTAGCCAGATTGGGAGCAGGCATAATCTGAGGATGATCTCGCAGGACCAATTGCTCAAGCTTATGCATTAGTGGCTCTAAGTGAATAATCTTATCGCCAAAATTTTTATTGCTGCCCTCGCCCATCTCAATTATTTCCTGTTTAGATAGCTTTAATAATTTCCGAGACAGCTTATGGGCAGTTAAAGTTGAACAACTCTGCATAATCTGCCCAGCTCTTACCCCTGATTGAAAAAGAGGCTTGGTATTTTCAAAAGCATAAAAAATAGCAGATAATATCCCGATATCTTCCATATCAAGATCCAATTCTTTGGCATAGAAAAAGATAGCTCCCGGTAAATGAGCATATCCCCAACGCATGATTTCAAGTGAAGTAGATTCATGTTGCATTATTTTTCCAACTCCTGACAGTGAAGTTAGCAAATTATATCACTTAAATTCAAAAGGTAACAAATACACAATCAAGAGATTTAGCTAAGAATCGTTATTATGAATTCAAAAAACTAAACTCTTAAGTTCTAGGAGGGTGCAACATAAAATATGGACACTATTCAGGACTTGACTGAATAGGATTCCCGATATGTCTACAAATCTGTCTCTAGCTTTTTTAATTTTTCAATTAACTCATCGTATTGTGCGTTGCTGTAGCTTTCTTGATATAGTCCGTTCAGCCTGCTCCTAATTTTTAGATATAGTTCTTCCGCAGCCAAGGCTTTATTGATATTTTCGGATGGGCTCTCCCGAACAGCAGATATCACTTGGACCGGCTGTACTACTTGTATCGGTTTCAGCTCGATTTCATCCAGCCAGTTAGGAATAACCACGTGCAGACCCAACTCTTTTTGAATTAGGTCAGCCAATACCTGTTGGGATTTCTCTTCTCCATGTACCAGGAAAAGCGTTTTCAATCCCTTATTAAAATTTTTCAGCCATGACATCAAACCATTCTGGTCAGCATGAGCTGAATATGCATCGATGTTTTGAATATTAGCCTTAACAGCCACCTTTTCACTGTGAATATTCACGAGTTTCTCGCCCTCGAGTATTCTCCTGCCCAAGGTCCCAACAGCCTGATAACCCACGAATAAAATTGTGCATTCGGGACGCCATAGGTTGTACTTAAGGTGATATTTAATTCTTCCCGCATCACACATCCCGCTGGCCGAAATTATGATAGCATTTTTTTGTATCTTGTTGATCTCCATGGAATCCTGCTGAGTTCGAGAATATTTGAGGTTGGACAGTTTTAAGGGATGATGCCCGCTGTTCACCATTCGCATAGTTTCCTGATCATAATAGGCCGTGCTTTTCATAAATATTTCCGTGGCCGCAATAGCCAGGGGACTATCAATATATATATCGATGCTGGGATCAAGCTGCCCTTGAGCCTGCAAAACACTTAAGTCATAGAGCAGATCCTGAGTTCTTTCCACTGCGAAAGATGGTATCACCAGATTACCACCCCGCTTCATAGTATCATCAATTACTTTCTTGAGCTGTTCAGAGCGATTAGAAACTTCTTTATGATTTCTGTCCCCGTAGGTCGACTCCATCAAAAGATAATCCGCGTCTTCAATAATAGTCGGATCTTTAATAATAGGTTGATTGGGCTGACCTAGATCACCACTGAAGACAACCTTAACTTTCTCTCCATTCTCTTCCACCCACAACTCTATTATGCTAGAGCCTAAAATATGTCCTGCATCCCTAAGCCTTATCTCTACCCCCGGAGCTAATTTAATTACCTCATCATAATTCAAAGGCCGAAGCTGTGGTAAACAGTTAACTGCATCTTCAACTGTGTAAATCGGTTCCAAGGTTTTATTACCCGCCCGGCTTAACTTGCGATTTTTTCTTTCCACTTCTGATTCCTGGATATGACCTGCATCAGGAAACATTACCTGGCAAAGTTCATTAGTAGGAGGGCTACAGTAGATGTGCCCCGTAAATCCAGATTTACAGAGTTTGGGGGTTAAACCAGTATGATCTATATGAGCATGGGTTAACACCAAAAATTCAATTGATTTCGGATCCACGGAAAAATCAGCATAATTCTTTTCCTTCAGTTCCCTGGTTCCCTGAAAAAGACCGCAATCAACCGCGAACCTTACCTTATCCGTGTCAATTACGTAAAATGAACCGGTAACGGTCTTCGCGGCTCCCAAAAATTTTATTTTCATTCTATTAGGCCCCCATTTTCTACTTTCATTGCTACTATTATACTGCAAAAATTTGTATTGTTATACTGCAACGATTTTTCTGGCGTCCTTTTTTTGGGCTAACTTATAATAGCCTTCATAAAACTCTACTATTTCCATACGTATCAGAATATGATTGCCACTCTTGCAGGCTCTATTAATATTATCAAAACTATTATTTCCAAATTCTTTCACCAGTTCACTGCTATCCAACCCATCCACCAGTTCAGTGTATTTAATGTGTATTTTTTCAAAAATACCAAAATAAAGCTCCTTAATTTGACTCAGCCTTTTCTCAATTTGTTGAATCTGAAACTCGTCCCGTTCTACAATATATAAAAGACTTTGCAGCAGGCTATGCAATAGTTGGTTGTGAAATATGGCAGCCATTAATTCTTTCTTATATTGCTTACATAATAGATACCGCAGGTAATCCTTAAACTCCTTCTGAGCTGAAGTTGTCAAGTTACTAAATGCGTTAAGGATTTCTATATCCTCAGTTGAAATATCACCGAACATAGCAAAACCTCCTATTACTTTATAA
>CAYWFX010000034.1:0-39350 GCA_964457945.1 uncultured Syntrophomonas sp.
TTAGTATACGAAGAAGCCTTCGCCGTTCTTGCGTCCAAGTTTGCCCGCGCGTACCATTTTAACCAGTAAGGGGCAAGGACGATACTTAGGATCACCAAATTCTTTATATAGAGTTTCCATAATTTTTAGGCAGATATCCAATCCGATCATGTCAGCCAGAGCCAACGGTCCCATAGGATGTCCGGCACCAAACTTCATGGAAGTATCAATGTCAGCTGCATTGGCTACGCCTTCCATTAAGGCATACATACCTTCATTCAGCATGGGGATCAAAAGACGGTTTACAACGAAGCCAGGAGCTTCATTGATTTCAACTGGAGCTTTTCCCATTGTCAGTGCCAGAGCCTTAATTGCATCATAAGTGGCCTGGCTGGTAGCAGCGCCACGGATGATTTCAACCAGTTTCATAGCTGGTACGGGGTTGAAGAAATGCATACCAATCATTCTGTCAGGTCTGCCTGAAGCAGCGCCAATTTCAGTTATACTCAAGGCTGAAGTATTGGAAGCCAGAATGCACTCGGGCTTACAAAGGGAATCCAACTCTTTGAATATGGTTTTCTTAATTTCCATGACTTCAATAGCAGCTTCAATGACCAAGTCACAATCAGCAGCTGCTGCCATGTCAACGGTGCCAACTATTCTCGCTAAAATAGCGTCTTTGTCGGCAGCTTCCATTTTACCCTTTTCCACCAATTTGCTCAGGTTTTTGGTAATCCCCTTAATACCATTGTCAACAAACTCTTGTTTAATATCCCTTAAAACTACATCGAAACCTGATTGAGCAGCATTCTGTACGATACCTGCTCCCATAGTACCTGCACCAAGTACCATTATCTTCATCCTGAATTCCTCCTCTAAATAATCTGATATTTTTTTTGTTTTCTTCTCTCTCTACATCTACAGTCCTCAATAGTGAAAATTCTATACTGCGTTAAAAATTCCTCCTTTGTCGAAATTATTTAGCAAATAATTTTGAATTATTTACCCCTGTATTTTACAGATATTTTGTATACTAGTAAGACCCGAAAAATATTCGCTATAATACTTTAGCCAGACCGCTATAAACGCGCCCGTGAGGTGTATCTACAGTAACCAGCATATCGTTTTCTAATATACGAGTAGCATCGCGGGCTCCCACAATGACCTGTATTCCCATGTTAAGCCCCATTATAGCTGCATCAGAGGTTAATCCTCCCTCCTCCGCAATCAAGGCCACCACCCGCTCCAGATATTTAGCATAAGCACTATGAGCGGCACGACATACCAAAACGTCTCCTACCTGGATTTTCTCCAAATCTTCATCATCCAGAATAATTCTAACCTTACCGCTGACCGGCTTAACGCCAATTCCCATTCCTTGCACTAATATATCTCCTACTACATGAACTTTCATGAGATTGGTGCTTCCCGAAAAACCGGAAGGGCTGCCTGCGGTTAGAACTACTAGATCGCCTTTCTTTATATAGCCTATTTCCAGACACCGAGCCAAGGATTCCTCAAATAATTCATCGGTTCCTTTTGTCTCTTGGGTAAGAACCGGGTGAACTCCCCAAACCATAACCAACTTATTCATGACCTTACTATCTGGAGTAACCGCTATAATATCAGCCTGGGGACGATATTTAGAAACCATCCGCGCTGTGGTTCCGATGCTGGTAGCAGTAATGATAGACGAAATACCTAGGCTGGCCGCCGTCGCACAGGTGGCATAACTGATTGCATCTGTGACTGATGCGGTTCCCTGCAAGCGCTTACTCCTTAATATTTCCTGATAGGGAAGAACCTCCTCAGCTCTTTTGGCTATCCTGGCCATGGTTTCCACCGACTCCACCGGATATTTTCCGGCTGCAGTTTCCCCTGACAGCATAATAGCATCCGCCCCATCGAAAATTGCATTGGCTACATCGGAAACCTCAGCTCGCGTAGGCCGGGGGTTGTTGATCATGGAATCCAGCATCTGGGTAGCTATAATAACCACTTTGCCAGCCAGGTTACATTTTTTAATGATGGTCTTCTGCACCAGAGGAACCTCCTCGGCAGGAATCTCAACACCCAAATCGCCTCGGGCCACCATAACTCCATCGGCTACCTTGATAATGTCATCCAGATTGTCTACCCCACCCTGGCTCTCGATCTTGGCTATTATATCAATATGCGCATCCCGCGACTCCAGTATGCGCCTAATGTCCCATACATCCTGGGCATTTCTAACAAAAGAAGCAGCAATAAAATCCAGCTCTTCATCGATGCCAAAATGAATATCTGCTATATCTTTTTCGCTAAGAAAGGGCATGTTTATCCTTACTCCGGGCACATTAACCCCCTTTTTCTCGCCCAATTCCCCGCCATTAATTACCTGGCAGATAATATCTGTGGCTGTGGTCTCCTGCACCAGAAGGTTTATTAACCCATCGGAAAGCAGTATAGATGTTCCCGGCTTTACCTCAACGGGCAGTTGAGGATAGCTTACCTCCACTTCATTTTCATCGCCGGGTACGGGACGGGTGGTCAAAATAAAGGTCTGACCAGCCTGCAGTTTTACTTTCTTATTATGCAGTTTACCCGTTCGTATTTCGGGTCCCTTGGTATCCAGCATAATTGCCAGAGGCTGATCCATTTCAGCAGCTACCTGGCGTATATTATCTATTCTTTTCTTATGTTCGGCATGTTCCCCATGGGAGAAATTCAGCCGCGCCACATTCATCCCATTATGAATCAGCTGGCTCAGCTTGTCTTTATCTTCACTGGCCGGACCGATCGTACAAATAATTTTTGTCTTGCGCATATGTCACCTCTTATATCGATAGCATTCTGGCAATCTCGAACATTTCCAGTTCAGGCATCCGCTTCCCATTAACCACTTTCTCCAGCGGGATGGAGAAAATTCTATCTCCCTCGCCAGCCACCATGACATTCCGTTCACCCTGACATATAGAATCCACCGCATGCTTCCCCATACGGGAAGCCAGAATTCTATCCACTGCAGTAGGTGTACCACCCCGCTGTATATGCCCCAGGATGCTGACCCGGGTATCGTGTCCGGTCTCTGTCTGTATTTTATCGCGTAGTTCCATCGCCGGATAAACCCCTTCTGCAACAATTATAATGCTGTGCAGTTTACCTCTCTCAATACCCTTATTAATCTTCTCGATAACCTGACTAAGATCAGTTTCAATCTCAGGAATCAATACTGATTCCGCCCCCCCAGCAACCCCGGCCGCCAAGGCAATCTCACCGCAGTCCCGGCCCATAACCTCTATGACAAAAATTCGGCCATGACTACTAGCCGTATCCCGCAGTCGGTTAATAGCTCCCAAAACTGTGTTCACCGCTGTATCAAAGCCGATCGAGGCGGTATAGGGCACATCATTATCAATCGTGGCCGGTATACCAATCACATTTATTCCCAGTTGGCAAAATTCATAGCCCCCACGCAGGCTGCCATTTCCCCCTATAACAACCAGATTTTCGATGCCCAGGGCACGCAACAAGCCACTCGCTTTTTCCCTTCCATCTAGGGTTTTAAACCCCTCAGAACGGGAAGTCTGTAAAATGGTTCCACCCCGGTGAATAATATCAGCTACCGAGCCTGCAGTCATCTGCTTAATTTCCCCATTAATAAGCCCCTCAAAACCCTGGTGAACCCCAAAAACCTCAACCCCTCTGAAGACAGCGGAACGAACTACCGCACGAATCGTAGCATTCATGCCAGATGCATCTCCGCCACTGGTTAAAACTGCCAGTTTTTGCAACGGGTCACCCCCAAATGTAAAGTCTTATTATCGCTTGTTTCCCTCACTCATAGTTGTTCCATAACGATGAATGATTTCGGCATTACCTCTGATTTTCATTGCCGAGGTATGTTCTGTGAACTGAACTACCAGAATTTCTCCACGATCCAGTTTTTCCGTGTGATGAAACTTAGTATCAGTTCCGCGGGTTAAACCGATTATGGTTACCCCATTCTCCAATGCCTTGATTACAATATAGTCTTCTCCCAAATAAGCTTCGTTCATGCATATTCCTCCTTAGTTAAACCACACATTATTTTTGCCATACATTCGGATCAAATTTTTCTTTAAATCCAGATTACTATCTACATCGAACTTTTCATCCAGAACCAGGATTTTTTTATTGGGCAGGTGTAAACACACCTCCATTTCGCCCGGGTGCTTAGCCAGGATATTTATCAATTCCTGCTTACCCTCAGTATCCGTTTTCTCATAAGGCAAACGAATATGTAGTTCTTTTAAAGTGCTCTTAAGTTCAAATACCCGGCGCAGTGTTATCTTAGCCTGTTCATCGCGCCGATCAACAAATCCCTCTATTATAATGGCATTATCCGGTATGATGTTATTAATAAACTGCCGGTAAGCTGACGGAAAGATCATCACCTCAATGCGCCCGCTCAAATCTTCCAGATGGAAACGTGCATAAGGATCACCTTTGCGGCTGATTTTTTTGCTCAAATTAACCGGCATGCCTGCCAGTCGCACATACTCTTCGCCGCC
Source organism: uncultured Syntrophomonas sp. (assembly GCA_964457945.1). GTDB lineage: Bacteria > Bacillota > Syntrophomonadia > Syntrophomonadales > Syntrophomonadaceae > PHAA01. The sequence goes on from CAYWFX010000034.1 coordinate 4,512, forward strand.
ATCTTTATCCAGAGATGCAATTTCATCCGTTACCACCAATTCAATGGTTTGCCGATACGAATCGAGTGGATTAGCCGATACATAAAAACCCAGAACCTCCTTCTCCCGGCTCAACCTATCCCGGCTCTCCCATTCACCGTTTATAATAATCTTGGGCTCTTCCACCATGCTGGCAGCATCGCCAAAGAGTGACATCTGGCTGCCGTTTTCAGCCTGTTTAATCTGAGCAGCCAGACTTATAGACTCATCCATAATTGAAATAGTCTGTTTCCGAGTCTTTCCTAGAGAATCAAAACAACCGGCGACAATAAGATTTTCTACCATGCGTTTATTAATCTGGGACAAATCAATTCGCTGGCAGAAATCAAAAAAGGACTTGAATTTGCCTTCTCGGCGCGCTTCCACAATGGTTTTCACTGCATTCACGCCTACATTTTTGATTGCCCCCAGTCCAAAGCGAATCCCTCCCGTTCCTACAGTGAAATTCTCAAAACTCTCATTTATATCAGGAGCCAGGATAGCTATACCCATTTTTCGGCATTCCCTAATATAAAACACTACCCTTTCCTGGTGATCTATGACACTGCTTAAAAATGCGCACATATATTCTACGGGATAATGAGTCTTGAGATAGGCGGTCTGATAAGAAATCATAGCATAGGCGGCCGAATGGCTTTTATTAAAGCCATAACCGGCAAAACTCTCCATAAGATCAAATAAGCGGGTGGAAACTTCCTGGTCAATTTCATTTTGAGCTGCCCCTTGGACAAACTTATTCCGCATAGCCGCCAATTCGCTAGCCTTTTTCTTGCCCATCGCGCGCCTCAGCACATCGGCCTCACCCATAGTGAAATTAGCCAAATCACTAGCTACCCGCATAACCTGTTCTTGGTAGAGAATAACCCCATAGGTTTCCTTTAATATGTTCTCCAGGAGTGGGTGTATGTACTCCAATTTCTGACGCCCGTGCTTGCGGTTGATAAAATCCTCCACCATGCCGCTGCCCAAAGGACCGGGACGGTATAGAGCGATGATAGCGATCAGATCCTCGAAACGATTAGGCTTCATCTCGCTCAATATCCGTCTCAATCCATCGCTTTCCAATTGAAAAACGCCGATGGTATTAGCGGATTGCAGAAGCTCGTAAACCTTCTCATCTTCCAGTGGTAAATTATCTAGATCTAAGCTAACACCATGTGTTTTCTTAATTATCTCCACTGCCCGGGCTAAAACCGTAAGGGTTCTCAAGCCCAGAATATCCATTTTGAGCAAGCCAATATCCTCTACCGTCTCCTTGGCAAACTGGGTTATAACGTGACCATCAGTTGTTTTTTGCAATGGCAATAGCGAACTCAAGGCCTCCCGCCCAATCACAACTCCGGCCGCATGAACGGAAGCATGTCTGGGCATACCTTCAATAGCCCGGGCTATATCAATTATTGTGCGAGTATCATAATCATTGGCATAGGCCAGAGCCAAATCAGCTGAAATCTCCAATGATCGATCTATGGTTACCCCCAGTTCCGCGGGAATCATCTTGGCGATCTTATCCACATCCCCATAAGGCACATCCAAAGCCCTGCCTACATCGCGAATAGCTGCCCGAGCCGCCATCGTCCCAAAAGTGATGATCTGAGCCACCCGTTCGGAACCATAGCGTTCAATGATATAGTTAATGACCTGATCCCTTTTCTCAAAGCAGAAGTCGATATCAATATCCGGCATGCTCACTCGCTCCGGATTCAAAAAGCGTTCGAAAAGCAAGTCGTATTTGAGTGGATCAATACTGGTAATCCCCAACACATAAGAGACCAGGCTGCCTGCCGCCGAGCCTCTCCCCGGCCCCACCGGAACATCGTTGGCCTTGGACCAGTTCACCAGATCCTGAACAATCAGGAAATATTCCGCAAAACCCATTTCGTTTATGATTTTTAGCTCGTAAGTCAAGCGTTCTACGATGGCTTCTTCAGCCCGAGGATACTTATGAGCAAATTTTTCCCAGACCAGTTGACCCAGAAAACTTTCCGGGCTATAGTCTTCCGGTATTGAAAAATAGGGAAGATGAAAGTCCCCAAAAGAAAAATCCAGATTACATGCCTCAGCAATTTTCATGCTGTTATCGGCTGCATCAGGACGAGTCACAAACAACTCCCGCATTTCGTCGGCACTTTTTAAATAAAACTCATTGCCGGTGAATCGCATCCTCTCCTGGTCTTTCACTACCTTGCCAGTCTGGATACAGAGCAACACATCATGATTAGCAGCATCTTCCCTGCGAATATAGTGAGCATCATTACTGGCTACCAAAGGAATCCCGGTTTCATCACTCATCCGATATAGCGCCTGGCACACCTGTTTTTCGATCGCCAAACCGTGATCCTGCACCTCCAGGTAGAAATTGCCCGGCCCAAAAATAGCCTCATAATCCCTAGCTAGTTGAGTTGCTCCCTCTACATTTCCAGCCAGTATCAGCTTTGGTATCTCCCCAACTACACAGCCGCTCATAGCTACCAGGCCTTCGCTGTATTGCTCCAGCAATTCTCGGTCTACCCGTGGCTTATAATAAAAGCCTTCCAAAAAAGCTCGGCTTACCAGTTCAATAAGATTTTTATAGCCGATCTGGTTTTTACATAACAGAGTTAAATGATAGGGACTATCATCCAGACGGACTTCTTTGTCCAGACGGCTGCGCGGGGCTACGTAAACCTCACAGCCAATGATAGCCTTAATCCCCTGCTTTTTAGCCTCCCGGTAAAAATCCATGATGCCATAGAGTACCCCGTGATCGGTAATTGCAACCGCTGGCATGCCCAGGTTCACGGCCCGACTAACCAGGTCTTTCACCCGGCAAGCCCCATCCAGGAGACTATATTCGGAATGATTATGTAAATGTACAAAACTCTTTTCCATCTCAATTCTCCTATTTATAGCAAGTGAACAAGAGAACCGTCCCCCTGTTCACCCCTTGTTTATTCCCCTCAGCTAAACCGAAAATCTGCAGGCTTGGCCGCTGGTTATTCTCATTAGTTCCTCATAGCTTATGGGTAGGGCGGTATGGCCCGTGCCCGCCGCGGCATAAACAATATCATAGCGTTTTAAGCTCTCGTCCAAATAAATGGGAACCTCCTGTCGCAAGGCAAAGGGACATACCCCGCCAATATTAAATCCTGTTACCTGCAGGACCTCTTCGGCATTAGCCATGCGAACCCTTTCACCCACCATTTCCTTAATGGCTTTACTATCCAGGCGGACATCCCCGGCTGATACCACCATCAAATAATTTTCATTTTTGGTTTTAAATAGAATAGATTTCGCAATTTGCCCCACTTCGGTACCGAGTGCCTGGGCCGCTAAGGGTGCAGTGCTGGTGTTATCTTCCAGCACAATAATGCTGAGTTGCGGGTTCCTCTCCTGCAAATAGGCTTTTACCCTTTCTATTTCTTTCATAATAAATCTCCAACCTCTTTTATCTCATATTTTCCACTGGACTCATTATAACCCTAATTATAGATGAAAATAACCAAAGAAAAACCGGTTTCCAAGAAACCGGTTTTTCAAGGCTGATGACAAGAGTGAAGATCAAGGCATTTAGGAAAGCCCGTGATTGAGGCGCTTAAGGTATGGGGACACACCCCTTACTGGGAATGTCCCCGTATAAAGTACGTTGATTGAAGGGACTTTTCTAAATAACGCTGAGCGACGTCCAAGGATGGGCCAGTGCCGCGACGCCCACGGATGGGCTAGTGCAGCAGTGCCATGGACGGCAAAGAGCTGCCGATGCCATGGACGGCAAAGAGCTGAGATTCGCTTTTGTAATTAGTCTGATTGTTTAAGCCTCTGTTCCTGAAGCCTTTTGCGCATGATTCCCCCTACTCTTCCACAAGCAGCATTGCTAAGAGATTCCCAGCCTTCCTTTTCCACCTGCTCCCATATTCCAAGCTCCTGAGCTATCTCCATTTTCAAGCGATCCCGCTCACTCAAGATCTGGATTTTCTTTTTACTCTTCTTTTTAGAAATATCTATACACCTCCTTGCTTCCAGGACGAACTCAAAGCTATGCTATCCCATTAACATTAATAATATGCAGGACTAGCCTTCCCTGACTCCCCAAAAATTTTTCACTTAATCTCTTGAAAAAGAAGGACTTTATGGTAAAATATAGAAATTACTTATGTGTAGAGATAAATGAAAGAGGGGGAAGCAAATGTTTGCAACGTTTTTAAACAAGGAGGATCGCCATAGCCTGGATTTATCCGCCTTCATTAACTACAGCCCGGAACAACTAATGTTCTATTATTATAATTCCTGGATAAATATCAGCCTGGACACCTACCTGCAGATGAAAGAATGGTTAGCAAATGGTTACGGTAATAGCTCCAACCTGGAAAGCTGGTTGTATTTGATCGAAGGAGAAATGAACGTCCAGTCGGATTTGTTAAGCCTGCAGGAAAATGAATATCTGAACTCTATAGGTCCATACTACTATGGGCCTAGCAGCACCGTTTTTTATTTTTCCAAACTCTACACCGTAGAACATGAAGCTCTCACCTCATCTGATTTCGCATTTCTGTTCAATTTTCATAATATTCCACTTGCAAGCAAGGACTTGCAGAAATATTCCTTTTCTCGAAAAATCGCCAAAAAAAGCGCCCGAAATAAGGACGAGTTAATCCGGGATATTACTATGTGCATGTCAAGCCTGGGACAGATTGAAGATATAAACCGGTATAGCCGCTATCTTAATATCCTTTTGGAGGAACGAAATGCTGTTCTGACCGCCAATGACTCTTTACCTCCTGAGCCTACACCGGTACCGGATAAGCCATTAAAACCTGAGGAGCATCCTTCTACGCTCGACCGTTTTCTTGCTATGGGTATTTCTAAGAGAAAGCAGAAGGACTATCAGAAAAAATGTTCTGACTATAACCGCAACATGAAAATTTACTTCATCAGGTGCCGTGAATATGAGAAAGCCTGTGATCGCTATAAAGATGCTCTGCAAGACTGGAATCAATATCGAGAGGATTTTATGAAGAAATGCCAGGACGACATCCAAGAGGCCGCCAGTAAATTAAAAGAGGTACAGGCCTTATTAGACATCTATCATTATATAATTAATAAGAGTTATGTTCATTCGAACTACCAGAAACTAGAGACTCTGAACTCTTTCAAGCGTTATCTGGAAACCGGTCGCGCTAATGATATACAGGATTGCATGAACATTTACGAAGAAGAACGGCTATGGACAGAAATTAAAGCTAGTCAAGAAAGAATTGAAAATACTATTCATTTCCTACAATGCGAAAACGATGCTCTTAGCATAGCCAGTGAACAAACTGCCAGACTGATAGCCAGCGCCAAGGAGTAATGGGAAAGAAGAGAGGGAGACCGTGACAGGGCGGCACACAGGGGGACGCTTGTTTCCCCTAAGCCTCCCCAATTTTACCTGGGCGGAGGAATAGTTTAAACAATATCATACCGGCCAGAAATCCGCCTATATGTGCCCAGAATGCTACCTCCTGATTACCTCCCACCGAAAGTAATCCAGTTGCACCTCCGTAAACCTGGGTTAGAGCCCAAAATCCCAGGTAAATCCAGGCAGGAAAGTTGAATAGAAAAAAAGGTGGTATGAAAGTAAGCACCTTGGCCTTTCTGAACATCAGGAAATAAGCTCCCATAACCCCCGCAACGGCCCCAGATGCCCCTACTACCGGAAGCTCTGAACTAAGATTAAATGCATAATGGGTGAGGCTGGCAAGCAGGCCGCAGATTAGGTAGAAAGCTAAAAAGCGAGCTTTCCCCATCTTATCTTCCACATTGTCGCCGAATAACCACAGAATCCACATGTTACCTATAAGATGCATCCAGCTGCCGTGCAAGAATGTGGAGGTGATAAATGACATGTAATCAATTAATGGCACCTGATAATTATTATAATAAGCGGGTACTAGGCCAAAAATATAGGACAGGCGGTTCATTCCATCTTCACCCAGCGAAATCTCATAACAGAATACCAAAGTATTTATTAGGATTAAAACTATTGTAATCAATGGAAAATGATCACTGCGGGTGCTATCTCTCAACGGTATCATTTCATATTTACCCCATTATCTAATTGAATTTTATTAGTTCAAGCTAACTTGCGTTTTGTTCTTAACAAAGTCTTCATGTCCAGGTTCTGTAATATTTCCATGCTCTGCCAGGCGCAATAGCGTATATGCCTAATTTCGTCAAATCCCTGAAGGGGCAGCGGCATACTTTTCAATGGATGGATGTATTTATTGCGCAAGCGGTGCATAATTAACAGCAATCCCGCCAAGATGTAAACCTCATCTTCTACACTTTGGTTCTCAAGCAAAACCATAAATATCATCCAGCCTGCTTGATTCAGATTTTCAGGCTTCTGATGAATATAGGGGCTGTTACAAAAGGAAGCAAAGCCTAACGGGTACATATCTTCCAGGTAAGCGGGTAAATCCTCATTATTGCTTTCCAATTGCTCAATTACTCTGTCCCAGGTACCCTGGTATTCAGCCTGCCTAATCTGATCTTTTATATAACGGCGCTGTTTAATCAATGAATCGCTTAAGCGAACTTCACGGCTGACCATTAATTCCACCGGGCGGAGAAATTGCAGAAGTGCATTCACCCCGTCTCCAATTACGTCCAGTAAATTATCACCGACAAAAACCTGATAAATAACCTCTGCATCCAGCACCGCCTTGTAAATGAGAGCGTTCGCGGGATTATCTGCCATGACCCGAAACCCTGATATTTCATCATCCAGGCTGTTCTGCAGGTATTCAATAACGTCTTCGCTCACATTTTTCATGACCTTATCTTTAATGATAAATAGTTTTTCTTGGGTATCCTCCCAGCGCCTTTCCACTAGTATGTCCTGCCAGGCCAAAGTTACCATAATTTCGTTGGCCTGTTCTTTAAGCTGACTGATTCGATGACGAGAATCAGCCAGTCTTCTCAAGGCTACGGTGTTATCCCCTCGATATTCATCCACCAGTTTGTCCAGCAAGTTCTCAATATTTTTAAAAATGTTCATCACTTTTAAAGCACCTGATTGCATGCGGCCCACAATGTCTGCGGACATTTCCTCTAATTCCCTGATTATTGAATCTTCATATTGGGAAAGCTTACCCTGAACCGCTTTCTCGATAACCAATGAAAACTGCTCCCCTAACTGACTGGTATTGAAATAATCGGCCATCACCAGTTCCTCTTGGTTGTTCTTCATCTGCTGGCTTAACAATTTCTGCACATAATCGTAGAATAATTCTATTTCCCCTTCAATACCCTGAGTCAATTCTTCTGCTTTATCGATGAGACATTGCTCCAGAGATCCGCTATCCTTTTCCTTTCCACTTTTGATAAAATTCACGGCATCTATTAGTGTATCCAATTCCGCCTGTAACTTTTGCTCAATTTTCATGGAATCATCGCTAAGGGTACTTATCATCTGAATAACGGCTTGGGTCTCATTAATACCAACCTCTACCTGAACCAGGTAGTTATCGCCATCCTCCCACAGCCAGTTCAGGCTTTTGGCAAAGTCTTCCCTGATGCCATTTATTACCGGTTGAGTTATTCGGCTAATCTCACTGACCAACATTTCATCGCAACTGGGTTTAATTTCGTTCATCATCTGCAATACATCATTATCTATGGCATCCTTTATTTTCTGCTCCGCATGAGTATGCACATACTTAGGCTTCAGGATGGCAGCTCCGATGGTTCCCAGCAGTATAAATATAAATAGATAAAAAAAGGAGAAGCCCCAGTAGAGGCTTATTATTAAAAAACTGATGAATAGGGTTAACCCCCCAATAATCATCCACTGGCTGGGGCTTTGCGCGATGCTTTTCCTTATTCTTGTCCCAATGCTCAACTTCCTGTCACCTCAATAATTTCATTATTATAACCTAGATTTTATATCGTATTATAAAAATAAAAGCTTAATAAAGTATGAAGAAAGCAAGGGTGAAGCATTTAAAAACTTTCCCTTGCTTCCCTAATTTCCTTAGTATAAAGGGTCGAACATCTCTTTGGGTGCTCCACAAACAGGGCATTCATCAGGTGGTTCAGGGCCTTCGTGAATATAGCCGCAAACCCGGCATTTCCAACGGTTCGTCCTCTTCTTGCCACTCTCATCACGCCCCAGGTTTTTCAAAGCTTCACCGGTATTAACTTTTGGAGCAATGATGATAACTCCTACCAAGACCCCGTCTTTTACAAAGCTCTTCTTATAGAAATTCTCTACCGGATCCCATACCTCGATCACCCGACATTCGGCCAGCGGCAAATTAACCTCACCCACCGAAAATATCTCCCGATCAAAAGCTGCCAGCATGGTTGACAGGATAGGTTCCACATACTCAACCCAATCCCCGGTGGCCGTTGCACCAGCTATTCTGCCCATTTCCAGGGAAACTGGCCATAGGCCGATAAGCCGATCCCCAAATTGAGCTACGTCACCGGCTGCATAAACGTCAGCTGCACTACTACGCATCCCGGCATCCACTACGATACCTCTATCTACCTGTAGACCAGCTTCCGCCGCCAGTTCTACATTAGGTTTCACTCCGGTAGACAGTAAGACCAGATCAGCCTCCAGGACTTGACCGTCATTCAGCCTCACCCCGGTTACCGTGCCATCTCCCAGTATCTCTTCGGTATCCAAACCCAGATAGAGCTGTACCCCTTTATCCCGCATTAGTTGATGTAAGCGCAGAGAAGCTGGTTCATCCAACTGCCGGGGCATGATCCGGGTGAAATGCTCTACCACTGCTACCTCCAGGCCCTGGGCTACCATCTCCTCAACTGCTTCTAAGCCTAAGACCCCGCCGCCGATTACGACTGCCTTCTTAGCGCCTTGTATTCCCTTTTTCAGCAACTGAGCATCAGCCAGATTTCTGAGGGCAAATACTCCCTGTTGATTAACACCCTTAAACGGCGGTATATTACTGCGAGCACCAGTGGCTATAATCAGTTTGTCATAGCTGAGGCTGTTACCATTCTCCAGAACTACATTTTTGCTCTTGGTATCCAGCGAAATAACTGTACAGGAAGTCTGGACTTCAACCTGATTATCTTCATACCACGCATCATTATAAACATATAGCCTCTCATCAGGAATATCTGCACTCAAAAAATCTGACAGAGCCGGACGATAGTAAGGCTTGACAGCCTCCTCAGTAAGTATGGTTATCATACCGGTTCGATTTCTCTTCCTTATTGCAGCAGCGGCAGATAAGGCCGCAATACCCCCTCCAATGAGCAGAAACTTCTCGCTGCTATCATTAAGGAATTCGTCTTCCATCTTCTCTGGTACGAAATTCTCCTGACTAACTCCACAAGCCGGACATACTTCCGGTGGTTCTTCACCCTCAAACACCTGTCCACACACCAGACAGCGCCATTTCTGCTTGGATTTATCCTGTTTTTTCTCTAATATAGCCTTGCCAAAGTCCATACCAAACTGGAAGGCATCCTCCATATTTCTAGCTGAGGGCTTGAAGTTTATCTTCAGTCCCGGTAAGACCTGCATGCGCAAAGAACGCAAGCGACCCTCTATATTCGGTACAGCTTCCCCACTCCAGCCGTAAGCTCCAAAAGCTGCCGCCACCAAATTGGAATGACTTATCGGCGACAACCGCACCAGCAAATCCCAAACCGGAGGCAAGGTATCCCCATTTAGGGTCGGCGAACCAATCAAGAGGCCATCAGCAGTATCTATCTCCGCCATAACTTCCTCCAGGGTGGTTTCAATGAGATTATACTTCTTGACGTTAAAATCAGAAATCATTTCCAGCCCTTCCACAACCCCGCCGGCAATCATCTCCGTATAACCATAAGCGGTAACGTAAGCCAGAACTATTTTTGGACGTCCATCCTCATCGGGCATAGCAGGCTTCGCCCACTCCCGGTACAGATCTATATAGTGTTGTATATCCTGACGTATTACCGGACCATGCCCCGGGCAGATGACATCTATTTTCAGATCCTTAATTTTATCAAGTGCTTCAATTATATAGGGCTTAAAGGGTCCCATAATGGCATCAAAATAATACTTTACTGCAGGGGTAATATCTTTTTCGATCAGGTCGTTGAAAATTCGCGGTTCAGCATAATGGCTGCCAAAAGAATCGCAGCTAAATAATATCCGATCTTCCTTTAAGTAGGTATACATGGAATCAGGCCAATGCAAAAACGGAGCACTTATAAACTGCAAGCTTTTTCCGCCTAAATCCAGTTCGTCATTATGATGCAGTTCAGTCGCCTTAAATTTTGCATTGCTGATTTCTTTAAGAAACTTGATTGCAGTTGGACTTCCCATAACAGTCAGTCCAGGAATCTTCTGCAGAAGCTTTTCTACCGACCCGGAGTGATCAGGTTCGGTATGGTTCAAAATTAGATAATCAATATCCTGCAGATTAACTACCTTTTGCAGGTCTTCAAGGTATTCAGAAAAATAGTTTTCTTTTACCGTTTCAATCAAGGCTGTTTTCTGTTGACCTTTAATCAGATAAGCATTATAAGTAGTACCTAATTCAGTGGTCATAACTATATCGAAAATCTTTAATTCCGGGTCTTGCACGCCTACCCAGAAAACACCATCTCTAATGTTTACTGCCTGCATAATTTATCCCCTCCATCAAAATTATTCCAATACCTTCCTCAACTACATCATAGAGGTTTTATCAGGCGACAACAAGCATGGAAATATAATTTTTTAAGTGAATGATTTTATTTATTGACACATTATGAATAATAAACTATATTATAGGCGAGTATTGTTTTGTTAATTTTTATTTAGTTATGTTATGTTATGTATTGTTTTGCTCCAATTCAACTGACATTAATATCCGTTTTTTTATTATTGATAAGCTAGCAAGGCGATAAACAAACCTGCCCGGCAGTATCGGAAATCAACATGTCCGTCTTAACGTCCACTCTCTGGGGATGACCGCATAGCTGCACTACCGATGCAGCTTAAGGTCATCCCCATATTATTAATCTGGAGAAAATTAGTGCGTTATGTTGAGAGGAAGGATGAAAGTGAAGCCTTAAGATTTGCATATGATAATTGGTAAACTTGTTAGGAAAATTGGGGGTTTTTGAACATATTTTGCAGTACTTAATAAACCTAAAATTTCTATTGTAATCGCTACATAATTCACATAGAATTAGCTTAGCATATGAAGAATATGTACCTATCCTGAAAACCTGCTTAATGCGGCATATCCAGTGTTTTCCGCTAGGCATAGGGGTAGTCATATAGATGTCGAATATCGAATGAGATTTTAAAAAAGAAAGGAGGGATATGGATATGGAATACCAGGAGATTCTCGCTAAATATGCAGACATGCCCGGCGGGATGATAGAAGCTTTTCACGCTATCCAGGAGGAACTCAGTTACTTACCCGAGGAAGCCATCGTTCAGGCGGCTCAGGTTTTTGGCAAACCAGTGGCTCAGGCTTATGGTGTAGCAACATTTTACTCAATGTTCTCAGTCAAACCCCGTGGTAAAAATGTGATCAGGATATGCGAAAGCGCACCCTGTCACGTTGCCGGCGCCGCAGAGGTAGTTGCAGCTCTGGAAAAAGAACTGGGAATAAGCATGGGCAGCAGCACCGCTGACGGTCTCTTCGCCCTTGAATTTACCGAATGTGTGGGTCAGTGCCAGGGTACTCCCGTAATAACGATTAACGGCAAACCATATGTGGATGTATCTCCAGCCAAGATTTCCGGGATATTAGCTGAATGCAAATAGGAAATTTGAACGTTTTAACAAGAAACAAGAACCTGATTTATCAGGAAAGGAGGACATAGAAATGGCCGAGGAAATGCGCATTGTACTGCGTAATTACGGGAAAATTGATCCACTTAAAATAGACGATTATATCGCTGTGGGTGGTTACGATTCACTTAACAAAGCCCGCAGTATGAGCAACCCAGACCTAATCAATGAAGTAAAAGCATCGAATCTTAGAGGCCGTGGCGGAGCTGGTTTTAACTGTGGCATGAAGTGGAATTTCGCCTACCAGGCTCAAGCTGACCAGAAATATGTCATATGTAATGCTGATGAAGGTGAACCTGGAACCTATAAAGACCGTCTGATCATGGAAAACGACCCCCATACCCTCCTGGAAGGTATGGCAATATGCGCCTATGCTATCGGAGCTACCCAAGGCTTTATTTATTGCAGAGGTGAATATCCTTCAGTAGCCAAAACCCTAAAGCTGGCCATAGCTCAGGCCAAAGAAAAAGGGGTTTTAGGAGATTTTTCAATTGAGGTTCGCCTGGGAGCAGGAGCTTATGTATGCGGTGAAGAAACTGCACTTATTGAATCCATCGAGGGCAAACGGGGTGAACCCCGGATCAAACCTCCCTTCCCACCAGTTATTGGACTGTGGGGCAAACCCACTATTGTTAACAACGTAGAGACTTTTGCCAACATACCGGTAATCGTTGAAAAGGGTTCCGCCTGGTACGCCGCAATTGGCACACCATCCTATCCGGGAACCAAAGTTGTAACCCTAACCGGCGACGTTGCTAACAAAACCTTCTTTGAAGTGCCTACCAGCACTACTATCAGAGAAGTTATTTATCAATTCGGCGGCGGCATTGCAGCTGGCAAAGAATTTAAAGCTGTTCAAATCGGAGGTACCTCCGGTGCATTTATCCCCGCTTCCCAACTGGATACTCAAATCGGCTTCGATGCCATGACTGCCATTGGTGCAGCTCTAGGCTCCGGTGCGGTATTTGTTCTGGATGCAAGTCGCGACCTGATAGATGTAACTGCACGTATCGCCAAATTCTTTGCCCATGAATCTTGTGGTAAATGTGCTCCCTGTAGAGAAGGAACCATGCGCGTTCATGATTTAATGGATAAAATTAATGATGGTAAAGGTGCAAGCGCAGATATAGCTCTTCTAAACAAACTGGGTCGGGTAATGTCCTACTCCTGTCTATGTGGTCTGGGACAAGCTGCCCCTTCGCCGGTTTTGAGCACCATTGAACATTTTTCAGCCGACTATAACGCCAAGTTGATGTAGGAAAGAGCAAAAGGAGTGAAAAAAATGGCTAACGTAACTATTGACGGAATCAAAATTTCCGTTCCTGATGGCTCCACTATCCTACAGGCAGCTAAAGAGGTCGGCGTAAATATTCCTACACTGTGCTATCACCCTGACCAGTCGGTAAAAGCCAACTGTAGGGTATGCGTATGTGAAGTTGAAGGCAATAGACTTCTGCAAGCAGCCTGTTCACAACCAGTCTTTGAAGGAATGGTAATTAAAACTAGAACTCCCAAGGTCATCGAAGCTCGCAAAACGATTTTGGAGCTTATTTTATCTCATCATCCCCAGGATTGTCTTAATTGTATTCGCAACGAAAACTGCGAACTACAGAGCCTGGCAGCTGAATACGTTATCCGGGACAACCCGTTTGAAACTAAGGTTAGAGGAATTGCGAAAGATCTTTCTACACCTTCCCTGTTCCGGGACCCCGATAAATGCGTACTATGCCGCCGTTGTATCGAGGCCTGTACCGTAATCCAGACCGTTAATGCTCTGGGTATTGAAAACCGCGGCAGTCATGCCATGGTTGTACCTTCGCTGGGCAAAGATTTGATCGACAGCCCTTGTATCATGTGCGGTCAGTGCATCCATGCCTGTCCAGTAGGAGCCATCGGCGAAGTCGAAGACATCGACAAATTACTGGCTGCTATTGCTGATCCCGATACCGTAGTTGTCACCCAGATCGCTCCCGCGGTTCGTCTGGCCTTAGGTGAAGAGATTGGTATGAATACCGGCGATCTGCCCATGGAAGTTTTTGTTGCTGGCCTGAAACAGATTGGTTTCGACCATGTACTACACACCAACTTCACCGCTGACCTGACTATTTTGGAAGAAGGAAATGAACTCCTGAGCCGCGTTAAAAATGGAGGCACCCTGCCCATGTTCACCTCCTGCAGCCCTGGTTGGATTAACTTCTGTGAAACTTTCTATCCGGACCTGCTGGACAATCTATCCACCTGCAAATCACCCCAGCAGATGTTTGGCTCCCTGGTTAAGACTTACTGGGCAGACAAGATGGACATCCCCGCGAAGAAAATCTTCTCGGTATCTATCATGCCCTGCGTAGCTAAGAAATTTGAAGCTGCTCGTCCCGAAATGAACGCCAGCGGATTCCAGGATGTTGACATCGTTCTGACCACCCGTGAAGTAGGCCGTCTGTTCCGCATGAGCGGCATTGACTTCAAGAAAATAGCACCCGCTCCCTTCTCCCCCTGGATGGGCGAATATACCGGCGCTGCCGTAATATTCGGAGCCACCGGTGGTGTTATGGAAGCAGCCCTGCGTACTGTTTATGAAGTAGTAATGGAAGAAACTCTAGGAGATGTTAACTTTACCGTTGCCCGCGGGTTTGAAGGTGTAAAAGAAGCCGAGGTAGACCTCAATGGACTTGTGGTAAAGGTAGCTATCGCTCACGGCCTCGGCCATGCTAGAATACTAATGGATCAGGTCCGGGCTGGCGTTTCCCCATATCACTTCATTGAGATCATGGCCTGCCCAGGCGGCTGTGTCGGCGGCGGCGGACAGCCAATAACCAAAGCCAATGCCAAACGCGTTGAACGCATTGAAGCCATCTATATTGAGGATGCAGCAATGGACGTCAGAAAATCCCATTTGAATAAGGAAGTAACCAAGCTGTATGAAGATTTCTTGCATGAACCACTGGGACACAAATCCCACGAGTTACTGCATACTCACTACCACGCCAAGAACAAAAAGTTCTTGTAAGCTATAGCATTAAGTATAACAATAACGAAACCGGGGTTTGAAAAAAGGTTTGTAAACGACTGATTTTCAAGCGCCAAACATCTAAATTACATTGAACCTGATAACAAGGCGAGTGCTGAGTTAAAGGGGTTATCATATTCTCTTAGTGATGTGTGTGACCGCTTACTCTGTGCTTGTGCAGGGTAAGCGTTTTTTTTACAACAAACGCAAGTTAAGAACCGTCCCCAACTTGCGCACAATACGCAAAGTATTTGAAGGAGGTTTTTTCAGAATGAAAAATCGTTTGGGAGTTATTGGAATTGTAATTGAAGATCGTCAGGTAGTTTCCAAGGTAAATCAACTATTAAGCGAGCATGCCGACCTGATCATTGGCCGAATGGGCCTCCCCCACCTAGCGCGGGAAGTATCTGTCATATCTCTGATTGTCGACGGCAGCACCGATCAGGTCGGTTCACTAACCGGAAAGCTGGGCAACCTTCCCCATGTAACAGTAAAGAGCGCCCTGACGAGAGGAATTGAGTAATGTTAATAGATAGGTCTGCTGGCGCACACCATCTATCTAGAAAAGAAATTTGGCAGGGTAAATCTGCATAAAAGTGCCTGGAATATCTGCATGAAATGAGGCTGGCGATAGTATTTATTCTTCTAAGGCGTAGATAATTATTGTAATGTTAGGTATATATTTACATTTGTTGCAACAATAAACAAGTGTTTAAAAGGTATGCCACCAAGCTGTCAGTATCCTTGCCTAAAGCAAAAAGACCGTCCCTTTGCTTCTTTAGGCATATAAATCTACATTCTGACCGGGCTCGTAAGGCTTAGCCTTATTAGTATTAGCTGTCGTGGTTCGGGTAGTGGTTACGGTTTCCCCTCCCGCAACATAATTCTTGCCGCATTCCGGACAAATCGCAGTATATATCTGAACCGATTGAGAGATAACTTCCTTGTTTTCGCTCCCGGCTTTAGCTCTTTCCCTCTGGACATGTTCTCCCTCATGAGCAGCCACCGCTGCCCCAGCATTTTCCGGCGAAATATGGGTAGGCGCTTTGAACGATACCCCAGGATCATTGGAACCATCCTGATACTTTCGCTCCTTGCAGGTTTCACATTCCTTTTGCCCGGTTTGTTTCGACATCTTTTCGGCAGCTCTGTTCTTCTTGGTAGCACTCTCTGTAGCAGCAGTCTCCGTACCCATATTGGCTTGGCTGCCCCTTGAACCGGAAACCTTTTCTGCACCAGGGTGGTCTAATCCAACCTGGTTGGGGGACGCCACTCCGCCCAGTGCAGACCTTCCCCCGGTCAGATTTATTCCCGGCATATATTGCGGTTGAGTATACGCGATACGGTCAATCAATGACTGTCACCTGCCCGTACAAATACATTCACTATTTTTCTATTATATCATCCCCCGGGAAAATATTGCCATATTTTTTATATACGCTTTCCTTATGTCTATTGCCAATCCCCAACTATTTAGCACATAATTAAACATAGGATTCCATTATGGAAGCAACCACGATACGAAAGTTTGGAGGTTAAGCATGGAAAACATCCTGGTATTCGCCCCCCATCCTGATGACGATATAATCGGGTGCGGCGGCAGCATTGCCAAACATATAAAGCAAGGCAATCAAGTCTCCATCGTATACGTTACATCAGGGGAGGCTGGAAGCCTGCAATACAGGACGGATGAACTTATCCAGATACGGGAAAAGGAGGCCCAGAAAGCTGCCGGTTCACTAGGAGTCACCGACCTAACCTTTCTCTGCAATCCCGATGGATACTTGGAATATAACAAAGAAAACTTAAATCGTATCGTCACCATAATTCGGACCAAAAAACCAACTATGCTTTACATACCCCACAACGCTGATTCTGTCCCGGATCACCTGGTAAGTCACCGCTTAGCAGTAGAAGGATGCCGACGGGCAGCCGGTCCCTGGTTCCAAGAATGCGGCGGGGATTCGTGGGCAGTAAAAAACATCCTGGGGTACGAGATCTGGACACCTTTACAAACGGTCTCTTATTGTGAGGACATTAGCGATTTCATGGAAATGAAGATGAGAGCTCTGCAAATGCATAAATCCCAAATTGAGCATATCCGCTACGATGAAGCTGTCCAAGGTTTAAATCGCTACCGAGGCGTGATGACTGGAAAAGGCAATTACTGTGAGTGCTTTCAGTTAATTCATGCACAAATTTAGGAATAGGTAGTCGTTTGCGTCCATTCGTTTTGACTAAATTATAATGACTACTTGTGGTGATATAATGGGATTACTTAACCATAGCATATTACTAATTACTCCCTTTCACCGGAGCCAGCGCGGCAACAGCCAGACTACTGCCCGCCTCCAGGTGTTTCTTTCTGCTCGGGGATTTAGTATTGACCGTCTATCACTAGAAGATAATAATTGGCAGGAACGATTACAGCACGATTTGGATGAGTCAAAATATGCCCTAATTCACGGATTTCACGCCTTGCATTTCGGTCAGGTCATACAGGCGATCCCACAAATAAAAAAGCTGCCCCTGCTTCTTACCACCACCGGCACCGATATTCATTATGACATGCTGGGAGAAAAACAGGATATTGTTATGGAAGCTATGCAGGCCGTTAATAAAATAGTGGTATTTAACGAAGAATTTCATGAAGATCTCCGCACTAAGTACCCAGAGTTCAATGATAAACTGGTTACCATCCCTCAGGGAGTATTCCTGGAAACAAGCCCGATTAAGACTCGCAGAGAATTGGGATTATCTCCGGACGACATCGTCTTTCTACTGCCCAGCGGACTACGCTCGGTAAAAAACATAGAACTAGCCATTAATGCGCTGAGCACAGTACAGCAGAATCATCCCGAACTTCACCTGTTAATCATAGGGGTCTCGATTGAGGAGCCTTATAGCCATAAGATTACGGACCGTATTAAAGGCCTATCCTGGATCACTTACCTGGGAGAGATTCCCCATGCAGAAATGCGCAGTATACTTTCGCTGGGCGATGTGGTTATAAATACCTCTTTCTCAGAGGGCCAGCCCCAGGGAGCCCTGGAAGCCATGAGTCTCGGCAAACCCTGCATTTTAACAGCCGTACCCGGTAACCTAAATATAATAAACCCTGGTATAGAGGGGTTCTATGTATATGATGAAGCAGAACTGGTCAACGCCGCAAAATACCTACTAAAAGACCCTACCCAGAGATTAGCGCTAGGCAAAAATGCTCAGCAACTTGTAGAAACCAGATTTAGCCTGGAACGCGAAATCGATGCCTACAGCCAGATATATAATCATTGTTTTTTGAAAGAATGATATTTACCATTGAAAATTCTGAAAAACCATTTTCCTTCGGGACTTTGATATAAGGTGATAATTCCCAGTACATTAAACATGCGTTGTAAATACGGCACAATACAATAGTCACCACCGCTTACATAATATTGATCCTATTTTAGCATAAGAGAAAGGTCTAGTAGTGTTGGAATTATCCAGAAAAATCTAGTTAAAATAATATTGTTCGACATATATGCTATACTATTATAAAAGTTCTATTAATTATAGAATGTGGGCTTGAAGGGCAAACCTATTAAAAGATAGGGACGCAAAGCCATGGTGTCTAAGTCGTTTTTGCGATATGACCGCCTGGTTGCTAGAGGCCATGCCTTAGATGGAAAATCTCCTTAAGGGTATGGTTATCAATATTAAGGAGGTTTTTTTTTGGATTTCAATTTTATTTTCCCTGGAAATAAAAGAAAAAATGAAGAAGTACATAAGGATATTAATAAAAATGAAATGAGAAATATTTCTATATTGAAAGAGCAACTAATAGCAACCGGATATAATCCTGGTGAGGTTGATTACATGATAAAAACATCTAGTAACGGCGTAGATCTCACTAAGCTTGATTCTAAACAGCTTAAGAAAATCGAAGAAATTTTAAAAGAACAACTATCCATTGCCAGACAATGTATCGAATATATAAGAGGCCCCCAGTAGGGGCCTCCAGTTATATAAGTTATTCCATATTAAGTCCCAATTCCTTTAGGTAAGCAAAAAGCTCATCTTTAATCCGTTCCAAATCCTCTGCAGTCTTGCCTTCACAGCGCACAATCAGTTCTGGTCCGGTATTAGAAGCGCGAACCAGGCCCCATCCCCCTGGGAATAATATCCTGGCCCCGTCTATATCAATTACTTCATATTTGTTCACAAAATGCGAGAGTACCTTTTCAACCAGAACAAACTTTTCAACGTCACTGCTCTTCACTCTCATTTCCGGAGTAGAGAAATATTTCGGCGCGTCGGCCAGCAATTCTATTAAAGTCTTATCTGTATTGGAAAGAATCCTTAACAACCGAGCAGCAGCATAAATCGCATCATCATAACCATAATACTCATCCGCAAAGAACATATGCCCGGACATCTCACCGGTAAATACCGCCCCAATCTCCTTCATCTTCCCCTTAATTAATGAATGCCCAGTCTTGTAAATCATCGGCTTTCCGCCCAGGCGTTCAATCTCATCGATCAGGGCCTGAGAACATTTAACCTCAACAATGCAATCAGCCCCAGGGTGTCGAAGCAAAATCTCCCTCCAGAATAGAATCATGAGCATGTCGCCCCAGATATTATTACCATCAGTATCGACCACCCCAATGCGGTCTCCATCTCCATCAAAACCTATACCCAGATCAGCACCCTCAGCCTGAACTACCCGGACCAAGTCCACGCAATTCTCCGCCTTTACCGGATCAGGATGATGGTTCGGAAAAGTCGGATCAGAATCACAATATAGTTCAATTACCTCACAGCCCAAGTCCCGCAAGACTCGGGGCGCTACAAAACCAGCTGTGCCATTTCCACAGTCCACAACCACCTTAAGATGTCTGTGGCCCAGTTTAACTCTTTCCATAATCTCCCGAACATAATCCTCAGTAATATCAACCACACTCAGTTGACCCTTATGCTCCCCTACGATCTTCTCTTCTTGTTCCACCATTCGGGCTAGCTGCTGAATTTCTTCTCCATATATCGTTGAACTGCCAAGCAATAGTTTAAAACCATTATCACGCCCCGGATTATGACTGGCGGTAATCATCATACCGGCATCAAATCCCAGATGATGCGAAGCAAAATAAAACATAGGTGTTATCACTTCCCCTATGTCTATAACGTCCATTCCTGACTCCAGCAAGGCCTGAACTACTATATCCCGAAACTTAGGCGAAGAACTACGGTTATCCCGGCCGACGATCATGGTACTGCGTCCATTATTTAAAGCATAGCATGCAAAAGCTTGGGCTATACCTCGTACTGTCATTTCATCCAGTTCATCAGGTACCTTACCCCGGATATCATACTGCCTAAAGACTTCCTTGGTAATCAAATTCATCATTCCTTACATTTATTTGTAGTTCATTATCTATAATATATTACCATCCCTGTTTTTTCAGAGCAAGGAATCGTGTAATAATCAATCTCCAAGCTATTCTTGAATACTAGCTTTCTATTAACTATCATTAGAATACTAATTAATTTTTACTCCCTCTAACAAAAAAAAGGAGACGCGGTCTTTCCTGCCCCCTTTGACTAGTTCTGCGCTTTCTTCAACTGCTTTACAATGTATAAAGACTTCATACCCTCACACCAGCAGGGCTTTTTCTTCCTCTAATTTCTCGTTTAGAAGTAATTTCCCATAATAGTACCGGTTAAAAGCTAAACCTACTACTCGATGAACTTTCATGAGAATAGTAGTAATAATATTGATAGTCGTCAGCACTAATTTTCACTTGGTTCAAGACTACTCCTATTACGCGAGCGTTGGCTTTCGCGAACTGCTCCTTGCCCTGTCGGGCTAGGTCTATACGGGTATTAGCGTAACGCACCACCAGTATTACACCATCTACCTGGGTAGATAGAATACTGGCATCGGTTACTGCTAGAACGGGCGGGGCGTCTATAAAAACATAGTCATATTTATCCAGTAATGACTTCCACAGCGAGCGGGTTCTCTCTGAATTCATTATTTCAGCTGGATTCGGAGGTATGGGGCCGCTGGTTAAAACGGTCAGGTTTTCTACCTGGCCTTTATGGGCTACTTCATCTACATCCAGCTTTTGCAGGAGACAATTGGTAACTCCTCGGGAATTGTCCACCTGGAAAATCTTATGCTGTACTGGTTTGCGCAGGTCACAGTCTACTAGAATTACCTTATTCCCAGCCTGGGCCATTACTACAGCTAGATTCGAAGTAATGGTGGACTTGCCATCCTGAGGACTAGTACTGCTTACCAGAATGGAACGGCATGGTTGATCCATTTCCGCAAAGCCCAAATTGGTACGCAGGGTTCTATAAGCTTCAGCCATAGCCGACTTAGGGCTACTATTGCTTATTAATTCGTATTCCCTAACTGCTTTATTTTTGTGTTTTAAAAATCCGAACATTATTAACCTCCATCTGAACTGTGGGGAGCATTACTACTGTCTGCCTTAGGAATTATGCCTAACACTGGTAAATCTAGTTCTCTACTAATATCCTCAGGAGTCTTTAGAGTATTATCCAGATATTCCAATACGAAGGCCAACAAGGTAAATAGCATTAGTCCTAAGACTAGAGCAATGGCTATATTCAATTTCTTATTTGGCTTTACCGGAGCTTTGGGTATGGTTGCTTCTGATACCACTACTACGCTGGTATCTCCCAGGTCAATGGATTTTGCTATCTGGGTTTCAGTTCCTTTCTTGGTCAAGGTCTCCGAGGTCTGCTTCAGTCGATCTACATCTCGCTGCAGTTCATCCTGTCTGGCTTTTTTGTCTGCTAACTCAGCCTGTAATGCATCAAGATCCTGGGCCATAAAATCTAGCAAAACCTGTAATCCTTCTATCTCACCCTGTTTCTCAGCCAGGTTGGCCTTTTTCTCAGCTAACCGCTGAGCCAGGGATACGTAGAGGGGATTTACTTCCTGAAAACTGTTGACCGTTCCATTGTTATCATTATATTTATGAACTGCTACGCTCTTGGGGACATTGGCCAATTCCTGTTCCAGGCTATTAACCCCATAGTATAACTGCTGCATTTCTATCAGCACAGTCTTCAAACGCGAATCAAAGTTTACCCGATCAGTGGATTTTTTGCTAAACTCGGCCTCCAGAACTGCTACTCCCCTGGGTTGACTCTGAAGCCGTTTTAAATCCTCTACTGCTGCTCGAAGATCAACATTAGTGATTCTTGTTTGTTTATCTAAAAATGTTACTGACCGGCTCATCTGTTCCTGGTTCTTTTCGGTCATTAGCTTCAAGTATTCTTCGGACAAGGTATCGGCTATTCTACTGGCCAAAACCCGGTCGCCATTATTTACCTTTACTTCTATGAGGTTGGAATCCTTCACTATGGTAGCCTCGATCATTCCTGATAAAATTGCAGGCGTGTACGAATTTAAATCTAATTCGGATATTATTCGTTTCATCAGGGCCTCACTCTTTAACTGCCCCAAATATGTATTCATAGTTAAAACTGGCATACGGGATACTGAATTGACCACATTATCCAGGCCATCCTTACTGTATTGCTGGGTAGGGATGGTCTGTAGTTTATCGGTGGCCTGGGTGACCATGAGCAGGGTCTGGGCTTGAAAAACTGGTTCCATTACAAAATAACTAATAAAGCCTGCGCTCATTCCACTAAGCAAAGTCATTATTATAATCAATTTACGCCATTTTTTTAGAACATTAAGTATCTGTCGTAAATCTATTTCGATTTCTTCCTCAGCTGCGTATAAGCTGCGTTTGGAATCACTCAAGGTGTATCTCCTTTCGAATTCGATGGCATAGGGGCCAGGACTAATTTTATATATTCTGCATGTTTTGTCAATATCCTCTATTACTATGCTTTTTTTTACATTATAGTAATCTAGCTTGATATTCGACCACATTTCACCATACTTATTCTATTTGCGGATCGTTTTCAGGAATTTTATCCAGGGGGATTCGTTGGTTGGTTTGGGGGTGGATTCCACTGAAAGTCCAGTTATAATTCGGCTGGGGTTTGCACAGCATAGGGTTACAGCATAGTCTGTTCCCCATCTGCGTTCCAATTCTAGAAAGGCGGGTGATAAAGCCGGGGATCGCCCATGGGCAGAGTGGGCATCGGAGGCGATTAGGTGGGCATAACCTTCCTGCATGAATTTCCAGGCGGTTTTTTTCACTGATTTCCCAAACATCCCGGTTATACTCCCGGAGGTGATTTGGGTCAGAATTCCTCTGCTAATAAAATTACGTAGTAATTCTGGTTCTCTTTCAAAACCGGCATTTCTTTCGGGATGAGCTATGATGGGAGTAATTCCCTGCAGTTGTAGTTCATAGAGTATTCCTCCAGTGTAATCGGGTACCATGCTGGCAGGGAGTTCCACTAGTAGATACCGGCCTGAATCGTTAATGGTTAATAACTCGCCTGCGGCAAGGCGCCTAGGCAGATCAGAATCTAAATGGTATTCTGCTCCGGGGAGGATTTGCAGGGGTATTTTTCGACTATCCAGGAGCTGATTCAGTTCTTTTACAGCCTTCAGAATATGGTCTTTGCTATTATTAAATACTCCTTTCATCACATGAGGCGTAGCTACCAGCATAGTTATGCCATCTTTTACGGCAATATCAGCCATAGCCAGGGATTGCTCTATGTCTGTGGCTCCATCATCCAAACCGGCTAATATGTGCGCGTGAATATCTATGAGTTGATTTCCTGTCACCATAGTTATCTCCTCTGTACATATCCCGTATTTATTATCGCCCTTCGACCATTTACTGGCAACCTTCTTTTTTTGTTTTGCAAAGATTAAGGCTATGGTGCTAAAAACAAGGTAGTCGGTGAAGTCC
This sequence comes from uncultured Syntrophomonas sp., assembly GCA_964457945.1. Taxonomy (GTDB): domain Bacteria; phylum Bacillota; class Syntrophomonadia; order Syntrophomonadales; family Syntrophomonadaceae; genus PHAA01. The sequence goes on from CAYWFX010000034.1 coordinate 28,195, forward strand.
ATTATCACATCGGCTTTACATACAGCCTAAGGTCTGTAGCTAGCGCATAAATATCCCCTTTGTATGTTTTCTTCATGGTTAACTTCGTTCTTTATTAGTAGACGATAATTAGGGGATAAGGTATAGTAAATAATGGATAGTAAGGAGAACACTATCCATTATTCAAAGAGGAGAAGTTAATATTTATGGCGCGCATGAAACGAAAATATAAGGTTTTTATTGCCGTTGGTATAGTTTTGAATCTAGTTATATGCCTGGGGCTTTACGTTAATTATAGGCTTGATCATTTAGTGGCAGGGCTAAATAGGCCCGGGGTACTCTATCGAGATAAGGCTTCACAACCAGAGGAATATGCTAATGATTCTTCCTTAGCTCTTCCAGGTAGCTCGGCTCAGTCGCCTGGTACCAAAACCTCAACTAATACTCTGAAACTTCCAACCCCAAGCCCGGGCTCATTGGCCCCTGAACAGATAAGTCCGCCCAGTAAGCAGGATATTGCCAATGGCGTAGAGCAAAAGTTAGGACGACCCGTTGAAAAGAAGGATTTGATAGCGGCTGGAATGATCGTGATGCACAAGCTCAACTGGGATGAAATTACCTTCCTATATAATGCCGGTAGTAAAAGCAATCCAAGCCCTGAAGAACTGAAACAGGCACGGGAAATTCTGAAGGCTAAGCTTAGCCAGGAGGAGTTAGCTACTTTGAAAGCTATGGGTGGAAAGTATGGGCAGGGTCTGAATTTTTTGAATTAACTCTGATAGACTAGTTGTAAGGGGGACACACCTGCTGATGTGTGTAAAGAAAAGTACCTTGGGGTCAAGGTAGTTGGAAGGCTCCCCCGGAAATGTTGTCAGAGGAGCCTTCGTATTAATCGGATGATACTGTTGATTGAATGACTTGGCGAACGGTCTGACCCCAAGCTATTTATTGTACATGCGTAGTATCATCACTGCTGCCTCGGCTCGGGTGGCGTTATCAAGGGGTGCAAACTCATTGTACGGCCTTCCACCGACTATACCCTGCTGAAATCCCGTAGCCACACCACCAATGGCCCATGCCGATATCTTCTGGCTGTCCTGAAACGCTGCAAGCTTGGAAACTGCATCGTTGTCGAGTGAAGTGTTCTTCCCTTTGTGATTTAATGCCTGGGTAATCATTACCGCAATCTGTTCGCGGGTAACCGGATCATTAGGCCCAAAATTTCTGGGAGTATATCCACTCACCAGGCCTGCATCCGCTGCAGTGTTTACTACGTTGAAGTACCACTCATTAGCCGGAACATCATTGAATCGTCCATAGACTTGAATGCTTGGTACTATTCCCAATGCTTTAACCAGTAATGTGGCAAATTCTGCCCGGGTAATACTGCGTTCCGGTGCAAACTCGGTGGAGCTTATACCGTTTACCAGACCTAATTTTACCATTTTCTCTATATCTGCAGCTGCCCAGTGTCCAGCAGCTAAATCTATAAATCGACCAGTTTGCACCGGGGGTTGTTCAGGATTAACTACTGGTGAAGACTCCAAAATGGCATATTTGCTAAAATGGGAGGTTATAAAACTCACTGTTTGCTTAGCAGTGTCCACCGTACCGTTCATGCGTACCCATTTGTCAGTAGCTTCGTTATAGTAAAACGCATCTAAGCTTTTATCAGCGGTACCGGAAAGACGGTTACCAGAGTATGAAAGTACTACGGTAACTGGTTTCTGGAACTGAATACCAAGAAGGCTGGCTTCAGTAGTGGTATGCAACTCATAGATGGATCCAATTAATTTCTGGCCAGAGCTAAGGTTTTGCTGTGCAGTTGCCGTTTGGGTTGAATCTAGTGGGCTCACGCTTACAGCCAATGTCCTATCAGTAGGCAGGTTTAACGCCTGCGGTGGAAGTCGAAGAATAACTCCAGAACTTGTTATCTCTAAGGCTTTGCCGGCAGTAGCAATATCCTTTAGCAAGGCTCCGGTAATGGTTATCGCACCGTTGCCTCCTGTGGCCAGATTAATTACACCGTTACCCGCAGACAACTGACGTGCTACTTCATTAGCAACGGAGGATGATATCGGGGTGGCTGCAGGTCCCCCTCCCCCTCCACCTGACGCAGGGGTTTGGAGGTTAGTTGCTGCAACACCCAGCACACTGTCTCTGACTGCGTTTCGCAAAGGGAGCATATTAGGATGAAGTTCTTTATGCTCTATTGTATAATTAATTTCTTCGCTAAAACTTTCTAGCATAGCCTTAAGAACTGGCTGACAGACTTTCCATGATATTACCTCTTTTAATGACTCATATAATACTGAGTTGAAATTAGCCTCGTTTAGAACTCCTCTTGTTTTTACATCACTATCAAGGTTACTTAGGAATGTTTCGATATTGGTATCGTTTGCTCCTCCATCCTTCAGCCTCTGTATATATTGGGGATACTGAACTTTCAAAATAGTATAACTGGATGTAAGGTCAGCGGCACTGACCCTATCAATTCCCCACGACCCGCCTACGAGCGTTAACGATAGTATTAATGCCAGGGCTATTCGGACAAATCTTCGCAGGTCACAATTGAACACCATTATAATTCCTCTCTTTCTGTGTTTTCTCTTCCATAAGATCGGGACTTCGGGTACTGACGATAAAAAGTGCGAACAAATGATAAGGCTCCCCCGCGGTACCATTGCGGGGGAGTCCTCATCAATAGATTAGAAATCTGATTTAGGAACTACTTCATAGCTTTTACAATTATTGTAACCGCTTCTGCTCTGCTAGCATTCCCTTGCGGCTTAAAAGTGTTGTCGGTATATCCTGAGATTAAACCGTTTTGGCTTGCAATAGCCACTGCATCTTTGGCCCAGGCCGAAATTTCAGCAGCATCCGTAAATGTCTTTCCACCTATTGCCTGGCTGAGGTTTGCAGCCTTCACAACCATGATGGCTACCTGTTCACGGGTAATCAGGTCGTTGGGACCGAATCTACCATCACTATACCCGTTGACAATTCCATAAGCATTTGCCGTAGCGATATCAACCTTCGCCCAGTTGTCTGCAGTATCAGTGAATATTTTGCCATCCTTAGGAGCTAGCTTGAAGGCTTTGACCAAAATAGTTGCAAATTCAGCTCTGGTGATTGTGTTAGTAGGTTTAAATGTTCCATCGGTGTAACCACTAACTGCACCTGCTGCAACAAGTTTCAAGATGTTCGCTTCTGCCCAGTTACCAGCAATATCGGTCAGGTTTACTACCGGTGGGGTAACTGCAGCTTTTTCGGTGGCAATTACAGCAAACTTGGTAAAGTGGGTTACATCACCACTGACACTGCCTACTGTAGCATCAAGCTTAACATTATCGAGTTTTACCCACTTATTGGTGTTAGTATCCAGGTAGTAAATACCAATATCATACTTACTGGTATCTACTTTAGTCTTATCAAAGGCCAGGGTAATAGTTACTGCTTTGGTGAAATCAGCAGATTTATCCTTGGTAATTTCTAACACATCGCTGATAAATTTGCTCTGCGCAGGTAATGGAAGGGAATTAGTAACAGCTATCTTCTCAATCTTAACTTTAATATCGCTAACTACTGCGTTGGCTGGAATCACAATGCTAACCCCAGACTCAGATACAGTTCCTCCGCTACTTGCGCTAACTGTGGTTCCTGAAAAGGCGGCGCTACTGCCGCCACCACCGCCGCCACCTGATGGGGTCGGTGTATAAGCAACAAACTCGGTAAAATGCTTGGTCCAAATTGCTTTGTCATTGCCTACATTGATGGCTGCTTCACCCTCAGCAGGTATTGATGCATCTGCTACAGCCTGAGTATCAGCGGTTAATGTCCTAGTAATTGATACTAGACTACCATTACGTGTATAGGCTGCTGTTTTTCCAGCCTGACCAGGAACCAAAAGGCGCACAGCCTTACTAAATGTCAAAACAATATCATTACCGCTGGCGTCCTTGCCAGCACCAACCTCAAGAACTACGACCGCAGATCCACCTACGGCGGCGGAAGCCTGTGCTTTTACCGTTGGCAGTACAATGGTTCCATCCCAACCGGATCCCGCTGGAGCGGTGACTGTAGTCCCTACTGGTACAGCCACAGTAACGGCTCCCACGTCTCTGGCAGCGCTTACATTCAGTTCAGGCATTGCTACATGTATACCACCAGCGTCGCTGGTAGGAACAAACTTAATTGTAGGCTGGGTAGCCTCAGCTGGGATGGTCATGGACATCTGTACCCCGCTAAGATCGCCAGCTGGTACTTCGAAGTTCTGGTTGCTTGCAGATACACCCGTAATGTTTGTTACAGCTGCGACTACAACTTCAGTATTTTTAACAAAGGTTACGTTATAGGTTTTACTGGTTGTACTGTTTTGAGCAATAACTTTAACAGTAGTTGTTCCAGCTAAACTACCCGCCGGGGTTATCTCTCTCTTAGCTGTATTGTCTGCAAGAGTGGCTGTGATGGTCGGAACTCCTGCATTATAGGCTGCAGGTAGAATCACCTTATAATCAGTTACCGCTGGATCAAAAGCAGGAACCAGAACACCGGCCGATGGACTTAAACTAGCTAAATTGGCATTGGAGTTAAAGACTCCCCCACCAACCGCCACATCATACTTGAACAACCAGTCTCCTGCAGCAGCTGGGTTGTTTACATCAACATCTCTATAAGCAATCAACTTTGCTACGCCATTCCCAACAGCGGTAATAACATAATTACCGGTTGTTGCGTTTTTTGTCACCGAAACGACATTGGAATTACTACTCTGCCATTCAAGATAATTAGTGGCGTTTTTTCCCATAATAGTAATATCATGAGGAACTGCAGCATTTAATGCTACAGTTACCGGGGTTGTGATCGCTTGCGCTAATTTGCTCTCGGAACGGACCGCCGCCTTGGCCAAGGCTATATCTGCAGCCCGATTAATATCAAAGGCGGCAGCAATGGCTGTCTGTTGATCAGCCAGCATGTTTTGATTCCAGTCTATAGCGTCGAGGGACCCTTTCAAGCCACTATATGGATTTGTATTGACTACATTGGTCATGGCAGTTTTAGTAAGAGCTGGTATGGCATTAATCAATGTAGTATTATTTCCGAATGCCAACTTGTTGATTAAGCTCGAATCTGTTTGTATAACGTGGGCAAATTCTCCCTTGGTAGCGATCAGGAAGTTATAAAGGGTGTCTACCGTGGTTGTATTCCCGAATAATTTTATAAAAGTACTACTATTGTTAGTTTTAAATGTAGTCAGTTTATCTCTCAAGCCAGTGCTGTCAGTAGAATAATAAATGCCCCCCATACCCTTGGCAAACTGGATCATTGCTGCCTTAGCTGCAGCTTCATTCGAAAATTTAGCAACAGCTTTTTGAGTCAAAAGTGGGTTGACAATAGTATCCCATTGTGCATTTGTTAAGCCTGCTACAGCAGTTCCAGCTGCATTGATGGCAGTGGCATCAGCGCTATCCATAAATTGGTAAGCTTTTGCCAATTCAGTGGTAATGCTGTCAATCGTATCGGCCTTGGCAGCCTGGGGCACCGCAAATGGTGCAAAGATCGAGAACCATAAGGCTATTAACATGATCCATGAAAATCTTTTTTTCTTCATTATAATCAAATCCCTTCTTCCTCTTTTATAGATAAGCTACAGCTTGCATATAACGACAGTTCTCCAAAACTACTTTATAAAACAAGCAACTAGCTTACAACTTCCTTTTTCCAGGTCTTCCCCCTTTCGATGCTCCTCTACTCTACCGTTTCTCAATATTAGAATCGCTTCTTACATTTACATTGAGACTAAACGGAAGATTTTTGTACTCAGAGCAGAATACTGTTACAAGATTCGTCTCCCCCCATAACTAATGAATACCAATTTTTCATGCGTATGATTCAGGCTAAACCAATTGGGAATTATATTTACGGAAGTACATAGAGCCCAAAACGGGTAATATATCCCACCCATAGTTTACCAGTAGCATAAAAGGAAAACAATAGCAAAATTGGGCGGTTAAATCTATCCATACATATTATGTACGTTAAATACCTCTTTTTTTACCATCATAAAGTGTGATTGAAACTGTTGTTTTTCTCCTACGCGTTTTAGTACTATTACTATTATTGTTGGTATTATTCGTCAAATATGTATTTTCTGCTGCATCTTCCCGGAATTATTTTCGAAATTTTTAATTTATCCATGTAAGGAACCAGAAAAAAATAACTTGAGGTCAAACCCCAAGTTACAAAAATATCATTCTATTCAAATGAATGGTCGGGATGACAGGATTCGAACCTGCGGCCTTCTGGTCCCGAACCAGACGCGCTAGCCCGTTATGCGTTTTGACAACCCAATAAGAAATATATTTGAACCAAACTTTTAATAAACTAATGCATAGGTTCGTTGATCCTATCCCAATTAATATTAAGTGCGATCACTGCCGTACCACCGGCTGATCCGGCGGGAAAGTTTGTTGCCCCGCTGATGCCGAAGGTTGCTGCTTATTGAACTGCTGTTATCACCTTACGGATGAGGTTGTTGGTTGTATCAGCAATATACAGGCTGCCGGCTGCGTCTACCGCCATATCGTAAGGATAATTAAGCTTCGCACCAATGGCGGCGCTACCGTCACCCAGGTATCCTGCTGTTCCATTGCCGGCCACAGTATAGATTTTACCGTCGACGGCGGCCACCTCGCGGATGCAGCTGTTATTCATGTCGACGATGTAGATGTTGCCGCTGCCGTCTACCGCAACGCCAGTGGGTAAGTTTAGCTTCGCGCTGGTGGCAGCGCTGCCGTCACCTGAGTATCCCGGTGTTCCATTGCCGGCCACAGTATAGATTTTACCGTCGACGGCGGCCACCTCGCGAATACGGTTATTTTCTTTATCGGCGATATAAAGATTGCCACTAGCGTCCACTGCTATACCCCTGGGATATTTTAGTAACGCGTTGGTGGCAGGGCCATTGTCGCCAGAGTAGCCCTGGGTTCCAGTGCCTGCCACGATAGCAATTGAACTGCCGGTAACCTTATAGATACGATAGTAACCGTCAGAGATATACAGGTCGTCGTTATTGAATACTGCCAGACCTATGGGATCATGGAATTGCGCACTGGCGGCCACGCCGCTTCCGTCGCACTTGCCTTGTACTCCAGTACCCGCCACGGCTGTGATGATGCCGGTACTGTGATCAACCTTGCGGATGCGATAGTTACCTGTGTCGGCGATGTAGATGTTGCCGCTTCCGTCAACAGCCACGCCTTTAGGCGCATGTAGCAGCGCATTAATGGCCAGGCCGTTGTCGCCTGTACTACCCGGTGATCCAGTGCCTGCCACAGTGGAGATGTTGCCTGATGCATGATCGATCCTGCGAATTCGATTGTTATTCGAATCCGCGAAATAGATGTTGCCGCTTGCATCTATTGCCACGCCTTGAGGAGAATTAAGAACGCTGTTGGCGGCTGCGCCGCCGTCCCCCGAAAAGCCTTGTGTTCCATTGCCTGCAATGGAAATTATACTGCCCGGAGGCATGAATGTTATGGTTATCGCTCCCGAATTGGCTGCATTTATTACTTTTGCACTGGTACAAGTGAACGTATTTGCTCCAACCCCGGTCAGTGTATAGCCTGTTTTGGCTGTCAAGCTCACTTTAGCTATATATACTGTCGAGGCGGCAAAGTTTCCTGTTACCGGTGTTGTTCCGTCTGACTCATACCATGCAATCGTTCCTGTGTACTGGGGTTGATCTATGGCGGTTGTATTTGGGGTTGCACCGTTTACAGGTGTTACTACCAGTAAGTCTAATGCTAATGTATTTACTACCGTTGCTGCCGTCGCCGGGAATACTGCCGTTACAACTCCTGAGTCGGCAGAATTTGTTACTGTTGCACCGGTATAAGTGAACGTATTTGCTCCAACCCCGGTCAGTGTATAGCCTGTTTTGGCTGTCAAGCTCACTTTAGCTATATATACTGTCGAGGCGGCAAAGTTTCCTGTTACCGGTGTTGTTCCGTCTGACTCATACCATGCAATCGTTCCTGTGTACTGGGGTTGATCTATGGCGGTTGTATTTGGGGTTGCACCGTTTACAGGTGTTACTACCAGTAAGTCTAATGCTAATGTATTTACTACCGTTGCTGCCGTCGCCGGGAATACTGCCGTTACAACTCCTGAGTCGGCAGAATTTGTTGATGATATTGCCCCTGCTACTGTAAAGAAGTTTTCAGCCACACCTGTTAATGTATAACCCGTTTTGGGTGTGATTGTAATGGTTGCTGTATATATAATGCCCCCTGTAAAGGTTGATGAATTTCCGCCCCATGTAATCGTTGCTGTGTATTCTGTCGTATCAGCTATTGTTGCTGTTGGCGTTGCGCCTGCCATCGGTACTGCAACTCCTGCTATGGCCGCTGTGCTTATTACTACATCATCCGGGGCTGTCGTCGTTATTGTTATTGTTGATACGGCTGAATCATTACCCGCCGAATCTTTTACTATCACATACGCTTTGTAGGCTGTTGATGCTGTCAAGCCGGTTACATTAACTGTCTTTGTTACTGCCAATGTTGCTGCTGTTCCTTTAGCTACCGCTGCGCCTTGTGCTTCGATAGTCGCAGCATTAGGTGGTGAGTCGGTTGCAGCATAGACCAGGTAGTAATAGGTTCCTGCTTCATTTGTTGTGAAGTTCAGGGTTGCTGTTATATCCGTTATAGCACTTGCACTCGTTAAGCTTAAAACCGGGGCGGTTATATCAACTGTCGCTGTAATTGTTACTGTTGCTGCCGCTGGAACTGTGAATCCTGATGAAAGCGCTGCCTGTGTTGGTGCTATGGTGTAAATCTGTCCGACTGCACCAATCGGGTTGGTTACTGTGATTGTTGCTACTGTATTTTCGGGCGATAATACAATATCTGTAATATTACCTAAATCTGTAATGTTTGCACCTGCCATTGTCCAATTACCGTATACGGCAGCTGCTACTGAAAATGTTCCTTTGTTAAGAGTATAGGTAATTAATTTGGTTCCTTCGGTTGCTATGGCTTGGCCCACTGCATGGTTGCTGCTGGTAGTTTCTGCAACTGGAGAAGGGGCTGAAGCTGGAGTCGGAGGCGTATTATTAGTTATGCTCGTCATGGCCTGGTTGATTATCTGTGTAATCGACAGTGTTGGCTGTATTGTTATCGGGGTAACCGGGGGTTCCGGCGTAATCTGCCCAGGCAAGGCCACAGGGGCTATTTCTACCGCCACGGGTGGAGGTGGCGGAGTTGCTTCCCGTACCTGCTGCATGATCTGGGCGGTCTGAGTTAGCCAGTTCTGCTCCTGCATAAACTGCTGCACCGCTACCGGGGGCAGGGCTGTAGGCTGAGGCGGCGGAGCTGTTGCCGAAGTTACTACGGTACTCTGGTTTTCAGTCAGGGCTACGGTCTGTCCGTCACTGGTTACATCGGCATGTCCGATCAATACACTGGTGCTTGATTCCCCGCTTGGCGTTACGATGTTTTGCCAGAATGTTCCTCTTATGCCTGCTACTCCCCAGGGCATGTCTACCTGGATCTTGACTTTCTTTTTTTCGCTGGCCACATACCAGGGTAATTCTTCATTTTCTCCTGCCGCTATGAGTCCTATGTTTTGCAGGCTGGCTATTAGCTTGCCGCCCAGTTGTTTTATGATTTGCCCGGTTTTTTGATTGGTTCCGGGTTGTTCAGTTCCGCTTTGTTTGGTGGCTAAGCCTCCTAAGATGGTGCCTTGTTTTATTTTGATGTCTAGAAAGTCTACGGCGGTTCCTTCACTGCCATCGGTTCTTAGATATTTTCTACCTTTGGATGTAACTATGTTTATCTGGGTGTTTTCTTCTATTAATATACTACTACCGTCGGGGTAGTTTAATTCGGCGCTGCTCTTATCTCCGGTTTTGATTATGTCTCCGGCTTTTACAGTGGTTTCTGTTTTTATTTGTACCTCGTTTTTGCTGTCTGCTGTCTGTACCCTTATTATGCCTTGTCTTACTTTGAGGGTGCCTTCTAAGGTAGTGGCATAGAGTCCAGGGTCTCCAGTTAGTAGTACGCCTAAGGCATGGGCCAGGTTTATTCTGCTGAGTGGGGCATCAGGTAGGTATTGTTTGCCATCGGCACTTAGGCCAACCATGCCGGAGGCTAGTCCTACGGCTACTGATGGGGCAGCCCAGTTTTGGCTGTCTATATCGGTCAGACTGGAGGGTAGTTTTATTCCGCTCATGTCTTTGGTGGATAGTCTTAAGATTAGGCTTATGGCCTGGGCACGGGTTAATGTGTCTTCCGGATGGTAGCTGCCATCTCCCATGCCTTTTATGTATCCGGTTTTTTCTGCGGCGGCTATATATGCTTTGGCCCAGTGGTCATTACTTACATCGCTAAACATGGTTTCCGCCTGAGGGTCTACGGTTAACCCAGCGGCCTTGACTATGACGGTGGCGGCCTGGGCTCGGCTTAATCCTTCATTGGGATGAAAGCTGCCGTCGGGATAGCCTGAAATAATGCTGCGATTATTGAGGAAGTTAATGTACATGGCATTGGCATCAGTTGAGGGTACATCGGAGAATTTTGTTTCAATGGTATTGGCAACCGGATTACTGTCCGCTGCCAGGGCCGGGTTATATGATACTGTATTAAGAAGCAAGTAAATCAAGATAAGTATGCCTACACTCAATGTTAGGTTTCTCTTTTTAGCTATCTTCATTTTTTCATCACACGCTTCCATTATTTCATTAATATTGTGCATTTTTATATATGATGGTAATGTTTCCCTAAAATAATAAGTTATTATCGTGCTTTTTTCAAGGGTTTAATAAATTCCTTTTACTTTTCTTCTTTGATCAGATTAATTCTGTTTGCTTGTTGCAAAATTAGATCCCGAACAGTTCGCCCCTATTATCACCGTACAATAACCAAATTTATTGCATTTAAGAAGTCCCTTAAAACAACAAAAAGAGCAGTATTCCTGCTCTTTAATATTCAATGGTCGGGATGACAGGATTCGAACCTGCGGCCTTCTGGTCCCGAACCAGACGCGCTACCAAGCTGCGCTACATCCCGACGCAAAAACCATTTTACCCTAAGGCGGGAATTAATTCAAGCACTAAGTGGCTTTGTGTTGTTAATCAGTGATAATGTCATGGTATAACTCATCAGGGAAAATGTCAT
>CAYWFX010000035.1:0-38855 GCA_964457945.1 uncultured Syntrophomonas sp.
ATTTAATGAGGAGGAATAATGGTGGAAATTAAAAAAATAGGAGTATTGGGTGCTGGCACCATGGGTGCGGGAATTGCTCAAGTAAGTGTTGAAGCAGGATATAGTGTAGTTTTAATAGATGTAGTACCAGAAATAGTGGAAAAGGCAGTTAAAGGTTTAAACAAAGCATGGGCCAAAGCGGTGGAAAAAGGTAAGAAGACGACCGATGACGTGAGTAATTATAATGCTCTGCTAACCAGCAGTACAGATATTAACGATTTTAAGGATGTCGATATCGTAATCGAAGCAATTATTGAGAACATTGACATCAAGAAAAAAGTCCAAAAACAGCTCGGCGAAATCTGTAAGCCGGAGGCTATTCTGGCTACCAATACCTCAGCTCTAAGTATTACTGAGATCGCAGCAGCTACCAACCGTCCCGACAAAGTCTTAGGGATGCATTTCTTTAATCCAGTAGTCATGATGAAATTAGTGGAAGTAATTCCGGGCGCTGTAACCACCGATGATGTTGTACAGGCAGTCGTAGAAATGTCCAAGAAGATTGGCAAGGATCCAGTACCAGCTAAGGAAAGCCCTGGATTCATCGTTAACCGCATCTTGGTTCCATATATTAATGAAGCTGCTATCGTTTTCCAAGAAGGAATCGCTTCAGCTGCAGAAATCGATAAGGCTATGAAACTGGGCGCAGGAATGCCTATGGGCCCCTTGGCTTTGGCTGACATGGTTGGAATAGATATCGTTCTGGCAGTATGTGAATTCTTCGTAAAAGAATTTGCCGATTCCAAATACCGTCCTTCGTTAGCATTCAGACAAAAAGTTCGTGCTGGACAACTAGGCATGAAGACCGGCAAAGGCTTCTACGACTATAGCAAGTAGGCAGTCCGTAAGCCATAGACGGATAATTCGAGCGACACAATGGAAGGGAGGTCAAAATATGGAATTCGAAAACCTCATTTTGGAAAAAGAAGATTATCTAGCCATACTCTATATTAACCGTCCCAAGGCTCTAAATGCACTTAATAAAGATACCCTGACAGAAATAAGAAGTGCAATCCAAGATTTAGCCGCAGATAAGTCGATTAAGGTAATAATTGTAACCGGTGCAGGAGATAAAGCCTTTGTGGCCGGTGCTGATATCGCTTACATGCAGCCGTTGTCAGCAGTAGAAGGGCGCGAATTCGCTGATTATGGAGAAAAGACTATGCGCATGATAGAGCTCATTGAAAAGCCGGTCATCGCTGCTATTAAGGGATTTGCTCTGGGAGGGGGCTGTGAACTGGCTATGGCCTGTGATATAAGGTTAGCGGCTGATAATGCCCTTTTCGCTCAACCCGAGGTTGGTCTGGGGGTTATCCCCGGCTTTGGCGGCACCCAGCGTTTAGCGCGCCTAATCGGGGAAGGACGTGCTAAAGAACTAACCTATACGGCAGATACCATCAATGCTGAAGAAGCCTATCGAATTGGCCTGGTTAACCATGTTTATCCAGCTGATGAACTGATGGATGCCGCCAGAAAGATGGCCAAGAAGATTGCTTCCAAAGCTGCTCTGGCAGTAGGATTCGCTAAGTTTGCCATCGGTAAAGGCTTACAAACTGACCTGGATACTGCTATGAGCATAGAATCGGATATGTTCGGCATGTGTTCCTCCACTTTTGATCAAAAGGAAGGTATGGGGGCATTTCTGGAAAAGAGAAAACCATTATTCCAAGGTAAATAAAAAATATTTATAAGGGGGATATTTCAAATGATGAAAGAGATTCAAGACGTTGTTATAGTAGGTGCATGTAGAACACCTATCGCCAGATTTCAAGGCACTCTCAAAGATGTACAGGCTATAGAACTAGCCGTCACAGTAGCCAAAGAAGCTATAAAAAGAGCGGGTGTAGCTGCAGATACTATTGACGAAATAGTAATGGGTGAAGTATATCCTCATATGCAGGGATCACTGCCTGCCCGCCAGGTTGCTATGGCAGCTGGTCTACCGGTCAGAAGTAATGCTTGTAACGTTAACCAGAACTGCGCCTCCGGAATGCGCGCTCTGGACATAGCCATTCATAATGTTCAACTGGGCAAAACCGATATTAGTTTGGTTGTAGGTGTAGAAAGCATGACCAATGCTCCTTATATGCTTCCCAAGGCTAGAATGGGATATCGCATGGGCCCCGGAAAAGTTGAGGATGCCATGCTCCATGACGGTCTGGTGGATCGTTTGGTACCTGGCCACATGGGCATGACTGCTGAAAATATTGCTGAGAAATACGGCATTACCCGTTTAGAGTGTGATGAACTGGCTCTGTTGAGTCATCAACGCGCTACCCGGGCTACCCAGGATGGAACTTTTACGCGGGAAATAGTCCCAGTCGAACTCAAGTCCAAAAAGGGTATCAAATTATTTGAAAAAGATGAGCATATGATTGCCGATGCTAGTGTTGAATCAATGGCCAAATTGCCGGCAGCATTCAAAAAGGATGGAGTAGTTACGGCTGCTAATGCATCCGGAGTTAATGATGCTGCCGCTGCTGTGGTAATCATGTCCAAAGCTAAGGCTCTGGAATTAGGTTTAAAACCGTTAATGAAACTGGTCAACATCTGCGCGGAAGGCGTAGCTCCCGAAGTTATGGGTCTGGGTCCGGCAGTTGTCATTCCCAAATGCTTGAATCAAGCGGGCATGAAATATGAGGACGTGGAATACTGGGAAATCAACGAAGCCTTTGCTTCACAGTTTATCGGTGTTGGCAGAATGCTCAAAGAAGACTTTGGCATCGACATGGATCTGAGCAAGGTTAATGTCAACGGCTCCGGTATTGGCCTAGGCCATCCGGTAGGATGCACCGCTTTACGTATAGTAGTATCTTTGTACTATGAGCTAGAGAAACAAGGTAAGACCGTTGGTGGAGCTTCACTATGTGTGGGTGGCGGACCAGCGCTGTGTTCCTTATGGACTAGGGATATATAGAGCCTCCTCTCTATTATCATATTTTAGGTGATGGTTTTCATAGGCCATCACCTAGCTCTTTTGAAAAAAAGGTGAAACCTAAAAATATAAATATTCGAATTGGAGGAAATAAAAACATGGCTGCTAATTTTGCGGTAAATAATATTAGAGATTTTGAGTTTATTATTCAAGAATGGCTTCCTACTGAGGGAGTCTTTAACTATCCACAGTTTGCTGACTATTATTCTAAAGATGATATCAAATCAGTTTTAGGGCCTATCCTGAAGATGTGCAAGGAAGTAATCGAGCCGACCAACGACGATGGCGAAAATAACCCGATTGTTTTTGCTGACGGCAAGGTAACTACTCCGGCCAGCTTCGGACCCCTTTTTCACAAATTACAGAGTGAAGGCTGGGGAACCAGCAATATTGACAATTCGGAAGATGCTATGGTACTGCCGGAAATGCTATATGCCGCGGTTTGGGAACTGATTTGTTCTGCCAATCCGGCCTTTATGCCCTATGTGTTGTTGACCAGTGGGGCGGCTGATCTGATTCAGAGCTTTGGCGATGATAAATTGAAAGCCATGTTCCTGCCCAAGATGATGGACGGAACCTGGGCTGGAACTATGTGTCTGACTGAGCCCAGCGCCGGATCTGATGTAGGCGATATTCTTTCCAAGGCTTTTCCGACCGACGATCCCCGGATATTCAAGATCAAAGGTAATAAGATATTCATAACTGGTGGAGATAATGATTTTACGGAAAATATCATCCACCTTTACCTGGCCCGTGTAGAAGGTTCCAAGCAAGGCACGAGCGGCATCTCTCTGTTCGTGGTTCCAAAATTCTGGGTTAACGAAGATGGCAGCTTTGAAGACAACGATTTCCAGACCACCGGCGTAGAACATAAAATGGGCATGCATGGTTCTGTTACTGCCTCTCTGGCTGCAGGTGAAAACGGCAACTGTCGCGGTTGGCTGCTGGGTATAGACCCACGTGAAAACGGAGGCAAGGGCGAAGGAATGCCCCAGATGTTCCAGATGATGAATCTGGCCCGCATGGAAACCGGCCATATGGCTCTGTCCTGCATCATCAACGCATATGCCAATGCCCGCGATAATGCCAAGGAAAGAGTTCAGGGCCGCCTATTGACCGATCCCAGAGGTAATCGGGTTGCAATTATCAACCATGAAGATATTAAGCGGACCTTGCTAATGGGCAAAGCCCACATTGAAGCTATTAGAGCTATGATGTACAGAGTTTATCTGGCTTTTGACCAGAGGCATCGCGATCCAGATCCGGCAGTAAGAAAAGCAGCCAGCGACCTTATTGAAATGACCACTCCACTTTGCAAGGCCTATCCCTCTGATGAAGGTTGGTGGCTAATTGGGGAAGCAATCCAAACCTATGGCGGCTATGGCTTCTGCTCAGAATATCCCTGCGGACAGCTTGCTACCGACATGAAGATCTATTCCATCTGGGAAGGCACCAACTTTATACAGTCCCTGGATCTGGTGGGCCGCAAGATGAACATGAAGGGCGGCTCTGTATTTGGCGCTTTCATCCAGGAAATTGTTGATTTTTGTGCAGCCAATAAAGGCAATGCGACCTTTACCAAGGAATTTGCCAACATGGACAAAGCCCTACAGGCTTACCAGGAAATGCTGAAGACGGTCGCTGAAAATGCCAAGACCAATATGAGCATGATTGCAGTTTATTCCCGCCGAATCCTGACCGCTACTGCACAGCTATTCTGTGGCCGCCAGATCCTGGATCAGGGTTTGTTAGCTGATAAGAGAGCTAAAGAAGTGGGAGCGGAGCACTATGATTACAAGTTCTACAGCGGCAAAGTAGCCACCGCCAAGTATTACGTGCGCAATGTTGTTCCTAATGTATGGGCTGTTGCTGAGATCGTGATGGATGGTGATACCTCATCCATTGATATCGAAATTGATTCTTTTGAATACTAGGAGATAAAGGAGGAGCTTATTTGTGGATCACAGTGCAGAATACCAGCGCAAATTAGTACCCGTTGACGAGGCCATGAAAGTGGTTAAATCAGGCGATCTAGTTCACTACGGCGAGTTTGTCATGAATTCCGCGTACTTGGATGCGGCTCTGGCCAAGCGGATTGATGAGCTTTCCAATCTGAATATTCGGACAACTACCTGCCCGTTTCCGCCCAAAGCGGTTCTGGCTGACCCCGAGAGAAAACATGTTATATATAACGATATTCACATGAGTGGTGCCAGCCGCAAATTACATGATAAGAATCTATGTAACTATGTGCCCTTGACTTATCATGAAGGCAACAGCTTTTATGATCGTGGTTATGTTGACCCGGATGTAGCCTTGATTAAGGTTGCACCGATGGATAAACATGGTTATTTCAATTTTGGAACCTCCGTTTCATTTACTCCTAACTTCTGCGATGCGGCCAAAATTGTTATTGCCGAAGTGAATAGCACTGTACCGATTTGTTTGGGTGGCAACCGGGAGTCCATTCATATCTCCGAAATTGATTACATCGTGGAAGGCGATAATCAGCCTATGATTCAGCTTCCGGATGTACCTGTAACTGATATTGATAAAAAAATTGCCTCTATCGTTATGGAAGAAATAGAGGACGGGGCCTGTCTGCAGTTGGGGATCGGAGGTATGCCCAACGTGGTAGGTGCTATGATAGCCCAGTCGGATTTAAAGGATCTGGGTGTACACACGGAAATGATGTGCGACTCATTTGTCGATATGTATGAAGCCGGGCGAATTACCGGTAAGCATAAACAGTTGGACAAACGCAAGATGGTCTATACCTTCGCTATGGGAACCAACAAGCTATACGACTTCCTGGATGGTAATCCCTGCTGTGCTATCTATCCGGTAGAGTATACCAACCATCCCAAAGTGATAAGCCAGAATAACAAGGTTATCGGCATTAATAATGCTATCGAGGTAGACCTGTATGGGCAAGTTGCTTCTGAGTCTTCTGGAATCAGACATATCTCCGGAACTGGCGGACAGTTGGATTTTATCACGGGGTCTTATGATTCTGTAGGAGGCAAAGGCTTGATCTGTCTGACCTCTACATTCACTGATAAGCAAGGCAATCTGAAATCCAGAATTCGGCCTATTTTAACCCCAGGAGCAATTGTTACCGTACCCCGCAGCATCAATTTCTATGTAGTTACCGAGTATGGTGTTGCTATGCTAAAATCCAAATCAACCTGGCAGAGAGCAGAAGCATTGATCAACATTGCCCATCCTGACCTGCGGGATGAGTTGATCAAAGAAGCTGACCAGATGAATATCTGGGTTAGAAGCAATAAAATAATTTAAGGATTAGGGCTAAACGTAATAATAGGCTGGGGTGATGGTGTTTGACCATCACCCGCCTATTACCTTATTAAATAGCAAAAGCGAAGGTTTAGCCATTGCATAATAGGAGGTATCTGTGTGGAAAATATTCAAATACTGGAAAGACTGGTTAGTATAAAAAGTAATGCTCATGAAAGAGCCAGCCAAGAATCAAAGGGACATCCTGAACGTAAACAGGAGATGAAAGCGTTTATTCTTGAAAAGGGAATTGAGCAGCTTATCATAGAAATCCAAAACAGCCTTTTGGCAGAATACCAAACCACCAATACTATCTTAGTTTATAAAAGGGGTTTTTCATCACAGGCCAGTTAGTTTTATTTAATTTATTAGATGGTATATAAACTGAAAGTAAGCAGTAGTAGTACCATAAGGGTGCAAGCTAGCAGCGTTCAAATTGGCGCATCTTAGTACCCTCATCTGCCTTGCTTTTTAGTGTAATAGGGTTGAAGCTTCTCAAAAATGTCAGAACCCAAAAAGTGAATGGTATCATCAAATGCAGATTGCGGGTTATAAAATCATCGCAGGATGCTTAGCTGTCCACTTCTCGCACGATTAACAATATCTAGGTATGCCTCCCGATAAATATCCTTTCTTTTACATTTTACCAACCATAAATTTACAAAACAATATCCTCCGCTTAAACCTTGTTTTACAGTGGATATGTACAATAGGTATATAGACATTTAGGAGGGATATTTGTATGGAAATGAGAAATCATAAGATAAACGCTATTTTGCTTATCTTGGGTTTAATTATAGTAACTCTCTTTATACTGGCCAACATTAAACCCAGATACATTGATTCAGCAGCGACCATATCCACATTTTCCGACCTAGCTTTATCATCACAGCAATTTACATTCAATTTACATGAACTATAGCTTAATTTTATGTCTCAAATGTTAAGACTTTACAATTAGGTGTTAACTTGTTAACAGATCGTTTGATACGATAAAAAAAGGAGGAATATTTAGAATGAAGTTTCAGAAAGTAAGCAGAATTACCAGTTTCCTACTACTCGGTTTGTTGCTGTTGGGGGCAGCATTTGCATCCGGCTGTAGTAAAAAAGAGGCTGCAGCTCCGAATCCAGCTCCTAGTACTGCTCTTACAGGCACCTTAACTATTGCGGGTTCCACTTCGGTGCAGCCTTTTAGTGAAGTTTTGGCTGAGAAATTCATGGCGAAAAACAAAGAAGTTAAGATTAATGTTCAGGGTGGAGGTACCGCTGTAGGAATCGAAGCAGCCATTTCCGGAGCTGCTGGAATTGGTTCAGCTTCCCGTGCACTGAATGCAGATGAGAAAACCAAACTAAAGGATACTACTATATGTTTGGATGGAATTGCTATTGTGGTTCATCCTTCTAATACTGTAAAAGCACTTAAAAATGAAGATATCATGAATATTTACTTGGGCAACATCAAAAACTGGAAAGAAATTGGTGGATCAGATGCTCCAATAACAGTAGTATCCAGGGAAGACGGCTCTGGAACCAGAGAGGCTTTCACCACACTGGTTATGAGTAAAAAGGATATTTTAAAAACTGCCATTATTCAGAACTCTACGGGTGCGGTAAGAACTACCGTTGCCGGTGATAAGAACTCTATAGGCTATATTTCTCTTGCCGATGTTAACAAGGATGTTAAGGCTTTAAATGTAGACGGAATTGAAGCTTCGGTTGCCAATGTACTAAACGGAACTTATAAACTGCAGAGACCTTTTCTTTATGTAACCAAAGAAGCACCTACCGGCTTAGCCAAGGCATTTATTGATTTCGTCTTAAGCTCGGAAGGACAGCAAATATTAGTAGATAACAAAGCAGTTAGTACAATATTAAAGAAATAAGAAGTTAACAATTAAAGCATGATCCGGAACCGGGCCGTGTCTTTAATAGAATTAGATATGATACCTTCAAGCTGCTGAGACTGCTTCCGAACAGCAGGGAGGCCTAATTCCCCCCTAAACCTAACCCGCGCCGTACAACGGTGGCGGGTTTTCCCTTGTTTTGCTTCCGACCTATATCCATTTACAATTCCTTTACAATAGCTATACGTAAACTTAATAAATCAAGCTTAGCTGTTTAACAATTGAGTGTTATCTTCAATACAGAGATAATTACCTTCGAAAATGGACAATCAAAGCAGGAGGATTTATTGCAATGATATTTGAAAGGTACAGGAGAATTGGAAGTTTTATATTTTTGAGCTTGTTGTTGCTTGTTTTATGGGCCTTTAATACCTACTAGACCTATGGCGAGCGGTAAAAAATTTTTTATGGGAGATAATGAAAAAGGAGACCACCATAACATTCAATTTTACAAATGGATCTGTGGGGAAGTGAAAGAGAAACGTATGGAAAAAACATTGAATATTTACCAAGAGAAATCAAAGCGCGGTTTGCGTAAAGCGATGGTTCAAAAACATGGCAGTTCAAGGCAGAACACCCGTAAGAGTGAAAAACTGATTGAACGATTGTTGGTGCTTTGCGCAGCCATATTTATACTGGTTATTGTCCTTATTACTTTATTTATTTTTGCCAAAGGCATACCCCTCCTGCTTAAGGTTGGTATGGGGAATTTTTTCTTTAGTTCAGACTGGAGACCAAGTAAAGGGTTCTTTGGGATATGGACGATGTTTGTCGGTTCCCTTGCTGTGACCTTCAGTTCCATGTTATGGGCAGTGCCGTTAGGAATTACGACGGCAGTTTTTATGGCAGAGATCGCCCCATCCGGTATCGGAAGATTACTGGGCAGCCTGGTTGAACTCCTGGCCGGTATCCCTTCGGTTGTATACGGATTTATCGGGCTCATTGTAATAGTTCCATTTATTCGGGAAGTTTTGGGGGGTAATGGTCTGAGCGTACTGGCGGGAGCGATTATACTAGGTATAATGATTCTTCCTACTATCATAAGTATCGCTCGGGATTCAATCATGGCAGTCCCCAAGGAATATAAAGAGGGCTCGTTGGCTTTGGGAGCAACCCATTATCAAACCATAGCCCGAGTTATTATACCAGCGGCCCGCTCGGGTATCATTACCGCTATTGTTTTGGGAATGGGCCGGGCCATTGGAGAGACCATGGCGGTAGTCATGGTAACCGGTAATTCTACGGTTATTCCCAACGGGCTTTTATCTCCAGTGAGAACGATGACCAGCAACATTGTCTTGGAAATGGGTTATGCAGCGGGTGACCACCAGGCAGCCCTCTTCGCTACCGGGATGGTTTTGTTTGTGTTTATCGTATGTTTAAACCTCATGGTTTCGATTTCAGCAAAGGCGGGCAGAGCAAATGGTAACTAGCTGGAAAGATAGGTTTATTACGGCTATATTCTGGCTATCAGCCCTGCTTATCGTAGGAATATTAGCTGGAATTATCGGGTATGTAATTGTTAAAGGGATATCCAGCATCAGCCTGGACTTTATTCTAGAGCCTCCCAGTAAAGCGGGCAGGGCCGGCGGAATATCCACAACTATTGTCAGCACCCTTTATCTGACCTTGATGTCCCTCTTTATAGCTGTACCTATTGGGGTAGGTAGTGCTATCTATCTGGAGGAATATGCCCGCAGCAAGAGCAGATTTGCCCGCCTGGTGAACCTGACTTCGGAAACCCTGGCAGGAATACCTTCGATCATATTTGGATTATTTGGCTTTGTTTTCTTTGTTATTTTCCTGGGTATGGGATGGTCGATTTTGTCTGGCAGTATGACCTTGGCAATTATGGTTCTGCCCACGATTACCAGAACCGCTCAGGAAGCTATATTGACGGTACCTCATGAATACCGGGAAAATAGCCTGGCTTTAGGTGCCAGCAAGTGGCAGACGGTTTGGAAGGTTATTTTACCTTCTTCATTACCGGGTATTGTAACTGGTATCATCCTTTCTGTAGGCAGAGCGGTAGGAGAAACCGCTGCCTTGATTCTTACCGCGGGAAGTTCACTGGGTATGCCGTTATCTCCGACAGACCCAGCCCGAACTATGTCGGTGCACCTTTACATGCTGGTAATGGAGGGAATATCTATGGAGAGGGCTTTCGGAACTGCTTTCTTAATTGTAGTACTAATTGTAATTATTAACTACCTGGCTAATTTTAGTTTGAAAAAGCTAACTCAAGCAATGCGGTAAACAAGGGGATGAGATATAATGAATAACGGCATTAAAATGAAAAGCAGAGAATTAGAGGTTTTCTATCAAGAGTTTCAAGCCTTGCATGGGATAAATATGGATATTAAGGAGCACCAGGTTACAGCCTTAATTGGTCCGTCCGGTTGTGGAAAGTCAACTTATCTGCGGACACTTAATCGCTTGAATGAATTAATCGAAGGCACCACCATAAAAGGCCAGGTGTACCTGGATGATATTTCTATCTATGAAAAAGACGTAGACGTGGTTGGATTGAGAAAAAGGGTGGGTATGGTATTTCAAAAACCATCCGTATTTCCTATGTCCATTTATGAGAATGTTGCTTATGGGCCGAGAATTCACGGTATAAAAAACAAGAGTCAACTGGATGAAATCGTGGAAAAAAGCCTGAGGGCTGCAAATTTATGGACCGAGATGGGTAATCGGCTAAATTCACCCGCCGCTCGGATGTCAGGCGGGCAGCAACAGCGCCTCGTGATTGCTCGGGTTCTGGCAGTTAATCCTGAGGTTATTCTGATGGATGAACCTGCCTCGGCTCTTGATCCTATTTCCACTTCAAAACTTGAGGAATTAATAGGGGAGTTGAAAGAGAAATATACGATAGTTATCGTAACTCATAATATGCAGCAAGCTGCCAGGGTATCTGATTATACAGGATTTTTTCTGAACGGATACTTGATTGAGTTCAATCGCACCAATGAGTTATTTGTCAATCCGATTGAAAAAAAGACGGAGGATTACATTACCGGAAGGTTTGGCTAATGGATCAATATTTACTATAACGAATATAATAACAGAATAGAAACATAATGAATAAGTGGGGTGATTTCCTTTGTCATCGGATTCTTTGGAAAATCAATTATCTAAATTAAAAGAAGATATTTTAATGATGGGCAGGCTGTTGCAAGAGCAGATTTATAAATCCATTCGATCTCTGACGGAGAAAAATCTGGAACTGGCGAGAGAGGTTATAGAAAAAGACGATATTCTTGATAAGATGGAATTAGACATTGAAAAAAAATGTCTGTGCCTGATTGCTTTAAAACAGCCGCTGGCAGGTGACCTGCGCTTCATTGGTACGGCCCTGAGAATTATTGTGGATATAGAAAGAATGGGGGATCATGCCGAAGATATTGCGGAAATAGCCATAGATCTATATGAGCAAACTTATATGAAACCTTTGATAGATATTCCTAGAATGGCTCATATTGCCGAAGATATGGTAGTGATTGCTATGAAGGCCTTTATAGATGGAGACGTTTCTCTGGCCATGAGCCTGGTGGAAATGGAAAAACAGGTGGACGGTCTTTATGATGAAGTGTTTCGGGAATTATTATCCTATATGATGCGGGATCAGGGCAATATACCCCAGGCTACTTCTCTCCTTCTGGTAGCCGGGCACCTGGAAAGGATTGCGGATCATGCTACCAATCTGGGCGAAATGGTGGTTTATGTGGTAGAAGGCAGGCGGGTAGATTTAAACGTGATGGCAAGAGCATAAGAAGAGGGGGTAAACAGATAATTCTCCAACCATATGTTAGATGTCCGGGCTTAAACCTATGTCATAACCAACCAGTATACATTGCACTGACACCATTGCCATAGCGATAAAACATCGCAGCATGATGCTGAGTACGTTCTTTCTCTAAACCCAGCAACTTTTCTATAAAAACAGTAGGTTCCTCTCGTACCATAGAGCTAACAAGGAGTATACATTATACTTGGTAAAAGGGGATTGCCATTTTATCAATACTATGGAGTATAATGTAGGTAAGAAAAGAATCGCATGGAGAACAGCAATGTGGACAATGAAGTCCCTGCTATAAGCAAGCAGGGATTTTGTGTTTTTGCAGGGCTTAAGGGACTATCAAAGTTGCGGGCTAAGAACAATCAGGAAATGAGTGAGAGAAGGGAAAACTATGCGTCTATTAATGATACAGCATGTGGCTTGCGAGGGACCAGGTCTATTGCATGAAGTGCTCATCCAGAAGGGCTGGGAAGTAGACATCAAGTACATGGACAAAGTGGGAACTATTTTGCCAAGCAATCTCGATGATTATCAGGCTTTTATTATTCTGGGGGGACCTATGGGAGCTTATGAAGAGGATAGGTATCCTTATCTTCTTAAGGTACAGGAACTAGTGCGAGAAGCTGCTAAATCTAAGACACCAACGATCGGCATCTGCTTGGGTGGTCAACTAGTCGCTCGAGCACTGGGGGCAGATGTGGGCCCTAATCCGGTAAAAGAAATAGGTTGGTCTCCAGTACGTTTATTAGCAGAAGGTAAGGCAAGCTCGCTTTTTGATGGGTTGCCATCAGCATTTTCTGTATTTCAATGGCACCAGGACACCTTTGCCTTACCTAAAGGAGCAGTTTTGCTGGCGAAGGGTGAAACCTGTGAAAATCAAGCATTTGTCTATGGTAATAATATTTGGGCCTTACAGTTTCATCTGGAAGTTTTCCCGGAAATGATCCAGAATTGGACTGAAGTATATGGGGACGAACTTGTGCAATTTGGTGGGCCGGGTGCTGCTGGTAGACTGATACGGAATACCCAGGCGCGCTGGGAAGCTATGGAGCCCTGGAGGAAAATGTTCCTAAACAACCTTCTGGACACTCTAAAAGGATAGTGAGATTGGAGAAAATGGCTGGGTATGATTGATAGCTGTATATTTGAGATTAGCGAAATATAGAAAATTACCTGTATAAGCAAAACAAATCCCGGGTAGCACCCCGGGATTTGTTTATTTAGCTATTTATTTGGTTTCGATTCTCAATTAGGAGCGCTGAGCCAGCCAGTCCGTAATAACTGGATATGATTCCTTGCGAGCATAGTTGCCAAAAACCAGACCCCCATGTCCTACCGGATGCACCTGGAAGGTTTTATCCGTTGAGGATACAAGATCCATGATGGCTTCGCTTTGTGAAGGTAATACCAGATGATCCTTTTCGCCAGCCATAATCAGCAGGTTGGCGCGTATATTGGCCAATTGGATCAGTGAGCCTTTGAGTACAAACTCATTTTTAATCAGTTTATTTTCCTGGTAGAGATCTTTAACCCATTGGCGGTAAGTCTCACCTGGAAAGTTTATGTTGTCATTTACCCATTTATTTAATGCCTTCCAGGCTACTACTGAGGTTCCATCATCGATGGATTTCCATAAGCGAGTGTAAGTTCCCACGTAGTTGTTGACCGGCTTTAACATCATTACCCCCATCTGGATAAAATCCTTGGGAACCAGATCAAAGGTGTCGGTTACGCGGTCGGGACTAAAACCCGGTGCCCTCATCCACATGCTTGGTATGCCTGCATCACTAAAATCAAAGGGTGCTGCCAGATAGATAATATTTTTGATTATAGGTTGGGGGAAAAGGGAAGCATACATGCTGGTCATGGTACCGCCCATACAGTAACCCAGCATACTTAACTCGTTGGTGCCAGAAATCTGACAGACCTTACGAACTGCTCGGGCTATATAGTCAAAAACAAAGTTGCCAAAGCTCAAATTTCTATCTTCCCACTCAAATTCGCCCCAGTCGAGCAGGTAAACATCGAAGCCTTCATTGGTCAGATGTTCCACCAGACTCATTCCCGGAGTAAGATCAAGTACATAGGCCTTATTGATGAGTGCAAAAACCATCAGTAAAGGAGTTCGGTACTTATGCCCATTAGGACTAATATACCGATAAAGCTTGGCCTTGTTCTTCGTCCACACCACGTCCTTGGGAGTCATCCCGGTCTGCGGAGCGGGATCGAAGTTAAGAATCTCTGCCCATTTCCTGGTGCTGTCCAGCATCTGATCATAATTTTCCTGAAGTTTTGCCCCTACCTCATCGGCAGAACCACTCAGCAACAGATTCTTTTTCAAGATATTGACCTCCCAATAGTATTGTAGTTGCAATTTTTAATATTGTAATTCCAAATCTTCGGTTATAACATGCTTTCTAGGAGGTATAGCAATAGCCTCTCCATCGATTACCAGTTCACCACGTTGATTATGACAGGTAGTTCTCAGCTTTACTCTTCCGGCTGGCATTAATTCTATAACCTTAGTTCGTGCCTTTATCGTATCATTTATAAAACACGGTCTGATAAATCTTAAATTTTGGGTTTCATAAATAGTTCCCGACCCCGGCATTTGATTGCCTATTACGTTGGAAATTAAGCCCACCAATAACATACCGTGTACTACTCTGGTTTTAAAGTGACCTTTGCTGGAACGCATCTCATTCACATGTAACCAGCTAAAATCACCGGTTATTCCTGCATACAGGTAAACATCTGTTTCGGTAATAGTCTTTTCTACATAAGCGGTATCGCCCACTTTTAACTCATCGTATATGTTCTCAATCATTTACTAACCCCCTCCTTAAAATGTAACCGAACTAGGGAATCAGTTCATCACCTGAAACGGTTTCTTTCTTCTTGGTTTTGGATGGGGATGTTTTCTTTATTTGAGTTTCTTTGGGAACATTACTAACTTTCTTAGCAGGTGGGTCCATTTTCTTAATCAAATTGGCAATGTCTTTCCTCAGTGCAACAATCTCTTCCCGAGATTTCTTTTGAGCTTCCGCCATAACGAGCATACTATCAGCCATGCTTTTAACCGCTCCAACCAACTGGTCATCAAGAACCTCTACCTTTTCTTCCACGGCGATAACCATTTCTGCCACTCGAGCAATATCCTTTTTGGAAGGAAAGGCGCTGCGTTCAAAATATTTATCCATGTTCTGTCTAATTATTTTTTCATTGGACAGGTAATGATCCAGAGTCTTGTCCAGCATATATACAAAGGTCTCTTTGGTAATAAACTCTTTGATTACTTCACCCCAGGAGTTTTCGTTTTTAAAATAAAACTCTTTCCATAATTCTATTAGATCAGGAAAGTAAATCTCGTCCTTGTTGGTATCCTCAGACATACCTATGCCCCTTTCAACTTAAAGGCTACTGATTTTCTTGGATAACGCCTCAACCTTTTTGTTGAGATCATCGAAATAATTATAAACAGGAATATCAACATTTTCAAAGGTGGTGTTAACTGCTTGCTGAACCATTTTTTGCATTTGGGTTTGATTATTTTTAACTTGTTTCATTAATTCTTCCATAACCTTGTTGCTTTCCTCACGGGCCAACTTACTTTGTTCTAAATATTTCTTGGCCATAGTCTCAAGTTGTTCCTGACTCCAAGATAGACTACCCAAGCTGAGTTGCCACATATCCCAAAATTTTTCTATCATATTATCGGTCATAGTGAAAGATTTTTGTAAATTCTCCTGTGCTTTAACATTAATTTTCTCGTTCATTTAAATACCATCCCTTTCATTTATGAACTCAATATACAACGTGTCCCACAAATAGTAAAACATCACCCCTTTCGATAGCTATTCGTAAAATCATCATAATAAAAATAATATCAAGTAGGATAAGACGAGTTGATCGAAATCAGATATGTTTCATTTAAATAAGCGGTATGCAAAAAGACAGAATTGCTTGCTTAAATTAACTATTGTGTAAAATATGGAATTACTTTTATATTATACTACAATCATTGCATTTTGTGACATTGTACTAAAATTAATTTTCCTTAAAACAATGAATGTGCATTGATGATTATGCAAATCATAGCAATGTTTAGGAAACGAGAAACTGCTTGGGTTACTGTCGATAAATAGGGTTGTATAGGTTGCCTTCAGTTAGTCTATGCCTTGACGCGATGGGGTTTTTTCGCTGGCATTTTAGAGAATGGAAGGAATTATAATATTTGTAGCGAAATACTGTAAATGATTCCTAAAGGGGGAGGGTAAATGGTGGAAGGTATGAAAAACAATGTAAATAAGGTTATGGTAGAGATTTTCAACCAAGAATATGTAGTAAAAGGCAACGAAAATGCTGAATACATGGAGATGCTAGCTGCTTATGTGGATAGGCGCATGCGGATGATAGGACAGCGTAACCACAGCCTCTCTACAACCAAGGTTGCAGTCTTAACTGCCCTGAATCTTGCCGATGAGCTTAATAAATTGCAGGAAGATTATGATGAACTGGTAAAGGTGTTGGAAGAGGAAAAGAGAAATAGGACGGTATAAAAAATGACCAACCGGGAAGTGGCTAGAACACTGGATTATATCGCTGATATATTGCAGATCAAGGATGATAACCCTTTCAAGGTTAAGGCCTATCGCCAAGCTGCTAATTCCATTTATCACCTGGATGAAGATATACATTATCTCTATGACAAAGGGCGTCTGGGTGATATTCCTGGAGTAGGCCGGGCTATTCAAGCTAAAATTGAGGAACTGGTAGAAAAGGGCAGCTGTGAGTATTATGAAAGTCTCTTGAAAGAGGTGCCGCGCGGAGTTCTGGATATGTTATCCATACCCGGCATAGGCTATAAAACTGTGCAAGCGGTATACGAAAAGCTGGGAGTTAGAAACCTGGAAGAACTGTTGCAGGCTGCTCAAGAGCACAGAGTCCGAACCCTGCCTGGAATGGGTGGAAAGAACGAATACGCAATTATTAAAGGCATAGAAATGCTGAAGCAGAACAGTGACAAAAATACTCTGGGGATTGTGCTTCCTATGGCTGAAGAATTGCTGACTTATCTCTTGGGATGCGAGCAGGTGAAAAATGCATCCCTGGCGGGAAGCATTAGAAGGGGCAAACCCCTCGTTACAGATATTGATATTCTGGTGGCTGCGGAAGATGAGGCAGGCGTGCGTTCTAAAGTGAAACAATACCGCGAAGTTAAGCAGATTGTTCATTCAGAAGCAGGTCATATAGAAGGTATTTTGCAGTTTAATATTCCCTTTGAAGTAATCATTGTATCGACTTCTGAGTATTACTCGGCTTTACTGTGGACAACCGGATCGAGGGAGCATCTAGAACATCTGTTGAGCGGAAGGGATAGAGATTTTATAAAGGATTGCAGGACCGAAAGCGAGGTCTACAAGCGTTTTAATTTAGACTACATTCCTCCTGAATTAAGAGAGGATAAGGGAGAAATTGAAGCAGCTTCTCAGGCCAGACTTCCCCAATTAATTGATTTAAGCGATATTCAAGGGGATCTGCACATTCACTCTAATTGGAGTGATGGGGCCAGCAAAATTCTAGAAATGGCCGAGATGGCCCGCAGCCTTAATTATTCCTACCTGGCTATTACTGACCATTCCCGTTCATTACCTATAAGCGGCGGCCTGAATGAAGAGCGTTTAAAAGCTCAAGGAGAGGAAATAGACCAGCTAAACGGAATAGGTGAAGATATTAAGATATTAAAAGGAACTGAAGTTGATATTCTCAAGGATGGAAGTCTTGATTTCGGCAGCGAAGTCCTGCGAGATTTGGATATTGTAGTAGGATCTATACATAGTAATTTCAAACTTGATAAGGAAAAACAGACTGAACGGCTTATACGGGCCATAAAAGATGAAGATATAGATATTATTGGGCATTTGAGCGGTCGTCTGCTCAATCGCCGTCCGGCTTATGAATTGGATTTTGATCAGATATTAGATGAGGCGGCTAAAAACCGAGTGATTTTGGAGATTAATTCCCACCCCGACCGACTGGATATCGATGCTGACCTGGCACGGAGGGCGCGGGACTACGATATTAAGATTGCTATTAACAGTGATGCCCACCACAAAAATGACCTTAAGCTCATAAAATACGGAGTATTAAACGCTAGAAGAGGATGGTTGGAAAAAAAAGATGTTATTAATACCTGGACACTAGAGGAACTTAATGCTTATTTAAAAGAATAAATGGAATGGTAGTGGCGAATTACTAAGTCAGGAAGCTCTTTGAGGAGGAACACCGAGTGTTGGAGTTTACTTTAAGAGTCGCAGGTATGTACTTCCTGGCTTTAATTATGATTCGCTTTTTAGGGAAAAGGGCTCTGGGCGAACTGGGGCCTTTTGATTTTGTGGTTATGACCGGGGTTGGTGATACAGTGATATCGGTGGCCTTGGATAGAAGCATGCCTTATTATGAAGGTATTGTTGTTTTGGCTACTTTGGCCATACTAGAATACCTGATGGGCTATCTGGGCTTAAAAAGTGGCAGGTTATCCAACATTATCACTGGTGTACCTGTGGTATTGATTGATAATGGTAAAATCATTAAGAAAAATCTGGCCCGAGAGAAGTTTAATGTAGATGATTTGTTACAGGAACTAAGAAAAAAAGGGATCAGGGATATTCATGATGTAGATAAAGGGATATTAGAATCCTGTGGTGGGTTCAGCGTTATCTTGAAAGAAGAAGAAGAAGCGGTTTCCCGCAGGGATCTGGGTATAAAAAAAGCGTCTCGAAATTCTTGGCTTACGGTTGACCAGATGTCTCGCGGAGAAATATTCTCCCATCAAGGGGAAACGGTAGAGGAAGAATCTACGTTAGATCTCGCCTACACCCTAAAGAACATTGAAGATAAAATTGCCCATATCTGCGCCCGCATGGAATACTGGGAGAGCAAGCCCAGGCCAAAGGAATAGGCTTATGCTATAATAATTAAATATTATTGGGGAGTAGGGTAATTAATATGGAATTATTAGCCCCGGCTGGCAACTGGGATTCATTTATAGCTGCCATGAAGAATGGTGCTGATGCCGTTTATTTGGGTGGACAGCAGTATAGTGCCCGTCAGTCTGCTCAGAATTTTGACGATAAACAGGTGCAGGAGGCGGTTGTCTACGCACATCTACGGGACAAAAAGGTCTATGTTACAGTTAACACCCTAATTGATAATGTCGAGTTTGCTGAAGTTCTGGATTATCTGTATAAGCTTCAAAATATTGGGGTTGATGCCATCATCATTCAGGACATGGGCCTGCTGGATGCCGTTCGCAATGTTTTACCCGACTTACGTTTACACGCCAGCACCCAGATGACTGTGCACAACCAGGATGGGGTATTATTGCTGCGCGATTTGGGCATAAAAAGGATTGTCCTGGCGCGGGAATTATCGTTGCCAGAGATAACTGACATCGCTAGTGAAGCAGCGGGGGTGGAGTTGGAAGTCTTTGTACACGGAGCCCTATGCTATAGCTATTCAGGGCAATGCCTGTTTAGCAGCATGATAGGTGGCAGGAGCGGCAACCGGGGCAGATGTGCTCAGCCTTGTCGCTTAGCTTATGACCTATATAAACGAAATGATAGAAATAAAATCAAGCTGCCTGATCAGGGCAGGTATCTTCTAAGCCCGGCTGATTTATGCTTGATCGAATATCTACCGGAGCTTAAAGCCGCTGGAGTATCCTCTCTAAAAATAGAAGGGAGAATGAAAAGGGCGGAATATGTGGCAGTGGTAACCAGGGCTTATAGACACGCATTTGACAGTCTGGAGGAAAACTCTGAATTCAGGCCGGGTCCGGAGGTAAAGGAAAGGCTCTTAAAAATATTTAATCGTAACTTTAGCAGTGGGTATTTTATTCCTGATTCACCTGATTTTATGAGTACCAGGAGGCCCAATAACCGTGGAGTATATGTGGGCAGAGTAGTCGATCAAAATCAGAATATGTTTACCCAAATAAAGCTGATTGATACGGTTAGTATAGGCGACGGGCTAGTTGTATGGGTAGGGCAAGGTCAGGCTCCCGCTTTCATAATTAAAGAAATGTATGTGGATGAAAATAGGGTGTTAGAAGCGAACTCTGGGGAGATAATAGGCCTGCAGCTGGAAAGTCGGGTATTTCCTAATGATCGGGTTTTTAAAACTCACGATGAAAGACTATTGGCTGAGGCATTAGAAAGCATCCGAGAGGAAAAGGGTTCCAGAATCCCAGTAGATGCTGAAGTTTCTCTAGTTCTAGGTCAGCCCATGCATATTTCTATGGTTGACGGAAAAGGGCTGCGGGTAGATATTCAAACCCAAAAACCAGCCCAAATGGCGAAAGATCATCCCTTGGATGAGGATATATTACGGGCCAAAATTGGCAGATTGGGTAATACGCCCTTTGAATTGCGAGAGTTAAGGATTAGCGGAGACCTGAATTTAATGGTCCCACTAAGCGATATAAATGAAGCAAGGCGCCAAGCAGCAGATTTATTAATGCAAAAAATACTCTTATCTAAACAAGCCAAGCGTCCAGATGCTCATAGCTATTGGTCTGAAAAATTAGATTTTTTAGAAGAGTTGCCTAGTGCTGAGTGTGCGGCAATACCACTGCTATCCGTGGCGGTTAGCAGGATGGAGCAGGTTGAAATGGCGCTGCAAAATGGAGCAGACCGGGTTTATCTAGGCATGGAGGGTTTAGGTACCCATAAGCACTTGCCCTTGGCAAAAATACGGGAATTACAGTCGGGTAATAAAGATGAAATTGAACGGGTGGTTCCAGTCTTACCGCGCATACATAAGCCGGGTGAACCAAATTTACTTCGAAAATTGGCAGATGAAGGCTTTAGCACACTGATGATCGCCAGTTGGGCAGATCTACAATGGGGTCTTCATAGAGGGGTTAAATTACTAGCTGACTATAGTCTGAATATTTTCAATAGCTACGCTTTAAGATTTCTATTTAAGCAGGGTGTATCAGGGGTCTGTCTTTCCCCAGAATTGAGCTTTGACCGCTTGCAATCATTTGCGGATTTTAGTAAAGTCGAGTTGTTGATTCATGGTGAATTAATACTTATGGAATCTCAGCATTGCATGCTGGGCAGTGTATTAGGGGGGGGCAGAGAGAAATGTCTGGCTCCCTGTGCCGGAAATAGCTATTATATACAGGACGATAAAGCTTATGAATTCCCAGTGGAAACAGATGCCGACTGTCGGTTATATATTTTCAACTCCCGGACCCTCTGTATGATGCCAGACTTACCCAGGATTTTGGCTCTTAAACCAGCCAGTCTGAGGATTGAAGCCCGGCGTTTCAATGATGAACAGCTTACTGACACTATAAAACTATATCGGCAAGCATTAAATGAACTGCAAAAGGGTACTAAACCTGATCTAGGAGTATACCAGCAGGATTTAGCACATACAACTCCTTCTTCCTTTACCAAAGGTCATTATTATCGTGGGGTATTATAAAAATGGAAAGACTAACCATGGATAAGCTCGAATTTAATAAAATCCAAGAGCAGTTGGCCTCACGGGCATACTCAGAGGGTGGGCGGCAGCTAGCTTTGGAACTTCAGCCCGTCAGTGGTCTGCAAGAAGTGAAAGCTAGATTGGATGAAACCCAGGAGGCGATGGCACTGTTGCATTACGGTGAACCTTCTTTCTTAAGCTCTCTGAAACCAGTCGAAAAGCAATTGGGTAAAGCTCGGATAGCTGGCATTTTATCTTCCTCCGAACTACTGGAGGTATATTGCCTGCTGCGGGTTTCCAGGCTTGCTTTAAAATATACCGGTGGTGCTTCCGCACGGTTAATAAAGATAATTGCATCAGATATAAAGGATAATCCAACCTTGGAGAAACAGCTCCTAGAAGCCATTGATGAAGATGGAGCTCTCAGAAACGATGCTTCTCCTGCGCTTAGAAGCATTAGAAAGCAAGTGGAAATAGCACGCCAGCGTATAAAAGATTACCTGCAGAATTTCATTCGTTCAGGCAACAACCAAAGCCTTCTGCAGGATGCATTGATAACTGAGCGGGCGGGGCGCTATGTAGTACCGGTCAAACAAGAGCATCGTCAAAGTGTAAAAGGAATTGTCCATGATGAGTCGGCCAGTGGAGCAACTGTTTTTATTGAGCCCTTGGCGGTGGTGGAACAGAACAATAAAATAAAGAGCCTGGAGATCGAAGAAAAGCGGGAAGTGGAACGTATTTTACGGGATCTAAGTACCGCCGTTGCTGTTTCTGC
Organism: uncultured Syntrophomonas sp.; assembly: GCA_964457945.1. Classification (GTDB taxonomy): domain Bacteria; phylum Bacillota; class Syntrophomonadia; order Syntrophomonadales; family Syntrophomonadaceae; genus PHAA01. Next base: position 22,248 of record CAYWFX010000035.1, read on the forward strand.
CCAGGATTTAATATTGAACCTAAAAATATTAGCTTATCTGGATATGCTATTCGCCCGAGCACATTTAGCATTTGACATGAATGCTTTTCGGCCCGAGGTCAATGACGGGGGTCGAATTGAAATCAGCCGGGCTCGGCATCCCCTTTTGGGCGATCAAGCGGTACCTATTAATGTATCTCTGGGAAAAGGTTTTGATATTCTGGTGATTACAGGGCCCAATACCGGCGGCAAAACGGTAGTATTAAAAACCATCGGTCTTTTAACAATTATGGCCATGTGCGGGCTTTATATTCCGGCTCGAGAAAAGAGTCAGGTATCAGTTTTTAATAAGATATTTGTTGATATCGGTGATGAGCAAAGTATAGAGCAATCACTAAGCACCTTTTCATCACATTTGAAAAACATTGTTCATATTTTAAATAACGTTGATAGCAATTCTTTGGTGTTGCTAGATGAGTTAGGTGCAGGTACTGACCCGGTTGAAGGTGCAGCTCTAGCCAGGGCAATTCTTGAAACGATGAAAGAAAAGCAAGCCCGAGTGGTAGTAACCACCCACCAAAGTGAATTAAAGACCTTTGCATATCAGAATGACCGGGTGGAAAATGCCTGCGTCGAATTTAACCCAGTAACGCTTAGGCCTACTTATGAATTGACTATAGGTACACCAGGGCAGAGTAATGCCTTTGAAATCGCTGTTCGTCTAGGTCTGAAAGAGTCGTTGGTGCAAAAGGCTCGGGAACTGGTTCCTGAAAGGGAAATGGAAATCGGTAACATGATTCGCCAATTGAAGGAAAGCCGCTACCATTTCGATATTAGCAGCCAGGAGTTGGAGGAAGGTCAGAGTAACTTGGCTCGAGAGAGGGAATTATTGGAGAGCGAAAAGACCCGGCTTTACCAGGAACAGGCTAATGTTATACAGCGGGCTAAACAGGAAGCTGATACTTATGTGCGACGGATTAAACGAGAAGCTAATGAAGCCATAGATGAACTTAAGGACTTGTTGAAGGATAAAGACCAGCCACCCAAATGGCACGAAGTTGAGAAAAAGAGCAAAAAGATCAAGGATTTGCGGGTGGCTCTTTCCATTGAGGGGGACGCGCAGTCTGAACAGGATATAAAAGCTGGGGATTATGTGCAGGTAAAAAGTATCAGCCAATCAGGGTATGTGTTGGAAGGGCCTAACACCCAGGGAGACGTGGTGGTACAGATCGGGAGTGTCAAACTAACCGTTGATAAGGATCAACTTCAACTTAGCAAATTTGTAGAGGAAAAGAAGATTCAGCGTAGAAACGAGTCTTTTCTGGATAAAGCCAAACATATATCGCCTGAAATTGACCTCAGAGGAAAATATGCTGATGATGCCCTGACTGAACTGGATAAATATTTGGAAGATGCCAATCTAGTAGGATTAAGTCAGGTGCAGATCATTCATGGTAAGGGGACAGGAGCATTAAGAGCGGCAGTTCGTAACTATTTAAAAGGCCATCGTTATGTCAAGGATTTTCGCGACGGGATGCGAGAAGAAGGTGGGCACGGGGTAACCGTCATAAGTTTTAAATAGCCATCCTCTTCTAATACGGAATTTCTAACGCAGAATTTTGTCGACTAGATCCTGAGGGCTTATCTTTTTTACCTGGTGATCGCCTAAAGGGCAAGGGGGGAGGTGTTCCCCGGGCTGTAATACGATTTCATCAACATATACCGCCGGGCAACCCCCTGATTGAGTCGGATTAGCAATATTAGCTTGATATTGCTGCCCATTGTTACGGGGATCAGTACATATCTTAATGACATTCTTGGAGAGTGCAGACAGATTGAAAGTGGTGTGGAGGGTACACTTTTCTGTAGGGATTTTATTGGCATCCGCACTGTTATCTCCCACTTTTACCGCTGATATAACCTTGGTTTCAGGACAAAATTTGGTTGCTAGTTTTCCTGATTCCTTACAAACCACGACAGTTTGATGCACAGGGCAAGTTTCTGTGGGTACATAACCTTTTAGGCTGTATTCACTTATAATCTCATCCTTAGGACAACTGGCAGATGGAAGTTTGCCTGATTTGGAACAAACGCTAACCTGAACAATATCTCCGGGCATGGACCAATCACCCGCATTTATTCCCTGGTGAGCTTTTACCATCATGGCTTTAAACATCAGGGCAGGGAAACCTCCACCAAAAACATCCTGCATTTTATATTTTTGGTCGTCATATCCCATCCATACAGCTCCAGAATAAACCGGTGTAAGCCCGCAGAACCACACATCGGTTAAATCCTCCGAGGTTCCGGTTTTGCCAGCCGTGGGCACGTTAGGAACTTTTGCATTGGTTCCGGTCCCTGAGCTTACAACTGTTTGCAGCATATTATTCATCAACCAGGCAGTTTGTTCGGTCATAACTCGTTTGGGTTTGGGTTTATATTCGTAGATAACTAATCCATTATTATCCGTGATTTTATTTATGAAGTGAGCTTGGTTATAAATACCGGAGTTGCCAAAACAACTGTATCCTGACGCCATCTGCACAGGAGTGGCACCTTTAGTCAGCCCACCTAGGCCTAAGGCTGCCAGGTTGAGGTCATTAGTGCCGGGGCTGTCCACCAGGCTAAGTCCCAGAGAACGGCCAAAATTAAAGCTTTTTTGAACACCGACCAGATCAAGGAGTTGTACCGCAAAGGTATTGACGGAATACTGTACTGCTGTTCTCATGGTGATTAGGCCCTTGTATTTAAGATCATAATTTTGGGGATTCCAAACTCCAGCACTGCTCTTATAAGAAACTGGCGAATCATCCAAAACAGTAAACGGCATTTTACCCTGTTCCAGAGCTGGACCATATACTGTTAATGGTTTAATAGATGAACCAGGCATCCGGTAGGCATCGGTAGCACGGTTAAAACCACGCTGTTGTTCATATTGCCGTCCTCCCATAATGGCTTTGACGTCTCCGCTATCGTTTTCAACGATAGCCATACCTACCTGAATCTTTTGTCCATTTTTATTACTTGTGGGGAAGTTGGCTTGGTTCTTGAAAAAATCCTCAGCATAGGATTGCAAAGGTGCATTTACCGTGGAGTATATCTTTAAACCAGCCCGATAAAGTGCGCTATCCGCGTCCTCATAGCCCTTGATCTTGGTTAGTATTGGTATGGCTTCCTCGACCACCGCATCCATATAATAACCATATTTCTCCATGGAATTTTGCACTTTTATTAAATGTAACTGGGTATCATAAGCCTTAGAGGAAGCAGTATCACTAATAAACCCACAGCTAGCCATACTGTTAAGAACCAATTTTTGTCTAGCCTTGGCCTTATCAAAATTTGAAAAAGGGTTATAATTACTTGGGCTTTGCACCAAGCCTGCCAGCAAAGCTGACTCCGGCAAGGTCAGATTAGTTACATCTTTACCGAAATAGGTATTAGCTGCAGCCTGTACCCCATAAGCCCCGGCTCCAAAATATATTTTATTAAGATATAGCTCCATAATCTCTTCTTTGGAGTAGGCGGCTTCTAGCTTAAAGGCCAGAAACATCTCTTTGATTTTTCTTTCCCAGTTTTTATCGGACGTTAAAAAGGAACTTCTAGCTAGCTGCTGAGTGATTGTGCTGGCTCCTTGACCAGTCATATCACCTGATTGAAAATTTCTAACTAATGCCCGGGCTATACCTTTAAAGTTAACTCCATGGTGGTTATAAAACTCTTTATCCTCAGTAGCAATAAAGGCTTCTACCAGGTCGACGGGTACTTTATCAAGACTGATTTCAGTCCGGTTTTCTTCTGCATGCAGACTTGAAAACACCTGTCCTTTATCATCATACAGCAAAGTAGTGTTAGCTCCAGATAGTTGCTGCGGGTCAAAGGCAGGCAGATCCGTAGCAACAAACATTACTACACCGATAAGGGAGCCTATTCCCACCAAAAAGAGTATAGAAAGCATAAGCCGCCAACTTTTGCGTCTGCTAGGTTTACGGGGTGGATACGTTATTGTTCCATCGTCACTTGCCATGTATTAAAGCGCCTCCTGCTTATAATCGTGAATATACATTATTATAGTAATTAGACAAGAAACAGAAAAATCCTGCCGAGCGGTCAAAAATGCCATTATATTATGTATATACGCCTTGGCAGGTCTAATTATTGCATATATTCATTTCAATGTGCTATGATTTTTTATGGCAAGGAGGTTATGAAATGGAAAATACGATTAAAGAGCGGGCTCAGAGCCAGATGGAGTTAATCGAGCGTGGGGTAGTTGAAATTCTGCCTCGGGAAGAGTTATTGAAAAAATTGGAGAAATCACTACGGGATGGTAAACCTTTACGGATCAAACTGGGTTTGGATCCAACCGCTCCCGACATTCATCTTGGGCATACGGTGGTTTTAAATAAATTGCGCCAATTCCAGGATCTGGGACATGAGGTTCATTTGATTATTGGGGACTTTACTGGCCGCATTGGGGATCCTAGCGGGAAATCAGAAACTCGCAAACAGCTTAGCGAAGAAGAAATTATGGAGAATGCACGTACTTACCAGGAACAGATTTATAAAGTGCTGGATAAGGACAAGACTATTATGCACTTCAATAGTGAATGGCTAATGCCTCTAACGATGATTGATGTACTTAAGTTGGCGGGTAAATATACGGTGGCCAGGATGATGGAGAGAGATGATTTTGAGAAACGCTACAAAGAAGGCCTGCCCATCGGTGTACATGAGTTTATGTATCCACTTATGCAGGGATATGATTCAGTAGCCTTACAGTCCGATGTAGAACTGGGCGGTACCGATCAGAAGTTTAACCTGCTGGTAGGCAGACATTTGTTAAAGGAATACGGTTTTGAACCGCAGGTAGCTTTAATGATGCCCATATTGGAGGGCACTGATGGTGTTCAGAAAATGAGCAAGAGCCTGGGGAACTACATTGGGGTTAATGATGCGCCATATGAGATGTTTGGCAAGACTATGTCTATAACCGATACCTTGATTTGTAGGTACTTTGAACTCCTTACTCGTGTACCTATTGCAGAAATCGAAGCAATGAGAAGTCAGATGACTACCGGGGAATTAAACCCTCGGGATGCGAAAATGAGATTGGCGATAGAAATAATATCCACCTTCCATAGTCCTGAGAAAGCAGTTCAGGCTATGGAGAGATTTAGACTGGTATATTCCCAGCGAGATATACCAGATGATATCCCTGAGATTAGGGTTAATGAAACCGAGGTATGGCTGCCCAAGTTCTTGAGTGAAAATAATATAGTGGATTCTAGCACCGAAGGCAGGCGTATGATAAAACAAGGGGCAATAAAGGTTAATGGTGATAAATACGAAAAGGAAGAGATACGATTAGAGGCGGATATGGTTATCCAGGTCGGAAAGCGCAAATTTGTGAAGATTCTAATGTAACGATTAAAATGAAGAAGATGGGTAGGGGCCGTAACGAAAGCGCGTCACCGCCACCGAACGGAAGCCCAGGACGAGGATGGGATACAATTATTCGCATACATAATGCTGTGGGGCGCGCCCCTTTTGTGCCAGATGGTTTGCGGTCACGGGGAACAGCTATGTTCATATCCCCGAAGCTTGTTTTCATGGTCTTTTCGCTGTATCCATTACGGCTGTTGTCTGTCTGTCTGTTTGTTCCGATAGTCGTACTTGTTGTATCCCAGCTCTTCGTCTAGTTCAGCTTCTAAGTCGTTTTCCAGAACAGTGCTGACCATTTCTTTGATAGTTCCTGTACGCCTGCCACGTCATTGATCCCAGCGTCCTGCAGCAATTCCAACAGCTTTTTTCTTTGGGCTCTTCTTTCGGGGGTGATTCTTCTTTTCGCCATATTAAAACCTCCAAGTGATGCTCTTATTCTACATCTCTTGGAGGTCTACTTTACACAAATTATGAAACGGTCTCCGACTCATTCCTTAAAACTAAAACATTTCGTAGTTTATTAACATCGTAATTGATCAATAATGCCAGGTAACACCTCAAGCACATAATTCACATCATCAATAGTATTCTCTTCACCAAAGCTAAACCTTACCGCGGCTCTTGCCTGTTCATTCGAGAGCCCGATTGCTAAAAGAACGTGTGAAGCATCTGATGAGCCACAGGAGCAAGCTGATCCGCTGGAAACAGCAATACCTCGTTCATCTAACAACCTAATTAGTATTAGATTGTTAACATTGTCAAAAGATAGATTTGCATTGCCGGGTAAACGTCTGAATAAATCTCCATTTACATTAACGCCAGGTATCTTTTCCATTATGCCCTTTACAAACTCATCCCTTAGATATTTTATTCTAATGCTTCGTTCATCTATATTATTCGTACCCAATTCTAATGCTGAGGCTAATCCGATTATACCAGCAGTGTTTTCTGTGCCAGCTCTCCTATTTTGTTCTTGTGCCCCACCGAAAATAAATGGATTTATTTCTACACCACTTCTGACATAAAGAACTGCTATACCTTTGGGCCCATAAAATTTGTGTGCTGATAAACTAAGTAAATCAAAATCATTTACAGTTAGGTCTATAGGGATATTGCCGACGGCCTGAACCGCATCGGTGTGGAAATAGATATTGTTATGTTTGGCAATTCTATTAATCTCTTCAATTGGTTGAATCGTACCAATTTCATTGTTTGCATGCATAATCGATATAAGAATTGTCTGATCAGTAATAGAATTCTGTAAATCATCTAAGCTTATGATTCCCTGTTTATTAACCGGAAGATATGTCACTCTACACCCTTCTCTTTCCAGGTATTCACAAGTTCTTATAATTGAGTGATGTTCAATATTTGATGTTATTATATGGTTGCCTTTTCGGCTATTTGCTTGAGCAACACCCATTAATGCCCAGTTATTTGACTCTGATCCGCAAGATGTGAAATATATTTCATTTGCCGAACAATTTAATACTTTGGCAACCATTTCGCGGGCTCCATTGATTGCATATTTACTAACTCGTCCTAGTAAATACGTACTCGAAGCATTACCAAAATAATTAGTAAAATAGGGTTTCATCCTCTCCATTACTTCCTCTTTAACATATGTGGTTGCAGAGTGATCCAAGTATATTAATTTATCCATTTTAATGCTCCTCTCATAAAAATCTGTCCCTTATTCGTTCCCAGTTTTGGAATGTGAGCACATAGTCGTCGATAATGACAACTGGAACAGTTCTAACCCCTTTTAACTTGAGTTCACTTAAAATAACCGCGTTATTTATATCTCTTTCCTCAAAGTCGATTCCATAATTAATAAGACAACGTCTGGCAATATCACAGTGCCAACATGAAGAATTTACATATAAAATAACTTTTTGCATTATCACACCCCGAATTCCTTATTTGTACATATAAAATGCCGCCACTTTGTCTTTCAAATATCAAAGAGAATATGAAAGAATAATTAGCAACCATATACACAGGTATTTTATAAATAAATTCATCTTGAGAAAAATATCCAATTGAAGCCTCCCGTGATTGGTGTGGACAGGATAAATTTCGAGGGGATCCAGTTCTCAAAGGGATGCGTTCCGCCAAATTACAATAGAACTCCAATACAAGAACAGCAAACAAGAGATACCTTCTATGTATTTCAAATTTAAGTTGAAGAAAGTTGCATTATGGTTCAGCCTTATCTCTTTTATTTAAAAAATCAAAAGAGAAAGAGGTTATGAAATGAACCAAATCAAATTGTTCCCATTTGAGGCCAACCAGATTCAGAATAAGGCAGAGGAAATCCCTTACGGTATAAATCTGACAAAAGCACCGGAAATGTGGGAAAGAGGTGAAAAGGGTCAAGGTGTTGTTGTTGCGGTATTAGATACAGGATGTCAAATAGACCATCCTGATTTAGTAGGACGTATAATTGGGGGAAAGAATTTTGCTGTAGAAGACGGTGAACCTAAAAGTGACTTTTCTGATAATCATCATCACGGAACCCACGTATCAGGAATAATTGCAGCAAATATCAATGGAACTGGTGTAGTCGGTATGGCTCCCGAAGCTAAGCTACTTGTTTTGAAAGTGCTTTCTAAAAACGGAATAGGCAGTTACGATGCCTTGATTAAGGCAATTAATTATGCAACCTTGTGGCGAGGACAGCACAATGAAAGAGTACGTGTTATTAACATGTCTCTGGGTGGTAACAAAGACGATCCCGAACTGCACAAAGCTATTAAACTAGCGGCTGAAAACGAAATCCTAATAGTTTGCGCCGCTGGTAATTCAGGTGACGGCAATCAAAATACAGATGAAATTATGTATCCTGGTTACTATGACGAGGTCATAGAAGTTGGGGCTGTAGGCTTGAATAAGGAAATTGCATATTTCACTAATTCAAATAAAGAACTAGACATATTTGCCCCAGGGGTCAATATATTATCCACATACCCAATAAATCTATACGCCTCCCTTTCAGGAACATCAATGGCTGCACCTCATGTATCTGGTGCTGCTGCATTGATTATACATGAGTGTGAAAAAAAGTCAGAAATAATTATGACTAGAACCGAGATACTTGATGAGGTTTTTAATAGATCAATTAATAATAGTGGCTTTAGATTTTTATCTCTTTAATAAAATTAATAATTCAAGGCCTTATACCCGGCAGTTGAGTTGATCAAGAAAATAATTCGTCCTGATGGTTGCGTTTTTCAGTCCCAATTCTATTTTAAACATAGAGACAAACAGTTAGTTGAAATGAATTCTTACTTGTCTCAAATAATAATGAAATGGGGGATCTGACGTGTCAATTCGGTTGACAGAGCTTGAAGGGCAGGAGTTGCAAACGTTTATTAGAAAGGTGGAACAGGACTGTCTTAATGAGGGGAATGATGCTAAAGCAAAAATTGGTGTCATCTGACTGCAAGGTAATGGACGCTTCCCAAGGTGAGTATGAAGAAACAAAAATCACGTCTGCTATCCTTGCAGTTTGAAGTAATAGCAACTCTTGTCGATGAAGTGGACGGACAGAAAGTTCTTAAATTCTTTGGAGTGCCCTTTCCATGAGGACCCAAATAGTTAAAACGTGACGTTGGAGTTGTTAATGCCACATAATATTTCCTCCCCAATACGGGAAGAGTTTTTTTCTCTATTTATCAGCAGAAGTGACAATTTGAGCGCTATCATCCAGGATTTCTAGGGAAATCCCACGATAAATCTTAAAAAGAGAATGAATCCCAAGACGAGAGAGATAAGTAATGAAAAGCCACTTATCAAAAAACATCTTAATAATGACTTATTTTGAGCTATATAAGCAGAATGGTTAAATAGAATCAGCAAAATACTGCTAGTAATACTTGCGCCTATAAGCAGAAGTAAGTATTTTCGCTGCGAAGCATAATATGCCACTCCACTTGCCAATACTAAAAATGTGACTGAAGGTAAAAATAAAATCATCCATTTTCTTCTTTGTCTATATAACAAAATAACATTAATGCTAATAGTAATAAAAGCAATAGGAATCAATAGAATTAAAAAATTATTCAAATTATTGAACTCCTCTTCACTTAAACTTTGCTATCCCCGAGTAATTTCTTACCACTATTACAATATTATAACATTTTATTAGATTGAATAAAGTATTTCTTTATAAGAAAGCCAAGATTCCATCCATGTAGTTAAATGTTAAGTATATTTATTAATTATACGTTTAAGTATTAGGAATTATAACAACAAGGGGTCGCGTCCGCAAATCCCAAATTTCGTACGCTTAGCACAATAAGGGGGCCCTATTTGGCATGTCCCCCTTATGAGTTAATCATCACTTAACCAGCATAGCTGTCATAGACAGCAAAGTAATCCGGATCAACGGTGGGCTTAACGTGCACTTTACTTCAAATTATACAGTGACCCCTGCTACGGCAACTGAGAGATTATCAAACCAGATAACAGCCGGCACCTGTTTCATGTACTCAAATATTGCCATCATGCCGGTAAACAGGCACTCCTGGTTTTCACCTTTGAGCAACCGCGGATAGCCGCCGTTGCTGTAGGGGAAAGAGACAACCAGCTCATGCCCCTCGAATTTTTGCCCTTTCTCGTAAAAGACTACATCTCCAATATCAACCTGGGCTTCTCCCGGGGGATGATCCAGGGGTAAATAGCCTTCAACAACTCCATAGATTTCTTTCTTTTTGGCTGCCACATAAGCTCGGACTGTACGCGCTGAAACATCGAAGCTGTCACGGTATATCTCTTCCACTCTTTCTTCTTTCAGGTTCATTAAAGTCCGATTTCTCTATGTACTTCTTGACAGTGCGGAAATCGTGACCGGTTTCTTGGGCAATGGACCTTATTGATTTACCTTTATCAAAACGCTCTTTTTTGATATGCTTTATCTGAATCATCGTCAACACCCTTTCTGCTATCCCCCTTTGCATGTATTTGCTGTACACAAAAAAGGATAGTGGATTTCCCGGGTGCTAGCGATGTGTTTTTTCCCAATTCACCGCTGTATTTTTATTTTGCCAAAAACAAACAGAAGGGAACCATAATAAAATTAGACATATAAGGGGTTTCGCCAACATTATGCGGATTTCATACGCTAAGGAAGTTTTCGAGGAGAAAAAGCCGAAATCCTATACGCTAAGGATTGACGACTTTATTTATATCTTGAAGCGGGCGCAACGATACTCGCCCAGAAGGTTTATGTGTTCCCAATTTTCTAACATTATCCCCAAAATATCATTTCTTGTTAAATTTACTCTGGTTAGCTTTAATCTCTTCAATATCGAGTTTTATATTCTCAAGCAAATTTAAATTTCTAATTAGACCATTGATGATTACCTGGTACTTTGCTTCTCTCTCTTCTTGGCACAAATCCCGTATTTCCTGAGCTTTTATGATATAGAAAATTAAAAAAATAGACACTCCTGCCCATAATCCCTGGGACAGAGCAACTTTAATAAGTTCACTTTCCATTATACGCCCCCCTTCCCAATAACAGCTTTAATCTCTTCAATGCGGCTTTTTCCGTTTTGTTTACAGCTTGTCTGCTTATATGTAATGCGGTTGCTATCTCCGAATTTGAATAACCAACATAATAGCGCAAATAAACGATATATCTCTGATTCCTGGTTAACCGATTTATTGCATTTCTGATATCTATTTGAGATTCAATGTCCCATTCTATTCTTTGCGATGCATTTATTTCACAAGTAATTATTTCACTTTTTACTAAGCGTTGTCTCTTCTTGGAAAGTGCAATATATTCATGTTTCAAAGATTTGGCTACATAACCTACGGTAGTTGCCTGGTTGCCTGTCTGAGGTATTTTTCGGGCTATTTTGGTCATTGCCAATACCAAATCGCCTTCCGCATCGCTATAATCTAACATCCGGGAGTATTTCTTTATCAAAGGATTAAATCTTATTATTGTTTCTAAAATTGAATCCTCATCACTGTCAACCATATTCATAATGATAACTCCTTTTTAAAGTAAAAAAGGAATAATTAGTAAATTTGTCAACCGTGTATTCAGGATACGGATGAAAATGAAAATATTTTTAATTAGGGTTTGCCCCATAGAGGAGGCAATGAGTACAGACCTTGTTCACCATTCTGGCCGCTCTGCTGGAAAACTTGAAGATCTCGTCCACCGCACTATCAGAAAAGATATCATGGTCGGAACCGGCATAAGCCAGGTGGCTTTTCACGTACTCGCCAACCCGAGCACGATCCAGTTGCGGTAATTTGCACTGGAGATCGATCCGCTGCCTAATGGCCAAATATAGTGCCCCCCGTTGTCAAGACACATTAATTTAGAAATAAGCAATGTGTCCCTCCCTTGCTTAGATTGCCAGTTTGCTGCGCGCGAGCACTATCCGCGGCGAGTGCTACATATATAGCTTTAGGCATGATGTTATGCGACAAACGGCCCGGAGCTTAACATCATGCCTGGTGATCTTACCGGATAATTCTTCCGGATCGTATCCGGATCGGGCCGGTTGAATTACCTGGTGCTATTATAAAAGCACTCGCAGCTGGCGAGTGCCACCGATGGGAAAAAACATAAATGAGGAGTAACGGAACGGCACCTGACGAATGACGAAATGAAGAAAGGGTAAGACCCGAAGGGCGATTCATGGACGTAGCATAGCACTGTAGAACTCTTGCGGGTTGCGCTTGCCGCATAAGGTAAAAACCGTCTTGTCTTGGTTACATTCGACCTCCACCGCACCGGTTTTGGTTTTAACTGTATTTGTCATCGATATATTTCTAATAAATTCTCGTTTCTCTGCTTTCTGTCTCTATAATCTATAAAAGGCACCAAGCTTCCTCTGTAAGCAGCGAAATATTAAGACATGTACTTTTTATCATTCTCAGCGAAATAAACGGCTTAATACGCCATATAATAGATTGGGGTCAGAGTGTTTTAGTGTTATATAACTATTTGGCAATATTGTGCTGTGTGAGAAGTACCCAGTGTGAAGAAGTCCCTGATCTGCTAAATCAGCGGTTTGCATCTCAAATATTTGTTGCTACTCGATATGCAACTAAAACAAGGTCGAGTTTAAATGCTTTTAAGGCTCTTATCCCCGTGGGCTAGAGCCTTAATCTTTTCGTGCGCCCGGCATGGGCGCAGTCTAACGGGTGAAAGTCCCGAGTGCGGGGTTGATAGTGCCAAGCACATAGCTAAGGGCAAGGGTGTCCATCGCGAGGTGGAATCTGAAGGAAGCCGGAGGCAAACTTCTGGTCTGATGAACAGAAATCACATTAGGCATGTGTAAGCTGGGTAAGGTTGCGATACAAACTGAAGCCCTAAACTATCCGTAAGCTTTCCGGATAGCTTAATTATTCCGGGAATATAAAAGAATAAAAATTCGTCCCGATGGTTGCATTTTTTAGGTCCCAATTCTCTTTTAAATATAGAGACAAACAGTTAGCTGAAATGAATTCTTACTTGTCTCAAATAATAATGAAATGGGGGATCTGACATGTCAATTCGGTTGACAGAGCTTGAAGGGCAGGAGTTGCAAAGGTTTATTAGAAAGGCGGAACAGGACACGGGATTTGTCTCAATGAGGGGAATGATGCTAAATCAAAAGTTGGTGTCATCTGCAGACTACAAGGTAATGGACGCTTCCCAAGGTGAGTATGAAGGAACAAAAATCACGTTTGCTCTTCTTGAAATGGGCGAAAACGCTAGAATCGCTATAGGTGAAATTGACGGGCAGTTTGAGGTAACAGCAACTCTTGTCGATGAAGTGGACGGCCAAGAAGTTCTTAAATTCTTTAGAGTTGTAAACGGTCACATTGAACCCGGAAAAACAATACCATTCAATGAAGGGTTTAAAAAGGAGTTAGAAAAATTAGATAAACTACAGATTAAACAGAAAGAAGGCCAGATTGAAGCTGCCGACCAATGCTGGTACGGAAACTGGTGCGGGCCTGGTTGCGGGTCGGGTACACCCATTGATGATGTTGATATTTGTTGCCAAACCCATGATTGGTGTTATCAAACACGGGGTTATTTTAATTGTCATTGTGATTGTACCCTCGCTGATTGTGTATACCCATATATTTCTTATCACCAGTGGGCGAGTTGGATATATTACTACATGCTAAACACTTGTTGCCGTTAGTGTTAGTGTTAAGAACTTCTTTCCTTCAAAGGGGCCGTAACGAAACTTAGGTTTCGTTACGGCCCCTAATAAATTGGCCTTAATAATTATGTCCCATCGCCTTAAGGGCAGGCAATATGTCGTTTACATGACCTTCAAAGAAAATGGCGTAGCCTTTTACATTAGGGAACTCCAGGGATAGCATCTTGATGAACACGAACCCGGCTTCCTCTAAATCCTGGCGACTGGAATTGCGAATATACGTTAAATGTTGGTCACTTATTTTTTTTGCCGTACAATAAACTTCTTTGCCTTTAGAATTATACAATGCTGTAGCTACTAGTGTGCGCACGGGCTATATCCCTCCATAAACAACTTCCCATAAAGAACTACTCCAAAAACCATAATATAGAATTATTATATACAAGCACTATTGATTGTCAAATCATAAAAGGATTTAGAGCGAAGAATTGAAGATAAAAGAAAATCTTTGGATTTCCATGTGATTTCGGAAAATACATCCGGGGAAAGTAGCAAAAACGACTAGTATTGCTTTTTAATAATTGTGGATAAAAATAGACAAAAATACAAAATGTATTATTATGCGACAAAATACGATACATAACTGAATTGTTTAAACGTTTCAATTGTATGCAATATAGAGATTTAACTGATTATAAGGGACTTATTTCATACAACCTAGTGATGCATGGATGAATCAAATGCCAATACAGCCATGAATCACTAGGTTGTATTTCTGTATATTTTTATATTAATTATACCTCTGTATCGGTAATATTGGAACTATTTAATATATATGACCACAAATTAGCTGGCACGTTAATTGCTTATTAAAAAGGTAACTCGCATCACAAATTAAAACCCCATTTATATTGAATACCTCAATTTATTATTATGTACGTTACTGACCTCTAACCATAGAATCAGTCTTGGATTAATAATTGAACAGCCCTTTCCATTTTTTTTGTTTAATTCATATATACTTGTGGATTTCGTAATCCTAAAAAAGCCAAACAGACCTTTATTATATATCCTAGGAAATCCTTAGAGAATATCCAATAAGGGAGGCGATATTTAAGGAAATAATAAAATGAGTTGAATTGAAAAAGGAAATTGAGGGGAGGGAAGTTGATGGCATACGAAAACGTATTGCTGGAAAGAGAAGATAGAATCGCCGTACTAAGTATCAATAGACCCCAAGCTTTAAATGCATTAAACAATGATACCCTTTTGGAAATTATGAGTGCTATAAAAGAAGTTAATGAGGATTCCGGGCTGGATGTATTAATTATCACAGGAGCTGGAGACAAGGCTTTTGTTGCTGGTGCAGACATAGCGTTTATGCAGAGTCTAACAGCAATAGAAGGTCGTGCATTTGGTGCTTTAGGACAAAAAGCATTCCGTATGGTTGAAATCATGGAAAAGCCAGTTATAGCAGCAGTAAATGGTTTTGCTCTAGGCGGTGGATGTGAACTAGCTATGTGCTGCGATTTTCGTGTAGCTTCAACTAAGGCTAAATTTGGACAGCCTGAAGTGGGTCTGGGAATTACACCCGGTTTCGGTGGAACCCAGCGCTTACCACGCTTGGTAGGTTCGGGCATGGCCAGGCAAATGCTTTTTACAGCGGATGTTATTAATGCCGAGGAAGCTTTGCGTATCGGCCTGGTTAATAAGGTGGTAGCACCAGAAGAACTGATTGATTGTGCTAAAGGTATTGCCAGAAGAATACTGAGTAAAGCTCAAATTGCGGTTCGTTTAAGTAAAGCAGCCGCTATAGAAGGAATGCAAACCGATATTGATAGGGCTATGACTATTGAAGCGGATGTTTTTGGTCTCTGTTTTGCTACGGAAGATCAAAAAGAAGGAATGACCGCTTTTATAGAAAAGAGAGCAGCTAATTTTATCGGTAAATAGTATTGGCTATTTATCTGATTAAACATATGAGGAGGCATTAAGCATGAAAATAATGGTTTTAGGTGCAGGTACCATGGGAGCAGGTATAGTACAGAATGCTGCTCAATCCGGTTTCGATGTAGTTTTAAGAGATATTAAACAAGAGTTTGTTGACAATGGTATTAAGGGAATTACCAAAAACCTGACCAAATTGGTCGAAAAGGGAAAGATGGAAGCTGCTGACAAAGATGCTATATTAGCAAGAATAGTTGGCACTGTTGACATGGCTGCTGCTGCTGATTGTGACCTGGTTATTGAAGCTGCAATTGAAGTCATGGAAATTAAGAAAACCATATTCAAAGAATTGGATTCCCTTTGTAAACCCGAGTGCATTCTGGCTTCCAATACTTCAGCATTGAGTATAACTGAAATTGGTGCTGCTTCAGGCAGACCTGACAGAATGATTGGTATGCATTTCTTCAACCCCGTACCAGCTATGAAACTGGTTGAAATCATCCGTGGCGCTGCTACCAGCCAGGCCACTTATGATGCAATTAAGGCTCTGGCACTGACAATGGGAAAAGCTCCAGTTGAAATCAATGAAGCTCCTGGCTTCGTTGTAAACCGTCTTTTGATCCCCATGCTGAATGAAGGTATGTATGCCTTAATGGAAGGCGTAGCCAATGCAGCTGACATTGATACTTCCATGAAGTTTGGTGCCGGACATCCTATGGGGCCTTTGGCACTAGCTGACATGATCGGATTAGATATTTGTCTAAAAATTATGGAAACTCTATATAAAGAGTTTGGTGACCCTAAGTATCGTCCTTGCCCCTTGCTGGTTAAAATGGTACGTGCTGGCAAACTTGGACGCAAGAATGGTGAAGGATTCTTTGTATACTAAACCTTGATTGAAAAATAGAGATTATTAAAACCACAATTTGAAGGGAGATTATAAAAATATGACTAGAGAAGTAGTAATCGTAAGCGCATGTCGTACACCAGTTGCCAGTTTTAATGGTTCATTGAAAGATATGGCAGTAACCGATATCGGCAGCATAGTAATGGCCGAAGTTGTTAAAAGAGCTGGAATTGCACCGGCATTAGTTGAAGAAGTTATTTTTGG
>CAYWFX010000036.1:0-37542 GCA_964457945.1 uncultured Syntrophomonas sp.
AGTCCATCCTTGGACGTCAAATCCTCGGAGTATTCTGCCTTATTTATTCCTTGATCGCCCCTTATAGTATAACTCTCCTCCCATTTCTTTTACAGCCCTATATAGTAATGCGCCTATGATTGATACCCCTAAGATTCCAAAAAGGGGGTATATTTTGTTTACCAAACTGGAAAAGCTCTGCATAGACAGGGGCAGTGCCATAGTCATGCATAAGACCAGGCATACACCGTAGCTCAATCCTGTGAATCGAGAAAAACGTTGAGCAAAGCCGTAGGCATTGGCAATTGCGGTTGTAAGAATTCCTAACCATAGAACCAGCGTGTATATGTGTTTAGCCGTAAGACTTATATGTCCTGCAACGTACAGCATCGGCACTTCATAATGCAATACGCTTGGCAGGAATTTACTTAAAGAGAGATAGTTCATAATCACCAAGGCTCCCAGAATCAGACCGCCCAAGGCAGCGCCAACAATTCCGTTACGCCTGTTAGTAATGGTTTGATACTCGGTCAACACCACCATGGCCAAAGCAAAATTATAGGCCACATACAATAGGCTGGCTATCATCCAATTACTGGCTTCCTCGGCACCCAGGGAAACCGTGTAGGCTTCCAGGTGGCTCCCTTCTACAAAGAAGGCGGCATACCCTGATATAACTAATAATAAGACTATTTTAACCGGTACCAGTATATTATATGAAAGTATTAATCCCTTTTTCCCAGCTACCAGCAGAATTACAATCAAAACATACGCCAGCAAAATGCCTAGATTTTTAGAGAGGTATAGGTGCTCATAAAATACCGCTCCACTCGCCGATAACATAGTGCTGATACCCAGAAATAGAAAGATCGCCAGCAGTAAGTCAACTACCCTGCCCAGCTTCTGGCCCAACAAATATCCCAGCATATCCTGGTAATTAGCTACTCTTTGCATATGGGCCAAATACAGCAACAATCCCCCGCACACAGCGAAGAGAAGGGCCGCCATTAAAGCTCCTTTCATTCCGTAGCTTCCGTAGGTTACAAAAAACTGTACTATTTCCTGACCCGAGGCAAAACCTGCCCCTATCACTGCTCCCAGGTAACCCATAATTAGCATCAGTCGATATTTTATTCTATCCACCCCACCTCAAATACTACACTTCCTTAATAAATATTCGCCCCGATCAGAAATACCGCATAAAAATTTTCCCAGCGGTAACAATAATGGTAAATATTTATAATCGGGAGGATGTTGGATGGATATTTCTATCGTCAAGAAAGCTGGCGAAAAGTTATCCTATCATTATGAAGAGCCAACTTGTTTGAATCGCCTGGAAAATGGAATTTATAAGCTTATGAAAGATATGAATTCCAGCTTTAATAGAGATATTGTTTATCTTTGTATCGGAACTGACCGAGCTACTGGTGATTGCCTGGGACCCTTGGTTGGTACCCGCCTGCAAGCCATGATGCCAGCAATCAATTTATTTGGAACCTTAGAAACACCTTCGCACGCCGCAAATCTGGAAGGTGTTCTGGAAGAAATCGCTCTGCAGTATAAAAATCCACTGGTAATTGCAGTAGATGCCAGCCTGGGTAACGCAGATCGCATTGGTTATATCAATATTAAACCAGGTGGACTAAAACCAGGAACTGCGTTGAAAAAAATGCTTCCCGAAGTAGGAGATTTTCATATATCTGCCGTGGTCAATGTGGGAGGCTTCCTCGAACAGATGGTTTTACAAAATACCCGTCTCTATGTAGTCTATAAAATGGCTGATTTAATCGCTCGAAGCCTATATCTGTCGCATTTGCATTATGACAATGATAGAAGTCTTTACCTGGCACCTATAAATGGGTGGAAACAGGTATCTTCGTCTATCGCGACCTAGGAACTTTCTCTTTTTGGCTCTAAGGAACAAAGAGGTGTTCTCCTGACAAGCTTTAGCATATCAGGAGAACACCTCTTTTGTTCCTATCACCTTTTTCCAGGCTTTTCGTACTCAGGCTTTCGTTTTTCCCACCCCTTATTTACTGTTTCACCGTTGGCTTTGTTCCGGACATTTTGCTGTTGCCATCCAGAATCCCACCTTCTTCAATGGTAAAGACGCTACACTGTACGTCGCCCATTATTTTTCCGGTGCTGGTTATTTCTAGTTTTCCGCTGGCCACTAAATTGCCGTCCAGCTTCCCGGCCAGGATTATGTTCACCGCCTTAACCTCACCTTTTAGTATACCAGTTGCTCCAATAATCAGATCGCCCTGTACATCAATACCTCCATCTATACCACCATCCACCCGCAGCGATCCTTTCGACTGAATCTGCCCCCTAATTTCCACTCCTTCAGCAATAAAACTTTTAACATTATCATTACGCTGGTCTTTCTTCCACACACCCATGCCTCCCATTTGACGAATTTCCAGTTTTGTTAATCTCCATATAGTTATCACGGCAAGTAAATCATAGGATCCAGGAGTTGCCCTTTTTTCGTAATAGAAAAATGCAAGTGGGGCCCGGTGCTCATCCCAGTGGTTCCCACCCGAGCAATTATATCGCCCTTTTTCACCTTGTCCCCCTTTTTTACCAATAAAGCAGAGGTATGACCGTATGTACTTTCTAGTCCGTTGCCATGGTTAATCACTGCTGCCTTACCGTAGACTGGCATCCAGTCCGCATATACAACTTCCCCATCCGCAGCTGCTACTATATCAGTACCTACCGGGCTTTTAATATCGATGCCTTCGTGAAAGGTCTCCTTTCTAGTCCATGGCGATTTACGCAAACCATAGTCAGAGGTTATCTCCCCCTTTACCGGCCATTGGTTGGGAAGCTCTCGGAAATAAGCCTGATCATTTTTTACCTGAGCCAACATATCATCTAGTTCTTTCTCTTCCCGAGCAAGACTGGTTTTAATGTCCTGAACCAGAATAAACGTCTTAGCCTCTTCATTCTCCCCTATCTCCCTATCCTCCCCCCCCTGTGCTCCGCGCGAAGGATTGGGATAGCCTATAAATTCCTGTTCAACACCCATAAGTTTTTTAATTTCCTGTTGTTTACGCTCAACCTCTTCCTGCTGAATTTTCATTTCATTTATCTCTTGGTTCATTTGTTTTATAGTTGCTGCCTTCTCATGACTCTCCTGCTTAATATTTTGCACGTTCCTTATATCATTTAGCCCTATTAGATGAGAATAGGCCAACATAAGAAATGCTAGTACAAACCCAGCAACAATTCCCAACATTCCGGTAATCCTTTTCCTGGACATGCTGTAGTTAAAGGTTTTATTTTTAATATCCGGTATAATCAAAAACGTTACCGGTTGTCGCTCTTTCCTTTTTTTCTTTTTAAAATTCATTATCATCCTCATCCCCAACGGTTGTAGTATAATGGATGAAATTCAGCCCTTAATCTATGATTTCTCTTGTGTTTGTAATAATAGCAAGATTTTATCGGTTTGTAAAATTCCAACAGCCACTAAATTTTGTCAGTTTGTGGAGGTATTTATGAGTTTTTTGTATTTCGACTGTTTTTCTGGCGTTTCAGGGGATATGATAATCGCTGCTCTTCTAGATTGCGGCGCGTCTTTTGAGACTTTACAACTCGCCCTTTCCACTCTCCCCATTGCCATCAACCTTTCTTGCGATCAAAAGGTCGTCAAAGGAATCCGTTGCACCTCCTTCAACGTAAATGCATCCGGTTCTGCTCCTATCCGTCATCTAGCCGACATCGCAGGGATTATTGATGCCAGCAAACTATCCTCTAAAATTAAAAGTAACTCATTAAATGTTTTCAATAAATTGGCTGAAGCAGAGGGTTTAGTTCATGGAGTAAATCCCTCTAGTATCCACTTTCACGAAATTGGGGCGGTTGATACCATTGTGGATATAGTCGGCACCTTTTTATGCCTGGATTATCTAGGGATTGATCAAATCTATGCTTCCGCTCTTCCTTGGTCGGACGGGTTTGTGGATATTAGCCATGGCCGTTACCCATTGCCGGCCCCGGCCACTGCACTATTATTGTCCGGTTTTCCCTGTGTTTTTTCTAATGTCGGCATGGAACTAGTTACGCCAACTGGTGCGGCGCTCATCACTTCTATTGCCTCCCCGTTACTAGATCCTCCGCCCTTCATTCCTAATCGTGTTGCCTATGGGGCCGGGGATTATGTAAGAAAAGATAACGTTCCCAATCTTTTACGCTTAATTAGAGGTGATTTCATAACCCCTTCCGAGCCAGGCGAAGCTGTTGCAGTTTTAGAAACCGAGGTGGATGACCTTAACCCCGAGATTTTTTCCCACTTATATCACCTGTTTGGCTCTCATCCAGCAGTCTTAGATTTCTTTACCGCACCGATATATATGAAAAAGAACCGCCCTGGCACCCTGATCACCCTGATTGCCCGCCCGGAAAGTTCTGAACAATTAGCTCAACTTCTAATACAGGAATCCAGTTCTCTTGGAGTACGTTATCGCCTACAAAACCGCTATGCCGCCTCTCGTACAGAAAGCACTGTGGATACCCCATGGGGCCCGGTTCGAGTCAAACTTGCCCGCCTCCCCTCGGGCGGTATGCGGGCCAAGCCAGAATTCGACGATTGTCAGGCCATTGCGCTTCGACATAATCTACCCCTGCTAGAAGTATACTCAGTTGTTAATGCTATTGTTTTCCAGTTGATGGAATAGCCCCTTTTTACGAACAAATCCCTAAATGTTTCACGTGAAACATTTAGGGATTATCAAACCCATAAGTCAACTTTCGCAGTTGATAGAATAACGCCACAACATAAACAACGTTGCCTCTAAAGAAAAACGACTGGAATGATACCAGTGGAGGTTTATTTGTTGTACCCAAAAGTATGATTTCTCTCTTTCCCATACGCTGAAAGCTTTGATTTGCAAGGCTTTTGTTGATACTAAGCTTGTCAGAAATCATGCAAGAGAAATTATACTTTCCCCATAGGCGGTGCTACTCCGACCGCAATTTCGTCCTATGATATTATCCGAAGTCAGCTCTCCCTATTTCGGAGAGCTTTTTTGTGACCGACTTCGGATAATTTTCTATTCATTATGCGCAGTACGAAATTAAAAGCTCCACCCTATGTCAAAATGATTAATCTCTTTTACTTCATTTAGATAACCACGAATCATTATAGATGTAAGCTTAGGATCAGATAGATTATTATTTTTAGGCAATTCAGTTGGCGTAAATACAGCTAGTAGTACTTCGTCATTAGGTTTAATATCTAATTTATTTCCTGTAGCTTCAATTTTCCATGGCTTCAGTTTAGGATAACTCAGATATACTGTATTTTGTTTAATCAAGTATGGACTACCGTTTTTCAGTTTAAGGGAATAATCCGTTCCCTCAGGTAATTGTTTAATATCTACTATAGTAACGAATATCATGTTATCTAATTGGCGAACCTCTTTGGCATCGATATGTTCTTTATATTCACTATTCTGATTAAAGCAGCCTGAAGTAAAGATTGCCAAAGAGGCAATTAACATTAATATTACTATTTTCTTAGTCATACGCAGCCCATCTTTCTAGTATAATTACCGAATATGTTACCAATAATTAGTATTTTACCATATTTATTGTAGCTGCTTATCAATAATTTGCTGCGTAGTACAACGAAATAGCGCATCAAGTAGGCATTAGCCTGATACGCACTATGTTATAGATGTGAAGGAGATATCCCTGCATGCGCACAAGATTTATGGTTGAAATATAGGTTTGCAGTATAGGAAAAAGAAAAGTAAAAGAGATTATTAATAATTAGGGTTTGCTACCCAAACCCCTAAGTATAGGAAGAGTGATTAAAAAGTAACTTGGTTTGGTCAGGGCTACCCTATTAGATATCTGGCTTTAGTGAATAAAAACAATTGTTGTGATTACATAATATAACGAATCTTTCCCTATGAGCGAGCACATAGGGCAACACCTTTCAAAGAGACAGGGGGCAGTGAATAGAAGGAGAAACAATTTATCAAATCAGACATATAAGGTTGCCCCTGGAGCTCGCAAGGCAAGCAGATGGTAGAACTAGCCACAGGGACATTCGGGGTGTGTCCCCAAACCTTACTTGACGGGAGCAAGCAGAATTGCTAATTTTGTTAACCCAGCTTTCAATCTACGCAAGCAATAATACTCTACGTACATCTCCCTTATGTCGCATCATCACATTGTTATGCGCAGAAAATATTTTAATATTTTCTAAGGAATATGCATTCTAAAGGTGTAATATATTACCAATGCTTTCTTGAAAGGATTGGTATTTAATGAATTGTAAGGTCAAACGCTTTGTCGGCTATTTAATATATGTTATTACCGTTGGATACATAATAGTAAAAGCCGATGATTATCACCTATATTTGCAGCATAAATATTCCAAAACATTTGATACAACATATCTTTGGCTGTTCACGTCACTTTTCCCCATTTTGGTTGGTCTTCTGCTTGTTTTACCTCATCTGGTGTCAATAACTAGAAAACAAGGTTCCTTGAACTTCAATTGGATCATGTTTCTTGCTGTTGGCCTTCCAACCCTTTTTATTGCGATTACTCCAATTGTTTTGGCTACTGGCCTAGAACAGCTAACCAATATATGGTTGTTTAGCAGTATAATTGTATTACATAAGAATCTAGTTACCATAAGCGGGGTTGTATTTGGTTTTGTGCTAATTACTGCGTTTGATAACCAAGATTCATAATAATGTTACGCATCTTGAACAAACTGCAAACGTTTAGCTACTATGTTTCACGTGAAACGTTTGGGACAAAAAAAGGGGGGTCACCCCCCCCTAAGTATCATCCTACAAGCCTAGCAGTTCTAAAATTCGATCTAAGTCCTCTTCGTTGTAATAAACTATTTCGATTTTTCCGCCCCGTCGCTGGCCATTTATTTCCGCCCGGGTTCCAAAATGCCTTTGTAGCCGATCTTCCAGTTCTAGCAGATCGGCGCTTTTTCCTTTCTCTTGGACCCTATTTACTTTGCTGGCCTTTACTCTTTGCTCAATTTGTCGAACTGACAACTTGCTCTTTATAATTTCATTCGCTGCCAGGAGCTGCTCTTGGGGACTGCTTAATGCCAGCAAGGCCCGGGCATGACCGGGCGTAATTTGTTTTCGATCTATCATTTCAATGATCTCGGGCTTTAAACTTAACAGTCGCATCGTATTGGTAACGTATGCTCGGCTTTTACCAATTCTTTCCGCGATAAATTCCTGAGTATAGTTATAGTGTTCCACCATATTTTTATAGGCTCTAGCCTCTTCAATAGCTGATAAATCATCGCGTTGTATGTTCTCTACTAAAGAAACTTCTGCAGCCTCAATGTCCTCCATTTCCTTAATCAGCGCCGGTATAAGCTGAAGTCCTGCCATCTCTGCCGCACGCCATCGCCTTTCACCAGCAATTATCTCGTAGAACTCTCCGATCGGCCTCACCAAGACTGGCTGAAGTACACCATGTTCCCTAATAGAGTTGGCCAATTCCCGCAGAGATTCCTCATCAAAGCTTTTGCGAGGCTGGTCATCCTGGGGAATTATCAGATCAAGTTCCAGTTCCATAACTTGTGCCGAATCAAACTCCGTGGTCGATAGCAATGCCTCCAGGCCTCTACCTAGCCCTCGTTCTTTCCTCCCCACGTTTCAACACCTCCTTGGCTAAATCTCTATAAACTTCGGCTCCCTTGGAGCGAGGGTCATATAATGCAATAGGTTTCCCATGGCTGGGCGCTTCACTTAGCCTTACATTTCGAGGAATGATGGTTTGGTAAACCTCCCTGCGAAAATGCTTTTTTACCTCGTCGACTACCTGTATAGAAAGATTGGTCCGCCCATCGAACATAGTGAAAAGTATTCCCTCTATCTTCAATTTCGGGTTTAACCGTTTTCTAATCAGCTGCACGGTATCCACAAGTTGGCTCAGTCCCTCCAACGCATAGTATTCACATTGGAGAGGAATTAAGACCGAATCACTGACGGTCAAAGCATTAACCGTTAGCAAGCCCAAAGACGGGGGACAATCCAGAAATATATAGTCATAATAATCCTTTACCGTCTCTAGTCCTCGGACAAGTGCCTGCTCCCTATCTGGGCGTGAGGCCAGTTCTACCTCGGCTCCGGCCAACTGGATCGTCGATGGTATTAAATCCAATCGATCTATCCGGGTGTGGGTCATCACCTGGCGAAACTCCAGCCCTTCTATCAGTAAATCATAAACACAAAATTTGAGCCTTTTGCGGTTAATGCCCAGCCCGCTGGTAGCATTGCCCTGCGGGTCGCAATCCACCAGGAGTACTTTATAGCCTTCCATGGCTATAAAGGTAGCCAAATTAATGGCCGTAGTGGTCTTTCCCACTCCCCCCTTCTGGTTGGTAACCGCAATTGTCCTTGCCATCCCTTGTCCACCTTTCTTACCTCAAAGACCTTTAAAAACTTAATCACTATTCTATTTCTATTTCTACCTCCCATATTCCTTCCTTAAAAATTTAATGTAGCACAAAAGGGTTTGGCAATCCATTCTTTTTTTCTATATCTAAAGATAAACCTGTATTTAGTGTAATGCTAACCACTCGCGATTAAGGTTGCACCCGCAGGCCACTCCTGATTTTCCCTATCATTAGAAATTAATGCTTTACCATGTGTTTACTTAACCATGAAAAAAGCAAGAGGATTGGCCTCCTGCTCTTTCAATAATTCCTTTTTTCTCTCACCCCCTAGGTTAACCCTTAGCCAATACCCTACTGTGCCTTCTGACCTTGGGCACTCTTATGACAATCTCATATTCCTCCTCTCCATCATTTTCGGCCATAAACATGTTGATTCCTGATTTTTTTGCTCGGCTTACTGTTTCTTTAATGGTATTTAAAAAAATGCGAGCATCTCTAATTATCAATGAAACGCATTGACCATTATCCTCGTTCTTCACTTCTTGAGGAATATTATTGTGGC
The DNA here is from genome assembly GCA_964457945.1 of uncultured Syntrophomonas sp. Classification (GTDB taxonomy): domain Bacteria; phylum Bacillota; class Syntrophomonadia; order Syntrophomonadales; family Syntrophomonadaceae; genus PHAA01. The sequence goes on from CAYWFX010000036.1 coordinate 8,940, forward strand.
GGAGCCTTTCCACCATATCTTCTGTTTCTTTAACATTTAATTCCCGGTCATAAACCGCTCGCAAAACTTCCTTTTGCATTTCGACTGAATTCAGTTTCAACAAAGCCCGTGCATGCCTTTCGGTTATGGTTTCAGTTGTAATCATGCAACGCAGTTCTTCTGCCAGCTTTAGAAGCCGCAGCTTATTAGCAATGGCCGACTGGCTCTTGCCAATCTTCTGGGCCAGCTCTTCCTGGGTCATGCCAAACTCATGCAGTAGCCTCGCATAAGCACCTGCTTCTTCAAAATAGTTCAATTCCTTGCGTTGTAGGTTTTCAATGAGAGATACCGCCGCTGCCTTCTCGTCATTCATTTCCTGAACAATCGCCGGAATAGTGGGCCTTCCTATCATTCTGCAAGCTCGGTATCTTCTTTCACCAGCGATCAACTGATAACCTTCCCGTGCTTTGCGGACAATAACCGGTTGGATTATTCCATACATCTGAATTGATTTGGCAAGTTCTTTTAGTTCCATGTCATTGAATTCCTTGCGAGGCTGAAAAGGGTTACGACTAATTTGCTCCAAAGGTATATCCAGAATCTTCCCCTTATTTCCCTTAGCTAAAAGCCTTTCCCATTGTTTCATGACCACCCCAGCACCCCCCTCTTACAGCGGACTTTTGGTCGGCGCTCCTACCCGCCGGGGATATTGGTCAGGAGTTCGCCCCACCTTTTCTACCGCTACTATCGCCCGATCTCTGTCTTGCATTAGATTATAAAGATACACGTCCTCGATCTTTCCCTTAAGTATTTCCAATGCACTTTCTGCCTCTGCTATTTCCTGCTGGAAGTTTCGACCTTTCCACAAGAATATCTTACCACCCAGTTTCACCAGAGGAATCCCATATTCGAGAACAACACTCATCGCCGCTACGGCTCGGTTAGTACAAACATCAAAGCTATTTCGGTATTGCCGATTCTGTCCCAAGACTTCCGCCCTTTCGCGAATAACGCGAACATTTACTAGCCCCAATTCCTCTATTACCATCTGTAAAAACCCGCTTTTTTTTAGATCGGACTCTAGCAGAGTAACTCGGCTTTGGGGGCATGCCATCGCTAAAATCAGTCCTGGAAATCCTGCTCCACTTCCAATATCTATGACGTCCAGATCAACTAAAGGCGCCCATTCTAATAGCTGCAGGCTGTCCTGCACATGTTGCTCAATTTCTTCCGGCCCGGCTTTACGGCTTACCAGATTTTGCTTCTCATTTTCCGTTAATAATAATTGAATAAAGCGCTTTACATATATTTCCATATATTTTATTTAATTCCTTCTTTTTTCCAAATTAATTAATAAAATATTTATGTCGGCCGGGGTAACCCCTGAAATCCGGGAAGCATGACCTATAGACTGGGGTCGAATTTCTTTTAACTTCTGCACTGCTTCGTTGGATAAGCTATAAACCTCCTCATAATTAATATTCTCCGGAATATGCTTGCTCTCCATTCGTTCAAATCGTTGTACCTGTTCCTGCTGCTTATTTATATATCCTTCATATTTAGACTGTATCTCCATTTGTTCCAGTATCTCCGGTTGGGTTTCCTGAATCCACCCTTGTTTGACAAAGTCCTCAATTTTTACTTCCGTCCTGCGTAACATCTCCCATAGTGAGGTTCGATCGCGCAGAGGAGCACTGTCTTTGCCAGCCAGGTATTTTTCCACTTCCGAATCCGCAGGGGTGAAAGAGGTCTTCTGTAGAAATTGAGTACCCGCTTCCAAACTTTTCTTTTTCGCTTCAAACAAGCTCCATCTATGGTCATCCACCAGGCCGATCTGCCTTCCTTTCTCCGTCAAACGGAGATCGGCGTTATCCTGCCTCAATAAGAGTCGATACTCCGCTCGGGACGTCAATAGTCGATATGGTTCATCTGCTTCCTTGGTCACGAGGTCGTCGATCATCACTCCAATATAGGCTTCACTCCGTCTCAGGATGAATGGTTCTCGTTTTTGAACCTTTAATGCTGCATTAATTCCGGCTATAAGTCCTTGCGCCGCCGCCTCTTCATATCCCGAGGTACCATTTATCTGCCCGGCGGTAAAAAGACCTTCAACCACCTTGCTTTCGAGGCTTAGCTTAGCCTGGGAAGGAATCACATAATCATATTCAATCGCATAACCCGTTCTTATCATGCGCACCTCTTCCATACCTGGAATGCTGTGCAAAACCTGCACCTGCACATCTTCCGGAAGACTGGTGTTTAGTCCCTGCACATACATTTCATCGGTGTCTCTTCCCTCGGGCTCAATAAACAGCTGATGGGAAGACTTATGCGCAAATCTCACCACTTTATCCTCAAATGATGGACAGTAACGGGGCCCCTTGCCTTTGATAACACCTGTAAACAGAGGGGCTCTGTGGATATTATCCATAACTATTCGGTGAGTTTCAGGGGTAGAATGGGTCAACCAGCAAGAAAGTTGTTTCCGAACCGGCGGGGGACTAATATAGGAAAATCTCCAAGGCTGTTCATCTCCGGGCATCTCAATAGTCTTAGAAAAATCAACAGTTTTTCGGTCAATGCGGGGAGGGGTACCGGTTTTAAACCGTCCCAGTTTTATCCCCATATTCAGCAAACTTTCGGATAGCTTTACCGCGGGGAATTGGTTCCCCGGCCCCCCATCATACATGACCTCTCCTGCTATAATACGCCCTTTAAGATAAGTTCCCGAGGTAATAACCACCGTATTACATTCATAGCGAGCTCCGGTTCGGGTAATAATTGCTCCCACTCTGCCTGCTTGGGTTTCTATCTCTTCCACCTCTGCCATTAATAGATGCAATCGCTCCTGCCCCAGGATGGTTTTAATCATCTCCCGTCCGTACTCATGTTTATCAGCCTGAGCACGTAAAGCCTGCACCGCTGGGCCTTTGCCAGTGTTTATCAATCGCATCTGAATACTGGACTTGTCTATGTTAATGCCCATTTCTCCACCTAAAGCATCTATTTCCCTTACCAACTGTGCCTTGGCCGGACCTCCAATGGACGGATTGCAGGGCATCAAGGCTATGTATTCAACACTCAAGGTTACCAGCAAGGTAGAGCAGCCCATGCGCGCTGCAGCTAAGGCCGCCTCACAACCAGCATGCCCAGCACCGATAACCACCACATCATATTTTCCAGCTTCGTAAATCATTACTACCTCCTACTTACCTATACAAAAGTCATGAAATATCCTGTTTATAACTTCTTCTTTCAGGGTTTTTCCGCTTATCTCCCCCAAGGTTTCCAGAGCTCCCCATATATCAACCCCTAAACAATCCAAGGGTACCTGCTCTAATGCCTGCAAAGCATTCTCCACCTGGATCCGGCTTCGTATAAGTGCATTCTTCTGGCGCAGGTTAATCATTATTTCCAACCCATCGCCAGGTAGCATTCCCTGCAAAACCATGGCCTCAACCGCTTCCTGAAGCTCTTCCACCCCAATATCGTTTTTAATGGACGCCTTTATCACCTTTACTCCTGGGAACAGTGCTTCTACTTCCCCTGGCGCTATATTTTTTTTGTCTAAATCTTCTTTATTGACCAGTACAATGAGCCGCTTCCGATCAATGTCCTGGTATATATCCATATCCTCTTTACCAATACCTGCACCCACATCCAACACAAAGATAAGCAGATCAGCCTGTTCAATTACCTCTTTGGATTTTTCCACCCCGATCTTTTCCACAAAATCTTCGGTTAACCGTATTCCGGCTGTATCCATGATCTTCACCGGTATACCACGTACATTAATAAAATCTTCTACCACATCCCGGGTTGTACCTGGGATCTCCGTAACTATAGCTTTTTCTTTCTTAACTAAGGCATTTAGCAGGCTGGATTTACCTACGTTAGGTTTTCCACAGATTACTACCTTCAGCCCATCTCGATATATTTCACTTCTTTGACCTGCTACGATCAGGCGATCCATAAGGTCTTTAATCTGAAGCAGAATAGACTGCGCCTCCGAATAATCCAAATCACCCACTTCTTCAGGAAAATCCAGGCTAGCCTCCAACATAGCATTGAGCCGTAGTAGTCTGTCCTCTATCTCCGTAACAAAATGATTTCTACCTTCCAGCTGTTGCAGTGCCAGCCTCAATCCCCGGTCTGTCTTAGCTCTTATTACATCTATAACCGCCTCAGCCTGACTTAAATCCAATCGTCCATTTAAAAAGGCCCGTTTGGTAAATTCGCCTGGTTCGGCTAGCCGTATCCCTACCTCGATGCACCTTTGCAGACAGCGACGTACTGGCATACTTCCCCCGTGACAGTTAATTTCGATAACATCTTCTCCGGTATAGCTGTGCGGAGCCCTCATTATACCCAGCAGAACTTCATCTATTTTACCGCCGTCTTCGTCCATTATCCAGCCTAGGTTAAGTGTAAATCCCTTCCGCTGAGCCAATATTTTTTCCGTAACAGGCAAAAATATTTTACTGATTCTATCGAAGACCCCATTCCCACTCAGTCTTATTATCCCTATCCCACCTTCGCCTGGAGGGGTAGACAAGGCTACAATATCCTCTTTTAACATTCTTTTCTCCTGTCCTAATATTACACACCTTTATCTTACCAAACTACAGCTACAGATACACCTGGTGCTTATCTCCACCATTTTGACATCAAAAAAGGCCCCTAAGGGCCTCTTTAATACTATTTCTTCAATGCGATAACAACTTTGCGGTTAGGTTCTTCCCCCATAGAATAGGTGACCAACACCGGGTCTTCCTGAAGAACCGTATGTACTATCCTTCTCTCCTGTGAACTCATTGGCCGCATTATCACATTTTTCTGAGTCTGTTTGACCTTGTCGGAAAGTCTTAACGCCAGAGATTCCAAGGATTGTTCACGTTTTTTGCGGTAATCCTCTACATCCAATACGATACGAATCTTTTCTTCCCGTCTACGATTAAGCATGAGTCCCGCGATAAATTGCAAGGCATTCAGTGTCTCACCTTTACGACCAATTAGTAGCCCCATATCTTTGCCAACAATATTAATTCTCGCTATGCCATTTTTCCACTCAACTCTTTCGATCTGGTAATCGATTTTCATCTCCTGCAGTAAGTTTTCCACTAGCTTGCGAGCCTCTGTTTCCGGCTTGTCTCTAAGCGATACCTTTACAATCGCTGGTTTGTTGCCCATGAAGCCCAGTAGCCGTTTGCTGGGTTCTTCCACTACTTCTACTGTAACATCCTCAATGTTGCAACCCAACTCATCCAGGGCTGCCTTTACGGCTTCATCAACGCTTTTTCCCTTTTTTTCGATTGTTTGCCCCTGCATTCTTTTCATTTCCTCCTTTGTCCCTCCGCGCAACCACCTTATCAATATTATCTTCCTGATGGTCTAGCTCGGTTTGCATTTCCTGCACGTCTACCTGTATTCCCATCCCGGTATCAAGCTTAGCACTGTTATGCATCTTATTTACATATAGTTGCTGCAAAATTCCCAGGATGTTAAAAACAACCCAGTATAGCGGCAACCCGGCCGGCATCTTGAGTGCTATCCAAGCCATCATAACCGGCATAAAATACAGCATAGCTTTCTGGGTGGGGTCATTACTCTCCACCATGGAAATCTTTTGCTGTAAGAAGGTAGTTCCTGCCGCAAGTATAGCTAGAATATAAAGCGGATCCGGCTTGCTTAAGTCGATAATCCACAAAAAGCCCACATTAGCAGCATCTATATATTGAAAATTAACTAAAGATTGATAAAAAGCAAGGAATATCGGCATCTGGATCAATAATGGCAGACACCCTCCCAAGGGATTCACTCCGTGCTCCTTATATAGCTCCATAGTTTTCTTCTGCATTAACTGGGCATCATCTTTGTATTTTTGCTGGATATACTTGGTCTTGGGTTGAATTTCTTGCATGGCCCGCATGGATTTCATCTGTTTTTGGGTAAGCGGGAACATGGCCAGTTTAATAGCAATCGTCATAAATATAATTGCTAAACCATAACTGGGCCATCCTATCTGAGCCGTAAACCCATACATCAGATTAATTACCTGAGAAAACCATTGCACAAACGTTTGCCACAAATTATAACCCTGCCCTCCGAAGCTTCAACTCCGGCAGCAGGTGTCACCTCCTTATAATTAACCCCATTGGCGTTCAGGGAAGCGGATCATATCCTCCGGGATGAAATGGATGACATCTGCTAATCCTCTTTACTGCCAGCCATCCGCCTTTAATCACCCCATATTTCTGTAGGGCCTCAATAGAATAATGGGAACAGGATGGGTAGAACCGACAGACCGGTCTTCTGCCAAAGCTTAATTTTTGATAAGCTTTTATAAATAAAATAAAAACTCTTTTCAATACAAGCTGGCCTTCTTCATAATCCTTAAATAATCCTTTTCAATCAAATCAAAGATAACTTCTTTTATATTAAACCTGGCTATTACTACCATATTATAGCCAGGTCGAATAAGCTGCAGGTTTTTCCTTATCACTTCTCGAATCTGCCTTTTAGCTCGATTCCTAATCACTGCATTACCAATCTTTTTTGAAGTTACTATCCCAAACCGATTGTGCGCCAGGTTATTTTCCCTTATGAATACTATTATATACTTACCGCTTATTCTTCTGCCGGTTTTATATAAATATCCGTATTCCTTGCCTCTATTTATTCTTATCTTTTTATCCAGCATAAGAAGCCCTTCTTAACGGTAAAGAAAACCCGGTTTGCGCCGAGCTTCTAGCGACAGCGGCAGCTCTTTGCCATCCATGGTACCTCTGCACTAGTCCATCCATGGACGTCGGAAATCGTGGTTGCACTTATACTATCAACCTTAATAATTATATTTTTTGATAGTATAAAACAATAGGCCGTTCACACGACCTATGCAGAGAGTTTCTTCCTTCCCTTTTGTCTGCGCATAGACAATACTTTTCTTCCTCCGGCACTAGCCATCCTCTTTCTAAATCCGTGGACTCTCGATCTCTGTCTTTTCTTCGGTTGATAAGTTCTTTTCATTCTCCAGTAGCCTCCCTTAATTTTTCCAACGCTTAATAATTATATTTTTAAAACACTCTCTATGTCAAGAAACTCTATCCTTCTAAATACTTCTAATTATGTTTCAAATCTGCTAGTATTATACTATATCTTTAGTTATAAGAATATAAACCGCGCATATTTTCGCCTATTTTAAGGACTATCAAGGAATAAACACGGCAGATTAATCCGAGGCTTTTTCTTTGCTCAGATAAGGCGTCAAAGCGGGGTAATAATAAAGGTATTGGAACATTATAAGTGAGCGATAGCAACATTAATGGCATCCGTTTAGGATGCACCAGTAGTACCCGCAGGGTGCGAACACCAGAAGTCCCCGAAGGGGGTAGTGCCCCGCAGCCTTAATCGTGACCAACGGGAACATCAGTGGTACCCGAAGGGTGAAGGGTAGAGGGTGTGCTTTTTGAAACGAATTATGAGCTAAGAAAAAAACCGGAGTGAAGGACTTGTTTTTTTCTTGATAACCACTTACTACTTATCCAGATATCCACAAACATTTTTCCCGAACGAGATCATTTTTCCACAAACAAACAGGAGGCTTTATTAATGTCCGTAGATTTTGACTACTCAGCCATATGGGACCGGGTTTTACAATCCTTTCGCAATGAAATTGGCGCCACCAGCTTTGATATCTGGTTTCCCCAAGTTAGCTATAACACTTTTCGCCACGATAAACTCTATATTATGGTTCCCAACACGCTTACTCTGGAATGGATTGAATCCCGTTACCTGGAATCACTCCAAAAAAACTTTCGGGATCTGAGCAAACAAAATATCTCTTTGATACTTATAACTGAGCCTATTGTGGAAAAGGATGGATATATATCTCCTCTTAATTCCAAATACACTTTTAACACCTTTGTGGTAGGTAATAGCAACCGCTTTGCCCATGCTGCCTGCTATGCAGTCGGGGAAGCTCCGGCACGTGCCTATAACCCTCTTTTTATATATGGAGGTGTGGGACTGGGTAAAACCCATCTAATGCATGCTATCGCCCATCGAATACTGGCTAACAATCCTTCTTTTTCCGTGAAATATGTTTCTTCCGAGCAGTTTACCAATGAACTAATCAGTGCCATTAAGGACGATTCTACTCCCGCTTTCCGTAACAAATATAGAAATATTGACGTTTTATTAATAGACGATATCCAATTCCTAGCTGGCAAAGAAAGAACCCAGGAAGAATTTTTTCACACTTTCAATACTTTATATGAAGCCAATAAACAGGTGGTGATCTCCAGTGATCGTCCTCCCCGCAATATACCTACTTTAGAGGATCGCCTCCGCTCTCGTTTTGAATGGGGATTAATAACAGATATTCAGATTCCCGACCTAGAAACCCGTATCGCTATCCTACGGAAAAAGTCCCAATCTGAAGACTTAAATGTTCCTTATGATGTACTAGATTACATAGCTAATTATATTGATAATAATATCCGCGAATTGGAAGGCGCGCTGGTCCGATTAGTAGCCTTTGCCACCATTAATAACCGACCCCTTAATATGGAAACTGCCACCGAAGCATTGAAAGATATTTTACCTCCTCCCCGACCTAAAAAAATAACCATAGAATGCATTCAAAAAGAAGTCTGCAAATTCTATGGTCTAAACTTAACTGAATTACTATCTAAAAAAAGAAATAAACAATTGGTGTACCCTCGCCAAATTGCCATGTTCCTGTGTCGAAAAATGACCGATGCTTCTTTTCCCCTGATCGGTGACCAATTTGGAGGAAGAGATCATACTACAGTAATGCACTCAGTAGACAAAATAGAAAAGGAAAAGTTAGAAAGCCCGGAATTAATGACAACTCTGGAAAAACTGCGTAAACAACTAGACCCCAACTAAAGCAATTAAAAATGCTTTTTACCAACAGCTTTGTCGACAGGCTTCAGAACATATGGACTGAGCTATAGCAAGCCTTTTACACATTGTACACACTACTACTACTATTACGGCGGTCTGTTTATTAAATAATAAATAAAAAGAGCGGAGGCAAGACCCATGAAATTTAATATCGAAAAAAGGGAAATATCAGCCCTTACAACTCTGGTGCATCGAGCAGCATCCAATAAAAATACTATCCCAGTTCTTTCCGGTTTACTTATTAAAGTATCTCATGATAAAGGATTAACTATGACTGCTACTGATATGGAAATAGGCATCCACGCTTCCACTTCCAACCTAGATATAATAGAAGAAGGCGTAGTTCTAGTAAATGCCAACTACTTTGCCGATTTTATAAAACTTCTTCCTGACACACTAATATCTTTTGATTTGAGCCAAGAAAATTCCAGACTTAACATTAGTTATGGCCGTTCTTCAGGTAAAATAAATATCTATCGAGATCATGATTATCCAGAATTACCCCTTAATAAAATGGAATTTCGTTTCTCTATTCCTCAAAAAATACTTAAAGAGAGTCTTAAAAAAACGTCTTTTGCGGCTGCTGCTAATCATTTCCGCCAGGTTTTTACCGGAGTTTTATTTGATATATTAGCTGGTGGAATCATCAAAATAGTAGCGTCTGATACCCATCGTCTAGCCTATTATTCTTATACTTTAGAACAAACGGAAATAGAACCCTTTAATTTTGTAATTCCCATGCGTACCGTAAATGAATTACTTCGCTTCTTAGATGATAGCCCAGAAACAATAAATATTGCTCTTTCAGAAAACAATGTTATTTTCTATAAAGACGATTTTATATTATTATCACGCTTAATTGAGGGACAATACCCTAACTATGAAACGGTAATTCCAAGTTCTTTCAGCACAAATTTTAATATTAAAACAGGTATACTCGCCTCTAGCCTGGAAAGAGCTAAAATAATGCCTACCGATGATAAATTTAAAATTCAACATGTTCAACTATCTTTGCAAGAAAATGATGCCATATTAAATTCTTTTTCAGAGAGTATGGGAGAGATATCAGAAGTAATAGAAGATATCGAAATTGAAGGCGAAAAAGAAATAAAAATAGCCTTTAATACCCATTATTTCTTAGAAGCTGTCAAGGTTTTTGATGCAGAATGTGATAACATAAATATCAAATTGTCTGGCTCGATGAGCGCAGCTATGATCAAAAATCCCGACAAGGAGAACTACTTATATATATTAGTTCCCATGCGTACCAACAACTAAGGGAGAGTGCCTATTTTATTTGAAAATAGATAAAATACAGCTAAGAAATTTCCGCAATCTGAAGAAAATAGAATATGCACCGTCTCCCGGTTTAAATGTCTTGGTCGGTGACAACGCTCAAGGTAAAACTAATCTTCTCGAATCTATCTTCGTACTGGCAACCGGTAATTCGTTCCGTAATGCTACAGATAGCAATCTGATGAATTATGAAGCAGAAGGATATACCATAAAAAGCAGTTATATTATTTCAGAACGTTGTTTTGAAGCAAGCCTTCAGTACCAAGTAAATGGTTACAAAAACGCCTTGATAAATAATAAAAAAAGCTCCCAGAAACATAGTGATAGAATTAGGGTAGTTCTTTTTACCCCGGATGATCTATTTTTGGTAAAAGGATCTCCATCGAAAAGGAGGTCTTTTTTGGATTTCATCCTTAAGCAGGTATCTACAGAATATATTTTCAATCTAGATAATTATTTAGATATTCTAAAAAAAAGGAATTTATTACTAAAAAGAGAGCAAACTACGGGAAAGGCCTTTGCTGTTATTAATGAGGTTTTTATAGAAAACGCTATTCGCTTAGTTATTCAACGAATTAATTTTGTAAATATATTGGATGATATTAACCGAGCCGTTTTTCGTGAAATTAATGGTGGAGAGAATGAGATAAAAATTAGATATGCCCTTTCTTTTGCTATAGATAGTGATAAAATTAATGTGGCTGTTTTACAGGATGCCTTAAGAAAAAATATAGAAAATAATTTAAAGAACGAAATTATCCGTAGGAAAACATTGGCAGGACCTCACCTGGATGATCTTAATTTTTATCAAGATGGCCGTCTGGCACGTACATTCTGTTCCCAGGGACAACAGAGAAATTTAGCTATAAGTTTAAAATTAGCAGAAATGTATGCTTTTAAAAAGATAAAAGGATCGTATCCCATATTTCTACTGGATGAAGTCTTAGCCGAATTAGATGAGAAGAAGAGGTCTTTGCTCATAAGGCATTTGCAAAAAGCAGATTTTCAGACTTTTCTAAGCTCTGTAGATTTTGAAAATATTGAGGATGGAGAAGCAAGCATCTTTTTAATAAAAGCAGGTCGTTTGATTCGAAAGGAGAATTAGAAATGTATATACACTTGGGCAATGATGTGGTAATATCAGCAGTTGACGTCATCGCTATTCTGAATATTGAGGAACCGATATCGGCAGATTTGCGTGACATTATTGAAATAGCCGAAATAGAAAGAAAACTCGTCAATATTAGTAAAAAGGATAAAAGAAAGGCCCTGATTGTTTGTGACGATCGGCTTTACCTTTCACCCATATCTTCCAATACACTTTATAAAAGAGCAAGTCATTATCCTAAGGAGGTATAAATTTTGAAAGCTTCAGATAATGCTTATAATGCCTCTGATATTCAAGTTTTAGAGGGTTTAGAAGCTGTTCGCAAAAGACCGAGTATGTACATAGGATCAACCGGACCCAAAGGATTACACCACTTAGTTTTTGAAATAGTAGATAACAGTATAGATGAATCTGTAGGTGGTTTCTGCAGCAAAATAGACACGGTCATTCATGCTGACAATAGTGTTACTGTTTGCGATAATGGCCGAGGTATACCAGTGGATATTCATCCTCAAATGGGTATACCTGCTATTGAAGTTATTTTGACTACTCTACATTCAGGTGGGAAATTTGGCGGCAGCGGTTATACTATTTCCGGTGGCTTACATGGAGTAGGTTTGTCAGTAGTAAATGCTTTATCTTCACATATGGTTGTTACCGTTAAAAGAGATGGACATATATACCAACAGGATTATGAACAAGGAAAACCGGTTAGTGAGCTAAAAACCATTGGAAATACCAAGGAAAAAGGCACTATTATACATTTTGTTCCGGATCCGGAAATATTTGAAGAAACGATTTTTGAAAGAGATATAATTGTACAACGCTTAAGAGAATTATCGTTTTTAAACAAAGGTTTGATGATTAGCTTCACCGATGAAAGAGAAGAAGAGCCCTTTAAAAAAGATTTTAACTCTTCCGGCTTAAAGGATTTTGTAGCCTATATTAATAAAAACAAAGAGGTAGTAAACCCGGAACCTATTTATTTTGATGTAAAAAAAGATGATGTCGTAGTCGAAATAGCCGTACAGTACAATGATGGCTACAGTGAAAACATATATTCTTTTGCCAATAACATTCGAACCCAGGAAGGCGGAACCCATGAGACTGGTTTTAAAAATGCTTTAACCCGGGTTATTAATGACTATGCGAAAAAGAACGGTATAGTAAAGGAAAATGAAGCTAACTTAGCTGGAGAAGACATTCGGGAAGGCATGGCGGCTATAATTTCGGTTCTGGTAAAGGATCCTCAGTTTGAGGGACAAACCAAGACTAAACTAGGTAATACCTATGTTCGAGGTATAGTTGAGAGTACAGTTTATGATAATGTTGAAGATTTTTTAAACGAAAATCCCGCTGCAGCCAAGAATATATTAGAAAAGGCTATTTCAGCCCGCCGGGCTAGAGAAGCAGCCAGGAAAGCTCGGGAATTAACCAGACGTAAAAGCGTGCTGGAATCAACGTCTCTACCAGGCAAGTTGGCAGATTGCAGTAATCGGGATCCAGCCATGTCCGAATTATTTATTGTGGAAGGAGATTCTGCGGGTGGTTCTGCTAAACAGGGCCGAGATCGTAACTATCAGGCTATCCTTCCTCTGCGGGGTAAAATTCTTAACGTAGAAAAAGCTCGGCTGGATAGAGTACTTTCCAGTGAAGAAATAAGAAATTTAATTACCGCCATGGGCACAGGTATAGGTGAAGACTTTGACATAAAGAAGGCCCGCTACCACAAGCTAGTTATTATGACCGATGCTGATGTAGATGGTTCCCACATAAGGATTCTACTTTTAACCTTCTTTTATCGTTACATGCACGAGCTAATAGAAAATGGTTATGTCTATATAGCTCAACCCCCTCTGTATGGTCTGAAAAGAGCCAGTGAGGTGCATTATTTTTATAACGATGCGGATATGAATAAATTTGTGCAGCAAAGCGATAAGAAATGGTCTACGCAAAGATATAAAGGTTTGGGAGAAATGGACCCCGAACAATTGTGGTCTACTACCATGAATGCAGAAACCCGTACCATGCTGCAGGTAAATATAGATGATGCCATAGAAGCCGAGAAGATATTTTCAGACTTGATGGGGGATAACGTTGAACCCCGCCGGGAATTTATTAATGCCAATGCCAAATATGCTACGAACCTGGATATTTAAGGGGGTGATCAAACTTGGGACAAGATAATCTTTTTGAAACAAACAGAATAAAACCAATGGATATAGAAAAAGAAGTAAAAAAATCATTTTTAGAATATTCCATGAGTGTTATAGTATCTCGGGCTCTGCCGGACATCAGGGATGGATTAAAACCAGTACATAGACGGATTCTATATGCCCTGCATGATCAAGGCATGACCCATGAAAAGCCGCACAAAAAGTCAGCCAACATAGTGGGTGAGGTCATGGGTAAATACCATCCGCATGGAGATTCAGCCATTTATCAAACGATGGTTAAAATGGCACAGGTTTTTGCCACTCGCTATCCTCTAGTGGATGGGCATGGGAATTTTGGTTCCATAGATGGTGATTCAGCGGCGGCGATGAGATACACAGAGTCAAGAATGTCCAAAATAGCCGGTGAATTACTGAAGGATATTGATAAAGAGACTGTTGATTGGAAGCCTAATTATGATGATACTCGTGAAGAACCTCAGGTATTACCAGCTCGTATACCGAACTTATTAATAAATGGCTCCGCTGGCATAGCGGTAGGTATGGCTACCAATATACCACCTCACAATCTATCTGAAGTGGTGGACGGCATAAAAATGTTAATAGATAATCCAGAGATTACGGTGGACGAGTTAATGCTTTGTGTACCTGGTCCAGACTTTCCGACCGCGGGTATTATGGGAAACAGTGGAATAAGAAAGGCCTATGCTACTGGTCGCGGCAGTATAAAAATAAGATCCCGCTATGAAATAGAGGAAAGAAAAAACGGCAGAAATGCCATTGTAATTACCGAAATTCCTTATCAGGTAAACAAAGCGCGCCTGGTCGAAAAAATAGCTGAACTAGCCCGGGATAAGAAAATAGAGGGTATAGTTGATTTAAGAGATGAGTCCGATCGCAAGGGTATTAGAGTAGTCGTAGAAGTTCGTCGCGATGTAAATATAAACGTCGTAGTAAACAAACTCTTTAAACATACCCAGATGGAAGACTCTTTCGGCATCAATATGATGAGTATAGTTCATGGTCAGCCCAAGTTATTAAACCTCAAAGAAATGATGAGCTATTATGTGGAACATCGCCAGGAAGTAATAACCAGAAGAACGATATATGATCTAAAGCTGGCAAATAAACGCAAACATATTTTAGAAGGCTTACTAATTGCTCTGGATAATATTGATGAAATAGTCAAGCTAATTAGAAGCTCTAGGGACCGTGAAACTGCGCGCAATGGACTTATAGAAAGATTTGGACTGACTGAGATACAGGCCAATGCCATTTTAGATATGAGACTGGCTCAGTTGACTGGTTTGGAAAGGTCTAAGCTAGAAGATGAATTTCAGGAACTATTGTTAAAAATAGCTGACTACGAAGATATACTGGCTCATCCGGAAAGAGTCCTGATTATAATTAAGGAAGACCTGGATGATATAAAAAGCAAGTATGGAGATAAAAGAAGAACCGAAATAACTACTAATAATAATGATTTTGATATAGAGGATTTTATAGAAGATCATGAAGTAGTTATTACCCTTAGTCACCGGGGATATATAAAAAGACAACCTTTGGATACTTATAGATCACAAAAAAGAGGTGGCAAAGGAATAAGTTCTACTAACACCCGGGCCGAGGATTTTGCCAACGATATACTGGTTACGGGAGTATTAAATAACATACTTTTCTTTACCAATCAGGGCCGGGCCTTTGCGGCTAAAGCCTATCAAATACCGGAGTCCTCGCGCCAAGCCAAGGGGCAGGCACTAGTAAATTCATTGGAACTTCGTCCCGAAGAGAAAGTATCTACTATTGTGGCGGCACGAGTCTTTGATGATAAAAGACATCTAATAATGGTTACGAAAAAAGGAACAATTAAAAAAGTAGCCTTATCAGCCTTTGACCACATTAGAAAGACCGGGATTATAGCAATTAACCTAGCGGAAGATGATGAACTGGTAGGGGTACTAAGGGTTGATGGGCAGGATAAAGTTGTATTAGTTACTTCATACGGACAATCAATAATGTTTGATGAAGAGCAGGTAAGGACTATGGGTCGAACTGCAGCCGGAGTTAGAGGTATAAATCTGGGGCATAATGATTTTGTAGTTGGGGTTGATAAGTATCGTGAAGATGCAGAAGCGGTTCTAGTGACTGAGAATGGATACGGAAAAAGAACCAAGCTAACCGAATTTAAAATTCAAAACCGGGGCGGTAAAGGGTTAAAAACCATAGCGGTAAGTAAAAAGAACGGCCCGGTGGTAGGATTTAAAGTTGTAACTGAGGGTGAAGAAATAGTTATCTTAACCACTGAAGGACAGATTATAAGGCTGGAAATAGAAGATATTTCCACTCAGAAGAGGTATTCACGCGGAGTCTTAGTTATGAGGACTTCAGACGAAGATAAAGTTGCTGCGGTAGCAAGGTTTAAGATTGAAAAAGAAGAGTAAACGGGGGAAATAATTATGATAGAAACGGGGACATTTAAAGTAAAAGCTGGGCTGGCGCAAATGCTAAAAGGTGGGGTTATCATGGATGTAACCACTCCGGAGCAGGCTAAGATAGCTGAAGAAGCTGGCGCCTGTGCAGTTATGGCATTAGAAAGAGTTCCTGCCGATATAAGGGCTTCAGGTGGCATTGCACGTATGGCTGATCCTACGATAGTTTTACGAATTATGGAAGCGGTTACCATCCCGGTAATGGCAAAATGCCGGATTGGGCATTTTGTAGAAGCACAAATACTAGAATCGCTGGGTGTTGACTACATCGATGAGAGCGAAGTGCT
The DNA here is from genome assembly GCA_964457945.1 of uncultured Syntrophomonas sp. Taxonomy (GTDB): domain Bacteria; phylum Bacillota; class Syntrophomonadia; order Syntrophomonadales; family Syntrophomonadaceae; genus PHAA01. Next base: position 25,201 of record CAYWFX010000036.1, read on the forward strand.
CAGTCCGGCTGATGACAAATATCATGTAAATAAAAAAGATTTCAAAGTACCATTTGTATGTGGTGCTCGTAATCTAGGCGAGGCCTTGCGGCGCATCGGTGAAGGAGCAGCTATGATCCGCACAAAAGGGGAACCTGGAACCGGGAACGTAATTGAAGCAGTCCGACATATCCGCCAGGTTAATGATGAAATTCGCTCTATAAGTAATTTGCCAGTCGAGGAATTAATGAATGCTGCTAAAGAACTTCAGGCTCCGTACGAATTGGTATTGGAGGTAGCCCGACTGAAAGCATTGCCAGTAGTAAATTTTGCTGCCGGTGGCATTGCTACCCCGGCTGATGCAGCCTTAATGATGCAGCTGGGCTGTGACGGGATCTTTGTAGGATCTGGTATATTTAAATCGGGTGACCCAGCCCAAAGAGCCAAAGCTATTGTAGCGGCGACTACCTACTTTAAAGATGCGGCAGTTATTGCCGAAGTATCGCGAGACCTGGGAGAAGCGATGGTGGGAATAAATATTGATACCATTAAGCCTGAAGACAGGATGCAGGATCGTGGCTGGTAAAAGGATAGGCATATTAGCTCTGCAGGGAGCATTTATTGAGCATGAAAACGCTCTGAGCAAGTGTGGTGCAAGCCCTCGGCAGGTACGCACTGCGCAGGAACTGGATGAAATAGAGGGGCTAATTATTCCCGGCGGGGAGAGTACTACCATTGGTAAGCTTATGCAGGCATATGGGCTGGATGATAAGATCAAGGCTCGGCATGCTGAGGGAATGCCAATATGGGGGACCTGCGCTGGGATGATTCTTCTGGCCAAGGAAATAGCCGAAATAGAGCAGGTGCACCTCAGCCTGATGAATATTGGGGTGAGGAGAAACGGTTTTGGCCGCCAGGTAGACAGCTTTGAAACTGAACTTGAGGTGGAAGGCATAGGCCGAAGCCGGGGAGTATTTATCAGAGCCCCTTACGTAGATAAGGTATGGGGCGAGGCTCGGGTACTGGCCTACCATAAAGAACTAATCGTTATGGTGCAGGAAGGCAAGCTTCTAGCGACTGCTTTCCATCCAGAACTTACTGAAGACTTAAGTATACATAGCTATTTTCTAGAAATGGTTTAGTATCTGTATTGCAAAAGACATTTTTGTATAATATAATTTACCACAAGTAAAATTTTGATAAAAAGCGATGAAGGGGATTAGTAGAAACTGGGACTATTAAAGAGAGCTGGTGTACGGTGCGAACCAGTATAGTCAAGTTTTGAATCCACCCTGGAGGCTGGCTGTAAAAGCAGTCGCGGTGGTTCCGTTATAACTTTCAAGTGGGCGCGCAAGCGTCAACAAGGGTGGCAACGCGGGAGATAACCTCTCGTCCCTAGCCGGGGCGAGGGGTTTTTTATTTTTAAGGAGGGTTGGCTACGATGAAAGGTGCACAGTATCTATTGCTTCCTGGCCCTACACCTATACCGCAAAGGGTGGCACGGGCAATGGATCGACCCATGATAAATCACCGGGGGCCGGTATTTAAAGAGATCCTTGAAGAAGTTATTGATGGCGTGAAAAAAATCTATAGAACTAAGGAACACCTTTTGATTTATCCTGCTTCAGGTACTGGAGGGATGGAAGCAGCGGTGGTAAACTTCATATCACCGGGGGATAAAGTTCTGGCGATCTCTATCGGGGTTTTTGGTGACCGTTTTGCGGAAATTGCTGCTCAGTTCGGGGCACAGGTGGAGAAGATGGATTTTACCTGGGGAACCGGGGCTGATCCCGAGCAGGTAAAGGCCCGAATAGAGCAAGATAAAAACGGGGAAATTAAGGCCGTACTGATTACTCACAATGAGACATCCACAGGTGCCTTTAACGACATTAAAAGTATACGTGAGGCTATGGGGGAGCACCCCGCACTATTTATGGTGGATGCTGTCAGTGGGTTAGCCGCTATCGAGCTAAGGATGGATGAATGGGGCCTCGATGTGGTGATCAGTGGGTCGCAAAAGGCATTTATGATTCCTCCTGGTTTGAGTTTCATGGCATTTAACGAGAGGGCCCTAAAAATACAGCAAAAGAACCAAAACAATAAGTATTATTGGGACGTTGGCTTGGGACTGCAATATTTAGCAAAAGGGCAAACTGCCGTTACACCACCTATATCCCTTTATTACGGACTGCAGGAGGCATTAAGGATGATGCTGGAAGAGGGGCTGGACAACATACTGACTAGACACGCTAATTACCGGGAGATGGTGAGGGTCAGCCTGAAGGCCATGGGCTTGCAGTTATTTACCGAGGATGGCTGTGCTTCCAGTGCAGTAACTTCGGTACTGGCACCGGCTGGGATTGGCTCTAACGGGATACGAAAGTACATGTTGGAAGAGTTTAACATTATTCTGGCAGGCGGGCAGCAAAGCCTTGATAACGTAATATTCAGATTAGGACACCTGGGCTATGTAAGGGAATTGGATCTAATTTCAGTGTTGGCAGCTCTGGAGATAACGTTACTTAAATTTGGCCACAGTCTGGAATTAGGAGTAGGGGTAAAAAAGGCGCAGGAATTTTTGCTAAATGCGAGGGCGGATTAAGAAAGGAGAATGACAGGTGGAAAGAAAAAAAGTAATAGTAACCGAGAATATCGCTGAAGAAGGCTTAATTCTACTTAAGAGAGAACTAGATGTTGATTTTCGTGATGGAATTTCTCGGGAGGATTTGCTAGAGATTATAGACCAATATGATGCCTTAATTGTGAGAAGCGTTACCAAGGTAAATGAAGAGTTAATCAAGAGGGGAACTAGGCTCAAAGTAGTAGGCCGAGCTGGAAATGGGGTAGACAATATTGATGTAGATGTCTGCACCCGTTACGGTATTATTGTGGCGAATACTCCTGACAGCAACACGATTTCAGCTGCTGAACAGACCATAAGCCTGATGCTGTCCTCGGCCAGGAATACCGCCTGGGCAACCGATGTGCTCAAGGCAGGAACCTGGGATCGGTCGCCCTTCAGAGGAAGCGAATTGTATGGAAAAACCGTAGGCATAGTAGGCTTGGGAAGAATAGGTTCAATGGTTGCGACACGATTGAAAGCCTTTAACATGAAGGTAATTGCTTATGATCCCTATATATCTGATGAACGTTTTGAACGGTATGGAGCGGAGCGGAAAGCTAGCCTGGAGGAATTGATTCAGGAAGCAGATATTGTTACGGTGCACACCCCCCGCAATGAGGAAACCATGCACATGGTAGATGAGAGGATTTTGAGCTTAGCGAAAGATGGGATTAGGGTAGTAAATTGTGCTCGAGGAGGAATAGTCAAGGAAGCGGCTCTGCTACAGGGCTTAGAGAGTGGCAAAGTAGCCAGCGCAGGGTTGGATGTCTACGAGAAAGAACCCGCTGTAAACAATCCCCTCTTCCAGTTTTCGAATGTGGTATGTACACCGCATCTAGGGGCGGACACTTTCGAAGCCCAGAAGCGGGTAGGAGAAAACATTGCTGAACAGGTTATAAAAGCTCTGGAGGGAGGTATAGTACCCAATGTGGTTAACCTGCCGACCTTACTGGGAGAAGAACTAAATTACCTGCGTCCGTATATTGAATTAACTGAAAAGATGGGGAATATCTATTACCAGATAGCCAAAACTGCAATCAGCCGGGTAGAGATTACCTACAGCGGGCCGATCAGCATCAACGAAACTGAAATGTTAACAATTGGTTTCTTGAAAGGGCTTTTGGAGCCAGTACTGTGGGAAAAGGTAAATTATGTAAACGCGCGGCTGATGGCCGAAGACCGCGGAATTAAGCTCTATGAAAGCAAAGAGGAGCAAAGTCCTAAGAGATACAAAAACCTTATTACTATCAAGATATTTAACCATGATCACCAGATTGAAATGGCAGGAACCCTGTCTCGAGCCAGAAACCCGCTCTTGGTAGAGATAAACGGCTACGAGACCGAAACCACGTTGGAGGGTTATGTACTAATCGTAGAAAATGAAGACCGCCCGCGGATTATAGGACCATTTGCAACTGCCCTGGGAGATGAAGGGGTAAATATTGCTGGCATGAAGGTGGCCCGGCGCAACAAAGGGGAAAAAGCGATGATGTTAGTCAATGTTGATAACAAGGTCGAAGAGGAAGTACTGGATAGATTAAGCAAACTCGACGGAATATTAGGTCGTCCCAGACTTCTGCACTTTTAAGACCGGAGGGGGTTTGCAAATGTTGGATGCTAAAATGATCCGGGCGAACCCGGAAGCGGTGGAGGCCGCCTTGCGGAATAGAAATCTGCCGGGAGCACTCGATAACTTTCTAGACTTAGATGAACAAAGGCGCAGCTTGCTGGGACATGTGGAGGAAATAAAAAAATTCCGCAACCAGGCCTCTCAGGAAGTAGGCAAGTTGAAAAAGCAAGGTATTGAGCCGGCTGAGCTAATGGAGAAAGTACGGCAGGCAGGTCAGGAAATTAAAGAATTGGATGAACAGTTGAACCTGATAGAGTCGGGAATAGAGAAGATCCTGCTTAATATTCCTAATATACCGCATGAATCAGTACCGGTGGGGGTAGACGAAAGCAGCAACTTAGAAATGAGGCGATGGGGGGAACCGAGAGAATTTGACTTTGAGCCTCTAGCTCACTGGGATATTGGCCCTAATCTTGAAATATTAGATTTTGAACGCGCGGCCAAGCTATCGGGGGCACGTTTCGTGGTATATAAGGGCTGGGGAGCCCGTTTGGAGAGGGCCGTTATCAACTTTTTCTTAGATACCCATACTGGCAAGCATGGGTATCAGGAAATATTTCCGCCTTTTATGGTAACGGCAGACTGTATGCGGGGAACCGGGCAGCTTCCCAAATTTGCAGAGGACATGTTTAAAATAGAGGGGCGGGACATGTATATGGTTCCCACGGCCGAGGTGCCACTGACTAACCTCTACCGGGAAGAAATTCTAGAAGAGCGAGATTTGCCGCTGCACATGACCGCCTATACCGCATGTTTTAGAGCCGAAGCCGGTTCGCACGGCAGGGACACCCGAGGAATTATCCGTCAGCATCAGTTTAACAAGGTAGAACTGGTCAAGATCGTGGCACCAGAGAATTCCTATGCCGAGCTGGAAAAGCTTACCCTTGATGCTGAGCGGGTCTTGCAATTATTGGGACTTCCCTATCGGGTCATATTGCTTAGTTCAGGGGACATGGGTTTTTCTTCTGCCAAAACATATGACCTGGAAGTATGGATGCCTAGCTATAACGAGTATAAAGAAATATCATCCTGTTCCAACTGTGAAGATTTTCAAGCCCGCAGGGCCAATATTCGCTACCGCCCAGGAACTAAAGAAAAGATTCGTTTCGTTCACACTCTCAACGGCTCAGGGGTAGCGGTGGGTAGAACCGTAGCCGCAATACTGGAGAATTACCAACAGAAGGACGGTTCGGTGCTTGTTCCCGAAGTTTTAAGGCCTTATATGGGTGGCCTTGAGCGAATAGAAAAGTAAATTTTAAGTAACCCAGATTTATTGACAAAAACCCCGGGGCTGTGCTATACTTGCTTTTGCATTGGGGAAATCCGTGCGTTCTTCTGCGCGGAGGGGTGTCCGAGCGGTTGAAGGAGGCGGTCTTGAAAACCGTTGAACCTTTGCGGGTTCCGTGGGTTCGAATCCCACCTCCTCCGCCATAGTAATAAATTAAGTTTAAGCAAGTAGAACTGCAAAAGATCACATCGTGGAGAGATGGCCGAGTCGGCTGAAGGCGCTCGCCTGCTAAGCGAGTATACGGCTAATACCTGTATCGAGGGTTCGAATCCCTCTCTCTCCGCCATATTTTTATCTGAGGTATCTCTAATACTTAGTATCAAGCGCCCGTAGCTCAGCTGGATAGAGTGACAGGCTACGAACCTGGAGGTCGGGGGTTCGAATCCCTCCGGGCGCGCCACTTATTCCAATAAAATATTAATTGTTAATGAAGGGAAAACATAAGTTTTCCCATTTTAATAGTAGCAGAGACTTTAGATTATGCGCCCGTAGCTCAGGTGGATAGAGCAACGGTTTCCTAAACCGTGTGCCAGGGGTTCGAGTCCCTTCGGGCGCACCATTTGGCGGTGATTCCCGGTCATGAGGGATGAGTTATATATGAGACTCGCCTTACAGCTGGCCCAAGAGGCATATGCGGAAGGCGAAATACCCATAGGTGCGGTAGCAGTATACGAGGATGAGGTTATTGCATCAGCGCGTAATGAAAAAGAGCAGCGCCAGGACGCAACAGCCCATGCTGAGATATTGGCTATGCAAAGAGCAGCTCAGCACCTTAATCGGTGGCGTCTCGATGGTGTAACCTTGTATTGTACCCTGGAACCATGTCCTATGTGTGCCGGAGCGATGATAAATACCCGCCTAAAAAAGCTGGTTTATGGCTGCCGGGACGACAAAGCAGGTTCAGCAGGTTCAGTGATAGACATGGTAAGGTATCCGGGGCTAAATCATCAGGTAGAGGTCCTGGAAGGTGTTTTAAAAGAAGACTGTGCAAGTCTATTAACTTCATTTTTTGCGGATATTAGGAGAGATGGCCGAGCTGGTCGAAGGCGCTCGACTCGAAATCGAGTAGGCGGCTAATCCCCGCCTCTAGGGTTCGAATCCCTATCTCTCCGCCACTTTAATAACAACGGAAGCGAACTACACCAGAGATTAGATACTTGCGATTAGTTAGCTTTTAGGGTAAAATACTATAGTCACAGGGGTGGCAAACAGGGAAAACTAAATACGAATTATGGAGAGGTGGCTGAGCTTGGCTGAAGGCGCTCGATTGGAAATCGAGTAACGTGTAACAAGCGTTCGCGGGTTCGAATCCCGCCCTCTCCGCCATTAACGAAATACCAAGGGGTTTCAGACTTAGCGCTGAAACCCCTTAGTTTTTACAAAAGATAGGGCAGGAGTAGCCGATAGTAGCCTAAATAGGTCGGAATAGATGCTGCTGAAAAGAAAATCCGGTTAAAAGTGGCTTAGTGGCAACGTGGCATTGTGGTTGCTATCCAGCATACAATGTGGTATATTAATGGAAAAAGAGGGGGTGTACAAAATGGGAATTCCAGTAGGGTTAGCATTAGGCGCAATAAGAATGGAGAAGGGGTATTCGCTTCGGCAAATGGCCAAACAAATTCCAATGAATCATACCTATTACAGTCAGATTGAGGACTGGGAGATTAGCCTCAGCCCATCAACGTTGTTTAACAACAGTGAATTAATGGTTGATATTGAGAAGCATTTTGAAAAAAACATAGGCAAGGTTAGCCCAATTACGAACGACTGTATTGTTGCGATACTTAAAAAAGGCCTTATTAGTTGTCTGCTCGATGACTACCTATTCCACTCAAACACTGCATATTTTCAGGAAATGTTGGTTTATCCCGGAAGCACTAAATATGGCCAGCTTTTTGCTGTATTAATACAAAAGTTTTTAGAAAATTTAGAGGGAAATCAACAAGTGGGAGTGAGAAGAACGGGAAACCCAATAGTTGACCAATTGATCGACATTGCATTTCAGAAAATGTGGGGGCAAAAGTACCTTTCGCAACGCAGGACAAGAGCTTGGACCAAGATTTATTACCTGTCGACACCTACAGATCCCGAATATATTGGGGAAGCGCATGATTGCCATGACAAACGGGAACTTTTATGGTTTTCAGATGGCAAAAAATTACAAATGGCTTATGTGCTCACGTATATAGCCGCGCAAAACTTTTGTATCAATATTTCAACTCAAGGGAATTATACTCTCTATGAAAACGAAAACATCAATCCGGTATGGCTTCCATGCCCAAAGGATAGAGCTTGTCAACCTTCAAAATGCTCTAGCATGTCTCTTATTACACCTAGCGGTAGAATCAAATATCATTGGCCTTCGGCATTTTCTATTGGCGGTTGCTTTGTTGAAGAACAGCAATAGCTATATTTTTATGACTGGGATTAACGCCAACTATAAGCATTAGAAGTGGCTGAGGCATTAGCATTATTGAGGGATAAATTCATAAGCCGACAATTTTTGCATAATAAAGCAATTGCTTGAAGGAATAATGGATTTATTGAAGAATAGTTCCTTTATATACTGTGAAGGAGCTGGGGGGAATGACAGCAGAAATAGCCATTATGAACAAAATGGCCATAGCTCTTGCGGCCGACAGTGCGGTAACATATGGAAACAAAGACAAGATATATAATTCTGCAAATAAAATATTTACCCTTTCAAAATATCATCCGGTTGGGATTATGATCTATGACAATGCAGAATTTATGGGTATTCCATGGGAAGTTATAATTAAACAATATAGAGAGTATCTTGGAGATAAGAGTTTTCCTCGTTTATCAGGATATGTGGACAGTTTTATACAATATCTTAAACAAGGAAGAATTATTGAGTTATATGATGAGGGGATCTATTTTTCAGCCAAAGTAGTTGAGTTCTTGGGAGAAATATGTAGGAAATTTGAGACTGACATTAGATCGGTTGATAATGGTTCCTTAAGTGAGGAAGATAAATATAATATCTTGAGGGGGATCTTGAAAATATTCCATGACGTTGTTGAAGCGATGCCAGACAGACTTCTTCCCGAAGGATTTGAGGAATACATTTCTACAAGGTTCCAGGAAAGGTTGGCACAATATGTGGCGGAATTCTGTGATTTTGTTAGGGAATTCATTCGGCAGAGAACTATCCCAGAGGATGATATTGTAAGATTGACAACAGACTGTATTCGGATATTTATGAAAAATAGTCCAGAAAACGGGTCTTCAGGAGTTGTTATAGCAGGCTTTGGGGAGGAGGACATATTCCCAGCACTTATTGAAAATGAGATATATGGAACCATCAAAGGTGATCTAAGATTTGAGGAAAAAAGGGTGTCAGAAATAAGTGTTAACAACGACTATGATATTGTTCCTTGTGCCCAAAGAGATACGGTTGACACTTTTCTCCAGGGAATAAGTCCTTCATACCTTAACGTCATTAATCAATATTTTAAACAAGAAATGGTTAGTGCAATTGACCAAATTCCTGATAAAATAATAGCTAAGAAGAAAAAAGAGAATATCATCAACCTTGTCACAAATAAATGGCAAGATACACTTGAGCAAATTAGGGAATACTCTAGACAAACATATATTAATCCGGTTTTGACTTCAGTAAGAATATCTCCTAAGGAAGATTTAGCTATTATGGCCGAATCCTTGGTGAATTTGACCTCGTTTAAAAGGCAGGTATCAATTGATAAGTTTTCAAGTACGGTTGGGGGTCCAATAGATGTAGCGGTAATCTCAAAAGGCGATGGGTTCATCTGGATAAGACGAAAGCACTATTTTAGCCCCGAATTAAACTATCATTTTTTCAACAATTATTATATGCCCCGTGTAAAGGAGGTGGGTGATGATGACGGAGGGTCGTAAATCGGTATTTGCAACAACAAATAAATATTGCGATTATAAAGTAATTGAGGATAGAGATACCCAAGAAAAAAGAAAACCGGATAATATTCCCTCTGAAAGGAAGACGCCGTCAGTCAAGGAGTTATTAGATCGCGAATTTTCGCCTCAGAAAGATAAGTATTATACTACTGTATATAGATAGAAAAAATTTGTTTGAATCTGCATGGACAATGGTAGTCTAGGTTTCTATGGCCGAAGCTCCTTAATTATTTTCCGAAGATAATTAGAAATTGGATACCGGGAGAGACTAGACCTCCACAATTATTGACAGTATAAATTTCGTATGGAGTAGCCCTTGAGAAGCCGAAATAGGCGACTCCACCTAAAAATAGATGAAACTAACTGCAAAACAATGATAATATCTATGGCCACAAATCGAGAATAGATGAGCACAGAGGCCAATTCCAGAGAATAGTAGCGAGGTGCTTCACACAATTGGAAATCGAGTAGACGGCTAATCACTGTCTCGAGGGTTCGAATCCCTCCCTCTCCGCCATTAACGAATTACCAAGGGGTTTCAGACTTTGAGCTGAAACCCCTTTACAAGTTTTTAACAAATAGGATAGCCTGGAGTAGCCGAAACAGGTACAGATAGCCGGGAATGGGCGTAAATACTGCAAAACAGATGAGAAATGCTTGGTAGAAACATTGCTGGGAGCTGTAGTTAACAATGGCTAATTATAGGTGTTTATCCATCCGTTCTTTTCCCAATCATCCTGCTTCCGTTGTTGCGGGTTTTTGTACCGCTACCCCTTTGATTAGAAGCCATAAAAGTAACAGCAGTTCACCCCAAAACGTAAACGGAGTAACAGCCACACCAAAATTAGGGAAAAGAAAGAAGGTGAAAAAATCGATTAGATAGCCAAAACCTGCAACGGCCAACAGAGCACCCAGAAGTCGGGGAATAAAGCCCGACTTGATGACTAAATAACTCAGCGGGAATAGCCAAAGACCAAAGAATATATGAGCAATAAAATTTCCGCTTTTACATAAATCCAAAAACAACATCGCAAGTCCCTGTAGTTGTCCGGTTGCAAATGTTGTTAAGTAGCCGGCACCATTCAATACCAGCAGTGCTGCAAATTTATTAAGAGCATTAATACACGTTATTGCGCTGCCAACTAGAACAAATGCAATCATCAGCAGTCCGTAATTTTTGTTTACTGATTCAAACAACTTATATAATGCAAACACCAGCAAAATCCAGCTTGTCACCATGATCAGATCGCTCACCAAACCAAAGCGGAAAAGGCATTCAGAATTCATAATATTATTGGCGGTAGCTGCAGCATCTCCGTTTACAATAAGTCTTCCACTCACATAAGGTGAGAAAAAACCAGTTATGGCCACAATTAAATACAGGAGCCCTGCAACACTTGCGGTTCTTTTGTTTGTATTCATTATTTTCTCCTCCCTCAATTCCTATATTTTATTGGTGACATTCCAGTTTTATTTTTGAAAAGCTTTGAAAAGTGCTGAGGATACTCAAATCCTAATTCAGCGGCAATTAGGTTCACCGGTTTTTCTGTCTCCAGCAGCATATTTTTGGCCTTTTCAATCATGTAAAAATGAATATGTTCCTGAGTGTTTTTCCCTGTTTCCTTTTTCAGTAAGTCACTTAGATAGTTAGGGGAATAGCCCATTTCCAGAGCGCAGTATTTGACACTTGGCAATCCATCTGATTCTGGTTTAGCTGAGGCAAAATAGTATTTTAGAAAATCTTCAAACCTAACGACAACTTCCTTGTTTACTTTTGCCCTGGTGATAAATTGTCGTCCGTAAAATCGTTTGCAATGATTCAGAAGCAATTCAACGTAAGAAACAATTAAATCTTGGCTGAAAACATCTATATTCTGGCTGAACTCATTCTTGATCTCATTTACTATAGCTGTGATTTTAATTTTTTCCTGATCCGACAGGTGAAGAGCTTCATTGCTATCATAGGAAAAAAACGTATATTGATTCACCTTCTTGATTAGTGAATTTTTGTATATCAGGTCAGGGTGAAAACAGAGAATCCATCCACTGGAGTTTTTTACTTCTGAATTATCTTCGTCTACATGTAATTCCTGTTCCGGTGCCATGAAGGTTAGACTTCCCTCCTGAAAATCGTAGTACTGCCTGCCATATTTATTTCTGCAACTGATTCCTTCTTTTAAGCTGATGGTATAAAAATTAGTAATAATGTGAAGGTCAAGCGTTGATACTGCCGGGGCTATTTTCGTGAGATCAATAAGCGTTATTAGAGGATGTTTCGGTTTTTCATATCCAATAAGCTCATGTAAATGAGAGATTGAGTCAATCCTGATACTATTGCCCATATAATCTTCTCCTTTTCGCAAATCCATTGGGCCGCAATGGACATATATTGGTTGTTTCTTTAATGATAGTATAGAAGCGATAGAATTTAAATAAACTTATTACAGGAACACTTATACATTTTACTGATTTGTGGGAAAAACAATATTTATTGACTTGCTTTTCTTTGCGAGTAGCAACAACGGGGATATTGTCAATGTCATAATATTAATAGTCTTGATAATAGGTGGATTTTCTTTAACACATACCTAAATTATTTTGCAAGGGGTTTCGGAATTACGGCCGAAACCCCTTTTGATATTTTTGTAATTGGTATGACATGAATAGCCCAGGGGTAGCCGAAATAGTTAGATATAGTTGGAAATTCATATCAGTTTTGGGTATCATTGCGGTAATACTTATATTTACAATGAACCTTTTTACGCTTTTCCAAGCAGGTAGCCTGAATACATAATCGGATATAAACAAAAGAAAATGAACAAATAAAAGGGGATAGAAACATGAAAGCGGTTGTGTATGATAAAAGAGAATCTCCCAATGTCCTTGTATTCCGAGAAGTGGAAA
>CAYWFX010000037.1:0-36574 GCA_964457945.1 uncultured Syntrophomonas sp.
GGCACCCTGTCAATCTCCCATCCGTGGTCGATGACAGGCTCGGAACATCGTGTTCCTCGTCCCCTTCCGCTCCCCCGTCTTCGCAGGGTAGAACGGCCTCCTCCGCTAGGTTGCCAGCATAATTACTAAATCTGTTACGCTATATAATCTGCGAATATACTTGCTGGAAAGGGGCGGAGTTACTGGTGTCCCCACTTCCCGTTATATAATAGTGGCTTAGATGAAAACGATTTTCGTGAAGAAGTTCAGATGTACAGGACAAATTCAGTAATTATGAATGCGACGTTGCGCAGGAGGCCGTGCTGTCCTGCGAAGACAGATGAGTGGAAGGGGGCGAGGAACAGGACGTTCCTCGCCGGTCACCGACCACGGATGGGAGGTTGGCCGGGTACCCCCTGTAACTCATCTGGCAAGCAGTTGACAGCACGAGCACATACGGGGACATTCCTCCCTAGAGGTGTGTCCCCATACCTTAGCTGCCCGGAGCAGGCAGAATTGCTGAATTTGTCCACCCAGCTAACAGTCAACAGCAAATCCCGGTTTCCCCTTTATGTCACATATTAGATCTATAGCATATAGAACACGGGGATCAGTTAACCTAATTTGCTTCTCCTGCTGCGCAGTATCCATTTACTGCGAAACTTGAATTTATAATTAATTCAAAGATATATCACGAGGCTAGCAGAATAAGCATCTCATCTACTTCATAAACATGGAATATATTGTTTGCAGGTGGGGTGTGGCTGTTGAGCAACAGTATTCAATGGAGCATATTGGCTGGGCTGGGCACCGTTATAGGAGCCCTGCTTATTTTTGCCAAGAAAAATTGGAGTTCTAAAAGCCTGGCTTTTTACCTGGGTTTGGCTTCCGGGGTTATGGCGGCAGTAGTAGTATTTGACATTCTCCCTTCAGCCTTTCTTTTTTCAGGCTTCTTAAAGGTTTTTGCCGGTGTCTTACTCGGGGTATCCCTTATGGCATCTGGGGATTTGACCCTTTTTAGAAAGACAAGTGGCACCCAGACATTGTATGGTCTGGGCTATCTAATTATGCTGGGGATTGCCATGCATGATTTACCGGAAGGTATGGCAATTGCACTGGGCGAAGAGATGAAATCCAGAACTGGAATGGTGATTGCTCTGGGGATCGGAATCCATAACATACCGGAAGGTATGGCAATCGCTGCCCCTTTAATAATGGCTGGCATAAAAAAAACGACTATATTTATGCAAATACTAGCCGTAGGGTTAATTACACCAATTGGAACGCTGCTAGGGAAATGCCTGGTCTCCGCTTTGCCTTTCTTACTGCCCCTTTTGCTGGGAATGGCCTCAGGAATCATGTTTTATCTCGTCTTATTTCAACTCTGGCCCCAGGCTAAACTGAAAGACCGAAAAAGTCGCTGGTGGGGTTTTTTCCTGGGTATGGTAATTATTCTAGGGGCAACCTACCTATAAACGTATAAATATGGCTAACTGGTTGGACAATAAGCCAAAAACGTGAAGGAGATTGACCAGCTATGCCTAATTTATTCTATCTATCTATTGCTGCCCTATCAGGAGCGGCGATGGCTCTACAGGGAACCTTAAATGCTGCTCTGGGGAAAATCGTAGGAATATGGGAGTCAACCCTTATTGTCCACCTGGTGGGTACGATCACTTCCTTGCTAATTATTCTTGTTTTGGGAATTGGTTTTGGCAGTCTGGGTAAGGTGGGCAGTGCACCTTGGTATGCTTATCTGGGAGGGATTTTAAATGTGTTAATCATCTATGCGGTGGTTAGAACTATGCCGCAAATAGGGGTTGGTAACGCCACTACCGCTATTATTGTGGCCCAATTGATTACCGCCCTCGTAATAGATAGCAGCGGAGCTTTTGGGATGAAAAAAGTAGCTTTTCATTACATTGATATACTGGGGATTGTTCTGCTTGCCATCGGTGCACGTATATTGTTCCTGGAATGATTTCTATGAATATTAAAATATTCATTAATATAGCTTGTGATTCTATCACAAGCGGCTAACATTTTGCCATATTTATGGAACAGTCTCGAAATGAGTCGTTTTATATAGTATAATACAAATAACTATTTATTGATAAATAGAGGAATACATAGCATTTTGTCAAATTATATAGAGGAATAAGTATATTGCGTAATATTCCCGACGAAAATCTGACTTAATATCACAAACATATGCTTGGATGGTACATTTTTGAATAGCGATTAAGGATTGATAATACAATTATTGTTGCCTAAGGGCTTGTTGATAGAAGCGGTTAAGTTATAAGGGGGTAGGCCGATGGAAGACTTGAAAAAAGAGGTATTTATCGAGATTTTAGATGGAATCCTGGAAAATCCCTACATAGGAATCATTCTGGTAGATACCTTGGGCAATATTAATAAAGTTAACCAGACTTACCTGGAATTACTGGGTCTGCAGGAAGAAGATGTATTGGACAAGCATGTCTTAGAGGTTACGCCTCACTCGCGGCTTCCTGAGGTATTGAGGACCAAAGAGGTACATCTGGCTGATCATTGGCCGGTAAACGGTCATGATACCATTGTCTTTCGTATGCCTTTATATAAGGATGGAAAACTGATTGGAGCTATGGGGCAAAGCCTGGTCTTAGGTGCTGCGGGGGTTAAAATTCTTTCCAAGAAGCTGAGAGAGGCGGAAGGAGAACTAGCCGTTTATAAGGATGTGGTCAGCAGTATATACAGTTCCAAATATTGTTTTGATAGTATTGTGGGTGAGGATATAACCCTGCGCAATGTTAAATCGATAGCCCAACGAGCTTCGAATACCGGTTCTACTATTCTTATAATGGGGGAAAGCGGCACTGGCAAGGAGCTTTTTGCCCATGCCATTCACCAGGCCAGTCCAAGGACAGATCGTCCATTTGTAAGGGTGAACTGTGCAGCGCTACCTGATAATCTTTTGGAATCAGAATTATTTGGCTACGAAGAGGGAGCCTTTACCGGGGCGCGCAAGGGAGGAAAACCTGGCAAATTTGAAATGGCCAACCATGGTACGATATTTCTGGACGAAATTGGGGATATGCCTCTAGCTATGCAAGCCAAATTGCTCATCGTTTTGCAGGAGCGTGAAGTTGAACGGGTGGGAGGGACCAAACCCATTCGGGTGGATGTTCAGGTTATAGCCGCCACCAACCGTAATCTAGAAGATATGATGAAAAAGGGTAAATTCAGAGAGGATCTCTATTATCGCTTGAATGTGGTAACTCTAAATGTTCCATCACTGCGTAAACGACCGCAGGATATTTATCTATTGATAAACTACCTCTTGCCTAAACTGAACCAGCGTTTACATACCCTGGTAGAGAAAGTATCCCCAGAAGCATTACAGCTTCTTTGCAGCTATGATTGGCCAGGTAATGTACGGGAGTTGGAAAATTTATTGGAGAGAGCCATTAATCTGGCGGACTTAAATCAAGATTCTTGTCTTAGCCCTGAATATTTTCCTTCGCTATCGAGACTGGTGGTGCAACCGGTGCCGGGTATCGAGAGCGTAAACGTTGAGAGTGCTGTCACCGCGAACGTTGATAACTTGGGTGAAGCGGTGGAAAAAATGGAAGAAGAAACAATCCGGCGGGTTTTACAGAAAACCCATAATAACAAGGCTCAAACCGCTAAAATTTTAGGTTTAAATAAATCGGTTCTGTACCGCAAATTAAAAAAGTATAATTTAATCTCTGATTTGTAATTTCCTTTTCGCCAATTTGCACCATGGTTGCATTTTGCAACCCTTGTCATGTAAAAAATAGTCGCAATTTGGGACTATGGCAATAAATGACAATTATATTATTCTAAGCCGTATCTTCGCAATGCCGAAAATACGGCTTTTTAATTTATTGGGATATCATTGGCTTAGTTGGCATGCTTATTGCGTAAATAAAATGTACAAGGAGAACAAAGGAGGTGAGGGGTGGACAGGCTAGGAGAATACTTATCTATGAATATTGAAGAGGAGGAATAATAGTGGAAATTAAGAAAATTGGTGTATTGGGTGCTGGCACCATGGGTGCGGGAATTGCTCAAGTAAGCGTTGAAGCAGGATATAGCGTAGTTTTAATAGATGTAGTACCAGAAATAGTGGAAAAGGCAGTTAAGGGTTTAAACAAAGCATGGGCTAAAGCGGTGGAAAAAGGTAAAACGACCGCCGAAGCTGTGGCTAATTATAATGCTCTGCTAGTCAGCAGCACAGATGTTAACGATTTTAAGGATGTCGACATTGTAATCGAAGCTATTATAGAAAACATTGATATCAAGAAAAAAGTCCAAAAACAGCTCGGCGAAATCTGTAAGCCTGAGGCTATTCTGGCTACCAATACCTCAGCTCTAAGTATTACTGAGATCGCAGCAGCTACCAACCGTCCCGACAAAGTCTTAGGGATGCATTTCTTTAATCCAGTAGTCATGATGAAATTAGTGGAAGTAATTCCGGGCGCTGTAACCACCGATGATGTTGTACAGGCAGTCGTAGAAATGTCCAAGAAGATTGGCAAGGATCCAGTACCAGCTAAGGAAAGCCCTGGATTCATCGTTAACCGCATCTTGGTTCCATATATTAATGAAGCTGCTATCGTTTTCCAAGAAGGAATCGCTTCAGCTGCAGAAATCGATAAGGCTATGAAACTGGGCGCAGGAATGCCTATGGGCCCCTTGGCTTTGGCTGACATGGTTGGAATAGATATCGTTTTGGCAGTATGTGAATTCTTCGTAAAAGAATTTGCTGATTCCAAATATCGTCCTTCGTTAGCATTCAGGCAAAAAGTACGTGCTGGACACCTAGGCATGAAGACCGGCAAAGGCTTCTACGACTATAGCAAGTAGAGTACATCCGGCGTGACATGAACTGGGTAATTCGAGCGACACAATGCAAGGGAGGTCAAAATATGGAATTCGAAAACTTAATTTTGGAAAAAGAGGATTATCTAGCCATACTCTATATTAACCGACCCAAAGCCATGAATGCTCTCAATGGTGAAACCTTGTACGAACTGGAAGCAGCTATTAAAGATGTAAAAGCCGATCCCAACATCAAGGTTATGATCGTTACCGGAACGGGGGACAAATCATTTGTGGCCGGGGCTGACATCACCTTTATGCTTCCACTCTCTCCAGCTGAGGGAAGATTCTTCTCTGATGTAGGAGAAAGAGTAATGCGGGGATTTGAGCTTCTGGAAAAACCAGTTATAGCTGCCATCAACGGTTTTGCACTCGGCGGAGGTTGCGAGTTAGCCATGGCCTGCGACATCAGACTGGCTTCTGAAACTGCAATTTTTGCTCAACCTGAAGTAGGACTGGGCGTTATACCTGGCTTTGGAGGAACCCAACGCCTTCCTCGTTTGATTGGTGAAGGACGTGCTAAAGAACTTACCTATACGGCTGATGTAATCAATGCCCAGGAAGCCTATCGCATAGGTCTGGTAAACCATGTTTATCCCCTGGATCAATTGATGGACGAAGCTAAGAAACTTGCCAAGAAAATTGCCGCCAAAGCTCCATTGGCAGTTGGTTATGCCAAATTTGCAATCAACAAAGGCATGCAGGTAGATATTGATACCGCTATGAGCATTGAGTCTGATATGTTTGGTATGTGCTGTGCTACTGCAGACAAGTTTGAAGGAATGGGTGCTTATGTTGAAAAGAGAAAACCCAAGTTTACTGGTAAGTAACTGAAGATCTTAAGGAATAACTTCTATACGATTTTTACCACCATCGCAGGCAACAGGAGGCTGACCAATGGATTTTAGATTTACCGAAGAGCAGGAAACGATGCGGCGTATAGCTCGGGATTTTGCTGATAAAGAGATAGCCCCTTATGCGGGAGATTGGGACAAGCACAATGAGTTTCCCATAGCAACCGTTAAAAAAATGTGCGAATTGGGGCTGATGACGATTGGTGTGCCGGCTGAGTACGGCGGAACCGGATTAGATCATGTATCTCAGAATTTGGTAACCGAAGAAATCGCTCGCGGAGATGCTGGGATTGCCACTACGATGGTTGCCAGCACCTTACTTGGTCCGGATCCGGTCTTAGTTGCGGCGACCCATGAACAAAAGAAATGGTGGTATGAAAAGGAACTGGAAGGTTGTATGACTGCATTCTGCCTCACCGAACCAGGGGCAGGTTCAGATGTGGGAGGTATGGCTACCAGATGTCACAAGGTAGGGGACGAATATATTCTGAACGGCAACAAGCAGTTTATAAGTAACGGTGGAGTTGCTGGACTATATACCGTGTTCGCGACTCTAGATAAGAAAATGGGATTACAAGGCATGTGCGCCTTTATGGTGGATCGTAATACACCAGGTATATCGGTAGGCCCTCCTGAGGACAAACTGGGCATTCGCAGCTCCAATACGGTACCAATTATTTTTGAGGACGTGCGCGTACCGGCTAAAAATCTGTTGGGCAATGAGGGAAATGGGTTTTTAATTGCCATGCAGACCCTGGATATTTCCCGGACCTCAGTTGCGGCAATGGCTGTGGGAGTAGCCCAGGCAGCTTATGAATCAGCTGCTAAATATTCATTTGAACGTTACCAGTTTGGTAAACCCATTTTTGCATTCCAATCTATCCAGTTTATGTTGGCGGATATGGCGCAGTACATTGAGGCGGGTCGTTTGCTCTACCTGTCAGCTTCGGGTAAACAGGATCAGGGTATACCTTACACTCAAGCAGCTTCCTTGTCTAAGTGTTTCTGCGGAGATACCGCCATGAAGGTGGCCACTGATGCGGTACAGATTTATGGTGGATACGGTTATACCAAGGAATATCCGGTTGAAAAATATTTCCGCGATGCCAAGATTATGCAGATATTTGAGGGAACATCCCAGGTGCAACGAATGGTTATCGCCGGCGATATAGCCAAAACCTTCGGAAAATAAATAACTAGGAGGGATTGACTTTGGATTATAAAAGCGAGTACGAACGCAAATTCGTCTCTGCTGATGAAGCAGTAAAGGTTGTTAAATCCGGCGATCTTGTTCATTACGGTGAATTCATGATGAATTCTCATGTTTTGGATGCAGCTTTGGCCAAGAGAAAAGATGAATTGGAAGGGGTAATTATTAGAACGGTTACCTGTCCTTTTCCACCCCAAACAGTTGTAAATGATCCGGAAAGAAAACATTTTATTTATAATGATTGGCATTTCAGTGGGGCCAGCAGAAAATTGCATGATAAGAATATGTGCAACTATATTTCACTGACCTATCATGAAGGTCCCAGTTTTTATGACAAGGGTTGGGTGCCCGTTGACGTAGCCTTGATCAAGGTAACTCCTCCCGATCAACATGGCTTTGTAAATATAGGGACATCTAATTCCATTACACATGCCTTCTGTGACCAAGCTAAAATAGTTATTGCCGAAGTAAATGAATCAGTACCGAGATGTTTGGGTGGCTCAAGGGAGACCTTGCATATATCCGAAATTGACTATTTTGTCCAGGGTGACAATAGACCATTGATTCAGCTTCCTGAAACACCAGTATCAGATGTGGATAGAAAAATTGCGGCAATTGTACTAGACCAAATCGAGGATGGCGCATGTTTGCAGTTAGGTATAGGAGCTATGCCCAATGTAGTTGGAGCGATGATAGCCCAATCGGACTTAAAAGACCTGGGCGTCCATACCGAAATGCTGGTGGATTCATTTGTGGATATGTATGAAGCGGGGCGTATTACCGGTCTCCGCAAACAGCTTGATAAAGGTAAGATGGTCTATACCTTTGCTATGGGAACCAAGAAGCTCTATGACTTCCTGGACAATAATCCAATTTGTGCCAGTTACCCGGTTAATTATACCAACGATCCTGATATTATTTGCCAGAATGATAATGTTATAGGAATTAACAATGCTATCGAAGTCGACCTTTATGGTCAGGTAGCCTCAGAGTCAAATGGAGTAAGGCAGATTTCAGGAACTGGTGGCCAGCTAGACTTTATTTATGGGTCATATAAATCCAAAGGAGGCAAGGGGCTGATCTGTCTTACCTCTACCTTCCTTGGCAAAGATGGCCAGATTCAATCACGGATCAAACCTATTCTAACCCCGGGGGCCATTGTTACCGTTCCCAGAAGTATAAATTATTATGTGGTCACTGAATATGGTATTTGTAATCTGAAATCCAAGAGTTCTTGGGAACGCGCGGAAGCCTTGGTAAACATTGCGCATCCAGATTTGCGTGACGAACTTATTAAAGAAGCGGATGCCAATCATATTTGGGTAAGAACCAACAAGATATCATAAGGTGCTAGATCACCCGAGTTGTAGGTGTAATATTAAAAAATAAAAAGGAGAGATTTTAATTATGGCAAAAGAGATTAACGAAGTTGTAATAGTTAGCGCATGTAGAACACCAATTGGTGCTTATGGAGGAACACTCCAATCAGTTAGAGCCAACGATTTATCGAAAATTGCTGGTGCTGAAGCTATTAAGAGAGCTGGAATTGATCCCACAATTATCGATGAACTCCAGTTGGGAATGTGTCTGCATCATGGTAATGGTTCCCTTCCAGCCCGTATTGTGGCCATGGGAATAGGTATGGACCCCAAATCTACTGCCAGTATGGTCAACCAGAATTGCGCCTCCGGCATGAGGGCTATGGAAATCGCAGCTATGGGTCTGATGTTGGGCAAAAACGAAGTAGCCCTCGTAATCGGTACCGAAAGTATGAGTAATATTCCATATATCTCTCAGACTGCTAGATGGGGTGCCAGAATGGGCGATGTTAAGATGCAGGATGCTATGCTTGCTGATGGACTGGTATGTCAACTGGCTGGCTCACATATGGGCGTCACCGCTGAAAACATTGCTGAACAATACGGAATTACCAGAGAAGAATGTGACGCATTAGCACTCCTCAGCCATCAGAGAGCTGTGAGAGCTGTTGACGAAGGCCGCTTTAAGAGAGAGATTGTACCTGTTCTTGTGAAAAAAGGCAAAAAGGAAATATTATTTGAGAATGATGAACATCCCATCCGCGGAGCAAGCCTCGAGACCATGGCTAGACTGCAACCAGCATTTAAAAAGGGCGGAGTGGTAACAGCTGCTAACGCTTCCGGTCTGAATGACTGTTCGGCTGCCGTAGTCATGATGACTAAGAAAAAAGCCGATGAACTGGGAATTAAGCCACTGATGAAGCTTATAAACGTTTGCAGTGAAGGCGTAGAAGCCCGTATTATGGGAGTCGGCCCAGCAGTAGCAATACCCAAATGTTTAGCCCAAGCTGGCATGAAGTATTCCGACGTGGATTACTGGGAAATCAATGAAGCATTTGCAGCTCAAGTACTTGGCGTTGGCAAAATGATTAAAGAGGTTGCTGACATTGATGTAAATATCGGTACCTTTGAGCAGGATGGCAACATTAACACCAACGGTTCCGGCATTGGTCTAGGACATCCAGTTGGTGCTACTGCACTGCGCATAATAGTCAGCCTTTACTATGAACTGGAAAGACTAGGAAAAACTACCGGCGGCGCTTCCCTTTGCGTAGGTGGCGGATCAGCTATGGCTTCCCTGTGGACTAGAGATATATAGAGCCTCCTCTCTATAATCTATATTGTGGGTGATGGTTTATATAAGCCATCACCTACCTCTTTTAAAAAAATGAGGTAAAAAATGGTGAAAAATTATATTTGAAATGGAGGGAATTTAAACATGGCTTCTAATTTTGCCGTAAATAATATTAGAGATTTTGAATTTATATTATCAGAATGGCTTCCGACCGAGGGAGTTTTTAACTATCCGCAGTTTGCTGACTACTATTCCAGAGATGATATCAAAGCTGTTCTGGGACCAATTTTGAAAATGTGTAAAGAAGTAATTGAGCCCACTAATGATGATGGTGAAGAGAATCCAATCAAATGCGAAAATGGTAAGGTAACCACCCCAAAAAGTTTTGGACCGCTTTTCCATAAGTTGCAGAGCGAAGGCTGGGGAACCAGCAATATAGATGACGCCCCTGATGCCATGGTACTGCCCGAAATGCTGAATGGTGCGGTTTGGGAGCTGATTGGTGCAGCCAATCCTACTTTTATGCCTTATGTACTGCTGACCAGCGGTGCTGCCGGCCTTATCCAGAGCTTTGGCGATGATAAACTGAAAGCTATGTTCCTGCCCAATATGATGGATGGAACCTGGTCTGGAACCATGTGCCTTACTGAGCCCAGCGCCGGTTCTGATGTAGGCGACATTCTTTCCAAAGCTTATCCCACCGACGATCCCCGCATCTTTAAAATTAAAGGAAGCAAAATATTCATAACTGCTGGCGACAATGACTTCTGCGAAAACATCATTCACCTTTATCTGGCCCGCGTTGAGGGAGCCAAACAAGGTACCGGCGGAATATCACTGTTTGTAGTACCGAAATTCTGGGTAAATGAAGATGGCAGTTTCGAAGACAATGATTTCCAGACCACTGGTGTGGAACACAAAATGGGCCAGGCTGGTTCCGTAACCGCTGCTCTGTCAGCAGGCGAAAATGACGGCTGCCGCGGCTGGCTGCTGGGTGTAGACCCTCGCACCAACGAAGGCAAAGGCCAAGGCATGGGTCAGATGTTCCAGATGATGAATCTGGCTCGCATGGAGACCGGTCACATGGCTCTGTCCTGTATCATAAATGCATTTGCCAATGCTCGTGACAACGCCAAGGAAAGAGTTCAGGGCCGTCTTATGACCAATCCCAAAGCTGGTCGGGTAGCCATCATCAACCATGAAGACATCAAGCGTACTCTGATGCTCGGCAAAGCTCACATTGAAGCTATGAGAGCTATGATGTACCGTGTATATCTGGCATTTGACCAGAGACACCGTGATCCTGATCCGGAAGTAAGAAAAGCTGCTGCTGACCTGATTGAGATGACCACTCCGTTGGTCAAGGCCTATATCTCTGATGAGAGCTGGGGCCTTATTTCAGAAGCCATCCAGTCCTATGGCGGATATGGTTACTGCGAAGAGTATCCTGTTTCCAAGCTGGCTCGTGATTCCAAGATCTATTCTATCTGGGAAGGCACCAACTACATCCAGTCCATGGACCTGGTAGGCCGCAAGATGACCATGAAAGGCGGATCGGTTTTCGCATCCTTTGTACAAGACATGGTTGATTTCTATGAAGCCAATAAAGCCAATGAAACCTTCCTTAAAGAATTTGCTAATCTGGGCAAAGCCCTTAACGCTTTCAAGGAAATGCTCACGGTCTACAATGATAAAGCCAAGACCAATCCCAGCATAATTCCGCTATTTTCACGCCGGGTTCTGACTGCCACCTCACAGCTCTATTGCGGCCGCCTGATTATCGACCAGGCTTTACTGGCTGACAAGAGAGCCAAAGAACTTGGTGCAGATCACTTTGATTACAATTTCTACATCGGTAAAGTTGCTGCTGCCAGGTACTATTTGAGAAACGTAGTACCCAATGTATGGAGCATTGCGGAGATAGTAATAGATGGTGATACCTCATCTATTGATGTTCCTGTTGATGTTTTCGAATTCTAGAATGTAATAGAGACGATCAAAAACAAATGGCCTCTGCTTAACAAGCGGAGGCCACTTTTATATAATTGCTTGTTAACAAACACTGACATGGGAGTATTATATGGAAATAGGAACCTTATCAGTTACGATATTAGAGGCCATGGACACGGTTCTTAACGCATTTGATGGGGGACTAGTTATTGACGAAAAAGGCTACATCTTGGTTTATACTGACAATTACGCCAAAATAGCTGGCATACCCAAAGAAGGTAAGGTGGGTAAGCACGTTCTTGATGTGTTTCCGAAGAGCAGGATGTTGGAGGTTGTAACTACTGGCCAGCCGATCTATATTGATCTTTGGGAAACTGGAGTTGAGACAGTATTTGTTTCACGTTATCCCATATTGTCGGAAGGCCGAATTATGGGAGCCGTTGCGGTCAGCGTGTTTCGCTATTTGGATGAAGCCCAAAGGTTCGCCGAGCGCCTGCGCAGTATGGGACAGGAATTACAGTATTACAAATCGCAGCTGCGTAAATTATCCGGGGCCAAATACTCTTTTGACACGATTATCGGTGAAAGTCCGGCCATTGTGTCTGCGAAATACAATGCCCAACCCATGGTTAAGACCCGGACTCCGGTACTTATTTTAGGAGAAACCGGAACCGGAAAGGAACTGTTTGCCCATGCTATTCATCAGGCCGGTCCCAGGTGCGACCGACCCTTTATAAGGGTCAATTGTGCTAGTATTCCCGAGAATCTAGCTGAATCCGAACTTTTTGGTTATGAGGAGGGAGCTTTTTCGGGAGCCAGGAAAGGCGGGAAGCCAGGTAAGTTCGAACTGGCACACGGTGGGAGTATCTTTTTGGATGAAATCAATGAACTTCCTTATCATGTTCAGGCTAAACTGTTAAGGGTGCTGCAGGAAGGTGAAATTGACCACGTCGGAGGTACGAATCTCACTCATATCGATGTTAAAGTAATTAGCGCCACCAGTGCGGATTTAAACAAGTTGATTAAGGAGAGGCTTTTTCGTGAAGACCTTTATTACAGGATTAACGCTTTTCAACTGACTGTTCCTCCTTTGCGCGATAGAATTGATGACATTCAACTATTTTGTGAACATTTTGTTGAAAATTGCAACCGCGAATTCGACACAGCAATAATTAGGGTTGATACTGAGGTGCGTCATTTGTTTACTCGGTATCATTGGCCGGGAAATGTGCGTGAACTAAGAAACGTTTTGCAAAGATCTTGCTTAATCGCTGGTTGCGGAATCATCAGTTTGAATCACCTTCCTCCGGAATTCATTAGTAAAATTGGAACCATAGATACCTTCCAAGTAAACGAATTGGAGGCAGTCATTCAACAAGCAGAAAAAGGGCAGATCCTGAAAGTGCTTCGGTCGGTGGGGTGGAATCGAAACCAGGCGGCTCAAGTGCTGGGAATTAACCGTACCCAACTCTACAGAAAGATGAAGAAACACGATCTGCTTAGTCAAAAATAAGATACTAATTTGTAGCATTGTGTTACATTTTAGCAACATAGCGCGAAATTTAAGTCGGGGCTTGCTTCTGCCGTAATTGGGAAGCAAGCCTTTTGCTTTACCCTCCCAATAATGATACAAAAATGACACACAAGAACTAGCCGAGGTGGCTACAACCCGCATAAAAGGCACTTGGCACATTAATTGCAATATATATTATCGAAATCTGAGAACGGATGGATGGTATTAGAATATCATAGCCCGATAGCATCTACGGTCATTGAATAATGGCTTCCTATATCGTCATTGTTGGGACTGTTGAAAAACGGTTTTAAGGGGGGTGGTAAAAGAGAAAAGGTATAAAGAAAAACGACTTAAGGAAAAGATCAATAATGATGTCAAATAATATTAGGAGGTTATCATTTATGGAAATTAAAAAAATTGGAGTATTGGGTGCTGGCACTATGGGTGCGGGAATTGCTCAAGTAAGCGTTGAAGCAGGATATAGCGTAGTTTTAATAGATGTAGTACCAGAGATAGTGGAAAAGGCAGTCAAGGGTTTAAATAAAGCATGGGCTAAAGCGGTAGAAAAAGGTAAAGCGACCGCCGAAGCTGTGGCTAACTATAATGCTCTGCTAGTCAGCAGCACAGATATTAACGATTTCAAGGATGTAGACATTGTAATTGAAGCGATTATAGAGAACATTGATATCAAGAAAAAAGTCCAAAAACAACTGGGTGAAATTTGTAAACCTGAGGCCATTTTGGCTACCAACACTTCGGCTTTAAGTATAACTGAGATTGCTGCAGCCACCAACCGCCCCGACAAATTGTTGGGAATGCATTTCTTTAATCCGGTAGTCATGATGAAATTAGTGGAAGTAATACCAGGCGCTGTGACCACCGATGATGTTGTACAGGCAGTCATGGAAATGTCCAAGAAAATTGGCAAGGATCCAGTACAAGCTAAGGAAAGTCCTGGCTTCATCGTTAACCGTATTTTGGTTCCGTATATTAATGAATCTGCTCAGGTCTTCCAGGAAGGCATCGCTTCAGCCGCAGAAATTGACAAGGCCATGAAGCTGGGTGCAGGAATGCCTATGGGCCCATTGGCGTTGGCTGATATGATTGGACTAGATATTGTTTTGGCAGTATGTGAATTTTTCGTAAAAGAATTTGCAGATTCCAAATATCGTCCTTCATTGGCATTCAGAACGAAAGTTCGTGCTGGACACCTGGGCATGAAGACCGGCAAAGGCTTCTACGATTATAGCAAGTAGGCTGATCCGCTGGATATAGACCGAGAAGTTCGAGTGACAGGATGGAAGGAGGTCAAAACTTGGAATTCAAAAACCTAATTTTAGAAAAAGAAGATTATCTAGCCATACTCTATATTAACCGTCCCAAAGCCATGAATGCTCTTAATGGTGATACCTTGTACGAACTGGAAGCAGCCGTTAAGGATGTAAAAGCCGATCCCAACATTAAGGTTATGATAGTTACCGGAACGGGAGACAAATCATTTGTGGCCGGGGCTGACATCACATTTATGCTTCCACTCTCTCCAGCTGAGGGAAGATTCTACTCCGATTTAGGAGAAAAAGTAATGCGGCAATTTGAGCTTTTGGAAAAACCAGTTATTGCTGCTATCAACGGTTTTGCACTTGGCGGAGGTTGCGAGTTGGCCATGTCCTGCGATATCAGACTGGCCTCGGAGACTGCAATTTTTGCTCAACCTGAAGTAGGCCTGGGTGTTATACCTGGCTTTGGTGGAACCCAACGGCTTCCTCGTTTGGTTGGTGAAGGACGTGCTAAAGAACTAACCTATACAGCTGATGTAATCAATGCCCAGGAAGCCTATCGCATAGGACTGGTAAACCATGTTTATCCCCTGGACCAATTGATGGATGAAGCTAAGAAACTGGCCAAGAAAATTGCCTATAAGGCCCCACTGGCAGTTGGCTATGCCAAATTTGCAATCAACAAAGGCATGCAGGTAGATATTGACACTGCTATGAGCATTGAGTCTGATATGTTCGGAATGTGCTGTGCTACTGCAGATAAGTTTGAAGGCATGGGTGCTTATGTTGAAAAGAGAAAACCACAGTTTACCGGTAAGTAACTAATCTTAAGGGAATTTATATCTGCAAATTACCATCATTGTTTTCTCAATGCAAGATTATGCAGATATTTGAGGGGACATCCCTGGTACAAAGAATGGCTATCGCCGGTGATATAGCAAAACCTTTGGAAAATAAATAACTAGGAGGGATTGACTTGGATTATAAAAGCGAGTACGAGCGCAAATTCGTCTCTGCTGAACAAGCAGTCAAGGTTGTTAAATCCGGCGATTTGGTTCATTACGGCGAATTTATGATGTGTTCTCATGTTTTAGATGCGGCTTTGGCCAAGAGAAAAGATGAATTAGAAGGGGTAATCATTAGAACGACTACCTGTCCTTTTCCGCCGCAAACAGTTATAAATGATCCGGAGAGAAAACATTTTATTTATAATGACTGGCACTTCAGTGGGGCCAGCAGAAAGTTGCATGACAAAAATCTCTGTAATTATATTCCTATAATGTATCACGAAGGAACATCTTTTTACGACAAGGGTTGGGTGCCCGTTGACGTAGCTTTGATCAAGGTCACTCCTCCCGATCAACATGGCTTTGTGAACATGGGAACATCGAATTCCATTACGCATGCCTTTTGTGATCAGGCTAAAATTGTTATTGCCGAAGTAAATGAATCAGTACCGAGATGTCTGGGGGGCTCAAGGGAGACCTTACATGTATCCGAAATCGACTATTTTGTCCAAGGCGACAATAGGCCATTGATTCAGCTTCCTGAAACACTAGTATCGGATGTGGATAGAAAAATTGCGGCAATCGTACTAGACCAAATCGAGGATGGCGCCTGTTTGCAGTTAGGTATAGGAGCTATGCCCAATGTAGTTGGAGCGATGATAGCCCAATCGGACTTAAAAGACCTGGGCGTCCATACCGAAATGCTGGTGGATTCATTTGTGGATATGTATGAAGCGGGGCGTATTACCGGTCTCCGCAAACAGCTTGATAAAGGTAAGATGGTCTATACCTTTGCTATGGGAACCAAGAAGCTCTATGACTTCCTGGACAATAATCCAATTTGTGCCAGTTACCCGGTTAATTATACCAACGATCCTGATATTATTTGCCAGAATGATAATGTTATAGGAATTAACAATGCTATCGAAGTCGACCTTTATGGTCAGGTAGCCTCAGAGTCAAATGGAGTAAGGCAGATTTCAGGAACTGGTGGCCAGCTAGACTTTATTTATGGGTCATATAAATCCAAAGGAGGCAAGGGGCTGATCTGTCTTACCTCTACCTTCCTTGGCAAAGATGGCCAGATTCAATCACGGATCAAACCCATTCTAACACCGGGGGCCATTGTTACCGTTCCCAGAAGTATAAATTATTATGTGGTTACTGAATATGGTATTTGTAATCTTAAATCAAAGAGTTCATGGGAACGTGCGGAAGCCTTGGTGAACATTGCGCATCCCGATTTGCGTGATGAACTTATTAAAGAAGCAGATGCCAACCATATTTGGGTAAGGACCAACAAGATATCATAAGGCAGTAGATCACCCGAATTGTGAGTGAAATATTTTAAAAAAAGGAGAGATTTTAATTATGGCAAAAGAATTTAACGAGGTTGTAATAGTAAGTGCGTGTAGAACACCTATTGGTTCATTTGGAGGATCACTTCAATCAGTTAGAGCCAACGATTTAACCAAAATTGCTGCTAGCGAGGCTATTAAGAGGGCGGGAATTGATCCCAAACAGGTCGATGAACTCGTGGGTGGAATATGCCTGCATCATGGTAATGGCTCCCTGCCACCCCGTATTGTGGCGATGGAAATAGGGATGGATCCCCTATCCACTGCCAGCATGGTCAGTCAGAATTGCGCTTCCGGCATGAGAGCCATGGAAATCGCAGCTATGGGTCTGGCATTGGGTAAAAACGAAATAGCAGTTGTAACTGGTACTGAAAGTATGAGTAATATTCCTTATGTTTCGCAAACTGCCAGATGGGGTGCCAGAATGGCCGACGTTAAACTTCAGGATGCTATGCTCTCAGATGGACTTATATGTAAGCTAGCTGGTTCCCACATGGGCGGGACTGCTGATAATATTGCCAAACAGTATGGAATAACCCGCGAAGAATGTGACGCACTAGCACTCACAAGCCACCAGAGGGCTGTAAGGGCTGTTGATGAAGGTCGTTTCAAGAGAGAGATTGTTCCTGTTCTGGTAAAGAAGGGAAAGAAAGAATTCCTGTTTGAGAATGACGAACATCCCATCCGCGGAGCCAGCCTTGAAAGTATGGCCAGGCTGTCACCTGCATTCGGCAAAGACGGGGTTACAACTGCTGCCAACGCTTCCGGTTTGAATGACTGTTCTGCTGCCGTAGTTATGATGACCAAGAAAAAAGCCGATGAACTAGGTATTAAACCCTTAATGAAACTTGTAAATGTGTGTGCAGCAGGGGTAGAAGCTCGGGTTATGGGATTAGGCCCAGCAGTAGCAATACCCAAATGTTTACAGCAAGCAGGCATGAAGTATTCCGATGTTGATTATTGGGAAATCAATGAAGCATTTGCAGCTCAAGTAATAGGCGTTGGCAAGATGATCAAAGAGACTGCTGGCATAGACCTAAACATGGGATCGTTTGAGAAGGATGGCAACATAAATACCAATGGTTCAGGAATTGGTTTAGGACATCCAGTTGGTGCTACTGCACTGCGCATAATTGTCAGCCTTTACTATGAACTGGAAAGAATTGGTAAATCAACTGGTGGCGCTTCCCTCTGCGTAGGTGGCGGATCAGCTATGGCTTCCCTGTGGACTAGAGATATATAGAGCCTCCTCTCTATATTCTATATTGTAGGTGATGGTTTTCCTAGAGACCATCACCTACCTGTTTTAAAAAATGAAGGCAAAAAATTGGAGAAAAATAAATACTGGAAATGGAGGGAATGTAAACATGGCTGCTAATTTTGCGGTTAATAATATCAGAGATTTTGAGTTTATTATTCAAGAATGGCTTCCCACTGAGGGAGTCTTTAACTATCCACAGTTTGCTGATTACTATTCCAAAGACGATATTAAATCCGTTCTGGGGCCTATCCTTAAGATGTGCAAGGAAGTAATAGAGCCGACCAACGACGATGGCGAGAACAACCCAATTATATTTGCTGATGGCAAGGTAACCACCCCGGCCAGCTTCGGACCGCTTTTTCATAAGTTGCAGAGCGAAGGATGGGGTACTAGTAACATCGATAATTCCGAAGATGCCATGGTACTGCCGGAAATTTTGTCTGCAGCCGTTTGGGAACTAATTTGTTGCGCTAACCCTACCTTCACGCCCTATATAATTCTAACTAGTGGAGCTGCTGATTTGATACAGAGCTTTGGCGACGATAAATTGAAAGCCATGTTCCTACCTAATATGATGGATGGAACCTGGTCAGGAACCATGTGTTTGACCGAGCCCAGCGCCGGTTCTGATGTAGGCGACATTCTTTCCAAGGCTTTTCCGACCGATGATCCCCGGATCTTTAAGATCAAAGGGAACAAGATATTTATAACCGGCGGAGATAATGACTTTACCGATAATATCATCCACCTCTTCTTGGCCCGCGTAGAAGGTGCCAAACTGGGCACGAGCGGTATATCCCTATTCGTGGTGCCTAAGTTCTGGGTTAACGAAGATGGCAGCTTTGAAGACAATGATTTCCAGACCACTGGCGTAGAGCATAAGATGGGTCAGCATGGATCTGTCACCGCCTCTTTGGCTGCTGGTGAGAATGGTAATTGCCGCGGCTGGCTGCTGGGTGTAGACCCGCGTGAAAACGAAGGCAAGGGTGAAGGTATGGCTCAAATGTTCCAGATGATGAACAAGGCTCGTATGGAAACCGGTCACTCGGCTCTGTCCTGTACCATCAACGCGTTTGCAAATGCCCGCGATAATGCCAAGGAAAGGATTCAAGGCCGTCTGTTGACCAATCCTAAGGCGGGTCGGACAGCCATAATAAATCATGAAGATATTAAGCGCACCCTGATGATGGGCAAAGCTCACATTGAAGCCATTCGGGCTATGATGTACAAGGTCTACTTGGCCTTTGACCAGAGACATCGTGATCCAGATCCGGAAGTGCGAAAAGCGGCCAACAA
Source organism: uncultured Syntrophomonas sp. (assembly GCA_964457945.1). Lineage (GTDB taxonomy): Bacteria > Bacillota > Syntrophomonadia > Syntrophomonadales > Syntrophomonadaceae > PHAA01. The sequence goes on from CAYWFX010000037.1 coordinate 19,209, forward strand.
CCTGATTGAAATGTGTACTCCGCTTTGCAAGGCCTATCCTTCTGATGAAGGCTGGTGGCTAATTGGCGAAGCTATCCAAACTTATGGCGGCTATGGTTACTGCTCGGAATACCCCTGCGGTCAGCTTGCTAATGACATGAAAATCTACTCCATCTGGGAAGGCACTAACTTTATCCAGTCCATGGATCTTGTTGGTCGCAAGATGAACATGAAGGGCGGTTCAATATTTGGCGCTTGGGTAAAGGAAATGATAGATTTCTGTGCAGCCAACCAGGGCAATGCAACCTTTACCAAGGAATTCGCCAACATGGAGAAGGCACTGAAAGCTTACCAGGAAATGCTTAAGGCTTTGGCTGGATATTTCAAGACCGATATGAAAATGATTCCCCTTTATTCACGCCGCATCCTGACCGCAACTGCCCAGCTATTCTGTGGCCGCCAGATCCTCGACCAGGGTTTATTGGCTGATAAGAGAGCTAAAGAAGTAGGAGCCGAACACTTTGATTACAATTTCTACAGCGGCAAAGTAGCCACTGCTAAGTACTATGTACGTAATGTAGTTCCTAATGTATGGGCTGTTGCTGAGATAGTAATAGATGGTGATACCTCAGCTATTGATGTCCCCGTTGATATTTTCGAATACTAGTATATATCGGGGGATTGACTTGGACTATAAGAAGCTGACCGAATGAACATTTGGGTAAGGAGCAACAAAATAGTTTAAGTATCAAGGTAAAGAATAGGCAGGGGTGATGGTGCTTCACCGTCACCCGCCTAATCACATTTTTAAATACCAAACCCAGAAGGGTTAGCTATTTCTTGATGGGAGGAGTCTATGTGGATAGAATAAAAATGCTTGAAAGACTGGTTAGTATAAAAAGTAATGCTCAGGGAAGAGCCAGCCAAGAATCAATGGAACATCCTGGATCTCAATATAAAATGAAAGCGTTTATTCTAGAAAAAGGAATTGAGCAACTTATCATAGAAATCCAAAACACCCTTTTGGAAGAAAATGAAACGGCAAAACTTACCTTAGTTTTTGAAGGGCACATTTCATCACAGGCCAGTTAATTTCTATTCCTTTGATGTTTTCGAATGCTAGAAAATAATTGAGCCCAATCAAAAATAGCCTTCGCTTAATAAGCGGAGGTCATTTCACCGCCTAGAGCTTTACTGGTTGACTTTGTTTTAATTTCTGTAACAATCCCCAATACATTAAATCTTCCAGCTTATTATAAGTGTTTTCACAGGAATTGAGTTCTCCAACTTCTTTAGCCATCCACCAATAATAATAGTGTTTCTTGGACTTGTAAGGCTTCATAAATTTTAAAACATCTTCTTGGAGAGGATCATTTTCTGAAGGGTTATTAATATAACCAAGTACTTCTTCAGGTAATCCCTCTTTAACTATTCTGCATTGCCCTGGCTGCAATTTTGGCAAGGTAGTCGAATTATCTCTATAAGCTTCCATGTATGCACCTCCCCACAGTGCATTTTTCTTAATTACTTCTAAGTCAATTCTATCTTGGTATTTAAAAAATCCATATGCTATGGAAGTCGTCAGCATAAAATTATTGGTTAACATCCTCTGGTTTAAACTTTTCACAACCGCCAACAATGCCCGTAATTCATCTGTGATAGATGCAGATTGGCTTGCTTTTCTTGAAAATAAAATTCCGGAATCTGATATAAAAATACCTTCAATTCTTATTGCTTTTTGCGAGACTTGTCTTAACTCGCTATATCCTACCGAATAAAAGGCATCTAAAGCATCTAAAGCTTGGCTGCCATTTTTCATCATTTTTTTAAATCCCGATATATCAATGAATGCGATAAAACTATCACCTTCGAAATCTTGAATTGCCACTTCGCTCACCTCTTAGTTTTAGAAGTAGATTTTTGAAAACTAGGGATGGTTCTTGATTTGAAATTTTCTTTTACTATTGTCGTATTGAGGTAAATCCAATTCAATAATCGTCCCTAGTTCCCTAGACAAAGCCTAGCAGATTAAGACCGGTCAAGGCGTCCAGGGTACGGATGGCTCCACTGTCTAGAAGTTCCAGGAGAATCACTTCTACCACTAGATATACCCGGGCATCTTTTCTTATACACCCGGTTAATGGTTCCTCTCCTCGGCCCAAAGATGCGTGCAGATGAATGACTGGCTCACTGCCCTCGGTGAAAACAGTTGCTATGCCCAATAATTCCCGTCCATCCTGAAAATTTTTCCATACCGGTTGTGGTGGTACAGTGCAATTTTCAGGGCCTACGACCAAAGAACCAGCCTGCAAAGCGCCGATCATAAACATAAGGCCTGCCTGAATTTGTTCAGCTTGCAACAGGTTTTTCAATTCTTCTAATAGGTCATCACCGTGTTCTATTTTAGCCACTATTACTCTTCCCAGAGATGCCTTTTGGTATTGCATTTATCCTAACCTCCTATAAATGACAAATTATAAGGTGTTTTCTAGCTAGTATATTTGCCATTACAAAAGGGATTTCCTGCCCGCAGGCGAATTATTATCTAATATAGTTAAGATTGCTAGTAGTTTTCCTCCTTAGTTATAAAGCCAAGGGTTGCTAGCATCAATTTAAAACGGGGGTGAAACAGTTGGCAGTACGATATATCCTGGGTCGAGCTGGCAAGGGGAAAAGCCATCATATCTTCCAGGAAATTGCCAAGAGCCTTCAGGATAGTGAAGAGAATGACCTGATTCTCTTGGTTCCAGAGCAATTTACCCTCCAATCGGAACGGGATTTAATTCAAAAATTAAACCTACCGGGAATTATGCGGGTGGAGGTTTTGAGTTTCACTCGGCTGGCCCAGCGGGTTTTCAACGAGGTGGGCGGGCTGACTCGTACCCTCCTAAATGAACAGGGTAAAAATATGGTTTTAAGAAAGATGATCGACGAGGTCGCTCGCGATTTGACCATTTATAAAAAGGCTGCCCAACAGGATGGCTTTGTAAGTAAATTTAGCGAACTCTTATCGGAACTAAAACAACAAGATATTCTTCCGGCTCAGCTCTTGGCCAGTATGGAGGGCGAGGAAGAGCTTATTATCAAAGAAAAGATACAGGATATTGCTCTTATTTATGACCGTTTTAACGAGTACCTGAGGGGGCGCTACTTAGATACCGAAGATTACCTCAACCTCTTAATCGAGAAGATAGATGGAGCTCAGTTCTTGCAGGGAGCTCGGGTTTGGGTGGACGGGTTTACCACTTTTTCTCCCCAGAGCTTGAAAATCATCGAGAAAATAATGTTTCTGGCACAGGATACCACCATCAGCTTGAGCCTGGATGCACCCTGCGGGTACTACCGGTGCACCCTTACGGATGCCATTAAGGTTGCTAACCGTCAGGCTAGGGATCGTGATTTGTTCACCCTGTCTTGGCGCAGCTTCCAAAAGATTCAGGCCATTGCCCGGGAGCATGGATTAGTCGAAGCAACCATCACCGTGGAAGGTGCAGCAGCTGATGCCATTAAAACACCTGAAATCCTGCATTTGGAATCAGAACTCTACGCCTACCCCCACCGCAGCTTCCCTGGGGATGTTCAGCACCTGGAACTATTCGCGGCTACTAATATCAATAGTGAGCTGGAATACGTGGCAGCTCAAATCCTGAAACTGGTGCGGGAAGAGGGTTATCGCTGGAAAGACCTGGCCGTGGTCTGTAATAATATGGACAGCTATGGAAGTTTATTCAAACGGGTTTTTGATGAGTATTCAATCCCCTATTTTATGGATCAAAAGAGGGATATTATGAATAACCCCCTCATTCAGCTCATTCTGTCTTCACTGGAAGTGATTCGTCGGGGGTATCGCTATGAAGATGTATTCCGCTTCTTTAAAACCGGTTATAGCGGCCTGACTGATGATGATATAGAAAAATTGGAGAATTTCGTGCTCCGCTATGGAATTCAGGGACAGCGTTGGAAAGAAGAGTTTTATCTGGATCAGCACGAGCCCTTAGAAGAGCTGAACCGGTGGCGGGAGACCTTTATCATTCCGCTCCAGAAACTGGAGAAGCAGGTGAAAGGGAAAAATTCTATTGCCTCCATAACCAGGGCCTTATATGAATACCTGGAGGAAATTGGGGTACGGAGTCAACTGGAAGAATGGGTAGAAAAACTGAACGATCAGAGCCGCTATGAACTGGTGCGGGAGAACACCCAGATATGGAATATCGTTTTGGAGATATTTGACCAGATGGTAGAGATAATGGGAGACCAGGAAGTCCATCTCAAAGAATACCTGCGCATCCTGGAGGCGGGTTTTTTATCACAGGAAGTGGGTATCATCCCTACTACGATTGACCAGGTTCTGGTGGGCAATATTCAAAGGTCAAAAAGTCATGATATTCGCGGACTGTTGGTAGTAGGGGTTAATGACGGGGTTTTGCCTTCAGGTCAGGAAGAGGAGGGCATTTTGTCTGAGGCGGAGAAGGAATTGCTCCTGGACAAGGGATTGGATCTGGGTTTTGATCTTAATCGTAAATTTACGGAGGAAAAGTTTTTAATCTATACCGCCCTGACCAAGCCTAACGAGTATCTGGGTTTGTCTCTGGCTCTGGCTGACATGGAGGGCAAAGCATTGCGCCCGTCGCTCTTAATCGATCGCTTCCAGAAATTATTTCCTTCCCTTAAGCTAGATAGTGACGTGGTAAATAATCGTCAACATGAGCTGCATAAGGTATCAACGCCTAACAGCTCCTTTAAATACCTGGTCGAAAATCTGCGACTTAGCCTGGATGGTAAAGCTAGCGAAGATTTCTGGTGGGATGTATATGGCTGGTACTATGAACGGGAAGCCTGGCAGGAACAACGCAGTTCAGTTATAGAAGGCTTGTTTCATCACAACCAGACCGCTTTTATTGACTCCGAAAATGCCCGTCGGCTGTATCACCTGCCGCTTCATTCCACGGTTTCACGGGTGGAGCAATTTGTAAGCTGCCCATTCGCTCATTTTGTCCGCTATGGTTTGAAACCACAGGAACGTAAGATATTTGCGGTAGCAGCCCCGGATGTGGGAGAACTATTTCATAATTGCCTGCAGTCTTTTGCCTTGAAACTTAGGGACGAGCATATAAATTGGTCGGAATTACAGCGGGTGGAATGCGAGAGCATTATGGATGGTATTATGGATGAACTGGCGCCCGTGCAAGGGCATGGGGTATTCTCCAGTAGTCACCGCTATCAGTACCTGATGAAACGTCTGAAGCGGATTAGCTGCCGGGCGGTGTGGACTCTCACCACCCATCTGCAACATGGCACTTTTAAACCCCTGGATTATGAAGTGAGTTTTGGTCCGGGATGCCCCTTTCCGGCCATTAAAATTGAACTTGGGGATGGGGAAATATTTTACCTGGTAGGAAGAATTGACCGGGTTGATCTGCTGGATGAGGAAGATGCAACCTTTATTAAAATAATTGATTATAAATCCGGGAATCAGAAATTCAGTCTATCCGATATCTATTATGGATTAAGCCTGCAGCTAATGATTTATCTACAGGCCGTTTTGGCTAGCACGCAGCAGTTAAAGCGCCCGCAGCTGATGCCAGCCGGGATATTCTATTTTAAAATTGATGACCCCCTGATTAATACTGAATCCAAGGTAGTGGAGACTATTGAGAAGGAAATTGCCAAAAAGCTCAAAATGACAGGGCTGGCTTTGGAAGATGTGCGACTGGTTCGTCAATTGGATCGTGAAATTGGGAAGAGTTCAGAAATTATTCCGGTAGCTTTAACCAAGGATGAAGGTTTTACAAAAAATTCTTCCGTTCTGGCCTCGGAGGATTTTATGGCCCTCATCGGCCATGTGGAAGGATTGCTCCAGGAAATTGGCCGGGAGATCATACGTGGTAAGGTGAAAATAGAACCGGTTAATGATAGCCGCCGGAATGCCTGTGCCTTTTGTCCCTACCGAGCTGTTTGTCAGTTCGATCGCTTGCTGGAGGATAATAATTATAGAAATATTCGGCCTTTAAAGGACGAGGAAGTCATTACCCGGATTCACCCTGCGTGTACCACTGGTGCTCCCTGGCGGTCGCCAATAATGTTGCGCACTTCGGGCACGCCTGATGTTCGCGATTGCTCACCACTAATGTTGCACACTGAGGGCACAACTGATGGAAACACCCGCTCACTACCAAAGTTGCGCGGGACAAAGGAGGGGACTGTACTTGCGAGAGTGGACTAAGGAGCAGGAAAATGCCATCACAGCTAGAAACAGTAACCTTCTAGTGGCAGCAGCAGCAGGTTCAGGTAAGACTGCGGTTCTGGTGGAGCGCATTATCCAGTTGATTATAAAGGATAAGGTGGATATTGATCGGATGCTGGTTGCAACCTTTACCCATGCAGCAGCCGGAGAGATGCGGGAGAGAATCAGCGCTGCCCTCCTGGCGGAATTGGAAAAGAAAGATGAGAATGAAGAACACCTGAGAAATCAGATGAACTTGCTCAACCGGGCATCTATAAACACCCTCCATGCATTTTGTACTGATGTGGTTAGAAAATATTTTCATTTGATTGATGTTGATCCCAATTTTCGTATTGGAGATAGCACCGAGACTTCAATAATGAAGCTGGAAGCCCTGGATGAGTTGTTGGAAAGCGAATATGAAAAGGAATCTTCTTCATTTTTAAGCTTAGTGGAAATGTTTGGAGGGGGAAAAGATGATGCTCCATTGCAAAACTTGGTGCTACAGGCCTACGAGTTTATTCAGAGCAAGCCGAATCAACTGATATGGCTTAAAACCCGAGCTGGGGATTTTAATATGAATGAGGAAGAATTTGCACGCTGTCCCTGGGTACAGAGCCTTATCCAGCAATTGCGCATAAACCTATCCGGTGCCAGGGATCTTTTCAGCGAAGCCCTGCAAATTACGGAAATGGTGCAAGGCCCGTTGGCTTACCAGCCTGCCCTAATAGAGGATGTGCAAACGATAGAGCAGCTTCTTATGGCTCTTAATCAAGGAATATCCTCACTTTACGAGCAGTTAGCTACGGTACAGTACCCGCGCCTGGGACGGGTTAGCAAAGATACTGATGCGGTGCTACAGGAAGAGGTCAAGGAACTCCGGGCGCAGGGGAAAAAGGTCATAGAGACCATCCAGTCTAAAATATTCTTCCAAAGCCCGAAACAATTTCACCAGGACTTGAACGAGCTCTATTCTGAAATAGAATATTTATGTACCCTGCTTACTCATTTTACAATGCTTTATCGTGGTAAAAAGAGTGATAAGGGGATCGTAGATTTCAACGACCTGGAACATTATGCCCTGGACATTTTAGCCCAGAAGGAGGTAGCAGAAGAATACCAGCGTAAATATGCCTATATCTTTGTTGACGAATACCAGGACAGTAACCTGGTTCAGGAGATTATTCTGAATTGCATTAAGAAAGAGGACAATCTTTTCCTAGTGGGGGATGTCAAGCAGAGCATTTACCGCTTCCGATTAGCAGATCCGTCTCTATTTCTAGGGAAATACGCAGACTTTCAAACCGGTGCGGAGGGTCTAAACCGGCGTATAGATTTACGCAAGAACTTTCGCAGCCGGCGGGAAATAATTGAGGGGATAAACTGCATTTTTAAACAGATTATGTCCCGCCATTTTGGTGAAATTGAATATGATGAAGATGCTTATTTATACCCAGGGGTAGACTGTCAGGATGATACCAGCGGCGATACGGCTTCCCCTGCATTGGAACTTTATTTAATTGAAAAAAAGCCGGCTCTCCTGGATGCTGATGAGGAACCTGCGGTTGAAGAAGTGGAAGAACCGGGCGCTATAGAATTGGAAGCTAGAGTGGTGGCCGCGCGCATACAGGAACTATGCGGACAGTCATTTTATGACTCCCAACAGGCTTGTTATCGTCCCCTGGAATATAGAGATATAGTGGTTCTTATGCGTGCCACCCGGCAGCGGGCCGATGTGTTTGCGGAGACTTTCAGGGCAGTAGGAATTCCCGTATATGCAGATGTTGATAGAGGCTACTTTCAAACCCTGGAAATCAATATCTTTATGAATCTATTGAAGGTTATAGATAATAAGCGCCAGGATATTCCCCTACTAAGTGTGCTGCGTTCCCCCATTGGCAAATTTGCTATTGATGACTTAATTGCTATTCGGGTGGGCAGTCAGGGTGTAACCTACTATGAGGCGATAGAGGAATACATTGCCCAACATAGTGATGAATTGCAGGTCAGGCTGGAGGCATTTATATGCCAGCTCAATGCCTGGAAAGAAGCAGCGAGATACACAGCTATGGATGAGTTAATATGGAAACTGCTATTGGAAACCGGATACTACTATTATGTGGGTGCGATGCCAGGAGGTATGCAGCGCCAGGCTAATCTCAGGGTTCTCTTCAACCGGGCCAGCCAGTTCCAGACTACTTCTCTCAAGGGTCTGTTTCATTTTATTAAGTTTGTAGACAAAATGCAGGCAGGCAGCGGAGATATGGGGATGGCCAAGATATTGGGGGAGAACGATAACGTGGTTCGTATTATGAGCATCCATAAAAGCAAGGGCTTGGAGTTTCCGGTGGTCATTCTGGCAGGTATGGGCAATGGATTTAACCTCAGTGACACCAAAGCTTCGGTATTATTTCACAAAGATCTGGGTATCGGTCCCTATTACGTCAATCCTGAAATGCGGATCAAAAAGGATACTATCGCCCGGTTTGCCATGAAGAACATAATAAAGATGGAAAGCCTGGCAGAAGAAATGCGGATTTTGTATGTAGCCTGTACGCGTGCTCGCGATAAGCTTATTATGGTAGGTTCCTTGTCTGACCTGCCCCGTAGAGCGAAAACATGGAGTAAAAAGATCAGTCCATTTCAACTGGCCCAAGCTAGATGCCATCTGGACTGGGTTGGCCCGGTGGTGTTGCGCCACCGCGATGGATTAAAAGTGCGGGAATTGGCTGTAGTGAATTGGGAAGACCGGGAATTCTCGACAGAAGAATTTCGCTGGCGGGTGGAGATTATCAGTCGTTCCCAGGCCACCCAGGGAGAAGGGCAACAACCAACAACTGATCGGGATTTTCAGAAGATCCTGCAGGACTTTCAGCCGACCCAAAATTCCCCGGAGCAGGAGCTGATTGAGCAGCGATTAAATTGGCAGTATCCTTACAGGGAAGCGGTAAGGATTCCTTCCAAATTATCGGTCAGCCAGATCAAAAACATGCAGGCCCGGGGGCTGGCAAGCTTGGGGTTGAACATTCCGCAGATGGCGAAACGCCCACGGTTCATTACCGCTGAGATTGCAGGGGCAGGGGGATCGTCTTTTAGCGGTGCCGAAAAAGGAAGTATCATGCATTTTGTCATGCAGCACCTAGATTTAAAAAGACTTAGCAACCTTATTGGTGAGCGACAGCGAACATCAGGAGTGCCCGAAGGGTGCAACCTTATTGGTGAGCGACAGCGAACATCAGGAGTGCCCGAAGGGTGCAACATTAGTGGCCAGGGAGCACCAGAAGTGCCCGCAACCTTAAATAGTGACCAACGGGAACACCGGTGGTACCCGAAGGGTGAAGGGTGCTCAGGGGAGGAAATCGCGGCGCAGATTCGAGAAATGGTAAAACAGGAATTGTTAAGAGAAGAAGAAGCCGCAGAAGTAGACGTTGCCAGAGTATGGAATTTTTTCCGCTCTGATCTGGGGCAAAGGGTTCTTAAGGCTGGGAAGATATATCGGGAAGTTCCCTTCAATCTAGTTTGTAGAGCATCCTCCATTATCGCTGGTTTGGAAAACTGTGAGGAAGAACTTCTGCTTCAGGGAGTGATTGACCTTTACTTCTGGGAAGGTGAGGAAATGGTTCTGGTGGACTACAAAACTGATTGGATCACCTCGGAGAACCGGGAAGAGCTTATTGATAAATACCGAAATCAGGTAGAGCTATATAAAACCGCTTTGGAAAATATTCAGGGCCATCCGGTGAAAGACAGCTATCTTTACCTGTTCTATTGTGATGAAGAGGTGAAGTTGTGAGGATTTTACATACCTCCGACTGGCACCTGGGCAAGACTCTGGAGGGGCACAGCCGTATGGAGGAACAGCAAAAGTTTATGGAAGAACTGACCCAAATTGCAGATGAGGAGCGGGTAGACTTAATTCTGGTCGCAGGGGATGTCTACGACGGCCCCAACCCTCCCGCGCCGGCAGAAAGATTGTTTTACGATACTGTGAAAAAACTGGCTCAGAATGGAGAGCGGGCCGTTCTGGTCATTGCTGGAAATCATGATAACCCGGATCGACTGATGGCTGCCAGCCCGTTGGCTTACGACCACGGGGTCATTCTTCTAGGAAAGCCTAAAAGCATGGCATTGACCGGATGCTACGGAGCTTTTGAGATTGAAGAAGCGGGCGAGGGTTATGTGAAAATATCACTTAAAGGCGAGAAGGCGGTTATTCTGACCCTGCCCTATCCCAGTGAGACCCGGCTAAATGAAGTGCTGAACGGCTCTGATGACGAGAATATACGCCGTGAGAGCTATTCTAAGCGGGTGGGAGACTTTTGGCAACAGCTTTCTGGGCATTTTGGGCCAGATACCATTAACCTGGCGGTCTCGCACCTATATATTTCCGGGGGAATGGAAAGCGATTCCGAAAGACAGATCCAACTGGGCGGGAGTTTGGCGGTTGATCCAGAGATGCTCCCGGAGGCTCAGTATATTGCCATGGGGCACCTGCACCGACCGCAGAAGGTTTGGGGGACTGATAAGAAGGCCTACTACAGCGGTTCTCCCCTGCAATACAGCGCGAGTGAGATTCACTATAGCAAATCGGTTTACATTGTGGATGTTGAGCCCGGTAAAGAGGCCCAAGTTAAAGAGAGGTTATTACACAATTATAAACCTATTGAAGTATGGGAATGCGACAGCATCGACCAGGCCATCCAAAAATGCACTGAACAGCAGGCTGGAGAGCGCTGGATATATCTTAATATTAAAACTGATCGGGTTATTACCCAGGCTGAAATCAAGGAAATGAAAAGCCTGCGTCGCGATATACTGCAATTCAATCCGCTTTTGATAAATGGCAATGAAGAGACAGAAGCGGAAATCGAGGACTATAAAACCCTGAAGATAAATGAGCTATTTAAAGCCTTTTATCGCCATCAGCGGTGTGGCCTGGAGGCTCCGCAGGAAATTATAGATTTATTCCATACAATTACCCGTGAGGAGGGAACTGAGGATGAGACCTATCCTGCTGAAGATTAAAGGGCTGAATAGTTTTATAGAGGAACAGCTTATAGATTTTGGACAACTTACTGAGAACGGCTTATTTGGCATCTTCGGCCCGACGGGCAGCGGTAAATCCACAGTTCTGGATGCGATAATTCTGGCTCTGTATGGAAGAGTTCCACGTTCTGGCGGGAAGCCTTCTGGTTTCGTAAATTCACAGAGTGATAAAGTACAGGTGATTTATGAATTTGCGGTAGGTGAGGGCCAAAATCGCCGGCGTTATTCCGTGCAGAGGATTTTTAAAAGAACGGGTTTGGATGGAGCCAGGGCGGAGCTAGCAACTATCCATGATATAAGCAATCCAGATGATCCACGGCCCCTTTATGAGGGAAGTAGGGAGGTTAATGCGGGAATCATTGAAATCATTGGCTTGAGTGCTGATGATTTTACCCGTTCAGTGGTATTGCCCCAGGGCAGTTTCAGTGAATTTCTGCAGCTAAACGGCAGCGACCGTCGCAATATGCTGGAGCGGATCTTTGGTATGGAGAAATATGGGGACAGAATCACGTTGATGATTAGAAACTATAAAGGCAAGAAGCATAATGAACGCACTCACCTGGAAGGACATTTAAGTTCCTTTCAGGATGTATCTTCAGAAACCTATACCAGCTTAAGTGAAGAATGCCAGAACTTGCAGAAACAAAAGAATGTTTTGGCAGAGTCGTGGCAGTATCTGGAAAAAGAATATCGAAAATATTCGGCAATATGGGCCTGGCAGGAGGAATTTCAAAGATATCAGAATATTGAGATAGAATTGAGTCAGCAGAAGGACTTCTTTGCCGATCGAGAAATAGGCTTACACCAGGCTGAGCAAGGTGCAGTTCTTAAGCCCTTGATCGATAAAGTCCAAAGTCAACAGGAGGAGTTGCAGGACAAGAAGCAAAATCTGGCACTGGTGCAACAGGAGGAGGAAAACCTATCCCGCTGTCTACAGGTGACCCGACAAAGCTGGGAAGAAGCTGCCCGGAAAAAAGAGAGCCAATTTCCACAATTATTGGCTCGAAAGAGCAATCTGGAAATTGCCAGTAAAATTACCGGGCAAATTAGGGAGTTGGAGGCCGAGCGTGGTCTCTTGCGAGAAGAATATAAAAAATTATCGATTGCCCTAAACCAGGGAGAGGCCACCCTTAATGATATCCAGCAGAAAACTGAAGAGAGCAAGTTAGTTTTAGAGGTGAAGAAGGAAAGAATCGACGCTTTGAAGTTATCCCCGGAGTATCGGGAAAAGGTGAATGAAGGAGCGATGATTGAAAAGGAATGCCGCGTCCTGGAACAGAATCAGCTTGAATTGGGTGCTAAGATTGCATCTCTGGCAAATGATTTGCAGAACAATGAAACTAATCTCGCCTTAATAGTGGAACAACGAGATATCTTAGAAAAACTCTGCCAGGAGCGGCTATGTAAGCGGAAGGTGCTGATAGACCAGTGTCCAGGACGCAATGAGGATTTACTCAGGAAGCAAATTGATCTTAATGAGATGGAAAATGAACTCAAGTCGTTGCTGCAATGGAGCCAGAGTCTGGGTAAAGCTGAAAATGAACTACATGAATCTAGAAATCTAAGGTTATCTTTAGAAAAACAGCTGATCTATAGAGAAAAGATCTTGACCGACTACATAGAGCAACGTGATCAGCTGATTGCCAGCTTGGATAAAGAAAGGAACTCTCATATGGCTGCCGTACTGGCCCGAGATTTGAAAATCGGGGAAGCCTGTCCGGTGTGTGGTTCGTCCCATCATCCTGCTGTTGCCAGCGTTATAAACAACGAACTGATGGAAAGCCTGGAAATAAATCTGGATGCAAGTGTGCAGAACATTCGGGAACAGGAAAAAGCGGTTTATGACCTGGATATGCAATGCTGTTACCAGATCAAAGAAATAGAGCGTCAGAACTGCGAATTAGAAAAGCTGAACGAGCAAATCGCTGGACGGGACATGGTTAGCTGGCAAGAAAAATGTGTCGGTCATAAAAGAGAACTGGAAGCATTAAAAACTGCTATTACCGGCTGGGAGGCAGAGACTAGGGACAACGAGTCGGGATTGGCTAATGAACAGGAGCTTTTAGGAATTTTAAAAAATCAAGAAGCTTCACAAAGTGCTGCATTAGAAAAGGACAGGCAATCCTTGCAGAATTTGCATGGAGAGTACGACGCGATAAAAGAGCAATTACAGGAATCCCAGAGGAAATATGACACATTCCGAGTCTTACTGGGCTTAAATCAGATAGAGGGTAGACTCCGCGAAATACGGGAAAATGATCGGGAAATGGCAATCTTGGAACAGGAAAACAAGAAGCTGGAAGATAAATTGAAGGAATATGAGAGCCAGAAATTATCATTTCAGGAGGAAGTCCAAGGACTTAAAATTAAAATGGCCCAATATGAAACGATTGGGTCTGAGAAGACCCTAGTCATCGAGCAAAAAAGCTTTGAGTTTAAGGAATTATGCCAGGATCAAGAACCACAGGAGGGTTTAAAGGCCGTCCAAGCTGAAATGGATGAGCTTCAAGATTATTACGCTCAGCTTACGGATGCCTATGAGCAAGAAAAGCAGCAACATGAAGAATTATTCCTCTTATGTTCCAATTTAATTATAGGCAAGCAAGCTCTGGAAAAAATATTCCACGAGCAGGAGGAAGAGCTGACAGAGCAGTTGATGGCTCGTAAGTTTAATAATTGGCAAGAGGTTCTGGACTCCTATATGACTGAAAAAGAAATGGAAGAGCAGAGACGTGCTATTCAGGAATACCGGGAACGGGTGCAATTAAACTTAGCCAACCTGGAAAGGGTCTCCACCCTTTTGCAGGGTGAACGAATAGCTGAAGCATCTTGGCGACTGTTACAGTTACAGCGAGTGCAGATTCAGGAAGAACTTGAGGAGCTTAGTAAGCGTTCATTATTACAGGAGGCCAGGCAGGCCGAGATGGAGAAAAGGATCGCAGAACTGGCGATATTACAGCAGCAAAAGCGGGAAATTGACCAGCAGTATGGACTCTTAGAGGAATTGGAAACCCTGTTTAGAGGGAAAAAATTTATTGATTTCATTGCTCGTACCCGTTTAAACTATATGGCTCGGGAAGCATCAAAAACCCTGCGGGACATCAGCCGGGGAAGATATGCTCTGGAATTGAACCCAGACGGGGAGTTTATTATGCGGGATGACTTTAACGGGGGAGCCAGAAGACCCACCCATACTTTGTCAGGGGGGGAAACCTTCTTGACCTCACTGGCTCTAGCGCTGGCTCTATCTTCCCATATTCAATTAGGCAAGGCTTCGTTAGAGTTCTTTTTCCTGGACGAAGGATTTGGAACTCTGGATGCGGAGGTGCTGGATATCGTGATAGGCGCCTTAGAAAAACTGCAATCAGAAAAATTGAGCGTGGGTATCATCAGTCATGTGGAGGAACTTAAATATAGAATCCCCCGCAAGCTCATTGTGAACCCTGCTCTGCCAGGCATTAGTGGTACGACGGTAAGTATAGAAGAGAACTAGTAATACTGACAAAAATTAAAAAGAACGAATGTGTGGATTAACTAAAAAGTTATGCTCGCCTTTCTTCCAAAAGAAAAGGTGAGCTTTTTAATTTTTGGGTAAATTTTTGGCGAAAAAACAATAAATCATATGGATAAATACACCTTGGTAACCTTAAAATAAACTAAACGACAAAAAAATGGAAGAAGGTTAATCGAAACATGACCGATTGAGTAGTAATATATGGTAAAAATATCGGGGAATTTTGAAGGAAATCATGATAACTAGTTGAATTAGATAACAAGGTCATGGAATTTGTAGTAATAAGGGATAAAAGTGTACAAATTGGGCCGTGGAATTTCTTAATAAGAAGATGTAATTGGAATTGTATCCTATGCTTATCCGTTTTAGAAATGGATGGGGGCAGGAGAATAGGTGCAGATAGCTGAAATGAGCTATTCCTTCAGCAGCTAATTAGTTCTTCGAGGCAAGGATTCGAATTTCCGTTATATTAACAAATTGGGGGGTTGAAAATGGCTAAAAAATTAGAAATACCATCAAGCATTAATAACAGTGAAAAGACGGGCATCACAGTAAAGAGAGAGAACGACGATGATGTGGCCCGCAAAAGAGAATTGGCGAGAAAGATGGCTCAGGAAAAAACGAAAGCTAGAACCATGGCCAAACAGCAGGGAATGGCGGAGCGTATTGCTTCGGCTTCAGAAGAGTTGTTAGCAGGTATTGAAGAATCCAACGCCACCGCCCAGGAGTTTTCCCAGCTGATGAATAACGTAGCTTCACAGGGTGAACAGGTGGGCAGTAATGCCGAGCAGATGAGGATAGCCGTTGTGCAGGTGAACAAAAAGGCGGTGGAGATGCAGGAAACCCTGGGGATTCTCGACAAGGCGTCCCGTGATGGCCGCATAGCTATCGGGGAATCAATGCGGCAGATGCAGGTCTGTGTGGATCTGACTAAAGAAGCAGCGGCCAAAAACATGCAATCAGGCCAACGTATAGGGGAATTAGAGATGCAATCCCGCCAGATCGGCGACATCGTTCAGGCAGTGGTTATGATTGCTGATCAGACTAACCTTTTGGCTTTAAATGCAGCCATTGAAGCGGCCCGGGCCGGAGAACACGGACGGGGCTTTGCCGTGGTGGCTGACGAGGTCAGGAACCTGGCCGAAATATCAGAGCGCTCAGCCCGCGACATCCGTGGGGTAATAGATGAAATACGTTCGGGAGTTGAAGGGGTGGTCAGAGACATTAACACCGTTGTTGAAGACTTTAAACATTCGGAAGAAGGCTTGAACAGAGTTGTTGACAATGAATTTACAAAAATCGGCGAGTTGTTCGGGAAATATGCTGAAATGGTTACGGAGGATCTAGGCCTGGCGATTAAATTGCAAGGCCAATCTGATGAATTTCTTTCCTCCAGTGAATCCATAGCTTCTGCGGTTCAACAACTCTTAAGCTCCTCTCAGGAATCATCCAAAGGGGTAGCCGAACAGAGCAAGGCCATGGCTGAAGTCAACATTGCCACTCAGGAATTGACTGAGATGGCTGAGGAACTAAAGACCTCCACCAATATTAATAAATCTGCCGAGGAGGTTGCCGCTACCGCTGAAGAATTGTCAGCTAACATCGAAGAAGTCAGCGCTTCGGCTGGCCAGATTGCCATCGCCCTGAACCAGATGGTTGGAGGATCCAGGTTAGCCGGGGGAGAGGCGGGCAAGGCCAATAAATTGACCGAGGATGTCAAAGCGGTGCTGCAGGGACTAACTGATTTAAGTGCCGAAGCGGGTCAACTTTTTAATGAAGTAGATAGATTGATGCAGGAAGGTCGGATGGAAGCTCGTAAGCTTTGGTATGAAGTAAAGGATAGCATCAAATCCTATGAAATTACCAATGCTTCCATTGAAGCATTGCAGGATAAGATCCGCCGCATTGAGAAGATTGTTGACACCATAGAGAACGTATCCATACAGACCAATATGCTGGCAGTTAACGGCTTTGTGGAGGCCGCCACTGCCGGTGAGCATGGTCGTGGATTTTCGGTGGTAGCGGGTGATATTCGGAACCTAGCTAGTGAGTCAGCGGAGAATGCTGATAAAATCAAGGATTTAGTTCGAGACATTCAGATGCAGATGGTAAAAGTGGCGGCAGAGATTGCTCAATCGGAGATCGCCGCGCGCAAAGCTGATGACATGATGGTTGTAGCCGCCCAGAAAAATCAGGTGGTGACCAGCGGCCTGGAGGCTCTTGTAGTGACCCGGAAGGCTATTGGGAAACAACTCGGCGAAACTAAAACCGCTTCCGCAGAGGCGGAAGAGGGAACCCAAGAAGTGGTGTCTCTAATAGAAATAGCTGTCGAACAGATCGAAAAAGCCTCCCAGGTGGCACAGGAGCAGGCCAAAGCTACGAACGAGCTGGCCAACGCGATAGAAGAGATAGCATCGATAGCAGATGAAATGCAGGTTAATTAAGTAAGAGGAGCAACACTAATAGTGAGCGTCAGCGAACATCAGGCGTACCCATAGGGTGCAACATTAATAGTGAGCTTCAGCGAACATCAGGCGTACCCGAGGGGTGAAGCGAGAAGCAGTTGGGAGGTATAGAGATGGAAAAAAACGAATTCTCCTCGGA
>CAYWFX010000038.1:0-36210 GCA_964457945.1 uncultured Syntrophomonas sp.
ATACCGGCGGCAACCTACAACGTCAGCATAGGAACCCTGAGCGGTGGCAGCATAATCGCCAACCCGGGATCAGGCACAGTAGGTACCACTATAAACCTGACGATAACCCCGGATAGCGGCAAGCAGCTTAAAGCTGGAACCCTGAAGTATAATGACGGAAATCAGGATACAACCATTACCGGTACCAGCTTTACCATGCCGGTGGCCAATGTAACGGTCAGTGCGGAATTTGAGACTATACCAGCGACAACCTACAACGTCAGCATAGGAACTCTGAGTGGTGGCAGCATAACCGCCAACCCGGCATCAGCCACAGCAGGAAGCACGATAAACCTGACTGTAACCCCGGATAGCGGCAAGCGGCTTAAGAGCGGAACCCTGAAGTATAATGACGGAACGCAGGATACAACCATTACCGGCACCAGCTTCACCATGCCGGCGGCCAATGTAACGGTTAGCGCGGAATTTGAGACTATACCGGCGGCAACCTACAACGTCAGCATAGGAACCCTGAGCGGTGGCAGCATAACCGCCAACCCGGCATCAGCCACAGCAGGTACGACTATAAACCTGACTGTAACCCCGGATAGCGGCAAGCAGCTTAAGAGCGGAACCCTGAAGTATAATGACGGAAATCAGGATACAACCATTATCGGCACCAGCTTCAGTATGCCGGGCACCAATGTAACAGTCAGCGCGGAATTTGAAGACCTGCCGGCGGCAAACTACAACGTTAACATAGGAACTCTGAGCGGCGGCGGCATAACCGCCAACCCGTCATCAGGCACAGCGGGTACGACTATAAACCTGACAATAACCCCGGACAGCGGCAAGCGGCTTAAAGCTGGAACCCTGAAGTATAATGACGGAAATCAGGATACAACCATTACCGGCACCAGTTTCACCATGCCGGCAACCAATGTAACGGTCAGCGCGGAATTTGAAGACTTGCCGGCGGCAACCTACAACGTCAGCATAGGAACTCTGAGCGGTGGCAGTATAACCCCTAACCCGGCATCAGCTACAGCGGGTACGACTATAAACCTGACGATAACCCCGGACAGCGGCAAACAGCTTAAAGCTGGAACTCTGAAGTATAACGACGGAACGCAGGATACAACTATTGTCGGCACCAGCTTCACCATGCCGGCCGCCAATGTAACGGTCAGTGCGGAATTTGAAGCTGTACCGCCGACAACGATCGCGGTAACCGGAGTAACGCTGAACAAAACCAGCACCAGTATAGAAAAGGGGAGCAGCGAAACCCTGGCGGCGACAATTGCCCCGACAGACACCACCAATAAGAAAGTAACCTGGGTTTCTGACCAACCGGGCATTGCCAGCGTAGACCAGACCGGAATAGTAACGGCAGTGGCAGAGGGAACCGCCACCATCACGGCCATAACAGCCGACGGAAATAAAACAGCTGCCTGCCAGGTAACCGTGACCGAATCGGTAACGACCGTAACCGCCAGCACTGATCAGACGATTCCCATATCAGGCCCAACTACCGTTATTGTTCCTCAAGGCGTAACCGGGGCGAAAACGAATGTCGATCCTGCTAACCCGTTACCGCTGATTAAAGTAAACGTCAGCACTGCGCTTGGTACCATACAGGCTGAAATCCCGGACGGAACCACCGTAAGCGGACCGGCAGGATGGAGCGGGGAAATTGTCCTGCCTACGGTTAAGGCATCGTCAAGCGTAACCATAACGGGAGCCCAAACCGTCGACACGGTTATTGAAATCGGACTAGGGAATGAAACAATTAAGTTCTCTAAGGCGGTTCGTTTGTTAATACCAAACATGGCAGGGAAATCCGCCGGTTATGTGAGAAATGGTGTGTTTACGCCAATTGCCGCGACCATATCGGCAGATAGCCAGAGTACGGCAGATACCCAGATATCAGACGGTGGCGAAGCTAAAATAAACGTAGGAAATGACCTAGTTATTTGGACCAAGCATTTCACCGAATTTGTAGCCTATACCCCCATTACCAGTCCCCTCAGTGGAGGAGGCGGCGGTGGCGGCGGAGGGTACGTACCTCAGCCGGTTAATTCCAGCACCGGGTCAGCCACGGTTTACCCAACTGCGGGTGGAAAAATCGGGCTGGGGAGCGATGCTATAGTAGAAATACCAGCGAACGCGCTTCAAGGTACTTCCGGCGTAGCGGTTAAGGTTCAGAAAGTCGAATCCCCATCGTCAATTCCGGAAGGCTTTAAACTGGGGAGCGATGTATTCGAATTCACGGTAGATGGTAAGACCAGTTACAGCTTCAATAAGCCGGTTACTATTACCCTAAAACTCAATACAACTGCCGACGCGATTCCCGCGATTTATTACTATGACAGCCAATCATCCAAGTTTATAAAGGTCGGCGGCATGGTATCCGGATCAACTATCAGCGTATCGGTAGACCATTTTACTAAATATACAGTTCTGGCGGAAAATCAAACTGAAATCAGGTCGCAAACCCAACCTCCGGCAGCTAACAATCAAAACGGCTTTACGGATTTGGATAAGCACTGGGCGAAACAATCGATAGACACACTGGCCAGCCTGGGTGCAGTCAGCGGCTACCCGGATGGCAGCTTTAAACCGGATGCTCCAATAACCCGGGCAGAATTTGCAACTATCCTGGTAAAAGCCTTGAAATTAACCGCTAGTGGCAACGGGTCAGTCTTTAAAGATACTGCCGGTCACTGGGCCAGCGCCGACATCTCCATAGCTGCAGAGTCAGGATTAATTAGTGGTTATGGTGATAATTGCTTTAAACCCGACAGTCTGATTACCCGGGAAGAGATGGCGGTAATAGCCGTTAAAGCCGTCAAACTTCAGCAGGCCAGCGGAGAGACTTCATTTACTGATAATGCCCTGATCTCTCCCTGGGCTAAAGGCAGTATGAAGGCAATAGTAAATACCAATATTATGACAGGCTACCCAGGTAACACCATTAGGCCGCAGG
The DNA here is from genome assembly GCA_964457945.1 of uncultured Syntrophomonas sp. Classification (GTDB taxonomy): domain Bacteria; phylum Bacillota; class Syntrophomonadia; order Syntrophomonadales; family Syntrophomonadaceae; genus PHAA01. Next base: position 2,966 of record CAYWFX010000038.1, read on the forward strand.
ATAATGCCACCCGGGCGGAAGCGGTGACCGTGATACGGAAATTAGTAAATAACGGATATGGTTGGAAAAGAGGCCGACATTGTCTAAGATAAGGGCGATAGCACGATAAAGCCGTAGGATAATCTCTCACGAACCAAGGCTCCGGTCATGATGAAACGGCTTCTCAAAAATCGATACTGATATAATACACGAATAAACCTGCGAGTCACTTACTGTGATATCGCAGGTTTATTCGTGTATTAAACCAAGACTTTATTTTTACAGGGTATAGTGGAGTAGGATCATTTTAGTATAGTCATAAAACTCGCAAAACTGGGAATAATTACTAGTAAGAAAGCGAGTTGATCCAGATGCGAGGTTATGACAAATTCCCGAAATGGACGGAGGTGTTTTCTAATGCTCAAATGACCGCTGCCTTACTGGACAGGTTGACGCATAAAGCGCACATTCTGACCAGTAAATGGCCTGATTTTTAATTGACATAAACATACGGGTACTGTCTGATGAGCAATCATGTTCACTTGCTGGTGCGAGAAAACGAGGATGCGGTATCTCGCGCCATGAGCCGGATTGGGACGAGTTATACCACTCTCGCACCGCTGTCTCGCCTGCCTAACCACGCCAAAACCCCATACATTTTTTCCTATTAGACCGAATCCAATCAAATAACCCACCGGTTTTTCCAGTGGGTCCAATTGTTCAATTTCTTAGTTTTGTTGTGTTACAAGAAGAACGTCCCGGTGTAACCCCTAACCCCCCGGTGTAACCCCCAGTAAAAAGGATAGCAGGATTAACTACATACGACATCAGCAAAATTGTAAAATAGGTGGCTCAATTCAATACAATCCGTTTCAGATTGATATTGACACGAATAGACGTAATACTCAGAATCAAAGCTGTTTTCCAAAACAAATCCACTGGCAGCAACTTTGTCAAGGAGCTTATTTTGCAGTTCTTCGATTTTAATTGTATTTTGGGGAATATCAATAGCTTTTACGATATACCCAAACATAATATTTCGCTTGTTGTGAGAAGGATATTGGGGTGAACTCACAACAAAGCGAGCAACACCATTGATTATGTATTCCCTGTTTAAATGTGATTTACCATCAATTCGCTTGCACTCAATTGTATAGTAAGCATTCGAGTCACTAAACCAGCTGTGCGATACCGCTTTAAGATCTGGTCTTCCTTCGTACCGGTCTTCACTTGTCACGAATTTTTCGGGTGGTTGAAGAATAAAGCGTATATTAGAAGAATTCCTATTAAGGTAATTTTCTACAAGACGATTGGTTATCTTATCTTCGTCATTGTGAAGCCAATTGCCAGTTTTTATGCAATCTGTTTTCATTTCAAAACTACATTTTTTTAAATGCTCAATAATGCTTTCAAAGAAACCAATTTCAAAATCGACATTGTATGAATTGTCTCTAAAACCTTGCATCAGGCATTCCCTCCGTCTCTGGAGAGTATTTGATCTACCACGTCCATTAAGTCGAGTTTGGCAATAGCGGGATGCCAGTTTTTATAATGATTGGGTTTAACGATACAGAATGAATGCTCAGTGAAATACAGTGTGTCCTTTAAATGATAGAATTTATCATTAATTTTGTGCGCAGAAAGCATAGCAAACATTTCTTTATTATTAGCGCTATCACTAACCTGAAACCATTCTTTTGGCTGCTCTTCCTGCACCATGACTTCGAAAACGCTATAATGCTGAGCAACCTTAGGATAAGCTACAGTCTTGATATATTTATTTGTTCTCGAAAAAATGTCTGAAAGATAATTATAGAAATATTGACCATACGCCTTTAAGTCTTGCGCTGAAACATGACGATAAACATCATGGTCATTTACCTTAGATAGCTGAGGAATTTGTATACGTAAGGCATAGTCTACAAACTCATCATCTGACAGACGAAAGGCTTCGAGGATTGTTTGATTAAGTTCTGCAATCTCCGCAGAAATATCTTCTTGTAAAGCAACATCATCACTAGCCTGCAGTTCTTGAATTTTCTCAACTTGATTGGCAATAGATTCATTGTAGACATACGGAAATGATAGCACCTCATCAACGAGTCGCTTTTCCCGCTCTATGCCCACAAAAGAACCCAGCATCAAATTAAAATAAGCGAAGACCTTTGAATTAAAAAGGCCTGTAAGGTTGAGCAAGAATGACTTCTGCTCAATGTTCCCTTTAACTGCATATATTACTTCTCTAAAAACAAAATCAACATCCGAGTAAACTGAGCGCATTGTATAATCAGACATATCAATGCCGGTCAACATTAAGCAGTAAGGTGCGTGAAACAGTTTTTCATCTCGAGGTCTATGAATTTGAGCCTTTTCAAATTTATTTTCATTGAGACAATCTAAATTAATTGAAAAGTGATCAATCGCGTCCGAATCTAAGAACGGTCTCCCAACAAGGTGAGATGCGTCATTTTTATCTCCGTCATTATATTGAACACCAGTACCTTTAAGCAAATTGGGGGTTTGTTCCTTTACAGCCTGTTTGACTGTTGGAAACAGTTTTTTTAGTTGCATAATTGTATCTATGTCTCCGGTTAGGCCATAAACAATGGCTTTCCAAGCCCAATCATGTTCCTTGAGCAGTTTTTGTTGGACATACTTAACGTCAGTTTTTTCAACCACAATGATATTAAAGAGCTTGAAAAATATATTTGGTTTCATTGAAATGTACTCTAAACGGTTTCTTAAGACATTATTATCCGAAAATCTGTATGAAAGAATCACCGCTGGTGCATCAGCATTTTTGAATATAAGTTTTCTCACAGAAGATAATTCAATAATGCGAATAATCTCTGCGTTGGTCAAAAAATATTCCCTAAATGCTTTGGATGGTCGCTTTTGCATATAGAGCATCTTGGAATGCAGGACAAAACAGCATTGTGTTTTTTCTGTACAGAAGTCTTTTGAACGAAGAATGAAAGCTCTACATGTATCCCTATTTTGCAAATATTTTTGGTATCCTCTTTTAGTGCAATAATCTTCGAGTAATTGATTCCCTTTGCCCCAAGGAGGGTTTCCTATAATATAGTCAAATGAAATAATCCGTAGCGGTAATAATGCCGTTTCATCAAAAAAATCGCATGCAAATAGGTTGTTTCCTCTGAGATTCGGAAGCTTAAAGCTATTTAGTGTTCGTGGATTTTTATAATCCAAAACGGCAAGATATAGCGAAAAAATTGCAACATCAACGGCATCGGGGTTAAGGTCAACTCCATAAACATTTTCGGTTAAAACACTCTTAAGGAATTCATCATCCTCTGTAAAATTTTTTCCGCCAAGTTCTTTTTCAATCATGCGTCGATAGCTTTCAACCAAAAATATGCCGGACCCACATGAAGGGTCTAACACCTTACATATTCCCTTGTCCCTTACAAAAAGCGATACGGAACCATCCAAGATATAGTCAGCTAAATACCTTGGGGTGTAAAAAGCGTTATCCTTATCGCGTCCTTCTTTTCCTAACAGAATTTCGTATATGTTGCTAATCAACTCGACTGGAATAATATTAAAATCATATAAATCAAAAAACGAAAGCTGACCGGTTTCTGTGTCAATATTTGCTGACAGGAAATCTGACAGCAAGCGAAACACATCTTCGGTCAAATTTTTATCATCTATTTCGTTTTCAAGTTCAAACAGGTTACCGTTAAATTTATTCTTTAAGTGCTCAAACAGACTATATAACTTCTTATTGTCTGTTAAAAGGCTCAGAAGAGCGGCCTGCGAAGATTCAACATTAGAAGAAAAGCCCGCATAATCCAAATCAACGCCACGGTCAACAAGATAGCGAATAAAGATAAGACGAAGTACGAGCTTTGTTGCAAATTGAATTTTATATTCTTTCTTTAGTTTTTCTGTAATATCAGACAGGTTGCGCAATAAGCAATCATTGAGTTTTTCGCCGCTAAATTTCGTGGCGCAGTTCACCCACATATCCTGACTTGTAATTTCCCAATACGAGAATGGAGAATGCTCGTTGATTTCATTAACCGGGATGCACTCAACCTCTGCAAGAAGGGATTTTTCCTTGTCAATAGAGCATCCGTTATATATTCTGACAGTTCCGGGATCACAGACAATTGCGACAGGAATTTGAGCATTCCATATTTTCTTATATAATTGTTTTTGTGCGACCTTATCGGATAATTCTTCAAAAAACAGAACAAAAGGCTCGTCATCAATCATATAAACCGCATAGGGGGATAACTCTTCAAGTATCTTGGCTGTGTGTGCAGTAAAAGAACCAACACTAAACCCATCGCGCCCATACTTAAGACACGATGACTCCCCATACCCCATTAGTTTGATAATTCTATCTATATGCGAAGCCAAGAATCTTACCTCCATCCCCCAAAACAAGATTATATTAGCGTCAGTTATTTCACTTTACATATGACATACTATGGTTTTGCTCAAAATTGAAGAAAGTCTGAACTAACCGCTTGACAACATTGCAGGGAACACTCCATCCAAACACAAAATATTAGCCATTGCGCACCATTTATTCCCAATATTTGTGCAGCATCAACCGTTTTATAGTATTTAGTTATATCAAGGCTAGATGCATTATTCTTTTCCCTGTCATAAAAAGAAATTAGATCCTCAAGTTCTTTTTGAACTGCTCGTAGTTTTAATGCATTAATGCAATCGTTATTATCCAGAGCATCGGCTATCAGATTAGAATAATTAGAAATTCGTTTCTCAATTTCCAAACGTTTTATCATAAAAATAGCACCCTCAGCAACAAGTTCAGCCACTTTATTTATTGCACTAATGCATAAATATATCTAGCTATTAATTTGAAGCCGGACATATACAAAACTCTATTTGTTTGAACAAAATAGTGAATTCTCTTGCAAGAGTTATATTTGCTTTAATAACATGATTATAGAATATTTGTTCTTGTTTAGCTAACATTTCTTTGCTTTTTAAAAACAAGCGGGATTCTACCAGGCCTTTGTTCTTATTAAAAAGAACCTGTTTCGAATGATGAAGAGCTTTGTTTAAAGGATATCTTGTACAACCTCGATTACATACACAGAGCATATACATTAACATATAAGGATACTGGATTATATATTCCGATTTTCAATCCTAAGTTTGTTTACGATGCTGATAGAGCCGAAGGCTGGTTCCAATTTCAACTAGAGAAATCTTACTCTAATAAAAATATGCTAAACAAGTTGGCCGGTTATAGTGTGGATAGATACTATTCCAATGATAGTAGTATTTATACTTTGAGACGAAATAAAGTTTTCAAATGGGAGACCGTTAGAAATAAGCCGACAGAACAAAGTATCGGAAGTTTTAAACAGTACTATAAAAAGATTAGAAATGATCTGTTATATATATTTAGTCCAAATGAATTATGGTACATAAAAAGAAAAGATCTTGCTAATAGAATTGTTAATAGAAACACAATGATTCTCACAATGGCAGCCATGATAGATTGAGTGAACTATCAAGATACGAACCTCAAACTCTAAAAAAACACCTTGAAAAAGAGCAGAGTTGGCTTTTGAGTGGGGTAGGTTTATTTGAAGCTGCATTATAATACCTTAAGTAAGGGATAATATAAGAGAGCTTATAATACAAGGGGGAATGTAAAATAAAACATGTACTATATGATGTAGCTATTATGGGGTGCGGGCCGGCTGGTCTATCAGCTGCTATAAACGCGACTATCCGTAATAAAAAGGTTATCGTCATAGGCTCCGAGATATGTAGCCCGCCACTGCACAAGGCTCAGAAGGTAAACAATTACCTGGGCCTTCCAGATGTGAGCGGAGGAAAACTGCTGGAACAATTTATGGATCATGCACAGTCTATGAATATTGAAATAAGTAATATAAAGGCCGAAGCTATTAATGAAGCTGACGGAATATACAACATACTGGTTGGAAATGACATGGTCAGGAGCAAGACGATTGTAATAGCTACAGGAGTACCCTACAAGTCCACTTTGCCACGGGAAGACTTTTTCTTGGGCAAAGGACTTGGCTACTGTGCTACCTGTGATGGCCCGATTTATAGAGCCAAGGATGTACTAATCATAGGGCACAGTGAGGACGCCGAACATGAGGCTAACTTTATGGCGGAAATATGCAGTAAAGTATATTACTTGCCGATGTATAAAGAAATTGGTGACCTGGACCCAAGGACAGAAATAGTAAAAGGTAAACCTGTAACGATCCTGGGGGAGGATTTTGTGGAAGGCATTGAGTTAAATAATGGTCAAACCATAAAGGTAGAAGGATTATTTGTTCTGGGGGCTGAGACTTCGCCGGAGCGTTTGGTACCAGGTTTAGAAATAGCCGATAAGCATATTAGGGTTAACCGCAATCAGGAAAGCAATCTCCCCGGGGTATATGCAGCTGGCGATTGCACAGGCCCGCCCTATCAAATTGCTAAGTCAGTTGGGGAAGGACAGGTGGCAGGACTGAACGCGAGTAAGTATTCATCCTCAGTAGCAACGCAAAAAGTTTCTATAGAAAATCAATAAATAAATCAATTAACCATAATTAATAAATAAAAATAAGAGGAACATGGTTTGTGTCCTCTTATTTTTATGTAAAATAATATAAGGCTTAGCAAAAGGGGCGATCCAAAACTTTCTAATTACAAGCAACGGGATATATTGTAATAATTAGATGATAAAACAATGCGATTTATGAGGGTGGACATATGTTAAGAGTTAATATTTTAACGGCGCTACTGCTGGGTGTTTTTGCACTGCCAATAATTTTTGGTGCATTTCAGCATTTTTCAAGAGAAAGAATTAAGCATTTATTGTGGTCTTTACTGAATAGTTTGGAGTTCCTATTCGGCTTATTTATGGCTATTTATCTAACGAGAAGGATATTTTTCGATAATGATAGTGGGGTTTTTAATCAGATTTATAATGGGATACCTGAAAACATTAGAACCTTCCTATATGGGCAGGATGTTATGATTTATATTATTGTCGTGCCCCTAATACTCTTGCTGGTTCGTATTGTTTTAAGGCTTTTTACCGGCCTGCTGTTCAAAGCCATTAGTGACTCGTTGGTCAGCTGCTTATATACCCTGTTTGAATCTATGGGGAGTGGGTTAAGACGTATAATTGGGGCTCTATCACAGGTGCCGAGAGCGTTATTTTTAGTTTTTATCTTAGGCCTGTTACTTAACTTCTATGCCTATTATTTCCCGTCCCCGTTTTTGTCCAGGTCGATGAATCAGTCAGTTGCTTACCAGGTTTTATATAAAAATGCTGTATGTCCCGTGCTTAACTCCAATATTGCTAAGAAGATCCCGGTTTTGGTAAATGACTCTTTTGGCAGAAGCATGGAGAGGGTTATTCCGGACATAGGAGATACCGGTGGAAATTCAACTGCTGAGCAGCTAGTAAAGCAGTTGAAAAAAAACAATATTCACGTGATAACGTATTTTAACGGAGTTACATTAGATGAAGCGATTAAATCAAATTCTCAAATTGATGAAACAGCCAGGAAGATTGTGGGCAGTGAGCAGAACAGCGCGAAGAAGGCCTATTTGATATATAAATGGCTTAGCCAGAATATGCAATACGATTATGACAAGGCGGCAAGGATTAGTAAGGACCCTAGCGGAATTTCGTCGGGTTCAATTATTGCATTTAACACCAGAAAAGGCATTTGCTTCGATTATTCCAGTCTGTATATATCCATGTGCCGTGCGGTAGGCGTGAAGGTGCGTTTGATTACCGGATTGGGGTATAGCGGAGTTGCTTGGGGGGACCATGCCTGGAATCAGATTTATTGTGCTGAAGAAGACAGATGGATAAATGTTGACACCACGTTTGGAACGAATGGAAAATATTTCGACAAAGCTGATTTCAATGTGGACCATAGGTATGCGGAAATCCAAGGGGAGTGGTGAGCTAGTACCAGCTCTTTTGAATAAGTATGCAGTCTTTACAATAGGAAGCAGGATAAGCTATAATTTAAAATGCGTTTCCTAAAAAGGGGATAAAGTCGTCTATTGCCGATCCATTGATAATCTTTCAATATTTACCTACAGGAAGGAGTTATGAGGGTTGAAAAAACACATTATAACTATGGTCAAGCCTAATCTGAAGAGGGACAAAGATCTGATAAACTGTCGGGAGTGCGCTACTTCTTGTCAATCAGCCTGTAAGACCTCGTGTACAGTTGGAAACCAGGTTTGTAAGAATCAAAATTAGTAAAATGTAGGGGCGAAAGCCCCTTTTTTGCTCCAGCCTACCATGGAGTGTGTTTATCATTTTCATTCTAGGCAACGAGAGGAGAGGGAGTTTGTTATCACCAACTGGCTATGATTTCACGGCAGGAATACATCTGTTTCGATGGAAGGAGCTTAACCTGCTGCTGGATGTAAATAGCGGAGCCATTCATATCTTAGATGAGATCAGCCACCGCTTTATTGAGAAAACTATCGATTATGCAGGAGATACCAATCGGGTCATGGAAGATCTGAAGACGGAATACACTGATGATGAACTTCTGGAGGTAGCGACGGAGCTGGAAGCAGCTCATCAAGCGGGCGCAGTTTTTACCGAGGAAGATGCCCTCCTAGCGGATTTGTCTGACCTGCCGATTAAAGCAATTTGTTTGAATGTAGCCCATGCCTGTAACATGAAGTGCCGATATTGCTTTGCCAGTCAGGGCGATTTTGGGATGAAATCCGGCTTGATGTCATTGGAAACTGGCCAAAGAGCATTGGACTTTCTAATCGAAAAGAGCGGGCAAGTTAAGAACCTGGAAGTAGATTTCTTTGGCGGAGAGCCTCTTTTAAATGCGGCTATGCTCAGGGAGCTGGTTCAATACGGAAGGCAGAAGGAAGGGGAATGTGCTAAGCATTTTAATTTCACCCTGACTACCAATGCCCTCCTTTTGGATGATGCTTTAATTGATTTTGTAGTTAATAACCAAATCAGCGTTATTCTAAGTTTGGATGGTCGGCCGGAAACTAATGACCTGCACCGGATTCTCAATAATGGTGAGGGAAGCTACGAACTAATTGTGCCGAACATAAAGAAAATGGTGGAGAAGAATCCGCTTAGCTATTACATACGGGGAACCTTTACCCGCCAGAATTTGGATTTTTCCCGTGACCTGCAACACATCATAGATCTGGGCTTTGATGCTGTATCTTTGGAGCCAGCGGTGGGTCCAGAAAACGAGTATAGCATTCGTGAGGCTGACCTTCCTAAGGTTCTTAAGGAGTATGAACAACTAACCGACTTACTCTGTGACTACCAGCGAACCGGGAAGAACGTACACTTTTTCCATTTTAACCTTGACCTGCAAAAGGGTCCATGTCTAGCCAAACGTCATTCCGGGTGCGGCGCTGGAGTGGAGTACCTGGTTATTACTCCGACAGGGGATATCTATCCCTGCCACCAGTTTGTGGGTGAGAATGGGTTTCTTATGGGAAACATTTATGATGCACAGTTGGACGGGGATATCCAGCAGAGATTTGTCCACAATCGCTTGCAGGATAAAGAAGACTGCATGAGGTGCTGGGCGCGCTATTTTTGCGGGGGCGGCTGTCATGCCAATGCCTATCATAGCAATGGGGATATGGCTAAACCGGCGGCTATAAGTTGTGTGATGCACCGTAAAAGGATTGAAGGGGCCATTTACCTGGAAATGACAAAATTGGACCTTCATAATTGTTTGTAGAAAAAGCAGGAATCCTACGAGTCAATGTAGAATATGAAAACTGCTTGCCAAAAATATTATAATGGAGAGATTATATGCTAGAAATAATACGAAAAAATGAAATATGGATAAATAGCTTGGGGGCTATTTTTATTGTTGCAATTATTTGGTTTTTTGGGATTAATACACCGGCTTATTCGGTGTCGGTTGATGGAAATAGAGAGTTTGTGGTTGAGAATTCTGGGGAGGTTACCCAGGCTTTAGAGCAGTTGCAGAGCCAAGAGCAAACAGCAAATGCTATTAAAATGGAGATCAGGAACCGGGTAGGTTTTAAGCGGGTCTTTGTAAGCCGCAGCCAATTAGTTCCATCCGAAAATGTAGCGGAAGAGATGAGGGTGGCCCTGCAGCCTAAGACCATGGCGGTAGCTATTTTGGTAAATGGGAAACCAGTTGTTTATGTGCAAGACCAAGCGGTGGCGGAGGCCATGCTGAAGCAGCTAAAAACCAACAATTCTCAGCTTGCGGCTGGTGAAAAGCTCTTAGCCTTGGACTTTGAGGAACAGGTACAGGTAAAGGCGGATAAGGTTTCATCCGCCCGAGTGCTGGCTTGGAATGATGCCTGGAATGTAATAACCGTTGGCACAGCCAGCCCGCAAAAATATACTGTCCAAGAAGGAGATTCTCTGTGGTCAATTGCCCGTAAGAATGACATGTATGTGGCGGATATTCTGCAAAATAATAATTTGCAGGAAAATAACATCCTATCTTTAGGTCAGCAAATAATTTTAAATAAGACTAAGCCATTAATTAACGTGATTGCAAAAGTAGAAGGTCGAGGCAACGAAGTCATTCCTTACCAGACCAAGACTATCACTGATCAACAGGTGAGCAGCGGAGTAAAGGTTAGAGATGAGGGGCAAAACGGGGAGAAATTCGTGGCCTACACCGCTACCAAACGTAACGGGGTCATGGATAAGAGAGATGTTAGCGAAGAAAAGATAATTAAAGAAGCGGTAGACAAGGTAGTAGTCAAGGGCAGCCGGGCTTACCAGGTAGCTTCCCGTGGCGGCGGAAGTTCGGGAGATCTGGACTGGCCGGTCTATGGTCTCATTACCCAGCCTTTTGGTGGTGGACATACCGGTATTGATATCGGCGGAACTTCAGGGACTACTATAACTGCTGCTGCCGATGGTAATGTGAGTTCTGCTAGTTACGAGGGAGGTTATGGTAACTTTGTTATCATTAATCATGGCAATGGACTGGTGACCCGGTATGCACATTGTTCCAGCCTATTGGTCAAAGCGGGTCAGCACGTAGCCCAGGGTGAGGCTATAGCTACGCGAGGTTCTACAGGACACAGCACCGGACCGCATTTACACTTTGAGGTTTTACAGAGTGGTGCGTTCCGTAATCCGATAAACTACCTGCGCTAAATTTAAAACCGGAACCCTGGCCGAGTCCTGGTCAGGGTTCTTATTTATGTCTGGAGGGGAATTAAGATGTACGATGTGATAATAATGGGTGGCGGGCCGGCTGGCTTGTCGGCAGCCATATATACCGGCAGAGCATGGTTGAAAACATTAATTCTGGAATCTGCGGTAGTGGGCGGAAATGCTGCTATCGCTGATCAGATTGACAACTATCCAGGGTTTCCCTTTGGTATCCTTGGGGGGGAACTTATGGAAAACTTCCGTAAGCAGGCGGAGCGATTTGGAGCCGAGATACGGATGGAAGAGGTCGTTCACATTGCCAACAGCCCGGAAGGAAAGAAAGTTACCACCAGTGAGGGCGAATATATAGCCCGGACCTTAATTATCACTACCGGTGCTAAACGTAGGGAGCTAGATGTAACTGGAGAACAGGAATTTCTAGGTAGGGGAGTATCCTACTGTGCTACTTGTGATGGGGCATTCTTTCGTGGTTACCCGGTAGCAGTAGTAGGGGGGGGTGAATCAGCGGTCAAGGAAGCTTTGTTTTTAGCTGATATTGCTTCCAAGGTTTATCTCATCCATCGGCGGGAAGAATTTAGAGCTAGTCCTGAATCGGTGGACAAGTTGATGAAAAATACCAAGATCGAATGCAAATTTAACCGGGTGGTAAAGAGTATTGAAGGTGACACTGTAATGCGAAGGTTAGTTTTGCAGGATGTGCATAGCGATGCGGAAGAAATTTTGGAAGCTGAAGGACTATTTGTAAGCATTGGGCTGGTTGCCGCCACCGACTTTATACGAGGCTTGGTAAATACGGAAGATGGCTATATTGTCACCGATGACCATATGCAAACCTCAGCTGAGGGTATTTTTGCCGCAGGAGATATAAGAGTAAAACGGACCCGTCAAATCGCCACAGCCGTAGGAGACGGTGCCCAAGCAGGCATGGCAGTGACTGAATACCTAAAAGAATAACAACTGTACCAGTATTTGCTTTACCCCAAATCATGCAACCATTGTATAATCAATGGGTAAAGGGATGAGGGGAGAGGGGTACTTTGTCAGGAATTAAGATCAACAATACCTGGCTGGCTCTGGCAATCATGGCCCTGGTAATACTGGGATTATATCTATCTAAAAATGGTGGGCTGACTGGACAGGTCAGGCAGGATTTAATGCGTTTCATGGTGGGACAGGAGACTAATTTTCGAACCGGTCAATGGGATGAACTACAGACCGAGCACTATATAATTAAGTATTTGCCCGTAGACGAGGATGGTGTAATACTGGTGGCCGAGGCGGCTGAAGAAGCTTACACTTCGGTAAGCAGTAGTCTAGGCAGACAGCCTGCCAAGCAGACCACCATTGTGATCTATCCTGATAATATGAGCCTGGCTGCCAGTTTTGGCTGGGATAAAAATGAAAAAGCACTAGGGGTTTACTGGGGCGGAACCATCAGGATACTGTCTCCCCGTGCTTGGTTGTCGGACCTGGGCCAACGAGAGCGTTTCGTAAAAGAAGGCCCCATGGTGCATGAGTTTACTCATTTAATAGTTGATGAAATGACCCGGGGGAATTATAATCGTTGGTGGACAGAAGGAATTGCTCAGTATACGGAAAAGAAGATTACCGGATTTGAATTTGCTGATCCTTTTGCCGAAAGGCAGAAGCTTCACTATTATACCCTGGAGAATTTGGAGAAGAATTTTGATAGTCTCGACCAGTCAGTGGCCTACTGGGAATCCTTACAAGCAGTGGATTTCCTGGTAAATAGCTACGGGGAAGAGAAATTATACACAATACTTCGCTATCTCGGTAACGGCGATTCTATGACCAAGGCGACGGAAAAGGCTCTGGGTATTGATTATAAAACCTTTGCTGAGGATTTTTATCAGTATCTGGAAAACAATTAGGCGAGGTGTTATTTTTGCAGGATCATCTGGTTATTGAGGGAGGACAGGCACTGCGAGGCAGTGTAAAGATAAGTGGAGCTAAAAACGCGGGGTTGGTTCTGATTGCCGCTAGTATTATGGCTGAAGGAGAGACAATTCTGGATAATGTCCCTCGGATATGCGACACCGAAGTCATGGTAGAGATACTACTTGAAATGGGAGTCGATATCCATTGGAACGAAGACGGAAGTCTGTCTGTTTGTCCGCCAGGGCATGAGATAGACTGTCAGACTCCTTATGAATTGTCCAAAAAACTAAGGGCTTCTAACCTGTTTTTGGGAGCTTTACTGGGACGCCAGGGTGAAGCGATAGTATCCCTGCCGGGAGGATGCGATATTGGTACCAGGCCCATGGATTTGCACATAAAGGGTGTGCGGGCACTGGGCGCTCATGTCGATATTGAGCACGGATATATTTACGCAAAGCGTCGGGAACCTAGAGGGTCCAGAATATACTTAGATTTCCCCAGCGTAGGAGCTACTGAGAACCTGATGATGATGGCCTGCAAAACTCCTGGGGGCAGCATTATCGAGAATGCTGCCAAGGAGCCGGAGATTGTTGACTTAGCTAATTTTTTAAATTCCATGGGAGCCAAAATAAGGGGAGCCGGAACGGATATAATAAAAATCGAAGGGGTTTCCACACTTAAAGCGGGACGATACGCTATTATACCTGATCGCATCGAAGCTGGTACCTATATGATAGCCGCAGCTATTTCTGGGGGAGAGGTCTTGGTGGAAAATGTAATTCCCACCCATCTGCACCCGATAATTGCTAAATTACAGGAAGTGGGTGCCATTGTTCGTGAAACTGATCAGGGTATAATAGTGGAAGCGGGACCGAAGATACTAAGGGCGGATATTAAAACCATGCCCTATCCGGGGTTTCCTACTGATATGCAATCGCAGATGCTGGCCTTGCTGGCTCTAGCGGATGGTACCAGCGTAGTAGTAGAAAATGTTTTTGAAAATCGGTTCCAAATTGTGGATGAATTAAATCGTATGGGCGCGAAAATCAAACTAGAAGGACATGCGGCAGTAGTAGAAGGAAGCAAATCTCTGTACGGTGCAAGGGTAAAGGCAACGGATCTTCGCGCCGGAGCTGCATTGATTATAGCTGCGTTGGCAGCGCAGGGGGAAACCATTATAGAGGATGCCATACACATTTTTCGTGGCTATGAGAACATAACTGAGAAATTAAGCAAGCTGGGTGCGCGGATCAAATAAATAGGACCTTATAAATAATGAAATTACTGGAGACTGCCCTGAAACTTTCTGTCTACTAGCCAAAAAAGTTTCAGGGCAGTCTCCTTATTTTTATGCTTGAATAGACTATGCCCAGTTTGTATGGGTTTTGGGGCCAGCTACTTTTTCGCCATGTTTCCATTCGCCCTCATACTGCAGGTTGCCATCATTGAAATAGGACTTACCGAACCCACTCCGAAATCCGTCTTTATATTCCCCATCGCATTGAAGAGTACCATCTGTATAAAACTCTTTAGCCTTTCCATGTTGTTTGCCATCTTTCCAATCACCCTCATACATTTTGCCATTCTGGAAATAGGCTTTGCCAAAGCCATCAGGCTTGCCGTCTTTGGTTTCTCCAACATAGTCGATCGTAACACTCTTATTAAGAACGAAATTATTGATTTCTGTCATATACTTTCCTCCTATTAATTTATTTATATCAGTAATAGTAAAAATGGGATTTGTGCTTTAACATTAAGCGTTTTTTCCATGCCCTCCCTTTCAAATACGCGAGTTCATAAACTCAATCAATAATAACGGATGCCTACAAACATAATTATATTAGCTGGTAAATCTATAGCGCTTATAATACTTTTAAGCAATATTCGTGCCATTATTTTTTGTTCGGAGCTTTTTATTACCATGATGCCCTATGCACTTAGTTATATGTGCTTTTTTTAAAAAGAATTGGAGCCCAGTTACTTGAGGCGGGAATGATGAAAACATACGTGAAGCTATAACAAAGGAATGCGGTCAATGCCATTAATATGGGTGTGGATAAGCTTAAGTTGTTCGCAAGTTTTACATTTATGATATGCAAATATGTAAGATGACTTAAAAAGTAACCGGATATGCTTTTTTATCACACAGCCCAAGGCGCAAAGTGAGGCTGCTTTGAAAAAATATACTCTCGCTCATTCGCTATTAATATAGCGGCACAAGTCGGATTTTTTAGTGGAAATATATACTCCCTCAAATACCTTCTTGCAAAGTATAAATCGACCTGGCTGGCAAAAGATATGGATACTAATTGTTTAGGAGGAATAGCGTGAAGATAAGTAACCTGCGGGGGATTAAAATTTTCTTGATCTGTTTTTGCGTGGGACTGGGAACCTTTATTTTTATTAACAGCCTGATCGGTCCAAGTAAGAAGGTGATAAATGATGAGCAAGGAGTACCTGCAATTGGTTCGGTGAGTAATGTAGCCAGCAAGGTAAGCCCTTCCATAGTTGGGGTAAGCAGTCTGCGCCGCAATGGGGATATGTTCAACCAGAAGAACTCGGAAGCAACCGGCTCAGGGGTGATATGGGATAAGGACGGACACATCGTTACCAATTATCATGTGGTTGAGGGTGCTGATCGCTTGGTTGTTAGCCTGGTTGATGGCAATCAGGAAGAGGCCACGGTTGTAGCGACAGATCCGCGAACAGATTTGGCAGTTATTAAAATAAAAGTTGATCGAAAGGTTACCCCGGCTAAGTTTGGCAATTCGGATAAACTGGTAGTAGGTCAGGAAGTAGTGGCTATAGGTAATCCATTAGGTTTGAGATTTGCTCGGTCAGTAACCGCAGGAGTGGTCAGTGGCTTGAATCGGATAATAACTAGTGAAGAGGGTTTTGTCTTTCATCTCATACAAACTGATGCAGCAATAAATCCAGGTAATTCTGGCGGAGCCTTGGTTGATTTAAACGGACAAGTGGTAGGAATCAATACTATTAAGATAGCTGTACCTGGATTTGAAGGGATGGGCTTCTCTATACCATCTAAACAAGTGGGGATCGTAGTCAATGATCTTTTGAAAAATGGGCGGGTGCTCCGACCTATCATGGGAATAAAAATCCTGGGTGAGATTAGTCCAGATGAGGCTAGCTATTATAATCTCCCTGTTTCAAATGGAGTGGTAGTTATTCCGGTACCGGGTGGTCCAGCTGATCTGGTGGGGATTAAGGAAAATGACATCATCATCAAAATGAACGGAGAACCGGTGGAGAGCGGGCAGGAACTACAGGAAAAAATATTTGCCAGCCAAATTGGGTCGGAAATAGAACTGCAAATCGTAAGAATACCACGCCAGGACAGCACACAGACAGAGAACGTGACAATAAAAGTAAAACTGGGTCAGGATCAATCATAAAAAAGCAGCCAAGGTCTCAAACTGCGTTATTTATAGGTCTGTGCGCTAGGGATTTAGTTCTGCTTGACTTGCTTATTTATAAACACAGGGAAGCACTTTATTTTTATCTGGGTCTGAGTTAGACTGGAAAAAAAGAAGAGTTGCGGGAGTGAAAATCTTTGAAATACCGTATTATTTCGGTGGGTAAAATCCGTGAAAAGTTTTATGCTGAGGGTGTTAATGAATATATCAAAAGACTGGGTCCCTATACCGGAATTGAACTGCTAGAAGGGTTGGAAGAAAAAGTGAGCCCTCGTGCCGGGGAAAAAGATATAGAAAAAGTCCTGCGCAAAGAAGGAGAAAGGATATTGGCTTTAGTGGGAGATAATGAAATCCTGGTAGTTTTGGACGGGCAGGGGGAACTATTAAGTTCTGAAGACCTGGCCCGATGCCTGGAGAAATGGAATATGTCTGGCATGAACAGGGTGAACATGGTAATAGGCGGTTCCCATGGTTTGGCTGACATAGTAAAAAAGAGAGCCAACCACATTATCTCCTTTTCCAAGATGACCTTTCCGCACCAGATGGCGGTATTAATCCTTAGTGAACAGGTTTACCGGGGATTTAAGATAATGAAGGGGGAACCGTACCATCATTAAGTTAACCCTTCTTCATAAGGTTGATGCCAAACCAGGCACTACATCAACGACAGGCACTTAAGAACCCATGAGATTTACTGCATTACTACTAGGCTGAAGTACCTCAATACCAGAAATACTACTTTCAGAGAGCCGAAATGTGAAGTGTACCCCAAATGTTAGACGCTAATCTAATGTTTTGGAGGTGCACTTTTATAATTTTAAAAAGATTAATTATTAAATGTTGTAGAAATATGTAGTAATTAGAAATATAATAAGAGGAAAGGAGGGGCTTATGGATAATTATGTAAAAATATCGGGGCGTTTGGGGGCGGTAGTGCTAGTTCTGTTAAGCATCATATGCTTAGCCTTGGTTAATTCTGCCCAAGCTACAGAAGAGATGAATACCAGCGCAAATGTCCCATTATTAGCGGCGCAATTCAAAGATGTCCCTTCTACTGATGCCAACGCCATCTATGTTAATTACCTGGCTAACAAAGACATCATCAAGGGATACCCTGATGGAGGATTCCATCCCAATGAGGGATTAACACGGGCCCAGGCTGCCGTAGTAATGGTTAAAGCCGCCGGGCTAAATGTTGATCCCACCCTACCGATACCCTTCAGTGATGTAGACTCAAGCTACTGGGCCAGGGACTATATAGCGGCCGCCGCTCAGGCAGGTTACCTAAGCGGCTACCCTGACAAAAGCTTTCACCCGGACGAAATACTAAACCGCGCACAGGGTATTAGTCTGACATTGCGGCTTTCCAAACAATCCTCGCAAGGAGTAACTCTACCTCAGCTCAACGATATTAATAATAATCACTGGGCTGCTCCGGCAGTAGCTGTAGGTATCGCCTCCGGCATGATAGGAATAAGTGCTGATGCTAAACAGTTCCTGCCTGATGAAGCTTTCACCCGTTTAGACCTGGCCCATGCACTGGGTTTTCTCCTAACTGAAGATTCTGGATTAAATAGCACCAATCTATTTGGAAAAATAAAAGCCATTGTTGGCAGTGTAAAGGTAAAAAGCGCTGCGGGAGCTGAACAGGAGATTAAGAACGAAAGTGACATAAGTATAGGAGACTTAATAATAACTGGAGACAATAGCAGCTGCGAGTTAAGCTATCCAGACGGCAGCAGTATGCTGATAAAAGAAAACACCGAAATAAGTGTCAAGGAAGCTAAAGGCAGAAGATATATAAAAAATGATGGAAGTGAAGGCACGGCAGTCGACTGGTTGTTAATGGATCTGAAAAAGGGAACCATGTTCGGTGCCTTGGCTACCAAGCATGAAGGTCAGAATCAAGAAGAGCCTACCCCAAACAATCAAAGCCAACAGACCGGTCAGATATACCAAAGCTATTACCAACGTGTAGCCAGCCTAAATGCATGGAAGCTTCTGGCCGCTGGCAATGAAGATCTGCCTTGGTGGCAAGTAGCTAAAACCCCTAAAGTTAAAGTTAAAGTTGATATGCCCTGGGGAGTTGCTGCGGTGCGAGGAACTTTCTTCATGATAAACGTTAATTCCAGCAATCAGTCGGATATAGGGTGCTTGACCGGGAACATAGAAGTTAGCAACCAGGGAGCTACTGTGCCATTGCAGGGAGGTCAGGAAACCCATATAGGTGCCCAGAATTCACCCCCGACAGTTGGGGCTCCTATGAGTAATCTTAAAATAGAGCAGTTTAACCAGGTCAAAGCCTGGATACAGGCAACCGCCCAGAACATAGATAAGGTTAGAGAATTTATGACGCCAGCCCCTCCTTCGGTACAGGCAAATGGATTACCGCTTTCGATAATACTCAATTCAAACTATCCAAAATCTACGGTGCAAGTGGTTGATCTGGCCCTGGCTGGATTGGGTGGAGGAATAGCTGCTCCGACATCATCCAATGGGTCCGGTGGGAGCACAGGGAATTCTAACAATTCAGTTACAACTGTTTCAGTATTAACAGGGCAACCTATTAGCCTACCATGGGGCATAACAATTGACTTAGGGCAAATGAACATTCCCGCTGGAGCCACGGTGAGTATACACGAAGAAAGCAATCCTGATTTAGGAACAACAAGCTTACAGGTAGCCGGGAAAATAGTGGATATTAGCTTTGCCAACCTAAACATAAACCAGCCGGTCCAACTGAGTTTGCCCATTAACCAGGGCATTGACCCTAATAAAACAGCTATCTATTTATATGATAACGGTAATTGGGTATACCAGCCGACCCAGTATGCAAATGGAATGCTAACAGCTACAGTAAGCCACTTTTCGATTTACGGAGTACTAATAGATCAGAATCCTCCGGCTAATGTGGACTTGAGCGAGGGAAGCCGGGCATCCGACAGCATTGAATTATTATTAAGAGCCCAGGATAGCTCGGGAATGGTTCAGTACCAAATATATAGAAACAGCGTATTAATCGCTACTACTAGTAATTCCAGCTATATAGACAGTGGATTACAAAGCGGGGTTGAATATCATTACCAGATCCAGGTCTCTGACCGTTTTCAAAATCAAGCCGATACCATAGTAACTCTTGACCTAACCACATGCGCAACTGCGAGCGGTCTAACCGCCTTGGTAGCAGCAAAAGCGACACCGGAAGCAGGCAAGGTTATCTTTACTATAAGCACGGCAGCCCAGGCCAGCCATAAGATATACTATAAGATAGTGGATGAGGAACCCACCGCAATGAATGTAGGATCAGTAATAGATACAAGCTCTTGGATACTGGCTGTTGATAATAATCCACTTGAAATATCTGTGGCAGATGGTAAATACATTCAAGTTATAGAGGTGGCTGACATTGATTCCTCTGTCAGTAAATGGGGTAAATCAGTGGTAACAAATGACGGCTATACACCACCAGTAGCTGCCAGCGGTCTGACCGCGGCGGTTGCAGTCAAAGCGACACCTGAAGCAGGCAAGGTAATGCTTACCGTAAACCCAGCTGCTCAGGCAGGTCATCTGATATACTACCGAGTAGTGAACGCCCAACCTGCAGCCATGACTGTGGGTGATGCCGTATATGTTGCTGATGTCTGGTATCAAGTAAATAGCACGAATGCGTTTGAAGTAACAGCGGCAGATGGAAAGTACATTGAAGTTATAGAACTCACAAACGCAGATCAAAAGGTTAGCAAGTGGGGTAAATCTATTCCAACAGAAGATGGATATATAGCGCCACCACTTGGAGCTGCGAGTGGCCTGACCGCGTCAGTAGCAGCTAAGACGACACCGGAAGCAGGCAAGGTAATGTTGACCGTGACCCCGGCCGCCCAGGCAAGCCATCTGATATACTATCGGGTAGTGGACGCCCAACCTGCAGCCAAGATTGTGGGTGATGTCGTATACGTTGCGGAAAACTGGCACCAGGTAAGTGACACCAATGCGTTTGGAGTAGCAGTGGCAGATGGAAAGTACATTGAAGTGGCAGAAATAAAAGAAGCAGATCAAAAGGTCAGCAAGTGGGGCAAATCAGCCGCAACAGAAGACGGATATAATGCAGTCACAGGCATTACTGGGAGCATAGTTCTAAATGCTACTTCATACAAAATGGGAGAGCTCATTGACATCAGTGTTACTGACAATGATCTCAACACAGATGGGGGAACACAACAAACTATTAGTGTTAATATTAAGTCGGATGGCGATTTGAACGGGATTGCCGTCACTTTGATAGAGACGGGAAATAATACAGGTGTATTCAAGGGTGAGGTTAAGTTGAAGAAGTTAACTAATGCCGGTTCTACGCCTCATAACCTGCGGGCTGTTGTTGGCGATACCATAACCGCGACCTACGATGACAACCTGGATGCCGTTGGGAATAATCCTGCCCCGGTTACCGCTACTGCTAATGTAACTAGTGGAACCACCGGGGTAATAATACTCAGTGCACCTTCTTATAGCGGTGGGGTGATTATTACACTTAGTGATATGGATCTGAATACTAATGCAACGTCAGCCCAGTCAGTCAGAGTGGACGTGAATTCTGCGAACACGGATACTCGTGGATTCCAGGTAAGTCTTACCGAAACCGGAAATAATACGGGCATATTCACTGGATCTATCAAAATAGGACCAGCTTCGAAAAATAATACCAAACCTAAGACTCTGGGCGCACAGGTGGATGAGGTTATTACTGCCACTTTTATTGATGAATTAGATGAAGATGGTGAAACATCGACGGTCGTCGTTACGGCTACAGTCCTTTAGTAGACCTAAACAGAATAATTATTTCTCAGACAAAGCCCCTCTTTGTAAATGGAGGGGCTTTTACTCGTTGCACTCCTGCACCGGAGGACACACCCCTAGTGAGCACTGTCCTCGTATATGAATCCACTTAATACTCGAACCATCTATAATATTCATTTAATGCATCATCCAATTCCTGACTGGCTGCTAGGATTTCCGGATCATCAAGCTTGCCTTTAAGATCCAGTAAATCCGCTAGCCTACGCCGTAGTATCTCAATTGATCTTATTATCTCGTCTATATCTCGAGTATTATATGCAAATAATGCCTCAGCTGTCACAATCCTCATCCTCCATTCAGAAACTCTCCCTCTTATACAGCCGATGATTGAATAAATTCAAGTTTTTTTGTATATTTCTATTATCTTATGGTTGTTTTTTTAGCTCATCCCAGCAAATATAATCGTCCATTGACAGACCTTCTTTCAGGCATAAATGATAAATTCCGCTAAACAACTTGCTGCCGCCGCTCTTTTCACCGCGCAATATTCTGAATAGATAAGAATAGTCAACACCCAAACGCTTAGCCAAATCGGGAATACTCCAGCTTCTATTTTCTGCCAACTGTTTAAGTGCAGTTATATTTACTTTCATTAGTAGCTGCCACCCATTCTATTGTATTACAACAACACTATTACAATTTATCATGTCTGTAGACAATGGTCAACTATTTTATCCAGATTTTCCACAATTACACTTTGGAGATTGTCTACAGACAATTAATAAGCTAAAATAAACCCTATAGAGGGGGCCTAGCAATTGGAGTTTAATAAACAACGTTTTGCCTATCTATTGAGCCAGGCGAAAGGAAATAGATCAATAAACCGATACGGGGCTGACTCGGGAGTGGACTCTGCATACATCTCACGACTATTACGCTGTCTTATTGACAGATCTCCCAGCGCAACTATAATTAGAAAATTAGCTGATAATGCCTACGGCGGAGTCACAACACCAGACCTGTTGACTGCGGCAGGTTATCTTAAACCAGAAGGCTATACGAATGATGAGATTGACAGTAATAAGTCAATGCGAATGCAGGAATGGGAAAGAGTGATAGAGGAAGCCGCTCGTTACCAGATTACAGCAGAGGTAGCATTTGAATTGATAAGCTCGGTGGGGAAGTCCCTGGAAAAAATAAAAAAATAAACCCTACGGGTAATATTAAGTGAAGCGATACTTCTGCATTTAAATTCAAAGCTAGTGACAAAATATACCGTTTTATAATATTCACTAATATGTTCCCTTTAAAAGCTGCCATTACGCTACTTTTGATGTTTATGGGTCAGCTCAGGATAAGCCCAGAGCTACTTGCAATCGAAGCGAAAAGCAGATACAATTAACTAGCATAATCAGTGTAAGAATAAGATTTGCCGTGCT
This sequence comes from uncultured Syntrophomonas sp., assembly GCA_964457945.1. Lineage (GTDB taxonomy): Bacteria > Bacillota > Syntrophomonadia > Syntrophomonadales > Syntrophomonadaceae > PHAA01. Next base: position 25,678 of record CAYWFX010000038.1, read on the forward strand.
AGATGGGGAATTAGCGGTGTCCTGTAACCTGCAACCCGCTATAGCAGGATTGAATTCCTGAGCCGAGGGGGTATCCTTGTAGGGTCCGGCTTGAATAAGTGGCTAAGAAGTTTGGGTCCTTTGCAATGGGACACCTTGAACCGTGTCAGATCCGGAAGGAAGCAGCACTAAAGGGTCCATCCCGTGTGTCGAAGGGGAGCCTGAATGGAGTTAACTGTTCAAGCATCGCTTGGAAGGTATTTTCGAGGCCAGGTGCACGGCATTATAATATTTAAATCTATCAAGAAAATACTAACAGTAGAGAAATGGCCACCCCATAACATTCGAAAATTTATGGGGTGGCCTTCGTGTTTGCATATAAATTGTTTTGAAATTATCTGCCGACAGATTCCCGGCGCTGTTCTTGGGAGATTGCTACCATCACTGCTCCCAGCAGCACCAATATACCTCCCAACCATTGCAGAGGGCTTAAGCGGTCATGAAAGAGCATACTTGAAAAGGCAATTGTCGCCAGAGGTTCGACCATGCTCAAAATAGCAGCTCTGGTGGAGCCTAGCAATTCCATACCTCGAAAAAGGGTAAAAATAGAGATGACGGTTGAAAACAATACTATGCCAAGTATGGGGAACCAGGCTGATCGAGCGAAAGAAAAAGTAAGGGTATTGGTTGATAAGCCCATAATTAGAAACGCAAATGAGGCGAAAAGGGTGATAAAAGCGGAGCTTATTATCGGGGAACTATCCTTGATTACACGGGTGCTAATAATTATATAGACGGAGTAAACGGCTGCTGCCCCAAGAGCGAAGAGGGTTCCTGGCAAATTTAACATTTTAAATGAGGTGCCCAGCACCAGAGCAAGACCTGCGACTGAGATGGCAATCGAGGCAATCAACTTCTTATTGGGCCGTTCTCGATCTATGATAAAGGATAACAGAGCCACAAAAATTGGATATGTATAAAAAAGTAGAGCCTGCAACGATGTGGGTATAAATTTAACTGATTCAAAATACAGGCTAGCCTGCAGAGTATATAATATTCCGCCTATAAATAATAGAGATCTTAACAGCGAACGGGAGATGACAATCTTCTCAACCTTGACAGCTGTATATATAAAGAAGATTATGGCAGCCAGAGCAAACCGTAAGAAAAGGATAGTATTTACGGGTGCATTTCCCTGGTAGGCATACAAGGCAAAAATAGGCATTAAAGCAAAACTACATGCTGATATCAGGATAAGAATTACGCCGCAATAGAATTTGTTCAAATCAAGTCAACCTCCATTCCATAATAGGTAGATTGTAAAAGTACGACCGGAATGGGAAGGAGAGTACCCCTTCCGGTCGTAAAGGGGGAAAAATTTTAATCATAGTATTTAGAAGCAAAAACAGTGCCAGGTATTTCGGGAGGGTGATTTGATCAAGCCCGACAAAACTCCTGCTCAAATCATCGATTATTTATCCGGGTAAACACTAAAAATGCACCAAACCGATATTTACAAGCCGTTTACAAGAGAAATATGATTATGCCAATATGCCATTAAAACAAGCGCTTAAACAAAATTTGAACCAAGCAAAATAGTTAAAGGTGTCATTTCGACACAGTGATTCATAATGATACATCTATTGATAGGTGCAATTAGCCCCGATGTTTTATTAAGTTGCTTCAAGTTGATACAGATTATTATATGGATAGATTATGCTTTGTTTTTGGCTTAGTTTGGGTAGGGTTCCCGATTCTATTAGGATTCGGGGACTTTTTCATTTTCTGGCACGCTCTTTGCAAATAACTGAGGCTAAGGTGTACACCCTTAATATTGGAGAGGAGGTAGCTCAATGAAAGCCCTTGATGGAGTAAAGGTTTTGGACCTAACCCAGGCCTATAGCGGGCCTTTTTGCACAATGCACATGGCAGATCATGGAGCAGAGGTAATAAAAATTGAAAGACCGGGTATAGGAGACCAGTCTCGAACCTGGGGGCCGATAAAAGAAGGTTACAGTGGGTACTATGCCTTCTTGAACCGGAACAAGAAAAGTCTAAGCCTGGATTTAAGCTCCGAGGAAGGGAAAGACATTTTTTTCAGGTTGGTAAAGGATGCTGATGTGGTGTGTGAAAACTTCCGGGTGGGAACCATGGAAAAATTAGGATTGGGTTATGACGAGATTAAAAAAATCAATCCACGCATAATCTATGCTTCTATCTCAGGTTACGGTTTAAAAGGACCCCTAGCCAAACTTCCAGCCTACGATATTGTTGCCCAAGCTATGAGCGGTTTAATGTCTATTACCGGGTTTGCTGACAATCCCCCCACCAAAGTAGGGCCTTCGGTGGGAGATAATTATAGCGGCACCTACCTGGCGTTGGGGATTTGTATGGCTTTGTACCACCGGGAGAGAACCGGCCTAGGACAAAGATTGGATGTTGCCATGGTAGATACCTTGTTTTCCATACTGGAAAACGCGGTTGTGGAATATACCGTGGCGGGCAATGCTCCCCACCGCAGCGGTAATGCTGATCCGGGAATAGCGCCTTTTGATGCTTTCATGGCCCAGGATGGCATGTTTGTAATGGGGGTTGGCACCAATGCTATGTGGAAGAAACTTTGCAATTTGATGGGACAACCGGAGCTTTTTGCAGACCCCCGCTATGCAACCAACGATGACCGCTGTAAGAATTACCTTCCCGACCTGAAAAATGATGTTGAAGCTTATACCCGTACCAAGACCAAACAGGAACTCCAGGAAATTATGAATGAAGCAGGTATTCCTTTCGGCTTGATATTAACAGTGCCGGAGGTGGTTGAACACCCGCAAATTAAGATCAGAGAAATGCTCGTAGAGGTTAATGATCCGGTGCTGGGGTCTATTAAAATACCGGGAATTCCTATAAAAATGCACGATACCCCGGGGAGAATCGTCGGGCCAGCACCAATTCTGGGAGGAAACACCGGGGAGGTGCTGGCTGGGATTGGTTTTTCAGCCCAGGAGATTACAGCTTTACATGACCGGGAAGTTGTTTAAAGGCTAATTATGAGAATCGGAAAGGGGATTTTATATGGAAAATGGCAACAATTCTAAACAATCTTATACTCTGCCGTTCCTGGTACTGCTGGCTATAGGCGGATCTGTTTTCGCCATGCATTACGGAGCATCCTGTATGCTCTGGCCGACCACCTGGGGGCGCAACTCTGGAACTGCTGTTTGGCCTGCGTTTTTTGGGTTCGCCGTTACTGGTATATTGCTGCCGTTCCTGGGTTATTTTGCGGTCCAAAAAGGAGGCGGCCCCTTATTTACCCTGGCCAATAAGGTAGGACCCAATTTTGCTCAAATTTTTGGCGGATTTACAGTTCTTATTATGGGCCCCTTATTTGTTATTCCCCGTATGAGTGCGGCTGCCTGGGATGCAGTAAGTAAAATATTTGGCCTGGAAAGTTCACCCTGGATGGTGTTGACGCTCTTTACCATTGGTTATTATGCATTAACCTATTGGTTTATCTACAAGCAGACGGCAATTGTTGACAAGATGAGCCGGATATTAGTTCCATTATTGGTTTTGATGGAAGTTATTATTATTGGCAAGTGTTTACTATTTCCTCTTGGCACCCCGGTAGCCCCCAATTATACCCAAAATCCTTTTTCCTACGGATTTATCAACGGGTATCAGACCATGGATTTGCCGGCTGCATTGATGTTTGCGGGCATTATCCTGACTGACATCGCCAACCGGGTAAAAGGCAATAAAAATGCGGTGTTGAGCAATCTGGTTAAGGCCAGTGTTATAGGTTTTATTATCCTGGCTGTGATTGAGATAGGGGAGTTCTTACTGGGCGCTTCAACCGGCAGCGTGTACGCAGACCTCGACTATGCCAAATTATTCGCCACCGTGGTTCTTGATCAATTTGGCATGGTAGGCGCATCAATGTTCAATTGTGCACTTATTTTTGCCGCCATGACTACTGCTATTGGATTAACGGCAGGAACTGCAGAATACTTTGTTGATGCTGCCAAAGGCAGATGGAGTTACCAGAAAATTGCTGTTGTTACTTTGGTGGTAAGTACACTTATCAGCATTTGTGGCCTGAATGAAATTGTAAAATGGACCGCCCCAATACTCAACATGATTTATCCACCTTGTATTGCCCTGGTATTATTCATAGTATTTTTCCCTCCCAGATTCGTAGGGGCAATGAAAGGCGCCTGTTATGCTTCACTGGGTTGGGGGGTTGTAGAAGCTGTAAGTGGATATCTGGGATTGATAGGAGTTAAAGATGCTTTTAAGGGATTGTATAGCATTGTTCCTGGAGCCAATGATGGTTTTGGATTTGTAATTTTCTTTATAGCGGGTGCAATCATAGGACACTTCGCATTTAAAGATAAGAATCAGGCGGAAGGCCAAGCAATTGAGGCTTAATAGAGTTTATTAATAATTAATAATAAGAGGAGGATTTTATTATGAAAAAGGCCATGATTAGACTGAGAATGAGTGAACACGATGCCCATTACGGCGGTGGATTGGTGAACGGAGCCCGTATGCTGGACTTATTCGGCGATGTAGCGACTGAGCTGCTGATTTTAAGCGACGGCGATGAAGGTTTGTTCCGTACTTATGAACACGTTGACTTTCTAGCTCCTGTTTATGCCGGAGATTATATCGAAGCGGTTGGCTGGTTTACCAAGATAGGCAATACCTCCCGGGAGATAAAAATGGAAGCCTGGAAGGTTATTCAGCCAGTTAAAGATGCTGCTGCCCCATCAGCCTGTGAAGTCTTAGCTGAACCCATCCTGATAGCCCAGGCTACTGGTATATGTGTTGTCCCTAAAGAAACTCAGAGAGGTTCACAAGTGCCCAGGGAGGAACTATTATAAAAGGAATATGAAGGGCTGCGACTCCGGTGGGTCAAAGCAAACGCTTTGACCCATATACAAAGAAAAATACTGACAAACCGCCCGTTATTAACCCTGCTTGTATTAAATTAATAACTGCAGCCAGGGCGGAAGTATAGTAATATAATATTCGACCCAAACAATCAATATACGCAATCATAATATAATAAATGGATTTTTTGTAAACACCTTGCAAAGTTATTTTGCAGAACAAAAATCCGTCTTTTGATAGTGGAAAATAAATTGGTCTGGTAAGGCTCCAGCAAGAAGGTTGGTGGTTGACATTAACAAATATACCGGAAAATCACCTAATTGCAAAGTGTCACCACATGCAATCATAACCGATTCGGCAGAGCTGTCTGTAAGCTTAAAAATAGACCCGGCAGCTGCACTGGATGGGTCTATTTTTGACCAGCTAGAAACGGAAAAAAGAAAACGTGAAAATTTGGATTTAAGATATGTAGTCGAATACCTGGAAGGGATATTAAATATCACTGAAGCATTGAATTATCCGTTAATAATTACGGATGATACGGGTTGTGTATTGTTTATAACCGGCACCAAAAGTCCCGGGGATAGCATTGGAGAAGGAATCATGCTGGATTCAGGCGTAATAGGCACCAATGCCATCGGTCTGGCGCTTGAACACCGTATTCCCCTAAAGGTAGACGGAAAGGAACACTATTTACGAGTCTTACAAGAGAGTATATCTTTTGGTGCCCCAATTATTTACGGAGAAAAACTGCTGGGCTGTATCGGCTTTGTCCTGTCAAGCAGAGACAAGCTTCAAGCGGGGCTTATGGAAAATATCATTATATCCTCTCTTTTTGCGATTCATAAAATGCTTGAGGCACGTAAAAACCTGGATGAATTATATCTGTTAAAAAACTTTTTTACCCATCTTGATAATGATAGGGGAATCTTAGTTGCCAATGCTGATTCGGAAATAATCCAGGTAAACCGGGAGGCAGAGATAATTATGGGGGTTTCCAAGGATGAGCTGGTAAATCACCACCTTCAGGAATTTACCGGAGCACCCCTGCCTTCTGGCGCCGATGAGCAGCATAATGGTAAGCTTACGCTGCAGACCAGCACTGGAAAAACAGTAGTAAATGCCCTCTTTGAGCCGGTATTGGCAGAGGATGGCAGGTTAATAGGGCAGTGTATGAACATTTTTACTGTCGATCCAGCTAGTTATGACAAAAAGGGTTTTGCGCGCCCACCAAACAAATTTGAGTTTAAGCACATCGTCGGCCAAAACAAAAATTTCATGCGGATGTTAAGGCTTGCTAATGCTATAGCCCAGAGCCCGTCTAATGTTCTGATTACAGGGGAGAGTGGAACCGGTAAGGAACTGTTCGCACAGGGGGTGCATTATGCCAGCAATTATAGTGACGGACCTTTTATTGCCATTAACTGTGCCGCAATACCCCACGAATTATTAGAAACGGAGCTGTTTGGCTATGTGGAGGGAGCGTTTACCGGCGCCAGAAAAGGCGGACTACAGGGTAAGTTCATCCAGGCCAACGGGGGAACATTATTTTTAGATGAAATAGGCGATATGCCGGTGCAGCTGCAGCCCAAGCTGCTGCGTGTGTTGCAGGAGCGAATGGTGGTGCCGGTAGGCGGCAGTAAATCTTTTCCGATTAGTATAAGAATAATCTCCGCAACTAATCAGAATATTGAAGAACTAATTACTGATAAAAAATTTCGCGCTGATCTTTACTATCGCCTCAATGTTATCAATCTACGGATTCCACCGCTCAGAGAGAGAAAAGATGATGTTATACTCCTGGCGGACCATTTTATTAGGGTTTATAACCACAAATTAAACCGGCAGGTATTATCCATAAGTGATGAAGCATGTCAATGTTTAATGGATTATAACTGGCCGGGAAATATACGAGAATTGGAAAATGCCATTGAATCTGCGGTGAACCTGGCAGACAATATTGTGGAAGTTGAGCATTTGGGATTCAAAATCTACCAGAGCCAACCTAATATAAATACTGGATCAGAAGAAGCCATAATCCCCCTGGAACAAAGTGAAAAGATTCAGATAACCCGGGCGCTAATCAGTCTGCAGGGCAATATTACCCAAACGGCTAATGCTTTGCAGATTGGACGCTCAACTTTATATAGAAAAATAAAAAAATATAATCTGCTAGAGTATGTTAAACAACAAGAGGAGGTAGATGGCCGTGTTTGATAGTATACAAAAACGGCTCCTGGTTTATATTCTGTCAATAACAACCTTGTTTTTGCTGGGAATAGGAATTTTAAATTACCTGTGGGCTGAAAAGGTGGTTGTTGATCTGAGTGAGCAGAGGACTGCTGCTATGGCAGATGCCGCTGCCGCTAAAATAGAAGGCTATCTGCTTCAAAAAGGCCAAAACGCATGGACCCTGGCGCAAAATGAACAAATTCACAGTTTTGTGGAAAAAGTAAGTCTACAGGAAGTAGACCTAAGCAAAGACAAAGACTACCAGGAGATGATGACCTCCTTTCAGAGAATAGTAACGCTTAACCCGGATATAAAGTTTGTGTATATCGGGGTGGCTAAGACCGATAGGCTTTATGCCAACACGGAATTCAATTACCCCCCGGGCTATAAAGTCAGTGCAAGGCCATGGTACCAGGCCGCTGCCCAGGAGAGAAAGTTGGTATATACGGGGCCCTATATTTGCCCTTTAACAGGAAACTATGTAGCAACAGCGTCAGTGCCCATCTTCAAAAACAACGGTGAACTGCTGGGTGTAGCGGCTGTGGACATGCCGGTTAGCCGAATTCAGCAGATCGTTAACAATATTCATATTGGTAAATCCGGGTATGCTTTTATGCTGGATGACAGGGGTAATACCATAACTTATCCCAATACTGCAGATCAGGGGAACCCAATGGGGGAGATGGGGGGGGTGGATCCCCAAATAGCGGATATATCCGAGAGGATGATCAATGGGGAGAAAGGTATAGCTAAAATAAACCTGGACAAAATACCCAGCTATCTACTCTATACACCTATTTCCAACATTGGCTGGTCTATAGGGGTAGTGGTTCCTGTAGACGAGGTAAGAGAACCAGTCTATACGCTGGGACGAATTTCATTGTTTACCGTAATTATTGGGATGATAATTATTTGCCTTATTATTATAGCTTTAACGTCACGTATTATCCGGCCCATAAACGAATTTAGCAGGCTGATGTATCAGGTGGCAGGTGGAGACTATACCGTGCGAGCCAATGTGCAGACCCGTGATGAAGTGGGCAACCTGGGTAACAGCCTTAATCATATGTTGGAAAAACAGGAGCAGCTCATCCGCCAGGTGATCAATATGGCTTATAAAATGAGTCTGGCTGGACATGAACTGGCCATAACCATGGGAGAAGCGCGGACCACCTTGCCGGTGGTAACCGGTGAGTTGAGCAGGGTCATAGATAAGCCTTACGTAGAAGGCGCTGTAAATAAATCTTACCTATTGGGACTGCAGAATACCCATGAGTTTATGGATAAATTGATTGCCGCCAACCATATGAATCGTTCAATTATTGCCGAGGTCGAGGAGGTTGCGCAGATCCTCAACAAAATTAATAAAAAAAATAGCTTGGATGAAGTTTTGGCTGTTGTGGATAAAGCCAAGTTGGATAATAACAGGGTAGGTGAACAGTTGGATTGCCTCTGCCATCTGACCGAAGACCTGCAAATGGATTTTGTTGATGTCGCCGGTGCAATCGAAAACTCGAGCCAGAACTTAACTGATATAGTTAATACTTTACAGATTGTGAACAATAAGATTACCGATATCTCGGTCATACAATCGGATTCTATAAACAGGGCCACAGAGACTTCCATAGAACTGGTTAATTGGTCACAAACCTTGCTGCAGTTAACGGCATATTTTCATATAAAAACTCACCAGGAAGATGATGGTATGAAGGGCTTTCAAGAAGAGAAAGATACTATGGCTGTCTTACGGCAAGGGCAAGAACAATAATGGATATACTTGATCCCGGCTATAAGTATAGATTGCTGACGTAATTAGATTGCAGATATTGTGAAAAACTAATTAATAGAAGGAAGGGATGATCCATGGACTGGCAGGTATGGTTGGTAGGTATACTTTTTGTGCTAGTTTACGGTATTATTATATCCGAAAAAATTCACCGTACTATCATAGCCTTATTTGGCGCGGCTTTGCTGTTAGTATTAGGAGTACTAGCTCAAAGCGAAGCCATCGGTTATATAGATTTTAATACTATCGGATTATTGACAGGTATGATGATTATAGTCGGCATTACCCGTAAAAGTGGTGTTTTCGAATATATGGCCATCAAGGCAGCTAACCTGGCTGGGGGAGAACCGATAAAAATACTTATAGCTCTAGCTATAGTGACCGCGGTAGCATCAGCTTTCCTGGATAATGTAACCACTGTGCTATTGATAGTCCCGGTAACTATCTCCATCTGTAAGGCGTTGGAAATTAATCCGGTACCTATTTTTATTACCGAGATTATGGCCTCAAATATAGGGGGAACTGCCACTCTGATAGGCGACCCTCCCAACATCATGATAGGTAGTGCAGCTCCCTATGGTTTTATGGACTTCGTATATAATCTGACCCCGGTTATTATCGTAATATTTATTGTTACAGTATTGCTGCTCAAAATCATATACAAAGGTCAGCTTAAAACCAGCGAAGAGAATAAAGCTAAAATACGAGCCATGAACCCCGCAGATGCTATAAAAGACTATATTATTCTAAAGAAGTCAGTAAGCGTTATTGCCATGGTGATTATTGGTTTTGTTACCCATCAGTCCTTGGGGTTGGAATCGGCCACTATTGCCCTGGCTGGGGCCGCTTTGTTGCTGCTCATAACCAGGGAAGACCCGGACGAAATTTTGCATACGGTAGAATGGTCCACCCTGTTTTTTTTCATTGGTCTTTTTATATTGGTAGGGGGACTGGAAAAGGTAGGTATTATCGAAAGCATGGCACGGCAAGCAGTAGCCCTCACTCACGGCAACCTGACCGCAACTACCATACTTATCCTGTGGTTCTCCGCTATAGCATCTGCTTTTATAGATAACATTCCGTTTGTAGCTACCTTTATTCCATTGATTAAGGAAATCGGAGTAATTAGTAATATGTCAATTGATCCATTATGGTGGGCTTTATCATTGGGAGCCTGCCTGGGCGGAAACGGAACCATTATAGGTGCTTCAGCTAATGTAATAGTTTCAGGCATCTCCGCACGCGAAGGCCATCCCATAACCTTCTTGGGGTACATGAAGGTGGCCTTTCCCCTGATGCTGGTATCTATAGTTATTTCCACAGTATACCTACTGATATTCTATTTATAGATCAGCGATAAATAAATATTGTTTAAGCAGAGTATATAAAGGCTGATGAGCGGAAAGAGCTCATCAGCCTTTAAGTATATATTTAGAGATATATCGATTTGGCCGAGTATTATATCAGCTTGATTGTTATAATAGGTTTTAAACCTACATTTTTTATATTGTTTTTTAGGTTCTTCTGGAAAGAAAACGATATAATGTAAATGTAAGAGACCGATATATTGTGAGGCTGATAGTCCCTAAGCTTAGATGTCGGTCAGGGGAGGCGATTTTTATGGCATATCTAGCTTTATACCG
>CAYWFX010000039.1:0-34077 GCA_964457945.1 uncultured Syntrophomonas sp.
CCGAGGAGTTATGCTGAGGGATGATAACTCCCTGCACCCCCGCACATTCAGCCGTTCGTATAATCGACCCCATATTCTGCGGGTCTTCCATTCCATCCAACATAAGCAAAAAGGGTTCTTCACCTGCCATTGCTGCCTTCTCCAGCATCTCATCTACGTCAGAATACTCGTAGCTGTCTACCTGCGCAATAATCCCCTGATGGTTGCTTACAGTATACATCTCATCAAGGCGCTGCTTCTCTACATACTGCACAAACACGGCTTTTTTCTGAGCAAATCTTAGTAATTCATCAATCTTTTTTCCAGACCGCCCCTCCTGCACATATATTTTGTGCACCTTACGCTTGCCTCTCAGGGCTTCCATAATGCTATTCACACCTGCCAATTTTTCTTGCATGCATTTCTTCCTTCCTTACTTGCCTTTACTATCTTCTACCCGAATAAACCTGAAATGATACGTCATTTTACTGTTCCAGCTCAATAGGTAGTTGCCCTCACTAGCCTTGGGGCCACAATTATGAATCAATTCTGAAACCCCATCACTACCCCTCCGGTCAGATATTATGCCAATATGTTCTATGGGTGGTCCATATACTACAATATCACCCGGTTGCCAATTACTTAAATTAGTGACATTCCCTGGTATCACCTCGGTGGTCAGCTCCTGCCCATGGCGCTTAAAAAATACCTGCAGGTTGCTTACTCTCCTGAAATCAATATTCGGGTCAGGATGACCACCGATTACTTCATAAGCCTCCGGAGAAGTTCTAATATCTTCATCTACCATTTTCTTCAGGTCGTACCCGGCAGCTTTAAAGGCCCGCCAGATTACATCCGTACAGGCACCTTTACCATCAGGCGGGTATCCCCCCTGGAAGTAGGAACCATCATAAACAGTACCTAGCTCTACTTCATGGCGAGCACCCTTTACAATGTCGATAGTATCGGGAATGCCATTCTGATTCTGATCCTGTGAACTAATCATCTGAGGTACTTCACACCTCGGACCAGGATCAATTTTCTCAAAAATGCTCCGGTAATCCAAGCGGCCAATCAAGTAGTTGCCAGACATAGAACCCGCTATTATCAATCCCGCCACTGCAAATAATAAGGTTATCCAACGCCTGTTCTGGACCACAGCAATCACCTCAAGGTTTTTATACCAGCTTCATACTCCATCATGAGTATACCTCATTTTACATAAGCCATTGAATCCTCTGTCCATTAATAAATCGATTGCTTTTCCCGGTGCTTAAATCGATAACATAGTTATCCAATACATCGGAATTGTGAAATAGCCCCTTTATCAAGCCTTCTGCCATAGTCCCAATAGGGGTCAAATGTCCTGTTGAACTATACACCAAATATTTACCATCCGGTGAAAATCCAATAGGAACATATCCCGGTGAAAATTTCATATCACAAATCCCATAATATTTTTTCAGGAGTTTCTCTTTCCCGTTTTGAACAATATACATCGAGCCATTTCTATTGACAGCTATAGCATTTTGACTGCTAGGCTTAATATAATCGTTCTCAAAATCTGTAATTTTATTGGGTGATTCAATAAATTGCGGCTGATAATCGCCCTCTTTGATAGAAAACAGTGCCCAAGCACTACTATTTATAGCCTCAAAATAGATGACATCCTTAGCTTGGTCATAAGATAAATTGATTATATTATCGTTGTAATCATCCTTCCTAGTTTGGCCTTTTCCTTTATGACTATATATTAATCTGTTATTACTCAAATTGGCATTGCAAGCATAGATATTTAGAATTTCATTGTCCCTTTTCAAGTAATATAATTTACCTTCTAGTTTCGAAACAAGGTCGGTTCTGGTATTCATATACCAATTACCCAGTGTAGCCATAAGTATTAAAAATATTATACCTAATAGAATTTTTCGCTGCATTTACATATCTCCTTATTATTCGGATCTATGGCTAAAGCATAAATTTGTAAAAAATGATACTATAAACAAATAATATCACTAAATTGCTAATGAGTATTTAGATTAAAAAGAGGGTTAGTCAACTGATGTATAAAATGTCTGATTCAAATGGGGTTACCGAAGCAGAAAATAGCGAAAATGAAATATATCCAATGTATGGACCAGAATCTAATTTACTATTAATGGTCGATAAATTATGGGCCGGGTACAGAAAAGATTCCCACACTGTGCGTGATCTATCCTTTTATATCAAGCCCGGAGAAATAATAGGTTTAATTGGCCCCAACGGAGCCGGTAAGTCTACCACTATTAAAGCCATATTAGGCCTTATCGAAAGATTTAAGGGTCAGGTAAAGCTTCCCCCTTCCCACTCTTCCGGCTACACCTATATACCTGAGCTGCCAGCTTTATATGATGAACTTAGCTTATGGGAACATTTAGAGATAGTTGCTATGGCCCACGGTATGGAAAAATCGATATTTGATCAACAAGCCAGACTGCTGCTGGAACAGTTTGATATGCTGGATAATCAGTATTCATTTCCGGGTGGTTTTTCCAAGGGTATGAAACAAAAGGTTATGGTCTTATGCGCTTGTCTTATTCAACCTGCACTTTATTTAGTGGACGAGCCATTCAATGGTTTGGATCCCTTTGCGATTAGTGAACTTCTACATCGATTTAGCAGCGAAAAGGCTAGGGGGGCAGGGATCTTACTTAGCACCCATGCCCTGGATATTGCAGAACGAATATGTGATCGTCTAATCCTGATAAATCATGGTGAGATGGTGGCAGAAGGCACCCTGCTGCAATTACAGGCCCAGGTCCAAATTCCCAATGCCAGTTTATTTAATATATTTACCAAATTAATAAAAAGGTAATAATGTATATGATGTTAATTACCACCCTGTTAAAACGGCGCCTGTTCTATCGCTTACATATCATTAAAGAGCTATTATCGCTAATCATCGATTTCTGGGTTTCCCTATATATTATTGTCCCGGGATTGATTCTAGCAGGGTCTTCCTATCTGGAATTGCTCCAAAGCCTGCCCGCTTGGTATTCACCAGTTTTTCAGGTTCTTTGGCCATTAATAATCTCTCTTTGCGTTGCAGTGGGATCTGCCCGCTCCTATATGATCAGAGCCGATCTCATTTTTGTCTATCACCATAAAGCGGATTTCAGTAGGATAATAAACTACGGACAGATTATTAGTATTATATTAAAATCTCTGCCTGTGATTCTGGTTCTAGTTATTGCTTATCCCTTTTATCACCATATTCAACAAATTGACCTTAATACTTGGCTGTGGCTTAGCCTGTGGGTAGTGGCTATTAAGGTGATGGTTTTACTCATTAACTGGTATCTATCCAATCGGCTTTCCTCCTGGGCTCATAAAGCTACCCAGCTCATTCTAGCGCTGGTCTTTTACTGGTCATGGCTTAACGTTTTTGCAGCATTTCTTCAACATGAGGATACCAATCTATGTCTAAACCTTAATGGCTTCCTATGGTTAGCTGCGTTCATATTGATTAAATGGCTGCTGCCCATTAATAACTGGGATAGGGTGGCTGCCGCAGAAGAAAACTATGACATCAGCATGATGCGCATGTTTCTAGGCTACCAGGCTCAGGTGCAGGTGGGCGGTGAGAGCGGAAAAGCTCTATGGGGGCAGAGTCGTTGGGGAATAGCGTTTAATAAAAAGTCAACTTACACCTACTTCTTCATAAAATACTTTTTTCGCAAACGTGGTCTTTGGGTGCTCTGGCTACAATTCTATCTGGTGGCAGGATTTTTGCTGGTTGAAGCAGTTCCCTTCTGGTATAAACTGATTTTTATGGTTGGAGCCCTATCAGCTTTGGGCTTTATGTTGCAAATGATATGGCAGGAACACAGCCAGGATTTGTTCTTACGCATGTTACCGGTTCGATGGGAAGATTTACAACATGGTATTACCGCGGTGTTTCGATTACTTCTAATCCCACTTTGCATTTTATTCGCTTTAGTTCCTGCAGCTGGAAACGGCACCTGGTTGGAAGGCTTGCTGGGACTAGTGGTAATTCTAATCTCAGGTCTAGCGATATCACGTTATTTAGGCCTTCGGGTTTCAGTCTTGTTCAACTATGACCAGAATCGGGATTAAGCGGATAGTAGGACCTGGTGTTTCTTTATTTCCAGCATATCAAAAGCATCAAACATTTCATTCTTATTCGTTTCCGATGGCAAAAAGTGTTATTTATATCTGGACATCTGAAATTTTATATGACACTATGATATATATCTGTGGTATATATCATATGCTGGGAAGGAGTTACCCAAGATGGCCAAAACCAACAAGACCAAGTTCGCATTGCTGGGGGTACTTACACTAAGGCCGTGTTCTGGATACGACATCAAAAAATTCTGCGATAATCACCTTTCTCACATCTGGAATGAAAACTACGGCCACATTTACCCGGTCCTCAAGCATATGGAAAATGAAGGGCTGGTAACTAAAAAGACTGAACACAACGAAGGAAGACCTTATAGAAACGTCTATTCCATAACCGAAAAAGGAAAGGCTGAGCTTAACGATTGGCTGCTGCTTCCTGTCGAGCCCTATTCGTTCCGGTCCGAGTTGCTGCTTAAAATGTTTTTTGCTGGTGATATTCCGATCTCCAACCTCATCGAAAAGCTTGAAAATAAAAAGGACAACGAGCAGAAGATACTGGAATACCACCAAATAATTGAACAGATGCTGAAAACCAAATTAAAGGACAGGAAAGAAGCCCCCTTGTGGTGGGCAATACTCAGCTACGGAAGGCATAGTTGCAATGCAACAATTGCCTGGTGTGAAGAAACCATCAAATACCTGCAGGATTTGGACCAACAGCAGGAGCTTTAACCCATGCCATCTATATCCACGGATATTATTTCGAGAGAGGGTGTTTTTAAATGAGTTTTAATGTATTGGTTGTTAACTGCGGGAGCTCTTCTATTAAGTATCAGGTTTTCGACATGACTGACGAAAGAGTTCTAGCCCAAGGGCTGGTTGATCGAGTAGGTATTCTTGGGACTGTGCTTACCCACAAACGTGCCAACGGAACCGATGACGTTGTTATAGTAAAAGACCTTCCTGATCATACAGTGGGTATGAAGCTAGTTTTAGAAACATTAGTCCACGCAGAGTACGGTGTAATCAAAGACCTAGCGGAGATCAATGCAGTGGGCCATCGAGTAGTCCACGGTGCAGATTATTTTTCCAGATCAGTTCACATCACAGATGAGGTTAAGCAGGCGATCCGCGACTGCTTTAACATAGCTCCGCTGCACAATCCCCCCAACCTGATGGGAATTGAGGCCTGCCAGGCTTTAATGCCCAACGTACCCCATGTAGCCGTATTCGACACCGCCTTCCATCAGACCATGAAACCAGCCAACTATATGTACGCACTTCCCTACGAGGTCTATGAAAAGTATAAGATTCGCCGCTATGGATTCCATGGTATATCTCACTACTATGTGACTCAGCGGGCCGCAGCAATGCTTAACAAACCGCTGAAAGACACTAAAATTATTACCCTGCATCTGGGGAACGGCGCTAGCGCAGCGGCGGTAAACGGGGGAAGCGTTGTCGATACCTCTATGGGATATACTCCATTGGAGGGCCTAGTGATGGGAACCCGTTGCGGTAATATCGATCCCTACATTGTAATCTTCCTAATGGAAAAGTTGAACCTGGGATACACTGAGATCAACAGCTATTTAAATAATAAGACGGGCGCTCTGGGGTTGTCGGGAGTGAGCAACGACTTCCGTGACATCAGCGAAGCGGCTGAAGTCGGTACCTCGCGCGCTCAACTCACGCTGCAGGTCTACGTCAACCGGATAAAAGCCTACATCGGAACCTACGTGGCAAAGCTCAACGGCTGTGACTGCATAGTTTTCACCGCCGGCCTGGGCGAAAATGCCGTCAATATTCGTGAGATGATCTGCGAAGACATGGATTACTTGGGTATAAAAATTGACAAAGATAAGAACAAGGTTCGGGGCAGGGAAGTTGACGTGGCTGCTGATGATTCCAAAGTGCGCATCTTCGTTATTCCTACCAACGAGGAACTAGTTATCGCCCGCGATACTTATGATATAGCTAATGTTTAACCCTGTTTAAATCCAATTAAAAGGAGAATTTTGCGGACTAACTTTGCAGGTGGATCAAAACATAAAACTATTTCGATACTCCATTATTTTTAAATATTTTTAAGCTGTAATGAATATCATTAAAGCTTTTCGATTCGCCTGTAGATATTAGTTCCCATCTTTCATCTTCATCTAAATTAACAAAATATTTATCCGCTTTATAGATGTTTTCAATCTTAGTTATATAAGCTTCGGAACAATATGGCAGCAATTCTGCGTATACTATTTCTCCCCCTATTACGAACACGTCATCGGTGGGGTATTTGTTTATCTCGATGAAGAGCTCATTTAAAGAACTACAAACCGTAATTTTTTGATCGCTGAATTGCTTATCTTCGCAAAGAACAATATTAATCCTATCTTTTAAGGGCTCTCTTCCCGGCAATGATTCAAATGTCGCCCTACCCATTACTACGATTTTGCCCACGGTTGTCTGCTTGAAAAACTTCATGTCTTCAGGAATTCTCTCCAGCAATTTGTCCTTATATCCTATTCCCCAATTTTGATCGACCGCCACAATAGCTTTCATGTTATCGCACCCCCTTAAATGGCCACAGGAATATTTATTATTTGTGCTCCACTTTGATAGCCCTCTAATGAGAAGTCCTCGACTTTAAAATCATAAAAGTCTTTTTTAGCTGGGTTAATCAGCAATTTAGGCGCTGGGTATGAAGTCCTTTGAATGAGATCAGCAATTAAAGGTATGTGCCTATCGTATATATGGGCGTCGGCAATAACATGAATCAATTCTCCTGCTTCAAGATTACTTGCTTGGGATAGCATATGTACTAAAATTGCATACTGACATACGTTCCAATTATTTGCGACCAGAATGTCTTGGGACCGCTGATTTAGTATCGCATTAAGCTTTCTGCCGGTGACGTTAAAGGTCATACTATAGGCGCAAGGATATAAGTTCATTTCATTTAAATCATCGTGATTATACATATTGACCATAATCCTTCTGCTATATGGATTATGCTGCAAATCATATAAGGCCCGATCAACCTGATCAAATTCTCCCTCCGGATACTTATGCTTAATACTTAACTGATAGCCGTATGCTTTTCCAATCGAACCATCTGCATTCGCCCAACTATCCCAAATATGACTATTAAGCTCATTAATATTGTTGGATTTTTTCTGCCATATCCACAGCAGTTCATCAATGGCTGCCTTTAAGTTGGTTGGCCTTAAGGTCAGGATGGGATACTCTTCGGCAAGATCATATCTATTAATAACCCCAAACTTCTTAATAGTATGAGCTGGAGCACCATCCTCCCATTTGGCCCTTACGCTCTCTCCTCTAGAAGAAATTCCGTTTTCAAGAATATCCTTACACATGGCAATAAAAACTGCATCAGCTTTACTCATAATAATTACGTACCTCACTTATCTATCATAATAGTTGCTTGATTTTTACGAGATAAGCATTTAATTCTTCATCTTGCTTTCTATATCCTTTTTCTTGACTTAATCTTCCAATATGAAAAACTTAGGGTCTGACTCCCAAGTTATAAAGCCCTAAGAACCGGTGATAAGTCTCTCTGATCATTGGCAAGGACTTCATATAATACTTGGTTAACCCCTGCGATTTCATAAGGTTTGGGGATAATTCCACAAAAGCCGTATTGTTTAAAATCAGCCATTACCGGATCATTGGAATAACCACTGGAAACCAATACTTTGGCCTGGGAATCAATGCACAGCAGTCTCTTAACCGCTTCTTTTCCGCCCATCCCTCCAGCAATGGTTAAATCCATAATCACCGCATCATAAGGCTCACCAATTTCTTGAGCTATTAGATATAATTCAATTGCTTCATGACCATCGGAAGCAAAAACGGTATTATAGCCTAAATGCTTGAGCATCCTACCCAATGTCTCTCTAACCACTGCCTCATCATCCATTATAAGAATCTTTCCCTGTCCAAATAATGCTCTGGGTGGCAAATCCTTTTTAACTACAGCCACTTCCGGACAGGCAGGCAGGTAAATAGTAATGGTGCTCCCTACTCCGAATTCGGATTGAATTTTAATATCTCCAGCGTGTTTTTTTATTATGGAATAGCAGGTAGCCAATCCCAGTCCATGTCCCTTTTGTTTAGTAGTGAAGTATGGGTCAAAAACTTTGGTCAGGTGTTTTTCCGGTATTCCTATGCCCTGATCTTTAATTGATATCTTAACATATTTACCTGCTGGCAGAGAAAGTCCAGCTGCCGGAGTTAAAAAATTTTCCGCAGCTAATTGTATTGATCCACCTTCAGGCATAGCCTGGTCAGCATTAATTATTAGATTATTAACAACCTGGCTAATCTGCCCTTTATCAACATTAACCATCCAGAGATCATCCTGGATAGCAAATTTGCAGCTTACATTGGATCCCCTGAGAACAAAACTCGCTGAATCTATCAATAAATCCTGGATAGAAGCTGATTCTTTGATAGGGGCTCCGCCTTTGGAAAAGGTGAGTAATTGTTGAGTTAGATCCCGGGCCTGGAAGGCTGCCTTTTCGACTTCGTTTAAAAGCTCAGATATTTCGTTTTCTGCATCCATAATCATCCTAGCCAATGAAATATTGCCGCTGATTACGGTAAGGATATTATTGAAATCATGGGCTATACCTCCGGCCAAAATACCCAGTGATTCCAGTTTGGTAGCTTGCAGGAGTTCCTCTTCCATTTTTTTACGTTCACTTATATCAATAACTACTCCTAAAAGAGCTTCCTGTCCTTCATATTCAATGATATCAGCAGATAGGTATCCCCAGATTTGCTGTCCCTGCTTTCCTATCAGTTTTACTTCATATGGTGCTACCAGTTTACCTTTTCTCCGGTCTATAAAAGCATTTTGGACAATTCCACTGTAATCAGGATGAATCAGCTCCCAAGCATCCAATCGGGGAATTTCATCGTCAATATAACCCATTGTTAGTTTCGATCTAGAATTAGCATATAGTAACTGATCTTCCTTAAAAACATAAATCAAGGCAGGAGAGGTCTCGGCCAGCTTTCTAAAGTTGGTTTCGCTTTGTTTTAACGCTTCTTCGGCTTTCTTACGTTCCGTCACATCACGCCCTACTGCCTGGTATTCAACGATATCCTGATTTTCAAATATCGCCCGGGATGTCCACTCATGCCAGCTAATCCTGCCACCTTTCTGGACAACTCGCACGGTATGAGCTGTATCCGGATTTTCTGGAGTCAGTGATCTTAACTTCTCCAAAACCACTGCTTGATCTTCTTTGACAATGCTAGCCAATAGACTATTGCCAATGAAATATTCTGGTTGCTTACCAAAAAAACGGCATAGAGCTTCATTTACAAAGGTAAGGGTAGTATCCGGCAGCGCGCGTATGACCAGCTCGGTTTGATCCTCAACAATGGCCCGATAACGGGCCTCGTTTATCATTAACTCATGTTCCACCTCTTTGTGGGCTACGATTTCCTGCTGCAATCGTTCGTTCAGTTTAGTCAGTTCTGCGGTACGTTCTTTAACTCTTATCTCTAATTCATCCCGCGCCTGCCGCAGTTCCTCTTCCATCTGTTTACGCTCGGTAATGTCATATATTATTCCTATTATGGCTGGTTTACCCTCCCATTCAATTGAGCTGGCTGATAAATCTCCCCAGCGTTCTTCTTTTTTAGTTAAAAACTTGGCCTCATAACGGACCGTATGACAATCATTCTGCCGTCGTGCTTGAAATCCTTGTTGAGCTAATTCCTGGTAATCAGGGTGTACAAAATCCCGCCAGCTCATATTCAAGGCCTCTTCGCTACTATAACCGATGATTGATTTATACCCAGAATTTAAATAGATTAGCGGGCCATCTTCAACAGACTGAGACTGTACATAGATAAGAGCAGGAACAGTATCGGCCAGGGCGCGAAACTTCGCTTCACTTTCCCTCAGTGCCTTCTCAACTTCTTTGCGTTTCCAGTATGCTCCCAGCATTTCTGCAACCATACTGAGGCATCGAATATCCTCACTTCTCCATTGCCGACACTTCTTGGTATCATCAAAGCCCATATACCCACGTAGCTCTCCATTTGTAGATTTGATTGGAACAATAAGCAATGAATATATACCCTGGGCTTGAAATCCTTCTTTTTCAGCAATTGCTTCCGGGGGAAGAGCATTTATGTCCGTAATAATTACATTTTCGCCTTTCACAAGTTTTTCCATCGACCAAGCATATGAATAGGCATCACAAGCTTGCAGATTATTTATCAGCGGTTCCGTTTCCGGGTCGCACCACTCATAGGTATTATCACAAGTCACACCATCTTCTCGGAACCAAAATATGTAAGTGCGGTTGGTAGAAACGGCCTCACCCAAAATCCTGAGAATATCTCCAATGTCAGCCTCACCGGGGTCAATTAAAATCCGCGAAGCCCGGGCTACAGCTTCTTCCAACTTGAGTCGATAACGAATCTCTTCCTCGGCCTCTTGGCGTTTGGTGATATCATGTCCTTCCGTAGTTATGTTTACAAATTCCATCTTTGTCACTCCTCAAAAAGTACATTCACCTAACATTAGACACCTTTCAATATATTCCCTTTGGGAATATTGCTATTCTTTGTCGGTGATACTGTAATTTTTCCAGAATTATTCGACCTTTTCTGCTATCAGCATACAAGTGCCCCAGAGCCATCTATCCATTTTCTGTGCACTCTTGAGCAATTGATTATTATAGAAGGAACGGTGTCTATTACTGATGCAAGTATTAAAATAGCCAAAGAATCTCGTGACAAATTCGCAGATAATTGTCTGAATTTTTCTATTAATAATCCCATAAACTGATATGAACATTTAACTAGGATGGACAATTTTGCAGAATAATCTTGAAGATAAGTAGATGGAGGATTACATATGAAGAAATCAAGATCTTTGGTCAGACCCTAAGCTATTAATCGTTAACAAGCATACTTCAACTACCCTTATTGGGCTAATGATAAATCTCTTTGGTCATTGGTAATTGTTTCATATAATACCTGATTAACCCCTGCGATTTCATAGGGTTTGGGGATAATTCCACAAAAGCCGTATAGTTTAAAATCAGCCATTACCGGATCATTGGAATAGCCACTGGAAACCAGTACTTTGGCCTGAGAATCAATGCGCAGCAGTTTTTGAACCGCTTCTTTGCCACCCATACCTCCGGCAATGGTTAAATCCATAATCACCACATCATAAGGCTCACCTAATTCTTTAGCTATTCGATACAAGGCAATTGCCTCCTGTCCATCCGAGGCAAAAACAGTATTATATCCCAAATGTTTGAGCATCCTGCCTAGTGTCTCTCTAACTATCGCCTCATCATCCATTATAAGAATCTTACCCTGTCCTAATAAGGCTCTTGAGGGCGGAGCTTTTTTTACTACAACTTCTTCCGAACAAGCCGGCAGATAAACATTAATGGTGGTCCCAACTCCATATTCGGAACTAATTTTAATATCTCCAGCATGTTTTCTGATTATAGAATAACAGGTAGCCAATCCGAGTCCATGACCCTTTTGTTTGGTGGTAAAATACGGATCAAAGACTTTAGTCAGGTGTTTTTCCAGTATTCCAATGCCCTGATCTTTAATGGATATCCTAATATAATTGCCAATTGGCAGAGAATGAGCAATTGGAGCCACAAAATTTTCTGCCGATAATTCTATCGATCCACCTTCAGGCATAGCCTGGTCAGCATTAATTATAAGATTATTTACAACCTGGCTAATCTGCCCTTTATCAATATTAACCGCCCAGAGATCATCTGGGATAGCAAATTTGCAGTTTACATTGGAACCCCTGAGAACAAAACTCGCTGAATCCATCAACAACTCCTGGATAGAAGCAGTTTCTTTAATAGGGGCTCCGCCTTTGGAGAAGGTAAGTAATTGTTGAGTCAGATCCCGGGCTTGGAAGGCAGCCTTTTCCACTTCGCTTAAAAGCTCTGATATATCGTTTTCTGCATCTATAATCATTTTAGCCAGGGAAATGTTGCCACTGATTACGGTAAGGATATTATTGAAATCATGGGCAATGCCTCCAGCCAAAATACCCAGCGATTCTAGTTTGGTAGCTTGCAGGAGATCCTCTTCCATTTTTTTGCGTTCGCTTATATCAATAATTACTCCCAGAATAGCTTCCTGTCCTTCATAGTCAATGATATCAGCCGATAGGTATCCCCAGATTTCAGATCCATTCTTGCTTATCAGCCTGGCTTCATAAGGTGGTACCATTTCACCTTTTCTCCGGGCTATACCAGCCTGGCGGAGAAGGTCCCTGGAGTCAGGATGAACTAAGTCCCAGGGATTTATATTTATCATATCCTCATCACTACAAGCGGTAACGAATTTAGCTGTAGAATTCATATACAGCAGACGATCTTCATTGAAAACAAAGATCAAGGCGGGGGAAGTATCGGCTAGCTTTTTAAAATTGGCCTCGCTTTGTTTTAGCGCTTCTTCTGCTTTTTTACGTTCAGTAATATCACGCCCCACTGCCTGACATTCAATCAACTGGCAGTTTTCATATATGACATGAGCCGACCACTCCTGCCAGCCGATCTGGCCATCACCTCTGATGACTCGCAATATATGATCTGGATATTTGCATTCTGGACTTATCGATTTGACTTTATCCATAATGCCCTGCCGATCTTCTTCATAAACTAACGGCATAATACTATTACCAATGAGATCTTCATGTTTTTTCCCAAAGAAGCGGCAGTAGGCTTCATTTACGAAAGTAAGTTTCATGTCAGGTGAAATGCGTATAACCAACTCAGTTTGATCCTCAACAATAGCCCGGTAACGTGCCTCACTTAGCAATAGTTCTTTTTCTGCCTGTTTGTGTTCTGCAATTTCTTGCTGCAATCGTTCGTTCAGTATAGTCAGTTCAGCGGTACGTTCTTTAACCCTGATCTCTAATTCATCACGTGCTTGCCGTAATTCCTCTTCCATCTGTTTACGCTCGCTAATGTCATATATTATTCCCATTACGGCCGGTTTGCCTTCCCATTCAATAAAGCTGGCTGAAAAATCTCCCCAGCGACCCTCCCCGTTTGCGTTTAAATACTTGGCTTCGTAACGTCTGGGAGCAATATCACCCTGGAGACGGGTCAGACTTCGTTCTTTCATCAAGTCTTGGGAGTCGGGATGAATGAAATCACACCAACTCATTTCTAAGGCGCGTTCTTTACTGTAACCGATCATTAATTGATACGCAGAATTCATGTACAGAAGCGGTCCCTCAGCATTTGATGGTGACCATATATAAATCAGAGCAGGAGCAGTATCGGCCAAGTTGCGAAATTTAGCTTCACTTTCCCGCAGAGTCTTTTCAGCTTCTTTGCGTTCCCAGTATGCTCCCAGCATTTCTGCAACCATACTGAGGCATCTAACGTCCTCGCTTCTCCATTGCCGACATCTCTTAGTGTCATCAAAGCCCATATACCCATGAATTCCCCCATTAGCATAATTAATTGGAACCATAAGCAGTGAATATATACCCTGAGCTTGAAATCCTTCTTTTTCTGCAATCGCTTCCGGAGGGAGCGTATTTATATCCGTAACAATTACATTTTCGCCTTTCAGCAGTAAGTCCCTCGACCAAGGAAATGTATTGCCATCCAAACCTTGTAGATTGTTTATCTGCGGTTCTGTTTCCGGGTCACACCACTCATAGGTATTGTCACAAGTCACACCATCTTCCCTGAACCAAAGTATGTAAGTACGGTTGGCAGAAACGGCCTCTCCCAAAATAGCTAGAATATCTCCGATGTTGGCTTCACCGGTGTTAATTAGAATCCTCGAAGCCCTAGCTGCAGCTTCTTCCAACTTGAGTCGATAGCGAATCTGTTCCTCGGCCTCTTTGTGTTCAGTAATATCACGTCCTGTGGCTTGGTATTCAATTAAACACCCATTTCCATCATATATAACCCAAGCAATCCATTGCTGCCAATAAGCTTTTCCTTCAGGACTAATCCACGGATATTCAACATTTATAACCTGATTCCCTTGAGTTAAGGAAGATAGCAATTTTCTTACGTCATTATGATATTCCTCTGGAACTAACGCCAATACACTCTTGCCAACTAACTCTTCTGGCTTCTTGCCAAAAAGACCACTATAGGCTTCATTCACAAAGGTGAATTTAAGTTCCGATGAAAAGCTGCAGAATTGCTCAGGCTGCTTCTCAGAAGTGGCTTGATACCATTCATCGTCTTTCAGCCAGGCTTCTTTGCTGCGTTGATATCCCAGTTGATTTGCTTTTAATTGAGCCAAGCTCTGGCCTAAAACTTTAACTTCTAATAAAAGGTCTTCTATATTTCTGTTTACAAAATCCATCTTGGTCACTCCTCAAAAAACAGCTTGCTTTATCATTTGACACTTTCCAATAAATTCCCTTTGGGAATATTGCTATTCTTTGTCGGTAATGTTGGAATTATTCTCGAATTATTCGACCTTTTCTGCAACCAGCATTTCGATATCCTTGCCCCAATAATTAGAATATATTGGTGCTATATCCCAAGACATTCTAATTTATTGACAAGCAGGGAAGTCTATAATAATATAGTTCCAGTTGGAACAGTTCTGTCAGCAACTTATTTTCCCCAGGACCATGATTATTGGCGAAATGAGTATCCATAAGCAAATATAAAACAAGGAGAGTATCTTATGCAGAATTCACTAGATTATGCCCGCCAGATTATGGCCCTTTTAAGATCAATTCAAGGAAATATCAAACTAAATTTTCAGACTCATACTCAGGCCATTGGAATAACATTCTCGCAGGTCATAGTACTGCTTGACCTTTTTCGCCATGAGAACTCATCGTTGACCGACCTGAGTAAACGACTTGATTTGCCAAAAAGTTCAGTTTCACGAATCGTTGACCAGCTAGTAAACCAGGGAATTGTCGTAAGAGAGATCCCCCATGAAAACCGGCGGACGGTCAGGCTATCTATTTCTCCGGATTTTTTAGAAAGAAAAGAAGTTCAGCGTATAAGGGCAGGTCTCCTGGCTGATATTGCCGATGATATAGAGCCGGAAAAAGCCATGAGAATCATTTCCGCCTTAGAGGAATTGGATACAGTTATTAAGTCCAATACTCATCCTAAATAAGCAGTTTAGAGAAGTCTGCGCTTGCCAGTCATTTCTCAACAGTCACCATCATGAGCAAACTAATGTCTTGGAGGATTTCCATGAATTCACTGGAATTAGAGGAACGTATCGAGTGGTCAGCCATATTAGTAGTTATAACCGGAACATTTATGTCAGGCCTCAACGGCAGCATCATCAATGTCGCCCTGCCCAAAATGATGTCGGTCTTCGGTGTCTCGGTTGATGCTATCCAATGGGTAATTACGAGCTATATGCTAACTACCGGGATCGTAATGGCTACCGCAGGATACCTGGGCGATGTTTTCGGATATAAAAAAGTATATATGATGGCTCTGGGTTTATTTGTTCTGGGTTCCTTGTTTTGTGGAATATCCTGGAGCCTTGGCCCTCTCATTGCCGGACGCATTTTACAGGCTCTGGGAGGGGGACTTATGCAGCCAATTGGTATGGCCTTAATATATATGACCGCGCCACGATCCAAAATTGGACTGGTTCTTGGAGTATGGGGAATCGCTGCTATGGCCGCACCGACCATCGGACCAACCCTAGGCGGGTACATTATCGAAGTAACTAACTGGCGCATGGTTTTTTACGCGAATATACCTGTAGCTCTTCTGGCTATAGGGCTGGCTACGGTATTGCTGAAAGAGACTCCTTTAAAAACGGTTACTAACTTTGATAAAATGGGGATACTGCTGTCTGCCATCGGCTTGTTTTGCCTGCTATACGCCATGAGTGAGGGTAATAAAATGGGTTGGGGATCACCGGAAATTGTTATTCTCTTGCTGGTTGGGATTAGTGCTATGAGCGTCTTAGTCTGGCATGAATTGCGTCACCCCTCACCGGTATTGGATTTCAGGTTGTTTAAAAACTTTACCTTCGCACTCTCTACCCTGGTAGGTTCCATACTGTTCATTGGTATTTTTGGCGCTACTTTTTTTCTTCCGATTCTATTGCAGAATGTCCTGGGCCAAACCGCCATGCAAACTGGGTTAATACTTTTTCCGGGAGCACTGGTTATGGGACTGATGATGCCTATCAGCGGCAGAATATTTGATAAAAGTGGCGGGAGGAGTCTAATTATTGGAGGTATCGCTCTGGCGACCTGGACCACCTATATGATGCATGGCATCAACGGGCTAACTCCGTTTTGGGTTATTTCGGCCTGGTTAGCATTTAGAGCCGTAGGTATGGGCCTGGCCATGATGCCGGTAACAACTACCGGAATGAATGCAGTTCCCGTAGCATCTGTAGGTTTGGCTTCATCTCTGGGCAATGTGTCTCGCCAGGTAGCCGTATCATTTGGCATAGCTATGTTTACAGCTTTCATGCAAAACCGCCAGTCATTCCACTATGCTATTATGGCCCAGTCGGTAAATGTGAATAGTCCCGACCTCTCCGCTATTAATTCCTATTTAACGCAAATCGCCGTCAATAATGGCCTGGGTGCTCAGACTGGACAAGTTCTGGGCGTTGGGATTATAGCTCAATACATTGCCAAGCAGTCAATGATCAATGCCATTTCGGATTGTTTTATTGTCGCCACAGGATTGTGCGTACTGGCCTTAATCCTCGGAGTATTTTTGAAAAAACCCGCAGAAACTGTGGTCTCAAATACGACTAACGGTTCCTCTCCCACAATTCCAGCCACAGCTGATTAGTTAGGTTAGGCTTCGTTTTTTCCACCCAAGCTTGTATATATGTTATAGAATAGAATTAAGTATTGGTAAAAGGTTACAATATGTGCAAGTATGATGTCTAAGAAATATACCAATATAGACGGATGGAAAGTACTACGAAACATATAGAAGAACAAAAATTTTGTCTTACTTAAAGGATTCATTGGAGGTAGCAGCTTAGTGCAACTCGAACAGGTAACATCAATAAAGGATGCACGTGTGGTACAGGCACGGGAACTATCGACTTCTGTTGGCAGGCGAAAACATGAACGGTGTTTACTGGAAGGTCAGCAGGTAATTGGCTGGGCTTTTGACAATCATATACAAGTAGATAGAGTTTTCTATCATATCAAATGCCCTGATCAATCTTTCCTGAATCACATCCATGAAAAGGGTGTTGAGTGTATCGCAGCATCAGAGGGTATATTGAAAAAGATTTCAGACACAAACTACCTTATCCCTTTCCTTGGAGTGGGTGTCATCAATTCACCCCCTCCATCAAACGAAGTCGGCGATTTCGTTCTCGTATTGGATGGACTGAAAGATCATGGAAATATCGGCACCATTATCCGAACCTGTTCTGCTTTTGGTATTAACGAGGTCTTATCCACCAGTTATGATTTGGATCTGTTCTATAAAAAGGCTATTGATGCCTCACGCGGAACCGTATTTAGGGTAAATCACCGAAAGTTTTCATCTGGTTTTGAGGCGGCCAAAAATTTGAAGCACCGCGGATATCAAATCGTGGCTACCAGCCCTCATGCACCAGAGCTGCAGTCCCTGGTTAAACTCCAGAATAAGCCAGTTGCGCTGGTTATCGGCAACGAAACTGAAGGAATCTCTGATGAGCTTATGTCCCAGGCTGATATCACGATTAGGATTCCCATGAACCGAGGGGTGGAATCCTTAAATGCAGGCGTATCCGCAGGAATCAGTATATATGAGTTAAAACTAAAGGTGGTAATCTCAATGTTGGTTAATCATATTCGCAAAACGCTGGGCCGAGAAATTAATGTTACAGGTAAATGCATTCAAATGGCTCTCGATAAGGAGCTTAGCCGATTAACCTCTTTCAACAGTACCCAAATCATATTAATGATGGTCCTAAAATGTGACGAGCTTATGACCGTAGGGCAGGCCTGGAAGGACACGGCTCATTTTGGTGACGAATTTCAGGAATTGATTACCCCTCTCTTAGAGCAGGGATATATATGCTATTCTGTAAAAAGCCACGAAACAATTCAGTTGACCAGCTTAGGGGAGCAATTATTGGGACAGCTGTGGCCTATCGTCGAAGCAACAGAACAGGGTATTCTCAAGGGTTTTTCCCAAGAGGAGCAAGCACAATTGTTCAATTTTTTAAACCGCCTGCGTGCTAATTGCAACAACATCATAGTGGAATTAGAAGGCGTGAAATCTGATGAAGCTAAGTAAAATGCCTAATATTGGATCAGTACTTGAAAAGCGTTTGATTGAATCTGGAATAGAAGATGTAGAACAGCTGAAAAATGTGGGCAGCAAAGCCGCCTTTATGAAAATAAAACTCATTGAAAATGATGCTTGTTTCAATACTCTTTGCGCATTAGAGGGAGCTATCCAGGGGATAAGATGGCATTATTTGAATGATGATAAGAAGGAGGAACTACGCAAGTTCTTTAATGCAATGAAATAGGACAGGACCGGAGTTATAGTATAAATTATATAAATAAGGAGTAGTTGCTATGAACAAGAAACGATGGTGGGCACTGGCCATATTTACAGTTTTGTTGGTGGTATGGACAGTCAGTTCCACAAAAGTTAAACAGATTGAATCCACTGGCACCTCTAATTATCTAGCTTATTTAAATCGTATAGAAAACAAACCGTCGTGGACCACCCAAACCTACCGAGAGGGAAAAGGCAAAATCTTAGCCTTAATCAAGCTCGAAGGAGAGATATCTGAAACACCTGCTAATAGTCCCACTGTCAGCAGCGGTTATAATCATCAGGTATTTCTCAAACAGCTAGAAGCTGCTTTTTCCCGCGAAGATATAAAAGGGGTAATCATGCAGGTTAATTCACCTGGCGGCGGTGTTTACGAAAGCGATGAAATTTATAACCGGATTATAGAGTTGAAAACCAAATACAAAAAACCTTTGGTAGTATATATGAGCCAGGAAGCTGCTTCCGGCGGATACTATGTGTCCATGGCTGCCGATAAGATATACGCCAACCGCAACACCCTTACCGGCTCTATTGGGGTTATCATCCGGACCTATAACTACCAGGAGCTGGCTGACAAAATAGGCGTTAAGGATGTAACCTTTAAAAGCGGTGCCCAAAAGGACCTTTTGAACCCTATGCGGCCATTAACTGACCAGGAAAAAGCTATTGCCCAAGGCCTGGTAAACGAAAGCTATGGTTATTTTGTAGATATAGTCGCTAAGGGCAGGAACATGGATCGGAACCAGGTCTTGCAGTTGGCAGACGGGCGAGTTTATTCAGGAACCCAGGCCAAAAATCTAGGCTTGGTTGACGAACTGGGTAACCTGGATCAGGCTATCAATGGCACCGCCGAACTGGCTAATATCACTGATCCCCAGGTCTTGATATTTGAGAATCCGGGTCCTGATCTCCTGAGCTGGTTTAGTTCCATGAAATCACCGGCTTTTGACCTGCTGGGATTGAAGCAGCAAGCAGACCAGGCACTATCGCCCCAAATTATGTATATAGCTAACTAAGGAGGATTATTTCATGACCGGATATATTGAGAATATCCCGACCAATGGGCAGGAAACACCTGCTGTCCCACCTGACGAAACCAAGCCAAGCAGATACCGGGCGGCCGGTTTCTGGATACGTCTATTGGCTTTTTTAATAGACCTGCTAGTCATAACTGGCCTTAATGCAATCATATGGGATACCTTATTGCCCGTTGCAACCCAGCCGTCATTCCTATATCAAGTTTTGCATACCAATATGTTATTCTTAGGCCTTACCGGTGCTGCTTATTTCATACTTATGACCCGTTATTTCCAGCAGACTCTGGGCAAAATGATTGTCGGTATTAAGGTAGTCCAACGCAGCGGAGAACCCTTAAGCTGGATTACAGTTATTTTTCGTGAGTTGGTAGCCCGAAGCCTATCCCAGATCATGGGCCTTAACCTGGGCTATATGGTATGTTGGTTCAATGCCGAAAAACGTTGCGCGCACGACTTCTTGAGTGATACCTGGGTGGTTTATGAAAAGCCCATGGGAGATTCTCTCTATATTTTGGTAGAAGCGAGTCCGCTAACATAGGGTACAAGCTTAATACTTGCCTTTGCCTAAAAGTAATCGATAGTAACGATATACACCAATCCTATGTTGGAGGCTAACCTATGAATTATTATTTCGGAATCGGTCTTACTATTCTAGCTAATATCTTGTACCACGTTTTTCAGAAAGCTATACCTGGAAATGTTAATCCCATCGCTTCTTTAATTGTTACCTATTTAACAGCGGCTTTCGCCTGTATATTGGTCTTCCCCTTCATTCCTGGACAAACCGGAGTCCTAGCTGCATTCAAAGAAATAAATTGGTCAAGTATTGCCCTGGGCTTTGCGATTATTGGTTTGGAAGCAGGATTTCTTTTGGCCTACCGGGCAGGCTGGCAAATCAGTCTGGCAGCCGGGATTTCCAATGTGATAGTATCCGCTCTTTTAGTACTAATTGGGCTGTTTTTCTATCGAGAACATTTAAGCCTGCAAAATATAACCGGTGTTGTATTGTGCTTAATCGGCCTTTTATTAATACAACAAAAGTAAACTAGATAACCAAAAAGACCGTGCGGGTCTTATATCGAATAAATACTCTAATTCAATATGGCCGATTTCATTTCTTTTTACGATTATCTTTCTCGCCATGCAACCATTCTATGGCAAACATATGTTTCAATGACAATATAAAAGAACTTAGGCTTAATGATCAATCCAGAAATAAAGTATCAAAGCATATTCGCTCCTTTATCTTGTAGATATCTGTATATATAAAATAAAAAGGGTCAACACTAAAAATAGTGCCATCAAATAGTGGCATTCCGTTAAATTTATGATATTATATTAATATAGAAAATACATTATCAAGTTTTTTGAGGTTTGGGTCTATTCAAATTTGATCTCAATTAAGGTAGCTTTTAAGAGCATAAGGAGAGATAAAAATGAAAAATGCCTTTTGTATGAATTGTAATAAAAAGGTGGATTATTCTAATCGAAAGAATATTATACAGGAATACAAAGGACAGTTGGTAAACGTTGAGGAAAATATTGCTGTTTGCGATGTATGTGGTGAAGATATTTTTGTGCCGGCCATTGAAGACGATAATTTTAAAAGACTATATAAAAAATATGGAGAGATGACGGGTATAATATCATCACAGGAGATTATTGAGTTCCGGGAAAAATATAATATATCACAGAGGGAGCTTGTATCGTTGCTGGGATGGGGAAAAATGACCATAAACAGGTATGAAAGAGGTGCATTACCAAGTAAGAGTCATAGTGATATTTTAAAAAATATAATATCAAATGAAGAAATATTAAAGCAAAAGGTTTTGGAAGCTTATGAGCTTGGTAGGATTAACGATAAAACTAACAATAATATAACAAAGTATTTTCAAAGCTCGCGGAAAAATATAGTTAAATCGTTACTTGAAGTTGAATTAAGTCACAATGAGGATATTTTAAACGGCTTCAGGAAATTTGAAATTGAGAGAATTGAAAACTTAATTAGCTATATTGCAGATAAAACAGACAATTTATACAAAACAAGCTTAAACAAATATTTGTGGTTTATGGATTTTGAAAACTTTAAAGAAAATGTAAGATCCTTAACAGGTTTGAGATATATAAAACAGAAGTTTGGCCCTGTAATAGAAAAGAAGGGTTATGAAGAGATAATTAATTTACTTGATGAAAAGTTTTATATAGAAGAAACTGAGGATATTTATAATAATTCGACCAAAGCTAAGATAATAAGTAAGAAAAATTATGATATGTCGATTTATTCTCAAGATGAGATGGAAGTTATATATGCTGTAATTCAGAAGTTCAAGAATATGAGTGGTAGCGAAATATCGGATAAATCTCATAAAGAAGATGGTTGGATCGAAAATGAAATGAATTGCATAATTTCTTATGATTATGCTGAAAAAATGAAAATGAGTTTCAAATAACACTGTTGTTTGGTTGACGTGAAAACAATATTGTTGTAATATCATAAATATGTAGGCGTCGTCCTGCATATTTATTTACACATTTTCGATTACGTACTCCGGGTATCGTGGTTTGTGTTAGGAAGGGGTGATATTTATTAAAAATCAGTTTCTCAATAGTTTTTTAAAGCAAGTAAAGAAGAAGGTTGCCCAAAGAGACTATGTTTTGGCTGACAGGGAAAAAAACAATAATTTTCTCAGAGACAAAGGCTTAAACCTTGAACATGTAAGGGAAGCTATACTGAGAATAAGTGATAAAGACAAGCCAGTAGGACCGCAAGAAGACCGAGATGGGTACCCTGGGTATGTGTATAAATTTAAATCTGAATATCTTACTGATGAAATTATCTATATAAAAATCAGGTATTATCCACCGGATGAAGTGGTATGTATATCGTTTCATGAGGATGAAGATATAAAATAGTTTTTTAACGTATTATTTTCGCAGTATTCGAAGTATACATCAGGAGGGCGTATGAATATTAAAAATCATTATCCTATTAACAAGCTGTTTAACTACACAAGTGAATTGTACAGTTTATTGGCAAAAACAGCCCCACAGGAGGAAGTGTATTTTCTACCTGTGGGTGTATTATTGATAAAATGGATATGTGATTCAAAGGAAAGATATAACTGGAATGTTTCAGCGCAAGTTGAACAACTATTTACAAATAGTTTCAACGAACGGAATTTGTTTAGTAATGAAAGTTGTAGCAAAATACTATATAAGTTCGCGGAGGAGCTTGAAGCTAATAACCCTATTTTAAATGGGATATTTACGTCTCTATGTTTTGCATACATAGACTATATTAAACCGGAATACCTAAGGAGTATAATTACAACTTACAGTGAAATGCAATTTGATAATAGGCGTACAGAAAACGATATAACAGGTCCTTTTATGGAGCTGTTTATGCAAAAATTAAGTGACTATTCAAGTTTATACTCATTTATTACTCCAAAACCAGTAAAAGAGATATTAGCAAAGTTATTTGAAATGTATGAATATATGCGTTTAGCAGATATAACAGCTGGAACATGTGGTATTTTGGCTGAAGTTGTTAATGAATGCAATGATAATGATCTAGATATTGATAAAATTGAATTATTTGGACAGGAAATAAACCATAAAATAGCTCTTATTGGTAAACTCAATCTATTATTGCACGGAATAAAAAAACCTAACGTAATAATAAAGGATAGTTTGAAAGAGGCAATTTTGAGTGAAAGAGATAGAATAACTACATTTGATGTTATATTGTCTAACTTACCGCTTGGCCTTAATTGGAACTCTAACGAAATTGGATATAATAATGATTTTAAATATGGTTATCCTAATAAAATGTTTGCAGATTGGTTATTTATTCAAAGAGGTATTGCTGCATTGGGGGATAAGGGTAAAGCAGCATTTATTGTAAGTAAGGGAACATTAACTCGCAATAATGAGATGTCCATAAGAAAAAATATTCTAATGAATGACTTAATTGAAGCAGTTATTTCTTTGCCCAGTAATTTATATGGTTCGAAAACAATGCCTATTGAAATTCTAATCATAAATAAAAATAAGAAATTAACAAAAGAACATAAAGTATTATTCATTGATGCAAGTAAGGAGTATTATCAAAAAGAGAGAGGAAAAAACGATTTATCAAGTGAACATAAAGATAAAATATTAAATGTGTATCATAATTGGAGTGAAATCAACAATTATAGTAGAATTGTTGATGTTTCAATGCTTGAAGAAAACAGCTTTGAATTAGATGCCTCACTATATGTAAATAATAAAGAGTTACTTCTAGAACAAGGTACGACAAAGAGATTAAAAGATGTCGCTGATATAAAAAGAGGGTTGCAAATACCAAAAGATGAGATGTACAAATTGGCAAATACAGCAGGAACACATTATTATATCAAAATAAGTGACATAAATAATGGGATGATAGAGTTCAATGGAAGAATTAATGGGCTGTCTGATAGTAAGATTTCTTTATACGGGCTAAAACCTAAAGATATAATTATATCAGCCCGCGGAACACTGATTAAAACAGCTATATATGAAGAACATATGCCCCCTAGCATTATCTCTGGTAATATCATACTTATAAGAGCAAAAAAAGAATATGACCCTTACTTCCTTAAATTCTACTTAGATAGTTCAATTGGAAAAGAACTGATAAAAGATATGCAAGGGGGGGCAACAATAACTGCTTTAAATCACTCTAAATTACAAGAATTATTGGTACCTGATATTGATAAAGAAAAACAAAATCAATTAGCAAAAAGAATAACTGCAAATGAGGAGAATTATAAATCAATAATTGAATCTGCAACTAAAATGTACGAACAAAACATTGATATTATAAATAGAGAAATTCTATATTCTATTAACAGTAATGATAAATGAAAAATATTTATACCTTTCCAAAGTGAATACTCTGGTTCAAAATGAGCCAGTGTTCCGGAAAAGAGAGCCATGTCTTGGTGGCTCCGCCACACCGAAACATTCACGTAGCAGAAGCTCTGTGAAAAAGAACGGAGTGGATGAAACACCTGAGTGTTTTACACTTCCTGATACATTAGTCCGGTAATACTGGGATTTAACGGCTTATGGCTGCTTACTTCTATTAATAACTTTCATAAAGAGGAACCATAAGTTTGCCAATCCTCTTTGGAAACATAAGCTTGCCTCAGCGGCACACTTAGGGCAAGTTATATCCTTATGTTTTCTATATATGTTGTTTTTTGGGATAAGGTACAATAAATTTCGCAAATTGAATTAGCGTCCAGAAAATAAAGGACATGGGCGTAGCCGCTTGGTAAGATAGAGTTGCAACACAAAATCTGCCAAGAAAGGAGCCACGAAACCATGTCCAATAAGATTATACACCTAAACGAAGGGGCCATAAAGCAGGAGTTAAAGGAACTAGTACGCAATAGTGTGGAAGAAACCCTCAATGAACTGCTGGAAAAGGAAGCGGCCGAGCTGACAAATGCCGGCCGGTATGAAAGAACCGAGGAACGTCAGGGGTATCGCTCTGGTCATTATGAGCGTAACCTGACCACTACCTCAGGCGAGGTGAAGCTTAAGATGCCCAAACTCAAAGGGGTGGCATTTGAGACCGCCATCATTGAGCGATACCGGCGTCGGGAAAGCTCGGTAGAGGAAGCACTGATTGAAATGTACTTAGCCGGTGTATCAGTGCGGCGGGTCGAAGACATAACCGAAGCACTATGGGGTACCAAAGTATCTGCAGGTACGGTAAGCAACCTGAACAAGAAGGTCTATGGACATATCGAGACCTGGCGCAACCGGCCCCTGCAAGGCAAATATCCATATGTATATGTGGACGGGATCTATCTCAAGCGCAACTGGGGCGGAGAATATGAGAATGTGGCCATACTGATTGCCATGGCCGTCAACGAGGATGGCTACCGGGAAGTGATCGGGGCTGCGGAGGGCATGAAAGAGGACAAGACCAGCTGGCAGGAGTTCCTCAAGAGTCTCAAACAGCGTGGACTGGAAGGCACCCAGCTATTCATCGGCGATAAGTGTCTTGGCCTTCTGGAGGCGGTCAATGAGGTGTATCCAGGTTCCAAATATCAACGCTGCACGGTTCATTTCTACCGCAATGTATTCTCGGTAACCCCGCGCACCAAAATGAAAGAAGTTGCGGCTATGCTTAAGGCCATTCATGCCCAGGAAAATAAGGAGGCAGCCAGAGAAAAAGCTGCCGCTGTGGCCGCCAAGCTGAAGGAAATGAAGCTTAAGGAAGCTGCTAAAAAGATTGAGGATGGTATTCTAGAAACCCTAACATACATGGACTTCCCCTATGCGCACTGGCCAAAGCTGCGAAGCAACAATGTAATTGAACGGCTGAACCGGGAGATCCGCCGCCGAACTCGGGTAGTAGGAACATTCCCCGATGGTAATTCTGCCTTGATGTTAGTCTGTGCCAGGTTGCGGCATGTGGCCAGCAAAGCCTGGGGAACCAAGCGCTATATGAGCATGACACATCTTGAAGAAATGCGAAAAGAACGAGCCAACTTAGTTGCCGGTTAATTGCCAGCTACCAAGCGGCAAATCAATTTTGCGAAAAACTATTGACGGTACCTTTTTTGGTGGTGGGGACGAATGTCAATCCCCCGTCAGATATGAAGACCAGTCAATGTGCCATAACTGAAATGGTCTATTCAACCTCCAGCGCCCGGTTGACCAGGTATAACAGACGTTCCTCGTTACCCTTCAGATAGAGATAGCCTATCAAGGCTTCAAAGCCAGTGCTCATCCGATACTCCTGCATATCTGCGTTTTTAGGAGGGTTGCTCCGGGTGTTCCGGCCCCTCCTCACTATATCCTGTTCTTCTTCACTTAACTCATCCATGATCTGCCAGATTATGCGGGCCTGACTCTCGGCCTTGACCATTTTTACAGTTTTCAGGTGGATATCCTTCATGCGGTGATGACCTGCGGATACGATATTAGTACGAACCAGCAGTTCAAAAACGGCATCGCCAATATAGGCCAGCACCAGCGGAGAGGCCTCACGCAATTTATCTTCATCCCAGGGTTTATGCGTCAGCAAATTTCCACCTGACTCCCTCTCTAGTATCTTCCAGTATAATCCCGATATCCTTCAGCTTGTCTCTTAACAGATCAGCCCGCGAATATTCCTTGTTCGCCTTAAAATCCTGGCGCAGCTTAATCATAAAAGCCATCAGCTCATCTACTGCAGGTGCTGTCTCATAGCGGAAAATGCTGCCGGCGGGGTTGTCTTCCACCTTTACCTCCAAGCGATTCAACACCTCCCGCAAGGAATCAGCCAGGGCATAAGCTTTTTCCTGTCGGGCCAGGGTTCTCATTTCCAGCAATAGCTTAAGCAATGCGTCTACAGCCTGTCCTTTATCTTCCTGCTTACTTATAAATATGCCCAAAACCGTGCCTAATTCGGTAAATACTTGCAAGGCTTGCTGCAGCCAGTCCCGATCCCGACTGTTTTGGGAGTCAGCGCTGGCAATATAGCTATTGATGATGTGAGACATTTCAAAAAGGTATCCTGACGCTTTGGCAGTATTAAAATCATCGTCCATGGACTCGATGAACTTGCCCTGCATTTCTGTCACCCGCTGCATAAAATCACTCTTAATCTCCGTTAGTTCTGAATCGGTACCGTCACTTTTTTGATTAGCCAGGAATTCGGCGGCCAGGGTCAGAGTTGTCTTTAGCCTGCCCAAAGCCTTCCGAGCTTCTTCCAGCTTGCCATCATCAAAATCCAGCGGGCTGCGGTAATGAGTGGCTATTAAATAGAAACGAACTACATCATGGGGATACTTGGCCAGTATATCCCGGAGTATAAAGAAATTCCCCAGGGACTTGGACATTTTTTCACTGTTAACGGTGATAAAGCCATTGTGCATCCAGTAGTTAACAAAGGGTTTGCCAGTATAAGCTTCAGCCTGAGCGATTTCATTCTCATGATGGGGGAATATCAGGTCTGCTCCACCACCATGAATGTCAATGGTCTCTCCGAGATATTTCATGGACATGACCGAACACTCTATATGCCACCCCGGTCGTCCTAAGCCCCAGGGACTATCCCAGGAAGGCTCTCCGGCTTTGGCCTTTTTCCATAATGCAAAATCCACGGGTTCTTCTTTGCGTTCATCTACTTCCACCCTGGCTCCAGCCAGCATATCGTCCAAGGAGCGGCCCGAGAGTTTACCATAATCGGTAAAAGCTTTTACCCGGTAATATACGTCCCCATCTACTTCATAAGCAAAACCCTTTTCCATCAGCTGAGCAATTGCCGATATTATTTCCTCAATGTGCTGACTAACCCGAGGATGTACATCGGCCCGGGCTATTCCCAGGGCATCAGCATCTATGAAATATTCTGTGATATAGCGCTCAGCTAGTTTTATCGGATCATCACCCTCTTCACGGGCTCGGTTAATAATCTTGTCATCCACATCGGTAAAATTCTGCACATAGTGCACCTGATAACCCCGAAATCCCAGGTAGCGCCTCACTGTATCGAACACCACCAGGGGGCGGGCATTGCCTAGATGGATGTAATTGTAGGTAGTGGGTCCGCACACATACATATTTACCGTATTGGGATTAAGAGTTACCAGCTCTTCTTTTCTGCCATTTAGAGTGTTGTATACCTTCATCCTCGGAAGCCTCCTTTGGAAATAATTCCAGCTTTTTTTCTAATTCATCAATCCTGGACTGCATAGCTGACAGCATATCGGCCACCGGATCAGGCAGGACGTTATGATCCAGATCCACCTCATTATCCCGGTTTTCTACCTTAGCACCATCCCGGGCTACAATACGTCCGGGCACTCCGATTACCGTACATCCAGGAGGCACGGCCTTTATAACCACTGAGCCTCCTCCTATTTTAGCATGATCACCTACGTTAAAAGAACCTAAGACTTTGGCTCCAGCGCTTATGGTAACATTATTGCCTATGGTGGGATGACGTTTTCCTTTTTCTTTACCTGATCCCCCCAGGGTCACGCCTTGGTACAGGGTAACATTGTCGCCTATCTCGGTAGTCTCACCTATTACAATTCCACTGCCATGGTCGATAAAAAAACCTTTGCCGATGGTGGCACCGGGATGAATTTCTATCCCGGTCAGGAAACGGCTGAAATGGGAAACCAAACGGGCCAGGAAAAACCACTCCTTTTTATATAGGAAATGGGCCAGCTTATGGTATATTATGGCATGAAATCCTGGATAACAGAAGATAACTTCCGCTACACTGCGTGCCGCCGGATCTCGTTCAAAGACTACTTGTATCTCTCTTTTCAGAACTTCAAACATGTTTTTTCCTCCTTTGCATTAACTACAATAACATCCCCAAAAAAATAAAACCTTCCATCTCCATATTCAGAGACGAAAGGTTTTTACTTCCGCGGTTCCACCCTGCTTGAGTGCCATAAGCACTCCGCTTTAAATAAAGATAACGGCTTTTACCGGATACACCTACTACTATTTCGGCATACCTGCTCCTGGGCGCACTTTCGGCGACTTCGTACTGTAAAAGGGCTCTCAGCCGGTGACCCTTTCTCTCTGGCAGCGATCGACGCTTACTATTCCCATTCTTAGCATTTTAATATCATTAAATGATGTCAGAATTAGTTTGACCCAATTCCTCAACTTTATTAGTAATATAAATTATATGCAGGAATCAAGGCTTATGTCAACTTGCAATCGTTTACCTTTTAGGATTTTTTAGGCGGCAAGATTATAGTTCCACAGAATTTACAACGAAAACCCTCTTTCTTAATCCTATGGGTTAGCAATTGTTCCCGCTTACATTCGGGGCATTTAGCTTTTCGCAAAAAAGCCGAAAGTGCAGATAAAAAAATCGGATTCATACTAAACCTCCTTATGCATTTTAATGAACAGAGTTGGATATATCATTATTCATGTTCTGGTGAGCCAGGAACGAGTTTAGTTTAGTTCAC
This sequence comes from uncultured Syntrophomonas sp., assembly GCA_964457945.1. Classification (GTDB taxonomy): domain Bacteria; phylum Bacillota; class Syntrophomonadia; order Syntrophomonadales; family Syntrophomonadaceae; genus PHAA01. The sequence goes on from CAYWFX010000039.1 coordinate 29,638, forward strand.
CAGATTCATAAGACTGCGAATAGTCAGGTAAAATCGAACATCTGTATCGATATATACTTCAATTATATCCAAAAGAACAAATATAGGTAAACCGTTGATAAAACTATAGATACCAGCATTAAAGGAAAAGCCACTTTTAGAAAACTGATAAATCCTATGGGAGTCCCGTTTCTTTCTGCTATTCCAGCTACTATTACATTAGCGGAAGCTCCTATAAGGGTTCCGTTTCCGCCCAGACATGCTCCCAGCGATAATGCCCACCAAGTAGGTTCCATGGGCAGGTTGGAAAGCTGTCCCATCGTTTGTAACAAAGGAATCATGGTAGCTACGAACGGGATATTATCCACAAAAGCTGATGCTATTGCCGAAAGCCATAGTACGAGAAGTCCTGTTTGTATCAAATTTCCGTCTGTAACCAATAAAGCCTTCTTGGCAATTTGTTCAATAACCCCAGTTTCCACCAGCCCTCCTACTAATACAAACAATCCGGCAAAGAAAAAAATGGTCGGCCATTCTACATTTAATAAAACCTCTTCCGGATTCTCATTGGTTATCAACATTAATAATCCCGCTCCTAATAAAGCTATAGTAGCTGATTCCAGGTGAAGCGTTTGGTGCAATAGGAATCCTAAAACTGTAAAACCCAAGACCGTTAGAGACTGCTTAAGTAAACGCCAATCTTTTATAAATTCCTTCTCATTTAGTTCCAGGAGACTTTGAATACGGTCATCCGTAGTATTAAGCTGTTTCCTGTATAAAAATACCATGATGGCAATGGTAACAACTAGTATTACTGCTGCTGGAAGGGCCAAATTGGCCAGGAAATCCATGAACCCTAATCCGGTTGCACTTCCAATCATGATATTAGGAGGATCACCAATAAGAGTAGCTGTCCCGCCAATATTAGACGCCATAATCTCTGCCAACAAAAATGGGATGGGTGAAATATTCAAGCGGTCGGTAATCGCATAGGTAACGGGTACGATCAGTAGTACTGTGGTAACATTGTCCAGCAATGCTGAGGCTAAGGCTGTTACCATCGCCAGGGTGGCCATAATCGCCAAAGGCTTACCCCCCGCCAGCTTGGCCGACTTTATTGCCAGGTACTCGAAAAGCCCACTATGCCTGGTAATACCCACAATTATCATCATGCCGATGAGAAGACCAATGGTATTAAAATCTATGTGGGCAAAAGCTTGTTTTTGGGTTATTACACCCAGGGCAATAATAACGGCAGCTCCTACTATAGAAACAATGGTTCGGTGAATTTTTTCACTCATTATAAGGATATATACCAACAAGAATATTGATATTGACAGCCAATAATGCATCCTTCGTTCACTTCCTATCTTAATATCATCCCCCAAGGACTGCTTAAAAATTAAAGGTGGGTAGTCTGATAAAAGACTACCCACCCCAGTAAGCCGATTTCTCATGACTGAAGTATCATATCCTTAAGGACTTAGATACATCAGTCCCGCAATCAAGGCTTTCGCCAAAATTACTTTGACCGTCAAGTATATATTATTTGTTATATTCTAGCACATAACTTGCAGCATCACAATTATCCTATTTTGGCGATGGCGTTATCGATACGTCGCAAACACTCGTCCCGGCCCCATATCAATATAAGGAAGGGAAGTTCAGGTCCATGGGTCTGTCCGCTTAATGCGCTGCGCAGTGGCATATAAACGTTTTTAGGTTTTAACTTAAGCTTCTTTACCATAGCTTTGATGAAATCTTTGGCTTCTATAGGCTCTGAAAACTGGGGCAGCTCATCCCGAAATTGTTGCAGGACGGTCATTACTCCCTCCTCCTCCAATGCTTGCAGAGCTTCCTCCTCATAAACGGCTTCCCGGAAGAAGACATCCATATGCCGGGTTACATCAGAGAGACATACCAAGTGGTCTCGAATCGCTTCCACCAGCAGGCCATATCGGAAGTCATCCAGCCTTTCAATGTCGGCAGCATATTCCGATGCACTTAGGTATGGCTTTAGCATCCCCGCCAGCTCTTCGGTTGACTTTTTCTTCAGGTACTGCTGGTTCACCCAGTTTAGCTTATCTAGATCAAAAACCGCAGGGCTCTTCGCCACCCTATCCAGGGTAAAGCTCTTGATGATATCGTCAGCACTAAGTATCTCTTCTTCCCCTGGCGGTGACCAACCTAAAAGCGCCAGGAAATTGAAGAGCGCTTCGGGTAAGTAGCCCATTTCCCGATATTGCACCAGGGATGTAGCGCCATGGCGTTTGCTCATCTTCTGCCGGTCGCTGCCCAGTATTAAAGAAATATGAGCAAACTCTGGTCGAGCAAAATTCAAGGCTTCGTAAAGCATAATTTGCCGGGGGGTATTGGATAAATGCTCCTCGGCCCTGATTACGTGGCTTATCCCCATTAAAACATCATCTATGACCACCGCAAAGTTATATACGGGTATACCATCTGATTTGGCAATTATAAAATCCCCGCTATTGTCACTTTCAAAGCTAACCCTGCCCCGTACCAAGTCATCTACCACATAAATTTGATTCTGCGGAACCCGAAAGCGGATACTCGGTTTAATCCCCGCCTCAATGCGTTCCTCAATCTCCTGGTTGCTCAAGTCGCTGCATTTCCCCGAATAACGCTGCATCTTCCCACTGGCCAGCTGTTCCTGGCGCTCTATTTCCAGCTCTTCCTGGGTGCAGAAACAATAATAAGCCATTCCTTTGTCAAGCAGTTCTTGAACATACTGCCGGTATATTTCCAAACGTTCGGTCTGCCGGTAGGGCCCGTTTTCTCCCCCCTGGGCAACCCCTTCGCCCCATTTTATCCCCAGCCATTGGAGGGATTCAATTATTTCATCTTCATACTCACGTCGGGAACGCTCCAGGTCGGTGTCTTCTATACGCATCACCATCTCCCCATTTTGATGGCTCGCAAAAAGGTAGTTAAACAGGGCCGACCGAGCTCCACCAATATGTAAGGGACCTGTAGGGCTTGGCGCGAATCTAACCTTGCATTTCTTCATTTTTTCCCCTCCCTCATTTACTGGGTAATTATAGCACCTCTCGATATAGGGTAGCAAGTAATCTCCTATGAAAACATCCACTATACCGCGCTTTTCTGCAATATCGAATTATAAACAGCAATATAGTCGGTTACCATGCGTTCCTTGCTAAAACGCTCATCAACCCAGCGTCGACATTCACTGCGATCCAAGGCGGGTATTACTTTTAATTTATCTACCGCCTCATCAATGTTATTAACCAGAAAACCGGTTTGCCCTTCGTTTATAACTTCCGGCATGGAGCCCCGATTAAATGCTATTACCGGAGTGCCGCAAGCCATGGATTCTACAACGCTAAGACCAAAAGGCTCATTAAAATAAATCGGATGCAACAGGGCATAGGCTCCCTGCAGAAGTTCATTTCTAAGGGCAGGTCCGACGGAACCAACATATATGATGTTAATATCATCAATATAAGGAGCAACCTGGGCATGAAAATAAGCTTCATCTTGAATGATACCGGCCATAAGCAGCTTCATGCCAAACCGCCGGGCAATCTGTATCGCCTCATAGGCCCCTTTGTCCGGATGTATCCTTCCGAAATAAAGCAGATATTCCCCCGGTTTTTCGTTCAGGTTAAACAAGTCCATATCTATCCCATGGTAAACGGTAGCTAGATAGTTCAACTCCGAACTACGATCAGAGTTGCTGATGGAAACATAATAATTATCCCGGTTGTAGGCCTGATAGACGGGTAAAATCTTCGGATTAGAAAAGCCATGGATAGTCGTTACTACTGGCGTTTTCACCAAGCGGCTATAAGACAGCGGCAGAAAGTCATAATTATTATGGATTATGTCAAACTGGTCAGCCTTCTCGAATAGATGCGCTATATGTAAGCACTCCCATACCTTAGCATCCATATCTCTGTTTTCCTCGTAGGGCCCTTGACATACATAGTCTAAACGGGCGTTGGTCTGCGAATCGCCGGTGGCGAATAGGGTAACCTCCATTCCCTGCCCGACTAGACCCTCCGCCAAGAGAGATACGATGGTTTCCCATGGGCCATAATGCCGGGGAGGAGTCCTCCAGGCAATCGGTGATAAAAGCGCAATTTTCACGATATAAATCCTCCACAACCTTAATAGTGATCCAGCGAAAGCTGGGGAACATTAGGAGTACCCATAGGGTGCAACTTTATTAGTGATTCAAGTTTCGCAGTAGACAGATTATGCGCAACAGCAAATAAACTGATGCCATTCCCAGTAAACGCTTAAGGGGAGAACCGGGTCTTACTGTTGACTGTAAGCTGGGTGGACAAATTCAGCAATTCTGCCTGCTCCAACCTCCGGAGGCTCGAGCTGTCAACTGCTTGCCATAAGAGTTCCAGGGGGTCCCCGGCCAACCTCCCATCCGTGGTCGGTGACCGGCGAGGAACGTCCTGTTCCTCG
>CAYWFX010000040.1:0-8891 GCA_964457945.1 uncultured Syntrophomonas sp.
TGCAGGTAGGTGCCGATTAGGTTCTTGAATCTCATGCCTTCGCATTTATCTTCACCATTATTTCCATGGCCTTTGATTACCGTCCCCAGGCTCTGTAGCTTCGGGTCGGAAAAATAGGTCCTGCCTCCGTGATTTTCAAAGCCCACCACAGAGATTTTCTGCCCATTGAATTCACTTTCGATCAAAATATTACCTATAAGTCGGCCTTCACGGCCTTCGGTATATAATGGGAAAAACCCTAATCCATCCATTACTGTACCCTGATGAGATTTATAGTAACTCCCTAATAATTGAAAAGCTCCGCAGATACATAGTGCCGGAAGCCCGCCTTCTATCTGGGCCATGAGTTGATCCGTCTTCTGTAAGAGGTCATGGTAAACCAGTCCCTGTTCGCGGTCTGAACCGCCTCCCATGAAGATCATATCGATTTGGTTAAAATCTAGTTTCTCATCCAGATGGATGCTCTTTATCTCACAATTCAGCCCATACCATTCCATCCTCTTCTTAAGGCAGACCAAGTTGCCGCGGTCGCCATAAAGGTTCATCAAATCCGGGTACATATGGGCAATAATAAACTTTTCCACAAATTCACCACCTAATGAGACTTTTCCGGTGTCCTTTCTTTACCCTGCGCGGGTGCGGGGTATTTCTTTTGCATTCTGGCCAGTATATTGCGGCTGGCAAAAAGGGTGGTATATGTACAAAGTATATAGCTTACTTCGCTGTCCAGACTGATTGCTATCTCTATACCTGCTTCTAAAGATGGCTTGATTATAATATTTTCAGCATCGAAACCGCTGTATTTTACCCGCACTGCCATATCTCCACTACGCTGCCCGGAGCAGATTACCCGGCTGATTCGAGCTTCATCATCCGTTATGACCTCTACATCCGCATCCCATATCCAGCTTATATCCCGTCCATCAGCCGCATTGTCGTTAAGAGCTATAAAAAGGTTTTTGCTGGCCGAATCCTGAGCTAACATGGCCAGGCTCTGGTTTAATCCGGTAGGGTTTTTCACTAGAACTAAAAGGACTTTTTTGCCTCGAATAAGAAAGGTTTCCATACGCCCGGCACTGGGCTGAAAATTAGCTATGGCTTTTTGTATAACATCTTCCTGTATTCCTGCCAGTTTGCCCAACGAAACTGCGGCCAGGATATTGTAGGCATTGTAAAAGCCCTGATAAGGACTCTCTATAAGCAGGTGGTCAATTTGCACATGAATACTGGGATCCATTTGCAAGTTGGCAGCGGTGAAATCCGGCTGGGGATTCTGGTTATTGCATTGCGGACAATGGTATTTTCCCAACTGGGCATAATGGTAGCGCGTGTATTCCAGTTCATGTCCGCAAAGCACACAATACCTGCCTTCGCGGCTTTCGGCACCTGTAAAGCTATCATAATTGCTGGTATCGAAACCATAATACCAATATTTCAAACCCTTTTGAGTTTGGAAATCTACCTGCAGGGGATCATCAGCATTCAAAAGCAATTCTATGTCTGTGCCCTGAACCGCTTCTTTAATTAGCTTAATAGTAGTATCAAGTTCACCATACCTGTCCAACTGATCACGAAAAAAATTGGTGATGAGTATCAACCGGGGTTTAATCTGAGCAATCAGAAGTGGCACATTGGCCTCATCGGTCTCCAGGAGAGCATAATCGAAAGGCTTCCGACCTGTTAAATCAGTCTGCTGGATGAAAGCCGTAGTAATACCGGGAATCATATTGGCCCCAGCTTGATTATGGACGTAGCTGCTGCCATTTTCCTTAAATATTCTGGCTATCATATTAGTGGTGGTAGTCTTACCGTTGGTGCCGGTTATGATGAAGGTATCTTTATATGTATTCTCACCCAGTTCCTGCAACAGGGGAGGATAAATTCTAAGAGCTAGTCTGCCGGGAAAATTAGTTCCCTGGTTACCGGCCATCCGACTGAGGGCTATGAGCAGTTTACCCGCCAGTATAGCCATTATCTTCCGAATCTTCAGCATTACAAATTACCTTTGTTCTTTCTTACAGGTTTACATGTGGTATTTTATCTGGGTTAAGATTATTGTTGGAAACCAGATTCATATATACTTGTTCCAGCTTGAGGGCCATATTATGAGAAGATAATTGGTCTGCCTTTTTCCTGGCATTAACCTGTAGGCTGTGGTAAAGGTTTTCATCCTTTAGAACCCTGACAATAGCGGCAGCCAGTTCACCAGTATCGCATCCGGTGAGGATTCCGTCTATCCCGTCATCCACCATCTCTCGTACTCCCGAGGCACTTACTGCCACCACTGGAAGTCCGGCTGCCATGGCTTCAATGAGCACCAGCCCCTGGGTCTCGGTGAGTGAAGAAAATACGAACAGATCCGCGGAATAGTATGCATTTACTAGATAGTTGAAAGGTAGAACCCCGGTAAATATAACATCATCATTAAGAGATAGACCTAATTCCCTTACTAAGTCCTTGAGTTCCTCTTCTAATGGTCCCTGTGCTATAATAACCAGCGTAGTATCCGGTTGGCTTGCTTTTACCTCTTTGAATGACTGGATTAAAAATGGAATGTTCTTTTCCTGAGTCAGCCTGCCTACAAAGAGGAGAATCCGATTATCTGCAGGTATGGCATAATGTTCACGCAGCCAGCCTGCATCTCCATCTTTATATTTATCCATAGGGACCCCGCTGGGAATTACTGATATGGGAGTTTTAACCTTAAAAGCTCTGATTATTGATTCTATTTCAGAAGAAGGTGTTATTATGTGATTACAGTGATTACAGAAATTGCTGCTATATTTAATGGTGACTTCCCTGGCTAAATCTTGGGCCAGGGGTACATAATGCACATACTGATCATAGCGGGTGTGATAGGTGAAAAGCAGTGGAATATTATGCTTCTTAGCATAACGCAAACCTAGCCTGCCCATCGTAAAAGGTGAATGGACATGAATAATATCCAATTGCAGATTTTTGACAATTGCGTTCATACCGGGATAAATAGGTATAGCCAGTGTAAAATCTGGGTTGGTAGGTGAAGGAAGAGAAAAATAGCGATACACATTTTCTTCTATTTCATCATAATTGGGATAACTAGGGGCAAAGATGTGTATTTCATGACCTAAACGAGTCAATTCTTCTTTAAAATTTGATATTGAAGTTACTACCCCACTGGTGTAAGGCTTGTAACTATCGGTAAAGATTCCGATTTTCAAGGCATCATACTCCTTTATATCTCATGGATACAAATCTAATATATACCTTTTTTTCCACTATTTCAACGCTGAGTCCTTAATACAGCGATGATTAGCTAAGTTGTCCCGGATAATACTGCGCCAACTCATCATTAATACGTTCTAATTCAATGTTTAAAGCTTGTAGGTGGGAAGCCATATCAGCCGGATGAGAAGCATAGGCGGATAGTCCATTAATCCACTGGTTGGATGGCATCAAAAAACTTTCCTGCTTATTCTGAATCATTTGTTCCAGCTCATTTTTTTTGACCAGTAATGTATCCCGTTCATCCATCGTTTACACCTCATATTTTCCCCCCATGGCTCTGAAAAACGCTCCCCCCCACGTTTAACTGATGCTGGACGATATTTACTAAGTCAGCAATAAAATCACCGATCAGAGGCATGTTCAAGACAACAATTTTTTGCATAGCATATATTACTACAGCAGCTAGTACAGTAAAACCTATCGCCATACCAAAGCCCCGTGCTACGCCGGACCAAAAGTTAATACGAAAGAGACGGCGTGGATTATTAAGCATTTCAACGTACTCAGCAATACCAAGTTTCTCCATGCTGATAGCTAATTCGTCGATTTTTTTACCTAAACTTTGCAGGTAGTTATTCTCATCCAATGGCTCGAGTTCATTATTCAATAAACTCACCCCGCTCCTTGTTATTTATTATTCCAAGTATTTCGTCTTCAATACCTAATGATTAGTTGTTTAGAGAATGAATAGGTGCTGGTATCCTTCCTTTGCGCCTAATAAACTGGGCTGGAGAATTTTCGTTGACCTTCATAATCGGTGCATGACCCCAAAGACCTCCGAATTCTACCCAATCCCCAACATTTTTGCCTGGTACCGGTATTAATCTTACAGCTGTGGTTTTGCGGTTTATCATGCCAATAGCGGCTTCATCAGCAATTATGGCTGATATTATTTCCGCCGGGGTATCCCCAGGAATAGCAATCATGTCCAACCCCACCGAACAGACACAGGTCATTGCTTCGAGTTTATCGATGGTCAAAGCTCCTGCAGCTACAGCATTTATCATGCCCTGATCCTCGCTGACCGGAATGAATGCTCCGGACAATCCTCCCACATAGGAGGACGCCATGGCTCCGCCCTTTTTAATCGCATCGTTGAGCATCGCGAGGGCCGCCGTTGAACCGTGTGCTCCTACCCTGGCCAAACCCATGGATTCCAATATATCTGCCACACTATCACCTATAGCCGGAGTCGGAGCCAGTGACAGGTCAACTATGCCAAACGGTACATTTAGCCTCTTTGATGCTATCCTGCCAACCATTTCTCCAGTTCGAGTTATTTTAAAGGCGGTATTTTTTATAATGTTAGCCAGCTGCCCTAAATCAACATCAGGGTGTTTCCTCACCGCGCTAAGCACCACACCGGGTCCACTAATACCAATATTAAGAGTGGATTCAGGTTCTCCTACCCCATGAAAGGCACCTGCCATAAAGGGATTATCTTCTACCGCATTGCAGAAAACCACTAATTTGGCACAACCAAATCCATCCTGGTCCGCGGTAAGTTCCGCTGTCTTTTTAATGATCTCTCCCATCTGATAGACAGCGTCCATATTAATACCGGCTTTAGTAGTAGCCACATTTACGGACGAACAGACCCTGGCGGTAGTAGCCAGGGTTTCTGGAATAGCCTCAATTAAAGCTCGATCTCCCTTGCTGTAACCTTTGTGCACCAGGGCAGAAAAACCACCAATGAAGTTTACTCCTACCTCTATAGCAGCCCGGTCCAGGTACCTGCCAATGGCAACCATTTCATCAATAGAGAATCCATCCGCAATAATGGAGATCGGAGTCACTGAAATACGTTTATTTATAATAGGTATTCCATATTCTTTTTCAATATCCTCTCCTACTTTTACCAGTTGAGATGCATACTGAACTATCTTTTCGAAGATCCGACGTCCGGTCTCTTCGCCATTCTGAGCCCGGCAATCCATAATGTTTATACCCATCGTAATGGTTCTTATATCTAGGTTCTCTGTTTCCAGCATTCTGACTGTTTCCAGTACTTCGTCTTTAGTTATGTTAAACGACATAATTAACCTCCTATTTTTATGGATAACTAGACGCGAATAGAAAACAAGGGAGAGATATATAATCTCCCCCCAGCAGATATAGTTATATTCGGTGCATGAAGCGAAAAATATCTTCGTGCTGTACAGTTATTTGCAGTTCCATCTCCTGCCCCTTCTGGTTCAGCACCTCGCGTAAATCGGCTATGTCTATTGTACTGCCTGTAATATCACATACCATAACCATGGTAAAGAATCCTTGCAGAATGGTCTGGTTAATATCTAAAATATTGATCATTTTTTCAGCCAGAGTGGCTGATATTCCTGCAATTATTCCAACTCTATCGTGGCCCAGTACCGTAATAATAATCTTTTTTCCTTCTTCTCCCATGGTCAGTTAAACCTCCATTTTATCAACTACCCCGGCGCATCGCCCGCAGAGGGTAGGATGTTTCTGATTGTTACTAACGCTTAGATCAATAATCCAACACCGTTCACATTTTTCTCCTTCGGCAGCCTGAACCTTGACCCACAAACCGGACACCCCTTCCAAGGCAATGGCATCCGTACCTCGCGCTTCTTCTCCAGCCAGATCAACCTGGGAAACAATCAATATTTTGTCCAGCTGTCCGGTGTTTTTCAGGGTGGGCATCCATTCCTCATTGGCGTAAATGCTGACCCAGGCACCCAGAGAGTGCCCGATTACTTTTTTGATTCGCGCCTCTTCCAGGGCTTTAGTAACTACCTCGCGTAATACTAAAATTTTATCCATTCTCGCTTCCAGTTCATCATTGATATATAAATCATTGGAACTGGGCCAATCGAGTAGCTGCACACTTTCTGATTGCCCATCTTTTTTAATATATCCCCATATTTCTTCGCTGGTAAATGCTAATATTGGGGATAACATTGCCACCAGAGTATTTATTAGCTGGTAGAGCACAGTCTGAGCAGCTTTTCTTTCCAAGTCATTCGGTTCATTGCAATACAGCTTATCTTTTAGCACATCAAAATAGATGTTGCTTAGATCTAATGTACAGAAATTATGCACGGCATGAAATACCACATGGAATTCATACTCATCATAGGCTTTAGTCACCCTGCGAACAAGCTTATCCATTCTCAGTAATGCCCATTTATCCAGTTCAGTAAGCTTATCGTAAGGAATTGTATCAGTCTCGGGTACAAAATCATACAGATTACCCAGAATGAACCGACAGGTATTTCTTATTTTGCGATAGGCTTCGCTGGACTGTTTTATAATATTTTTAGAAACGCTTATATCATTACGATAATCAGCAGACGAAACCCAGAGCCGCAGAATATCAGCTCCCATTTCGGCAATCATGGCCAGTGGGTCAATGACATTGCCCATCGACTTGGACATCTTATATCCCTTTTCATCCACCACAAATCCATGGGTTAAAACCTTTTTATAGGGGGCCACCCCTCTCACTGCAACGGAAGTTGATAAAGAAGAATTAAACCAACCCCGGTGCTGGTCGCTGCCTTCCAGGTACATGTCGGCTGGCCATCTCAAATCAGGATGAGTTTCCAGAACCGCCATATGGCTGGAACCAGAATCAAACCATACATCCATGATATCCGTTTCCTTAGTAAATTCTTCTCCGCTGCAAGCCGGACATTTAAAGCCTTCCGGCAGTAGTTCCCGAACTTCTTTCGCAAACCAGATATCAGAACCATATTCGGTGAACAAAGCACTTACATGATCAATGGTTACTTTATTAATAATGGTTTCCCCGCAGGATGCACAATAGAAAATAGGAATCGGTACACCCCAGGTGCGCTGCCGTGAAATACACCAATCGCCCCGATCACGAATCATATTATAAATTCGCTCCCGTCCCCAGGAGGGTATCCATTCCACACTATCTATTGCTTCGAGAGCATTCTGGCGGAAGCCATCTACCGAAGCAAACCACTGATCAGTAGCTCTGTAGACGATGGGTTTTTTACATCTCCAGCAATGCGGATATTGATGAGAATAATTAGCTGCTTTAAGCAACATCCCTACCTGTTCCAGCTCGGCAATTATATCCTTGTTCGCGGTATGCACGTATAGCCCCACAAATTTGCCTGCTTCATCAGTAAACCGGCCCCTATCATCTACCGGAGACAAGACGTCCAGTCCGTATTCCTTGCCTACATAAAAGTCATCTTCGCCATGTCCAGGAGCAGTATGGACGCAGCCTGTTCCCGCTTCCAGGGTAACATGCTCGCCCAGAATCACCAGGGAATCACGTTCCATGAATGGATGCGTGCATATCGCTCGTTCTAGCTGCTTGCCCTTGAATTCATCTATAACCTGGCAGTTTTCCCATCCCAGCTCAGCACTAACGCTATCCAACAAGCCTTTGGCCAGTATATATTTTTCACCGTTAACCTCCACCACCAGGTACTCGTAATCAGGATTCAGGCAGATACCCAAATTAGCGGGAAGTGTCCACGGGGTAGTGGTCCATATAATTACAAAGGCATCTTCAGGTATAACGCCTTTGCCATCCTTGACCGGGAATTTCACATATATCGAAGGCGATACCTTGTCAGCATATTCAATTTCTGCTTCTGCCAGAGCCGTCTCGCAGTCGGCACACCAGTAAACCGGCTTCATCCCTTTATAGATGTAACCTTTATTGGCCATTTCGCCAAATACCTGGATCTGTTTTCCTTCAAATTCGGGATTCAGGGTAAGATAAGGCTTATCCCAATCTCCTCTAACCCCCAAGCGCTGAAACTGTTCACTCTGAATATTTACATACTTTAGAGCGTAATCACGACAAAAATGCCTGAATTCCACCACATCGGTTTTATGGCGGTCGATCCCCAAGCTCTTAATAGCCTGTTGTTCAATAGGCAGTCCATGCGTATCCCAGCCAGGAACGTAAGGCGCATCAAAGCCCAGCATGGAGCGCTGTTTGACGATAATATCCTTTAAAACCTTGTTCAGGGTATGTCCCAGGTGTATATCACCATTGGCATATGGAGGCCCATCATGAAGAATGAACTTCTCTTGGCCCCGGTTTTTATCCTGTATTTTCTGGTATACATCAATCCTCTTCCAGAATTCAATAATCTCCGGTTCCCGAGTGGGAAGATTAGCACGCATGGGAAAGTCAGTCTGGGTTAGATTTAGAGTCGCATCATATTTGCCTTTGGCCATATTAAAACCACCTTACCAAGTTTTATTTATTTTTTGATAGTCCCTTAAGCTAATTAATAAAATACCTCTCATCCCAGGGGACGAAAGGTGTCTTTTTGCCCTAAAAGCGTTTATATTTTAGCATATAGGCCCTAACAAAACAACTATTGCCAGTATTAGATCCCAGATATTATAAAAAAAGGCAGGATTAATGATCAAATACTTTCTGGCAGAGGGTTTCCAGGACACAGTTGGCGCAGTTTGGTTTCCTGGCCAAGCAAATCTTACGCCCATGAAATATTAATAGATGGTGGGCTTGGCTCCATAAATCTATCGGAATTATTGCTTTCAGCGCTTTCTCAGTCCTGTCCGGGCTCTTCTCGCTGACCATGCCTATACGGTTGGCTACCCGCTGCACATGGGTATCGACACCTAAACCCGGCTGCTTAAAA
>CAYWFX010000040.1:8991-28508 GCA_964457945.1 uncultured Syntrophomonas sp.
ACGGTTGGCTACCCGCTGCACATGGGTATCGACACCTAAACCCGGCTGCTTAAAAGCAACCGATATCATCACGTTGGCCGTTTTCCTACCTACTCCGGGCAATTCCATGAGAGCATTAAAATCAGATGGAACTTGACCATCATATTTTTCCAATAAAATCTTAGACAAATTCTTTATGTTCTTGGCTTTGCCTTTATAGAGCCCTACCCCGTGAACCATTTCCTCCATCTCCACTATGTCCATGGCCGCAAATTCTTCCGGGGCAGAATATTTTTCGAACATCTTTTCAGTTACTCTATTCACCTGCGCATCGGTACTCTGAGCTGACAGCACCACCGCAACCAAGAGTTCAAATTGGGATGAAAATTTCAACATAGTCCCCGCATCCGGGTATTCTGTCTGCAGCAGTTGTAAAATATTCTGTGCCCATTCTGTCTTATCCACTAACAACCTCCGTGAGAAGGCGAATCACGCTAAGCACTGCAAGCGTAAATCGTCTCCAACAGTCGCGTCGGCTAACTAAAGTACTTTACTCAAGAAGGATTGAGTCCTAGCATTATGGGGGTTATCAAAAATCTGAGCGGGCGAACCTTCTTCCATTATAACTCCCTCATCCATGAAAAGAACCCGGTGCCCAACTTCACGGGCAAAGCCCATTTCGTGAGTTACCACCATCATGGTCATACCTTCATGCGCCAGGTCTTTCATTACTTCCAGCACTTCACCCACCATTTCCGGATCTAAAGCAGAAGTCGGTTCGTCAAACAACATCACTTTGGGCTGCATAGCCAAGGCTCTGGCAATCGCCACGCGCTGTTTTTGCCCGCCGGAAAGCTGGTTGGGATATACGCTGGACTTGTCCATTAAACCTACTTTCCTGAGCAGTTCATTGGCTATGACGTTTGCTTCTTCTTTCGGCATACCTTTTATCTTGATAGGGGCCATGGTGATATTCTCCAGGGTTGTTTTATGGGGGAAAAGATTAAAGAGTTGAAATACCATTCCTACCTGTTGCCTAATCTTATTGATATCTGTATGGTGGGAGGTAATCTCTTCCTCATCAATAAATATATGTCCCGAATTTACGCTTTCCAATTGGTTAATACAACGTAAGAGGGTGCTTTTACCCGAACCGCTGGGACCAATAACACAAACCACTTCCCGAGGAGCGATACGACAGTTTATACCTTTTAGTACTTCCAACTTACCAAAACTTTTATGGATATTTTTAACCTGAATCATTCTGTCGCCATTCTCCTCTCTAGATAATCTCCTACTAATGCCAATGTCTTAGTCATAATAAAATAAATAATAGCAACTGTTCCCCAAATCCAGGCCGCCTCAAAATAGGTTGAATACAACAATTTTCCTCGCAGAGTCAGTTCTTCTGCAGATATTACGGCTACAAGTGAGGTATCTTTCAGGACGGCGATAAATTCGTTGAGAAGCGGAGGGATTACTATTTTATAAGCCTGGGGCAGAATGACATAGGTCATTGCCTGACGATTGGTCATACCCAGAGAACGGGCGGCTTCCATCTGTCCTCTATCCACAGCCTGTATCCCAGCCCGTACAATTTCTGCAGTATAGGCGCCACAGTTAAGAGAACAGGCAATTACTGCAGCGACGAAGGGACTTGCGTCCATAAACATAGGCAATATACCAAAGTATAGCAATAGTATTTGCACAAAAAGGGGTGTACCCCGAAAAAAATCAATATATGCCGACGCAATACCAAACAGAATGCGATTTTTCGATAATTTAAATAGTCCCGCAATTAAGCCCAAAAACATACCAAAGATAACCGATAATATCGTTATCTGAATAGTCAGCAAAGCACCTTCCAACAGGTAGGGTATGTTTTTACCCACCACTTGCAGCCCGTTTATTGCCAGTAAGGAATCTAAATAAGTGCTGCCGAATATTAACTGTATTGGTATTTGTGACATATATTGGCTTCCCCCTTAATTAAACAAGCTAAAAGCGCGAGGTATCTTAACTTCGCGCTTTTATTTCTGTTCAAACTTGTAACGAAACTATTTAAGATCACCAAACCATTTCTTATAAATCTTGTCATATTCACCATTGGCTTTTATTTTATCAAGACCACTATTAATCTTGGTAAGCACCTCGGTGTTACCCTTCTTTACCCCTATACCATATTGATCATTGGCCGAAAAGACTTCGCCTACCGTTTTAACCTTGTCTTTGCCTTTGGTCTGTATATAGTAGTTGGTTACCGGCATATCATTAATAACTGCATCTACGCCGCCCTTTTCCAGTTCCATAAAGGCTTCTCCAACTGAATCAAATACCTTAACCGTAGTTTTCGCATCTTTGGCCTTCACGCTATTAGAAGCATCCAATCCGGTGGTTCCCACTTCAGCTGCCAGTCTCTTGCCCTTCAGGTCATCCAAAGATTTTATTCCTTCAGTTTTTTGAGGAACAGCTATAATTAAACCTGCTTTGAAATATGGTTTACTGAAGTCAACCGCCTTAGCACGGTCTTCTTTTATGGTCATGGCTGAAATACAACAGTCCACATTGCCGCTCTGAACCGCAGGAATCAAAGCATCAAAGCCTAGAGTATTGATCTTTACATCGTATCCTTCAGCCGCCCCAATAGCTCTTATCAAATCCATGTCAAACCCTACGTATTGGCCATTTTCAGCAAACTCAAACGGTGCATAAGTAGTTTCCGATCCTACTGTCAAAACCGGTTTAGGAGTAGCCGCTTTGTTCTCCGCTGGGGCCTCCGCCGCCTTTTTAGCACAGCCCACGGCTGAAAATGCTAAACCCATAATCAACATCCCTACCAACAACAACTTAACAACTTTCTTCAACAATCCCACACTCCTTCATAATTTATTGTAACGATATTTCTTAAGATAATTATACAGTTATAAAGATAAATCAACAACAACAACAACAACTTACGAAAAGTTATAATTATGCAATGTTCTGTCAAAGGGACGGTTTGAAGTGAACCCCTTGTATCCCTCTTGTGTCGCTTGAAATCGGGGAAATTTCCTGTTACTCTAGTGTAGTTATCTAATCAACTTGATATTTTCTAAAATGAGGTTGCATAAATGTTGAAAAATCTTAGTATGCGCTCTCGGGCTGACTTGTGTATGATACTGGTCGCCTGCATCTGGGGAACTACTTTCGTAATAGTTAAGAATGCGTTAGCTGATATTGGCCCATTTCTATTTTTGGGAATAAGATTTATACTTGCTTTTTTGGTTTTAGCTGCCCTTTCTTTTAAAGACATAATAAAAATACGCCTTTCAACCCTGGGGGCAGGCGTTTTGCTGGGGCTATTTTTATTCATAGGTTATGTGTTTCAGACCTTGGGACTTCAATATACCACTTCTTCCAATGCCGGATTTATAACCGGAGTATCTGTGGTTCTGGTTCCCATTATCTATTCACTCCTGCATAAGCAGAAGCCATCTTTCACTACTACCATCACGGTAATTATGGCCGCAGTGGGACTATATTTAATTTCTGTTCCGGTAGGCTGCTTTACCCTCACTTACGGAGATTTGCTGGAGCTAATCTGTGCCTTTGGTTTCGCGTTTCATATCATTTATGTAGATCGATACTCTCACCAGCATAATGCCTTAGCCATAACCGGTATACAAATTTTGTTGGTGGGACTTATGTGTATGGCTATCGGTCTCATGATCGAACCTATACCGGCTAGAATTACCTTCAATGCCATGTTCGCTATTATTGTGACCGCCGTGTTTGCCACTGCTATGGCTTTCCTGCTTCAGAATTATCTGCAGAAATATAGCACCCCTACTCGTTTTGCTATAGTTTTGACAACCGAACCGGTCTTTGCCGCTCTAGCCGGATACTGGTGGGCCGGAGAACACCTAACCCGCTTCGGCTTAATTGGTGCCGGCTTAATACTCCTAGCCATGCTGCTATCCATTGTGTTTAGGAAGAGTTCCTAAATATCGATTTTCGATATCAATTCTTCAGGGCTAACGCCCATTATCTCTACAATCTTGTTGCGTGAAGTTTCGCCCTTGATAAGGTTTATATCCTTGCGTGGTATTTTCAAATATCCAGACAGAAAACCTAGCAGGGCGGCATTGGCTTCACCGTCCACAGGAGGAGCGGTCAGTTTCACTTTCAAGGCACCGGCCTGCTCACCTACTACTTGATTCCGGGAAGAACGAGGCTGCACCCGTATCTCCAGGCGCACTCCCCCTACGACTTCGCCAACCCGTAACATCAAACCTTTTCCTCTAGTTTTAACTTACTCAGGTTGGCTAGGAGGTCTTTTACATCTTGATTATGAAAGAAAGTTGATAATTCCTCAGTTTTCTTCTGATTTTTTTCTAACATTTCAAGTTCTCCGCTCAATTGTGATTTAAGCTCCAGATTAAAAAGGTTTAATCGTTTTACTACCTCCTGATAAGCAGTCAACATCTCTGCAATGACCCGCTTGGAGTCCTCCAACATCATGCTGGCTTCCTTCTGAGCATTGGCTTTTAACATTTCTCCGGTTTGTTGGGCCAGGATAAGGCTATTGTTCATGGTTTCTTCCATTTTGCGATATCGTTCCAGTTCATATTTTAATCTTTGTATGCTTTCTTTCAATTGGGAGTTTTCGCTGTAGATAGTCTCATAATCCTGCGCCAACCTGAGCAAAAAGCTTTTTACCTCATCTTCGTTAAAACCCCGCATGGATTTGGCAAATTGCTGATTACGTATCTCCATTCCTGTTATCAATTCCTCATCCCCTTTTGTTAAACTCAGTCGCTAAAAGCACGAAGCAGTAAGACCTTCTGGAGAAAGCTCCAACAATTTTGCATAGTTGTCCTTTAAATTCCATTGACCCTGTTTTATCTGCTCAAAAGCATCACGATAGATGGCCACTACCATAGCCAATTTTTCAGGACTATAGTATTGTCCATTTATCCTGAAAGATTTTACACCCCAGGTCATTAATCGTGGCAGATGCTGAAACAGGCACAGATCGTAAGGGAATAGCAAGTAATTCCGGCAATTATAATCGGTGATTATTTTATATTTTTGACCACAACGATCTAGCAATTCATAGTTATCCTGTAGGCAATATAAGCCGCACTCATCCTCATCTCCGGTTTGAGCTGCCCGGATAACGCAGTAGTCACTCACCATACCGGGCAGCGCTCCATGAACCATTAGCTCTACCGGCATTCCTGAACTCAGCAGTGTTTCCAGGTGAGGAGCATCTATTTCCAATGAGGCGGTTATTCTGCTGACACCTATTTCTTGCAGTAAGGAAGCAGCTTCATGATTAAAGGTATTTAATCCATAACCTGTCCATAATTCCTTTCCCGAGTCTTTAAAGAGCTTCAAGCTGCCCAGATCATTCACTATTACTCCAAACACAGGAACTGAGTCAACCATATGCCTAATTGAACGAATAGCTTCCAGATCGTTCTGGCTGACAATCCGCGGCGTTTCCAGGAATACTTTGGTTTTCGAACTCTTTACTATTTCCAAAGTCTGGCGCATGGTTTGACCTGTCCAATTTTGCCCATTCTGGCGAATTTGTTCACATTCCAAGATCACATTATCTACGCCCAGGTCACATAAAGTCTTTAAGCTATCTAAACCACCAACCTGTACAGTCAATTCAGAGACGAGAAGACTTCTGACCGGTGATTCTTTTTTATAATCCGTAATATTTAAAGGGGTTAAAGGTTGAGAAGTACTAATAAATAATGGCTCCCTTTGTCCATCGTAAGCAATCCCTTCCCGCCCCATACGTTCAAAAAGATTACCGGCAGTATAATCCCGAACCCGGTGTTTCTGCAGATCAATATATTCATCCTCATCTATCCGATAAGAATCTGGCTTATCCACTAGCCTATCCAGAGCCCGTCTATATACTGAAACAAGGTGGGCAAGATAGTCAGCACTTCGCATTCGGCCTTCAATTTTAAAGGAACTAACCCCGGCATTGACCAGTTCAGGTATATACGGATATAGGCATAAATCCTTGTGGGCTAGAAAATATTGATACCCCGAATATTGCTCGGCTTTATCCCCATGCAGCTCATATTGCCAGCGGCACGGCTTACTGCATCTTCCCCGGTTCCCACTCTCACCGCCGGCAAAGCTGCTCATAAAACACTGACCGGTATGCGATATACAAAGATCGCCATGAATAAAATACTCTATCCCCAATAAGGTATGAGAGGATATCTCTGCAATTTCTTGCCTGGATACATTTTTGGAAAGAATAACTCGCTCAAAACCCTTTTGCTCTAAAACCCTAACCGCTTCCAGGTTAGCGATACCCATTTGCACACTAGCATGTAAAGGTATTCCTAGTTTAAGTTTTTCACATAAAGTAACGATCCCTAAATCCTGTACTATTAAAGCATCTATTTCTAATTCTTTAAGAAAAAGAAGATAGCTCACTATTTCGTCAATTTCATTATCGCTGTATAAGTTGTTAACGGTTATATAGAGTTTTCGATTCCTCTGATGCAAAAAATCTGCTGCTTCTTTAATTTCTTCGTCGGCAAAGTTGAAATCCGTTCTGAGCGCCCTCATATTAAATCTTTTGCCGCCCAAGTATACTGCATCAGCACCGGCTTCTACTACACTCTGCAGCACATCCATTTTACCAGCCGGAGCCAGTAGTTCTAGTTCATGAAAAGGCATCCCACTACTCCTTCGTCATATCTTTAAAAAATGGTCCATAGGAGCTGGATTACCAACTTCTGAACCAGGGTTATAGCCAGCACAGCAATAATAGGCGAAAAATCTATCCCGCTGCTTGCCGGTATTAACCTACGAAAAGGAGCCATTATAGGTTCCGTAACTTCATAAACAAAGCGTATTAACGGTTGATAAGGGTCGTGCCGAATGAAGGATAAAACACAACGAATAATAATTAGCCAAGTCAATACCTCAAAAACAATATTCACCAATTGAATGATCTGAAAAGAACTCAAATTCTTATCCTCCCAAAATATTTAATGCTTCCCCAGTTCTATTGAACGCTGACAGGCTCTTTCCATGGCGGCAAAAAACGCTTCTCTGATACCGCCTGCTTCTAACTCTCTTAGACCCGCAATGGTAGTGCCACCCGGAGAAGTAACCTGGGCCTTTAAAACCGCCGGATGCTCTCCGGTCTGCTCTAACATGGAAATACTCCCCTTTAAGGTTTGCAAAACCAACTGTCGAGCCATATCGCTGTTCAAGCCTAAATAGAGGGCAGCATCCATCATAGCTTCAACCATCAGAAACACGTAAGCTGGGCCGCTTCCTGACACTGCGGTAACCGCATCCATGTAAACTTCATCAACAATGACCGCTAAGCCCACCCTGCTCAGGATGGCCTGCACTAAATCCAAATCAGCTGGGCTGGCATATCTGCCGGCTGCAAGCGCAGAGGCACCCTCACCTATCAAGCATGGAGTGTTAGGCATGACCCGTACCACCGATATCGGCATGGCTAACTCCTCCTCTATCATCGCAGTCTTTATGCCAGCTGCAATCGAAACGAGTAATTTGTCATTATCCCAAAGGCCAATCGTTTCAGCCAATACCCTTTTAATCTGACCCGGCTTTACCGCCAGGATAATTAGCTCGGCATTGGCAACTAACTCAGCGGCGGTAACTGTAATAGAATTAAACTCGCGAGCAAACAAATCAGTTCGTTCGCTGCTGGTATCGCAGGCATAGATTGTAGTATAAGTAGAAGGCCCTGAGTTGATTCCTTTTAAAAGGGCATACGCCATTTTTCCGCAGCCTATTATACCCAGCTTCTCAGCCATCACCATTTTCCTCCAAAAGGTTCCGGGCGTTGTTGGTCATGTTTACGCATCAAAGTTTTATGGTCAGTAGTTATCTCTACCGAGGAAGGCGCAAAAAGAAAGATATTATGCCCTAGTTGTTGGCTCTGCCCATCCAAGGAATAGACGGCACCACTTATAAAATCAATAATTTTCTGAGACACATCCGGCGGGGTAGTTTCAAAATTAAGTATAATTTGCTTGCGATTTTTAAGATGGTCGGCCAAGGCCTGCACCTCTTCAAACCGCTCCGGTTCGCATACTATTACCTTTAGGTTCTTGCCGCTATGTATACTGACGATATTGGCACCCAATTTGTTTTCACGCTCTGGCAACACTGGCAGTTCATGGTATTCCTCTTCGACTTCCGTCTGAACCCCCAACCACTTCCACAAATTATCTATGACTCCCATACTGCTTCCTCCTTTTTACACTAAATACAAAATAATATTTATCTATACAAATAGTGCGCTGCCAATGCGCACAATATTGGCACCTTCTTCAATAGCAATCTCGTAATCTTGAGACATACCCATGGATAGATACTTAAGTTCCACATTGGCGAAATTCTTCCTATCCAGCTTATATTTTAGAGCGGCAAGTTCTTGAAATATAGGCCTACTCTCTTCTGGCTCGGAACTAAAGGGAGCTATGGTCATAAGCCCCATAACCTTGAGGGAGGTCAATTTACCAACGGACTGAAGAAAACTCTCCACTTCCTTAGCCTGAAGCCCCGTCTTGCTTTCCTCTCCGGATATGTTCACCTGTAAGAGCACCGGCACTGGCACTGCCAGATACTGCCCCCTCTTATCGAGCTCCTGGGCCAATGACCACCTGTCCACAGAATGAATAAGAAATGCCTGGCCTACCACATCCTTCACCTTATTGGTCTGCAACCTCCCAATAATATGCCATCTGGCCTCAGGTAAGCTGTGGATTTTGTTAGCAAATTCCTGCACCCGGTTTTCACCGAAATCTCGAATACCAAGATCATAAGCCTCTGCAACAGTAGCATTATCAACCGTTTTGCTAACTGCCAGCAAGGTAATATCATTACTACTACGGCCGCTCTTTTGCGCTGCCCGCTCAATCCGGCTTTGCACTTCCATCAGCCTCTGCTGTAATTCTCCCATCATACACCTGCCTGAATTAATTATAGCTGCTGGGATTAATTAGCAGCATATCATTTTTGTTCAAACCCTCTACAACTGCCTTGCCGTCTTTTATTTTTATAACATCTACAGGTTTAAAAGTAATATCTTCGTCTTTGGTACAATATATTCCTTTTTTTCCTTCTTTCTCAACCAGAGCTTTTTCAGGAATTAGATAACCACTGCGAGAATTAAATGCCAGCTCTACCCCGACATAACGCTGATTCAGCAATTCTTCCCGAAAATCGTTAAATTCTAAGATTATTAACATTTCGCCAAAATCCTGCTTCATATCCTTAACAATAGCCTTACCCATGTCTTTTCCATCTAAAATAACATTCACCTGCTGCTTAGCTATTATATCAAAATCTATATTGTCTAGGGGAAAATGAACCAGCAAGCGGGTCGGTTCCAGGTTGTTGACTATCTTATATACAGCCTGTCCTGCCTGAATATTCATATTTTCTGCCACCGCGCTGGTTTTGTATTGAAATATCTCCGGACTTACCGCCTGCAGGTTTATATCCCGAAATACTTCTTCCAAGCCATCGGTTCGGCGCATGAATATACCTGATACTGGAGCTCGGAGTGGAGTTTGTCCCCGGGAACTTATATAATAGCCCAACAGTGTACCTCTACTGGTCTTTTCTCTATCTTTAACCATGTTTTCGAAGTGTCCTTCAAATTCAGCCGAAGCTAATTCCTCCTTGTTTAGAACAATGGCTTGTCCAGATATCTTATCCTCTATATGTCCATATTCTGCTACTTTGATATCCCGGTTTAGCTTGATAAAGGTCGAATAAGTATTTTGCCCTAGTTGGTAGATAATTCCGATAATTAATACGGCTAAACAGGATAAAAGGACAATTTTCAATGCGCTTTTCTGCATGATTCTGCGCTTTAATCTAGCCTTCCTGCTTGACACTTCTATACCCTCCATTATAATGCAATAAAGCTAACTCCAAAGGTAGACCCTTTGCCTACCTCGCTCTCAACCAATACTTCTCCGCCATGCGATTCGACAATATGTTTTACGATAGATAAACCCAACCCGGTGCCTCCTTGGTCCCTGGAACGAGCTTTATCAACCCGATAAAACCTTTCGAATACCCGTGGCAAACTTTCACGAGAAATACCCATCCCGGTATCTGTAATCGTGGTAACTACGCGGCTATCCAGCTCACGGCTTCTAATCGTTATAGTACCCTTTCGGGGTGTATATTTGATGGCATTGTCCAGCAGATTAATGAGCACCTGGTTCAAAAGGTCTTCATCCGCATTAATATAAGCCAAATTGGGTTCGTAGATATAATCAACCCGCAAAGATTTTTCACTGATCTGCGGTCCCATAATGTTCAAGACATTAAATACAGAATGAGCTATACACAAAGGCACCAGGCAGATCGGACGTTCATTAGACTCAATCGATGATAGGGTGAGCAGATCTTCAATGAGCCTGCTTAAGCGGTAGGTTTCGCTGTCGATAATGGTCAGGAAGCGCCGACACAAGTCATTATTCTCCATAGCACCATCCAATAGAGTCTCTACAAAGCCCTTAATCGAAGTAAGTGGAGTTCTTAGCTCGTGAGAAACATTGCCCACAAATTCAGACCTCATTTGATCAAAATTACGGGCATCAGTTACATCATGTAATACCGCCACTGCCCCATCAATACTACCATTATCTCCCTTAATCGGTGCAACATGCACCCTGAATATCTGAGTATGTGGCCGGATTAAGGTCTCGGTAAATACTTCCTTGCCGGTTCTTAATACCCCACCAACCATCGTTCTTATTTTTCCGTAATCGGGGAGCCCAGAAAAGGTCTTGCCTAACAAAACACCTTCCCTCATTAGGAAGATATTCTCCGCAACCTTGTTAGCCAGAATAATCCGGGAGTTTCGATCAACCACCAATACCCCATCCGCCATACTGCTCAGGATTGCATTCATGGTTTTTTTATCTTGATCAAATTCTGTCATTTATCTTCACCTTCAAAATTACTCCACAAACTTATAACCTACTCCTCGTACGGTTTCAATATATTCAGGAAAGTTGGAGTCATCATTTAGTTTCTGCCGCAAATGCCTTATGTGCACGTCTACTGTTCGGGTATCTCCCGAAAATTCGTATCCCCATACCTTTTCCAGAAGAACTTCGCGAGTAAATACCTTACCCTGATGCGACACCATCAATCTTAAAAGCTCAAATTCCTTGCGGGTTAGTTCCAGTTTCACTTCACCTAGAAACACCTCATGCTGTTCCGGAACCATAATCAACTCTTTAAATACGTATGCCTTAGTACCGATTGCCTTTTCGGCTTGTAAAATACGTATGGCTCTCAGCCGAGCTTTTACTCGCGCTAATAACTCACGCGGGCTAAAAGGTTTTTTTATATAATCATCAGCACCCAGTTCCAAACCCAAAACCGTATCAATCTCTTCACCCCGCGCGGTCAACATTATAATCGGGATAAAGCTATAATTTGTATCCTGCTTCAACACCTGGCAAACTTCGAGACCGTCCATATTAGGCAGCATGATGTCCAAAATGATTAGGTCAGGACATTCGCTTTTTACCATTTCCAAAGCCTTTAGTCCATCATAGGCTACAATGACCTGAAAGCCTTCCTTTTCTAAATTGAATTTTACTAACTCAACAATATAGGTCTCATCATCGACCACAAGAATTTTGGAAAGCGCCAAGTTATCACCTCAATACTCCATTCCAATCAAAGCACCCATCCTGCCTGTATCCCCATTTTCTCTCCGATAGGAATAAAAACTATCTGCACGACAGGCTGTACAAAGCTTGCAGGTGCTAATATTAATAGGGTTAACTCCTGCTTGTACCAACAACTGCAGGTTGGTCTCCTGTAAATCCCAGGTAATGAAGCCATTTTTATTATTTATTATATCATGAAAGCTACTAAATTCGGCTTTTACTTTTGCCAAAAGATCTGGCTTTATTTCAAAACAACAGGAACCTATACCCGGTCCTATAAAAATTTGCACTTCGATAGCACAAGTATTAAATGCTTTCTGCATGGCCTCCAAAGTATTAAGTACGATCTTCTTCATGGTGCCTTTCCAGCCACTATGTGCCATTCCTATGGCACGATTTATCGGGTCATAAAAATACACCGGTATGCAATCAGCATAAAAGCTCATCAGATATATTCCCGGCTCATTAGTTATCATAGCATCACAATTCATAATGACCTCACCCAAGTTTCGGGCTCCCTTCCCCCGGTCAATCCAATTGACCTGCCTTACCTCATTGCCATGTACCTGCTGACAAGCTACCATGTCATCTAAGCTGGTATTAAAGACATTAAGATAACGCCTTCTATTCTCCAAAACCAAATCTGCCTGATCACCTACGTGTAAGCCCATGTTCAAAGATCCATAGATGCCCTTACTTACTCCGCCGATTCGTGAGGAAAAAGCCATATTTATTCCTTCTCTTAACCATGGCTCTAGGGAAATAAACTCTATACCGTTGCGGTTCATCCAATTCCAAAGCTCCATTTGTCCTTACGCTCCATTTCGATTAAAATAACTTAAGGAGGTGTTAATATGAATTATCCTGGCTTGGACCTTTCGAAATCTGCCTGGGTGGTGATCGCTACCGTTTCTCCACCTGATGATATGGTTTTAGAAAGTCTGATTCAATCATTTGGCATTCCAGTTCGGCTTATCAACGAATCAATAGGTTCCGTATTTGGCCTGACAATCGGTCCGCTGGGTGAAGTAAAAATAGCCGTTCCCGAAGCTTATGCCGAAGAAGCCAAGCTGTTGCTGCAGGCGGAATTAGAAAAACCGGACCTTTAATGGACGTGACAAAAGGACGGCTACTTATTCTTTAACTGATCAATCGTGTTGATGAAGCTGTTAAGATCCGTGAATTGTCGATAGACCGAGGCAAAACGGACATAAGCAACTTCATCTAAACTCCGCAGCCTGTCCATAAGCATTTCACCAATTACCATGCTGCTTACTTCTCTATCGCTGTTATCCCGCAAATCAGCTTCAACGGAACCCACCATATTTTCTATAGCCTCCAAGCTTACGGGTCGTTTTACGAAAGCGCGGGTGAGTCCGTTTAACAATTTGTTCCGATCAAACTGCTCCCGGTTGCCCCCCTTTTTTATAACAAACAAGGGTCTCTCCTCGACCCTCTCATACGTTGTAAACCTTTTTTTACATATTGCGCATGCGCGCCGCCTTCTAATAGCAGCCCCATCTTCACTGGATCGGCTGTCAATTACTTTACTATCCGCTGCCTGGCAATAAGGACAGTTCACCATTTATCACTCCCATGCTAGTAAATTAGGTTTACAAGCGCTTGGCTATCTGCCCTTATTATGAACAATTAGCTAATGATAATCAACTGACCAAAATAGTTAAACTGGCGAAAATTAATATCTATCCTCATCATCCAAATAACGCGAACTATATTGTTGGTCAATCTCGCTGAATGACGGTACTTCCACCAGGATTACATCTCTGCCAATTCGTACTATCTTGTCCCATGGCACCACTATTTCCTCCCTTTTGGAAAAGATGCTCCATCCCCTAACCTGTCCTGGAAGCATAAACGCCATCACTTTGCCTTTTTCCATATCCAAGTCTATATCAATAATATTGCCCAGTTTTTTACCATCCAGGACATTTATAACTTCCCGCATGCGCAATTCGGACACCTTCACCATACAATCACCCCTATCCATAGCTATATTTTTAATATATGTACCGAATGTATAAAACTTGCCTGTTGATAATTTTGTAATAGTCTAATATTCCGAGTAATAGTTGCATAATTTCTTATTTCGGCCTCATATGCTTATATTTGCTAAATAAACAGTTAAAGATTAATCTGCTATGTTTCGATGAACGTAATGATATAGGTTTCGGGCTGGACTCATTAGAGAGGCCCGCAGCGGTACTAAACGATTGACGTACCGCACTCATAATTGAATTGAGGAGGATACCTGGATGATGAGGTCACTCTACACTGCGAGTACGGGTATGAATGCGCAGCAACTTAATGTCGATACCATTGCCCACAATATGTCTAATGTTAATACCGCTGGATTTAAAAAGGAGCGGGTTGAATTTCAGGATTTACTTTATCAAATGATAAAGAGGCCTGCCGCCACTGAGACCGCGAACGAGCCTGTCGGGCTATCGGTTGGGTTGGGTGTTAAACCGGTTGCTATCAATACCCTATTTGGTCAGGGCAATTTGCAGCAAACTGAGAATACACTGGATGTGGCTATTAGCGGACAAGCCTTTTTTAAGATTCAGATGCCTAACGGAGAAATTCAATATACCCGAGATGGTTCCTTCAAACTGGATGCTAACGGTCAGCTGGTGACCTCTGCTGGTAATCTGGTATCTGGTGACAGCGCCCCGCTTACCATAACAGCTGGTGCCCATGATATCAGTATAGGCAAGGATGGTACTATTTCCTGGATAAATGCAGATGGTACCGTATCCAGTTCTAACCCAATAATTAAATTAGCTCAGTTCGTGAATCCCGCCGGCTTGGAAAAAGTAGGTACCAATCTGTATAAAGCCACACCCAATTCCGGTGAACCAACTGACTGGGATCCGACAGCTGATACTTCAATAGCCATGCAATCAGGATACTTAGAAATGGCCAATGTGAAGGTCGTAGAGGAAATGGTTAGTTTAATTACTGCTCAAAGAGCTTATGATATAAATTCCAAGGTAATCCAGGCTTCCGATGAGATGCTGCAAACCGCTACTGGATTACGTCGATAAGCTATTTAGTTTGATATAAACATGATATTTTTTACCGTTTTAGTAATGAAAATAAAATATAGGGGTTAAATAAATGAAAATCGATAATTCCCTAATTAGTCCAGATGCTATAAAATCCCAGTACACTATGAATAAAGATAAAACTAGCAGTGAAAAATTCACCCGTGAACTGGAAAGCGCAGTTAGCAAACAAGATAAGCAAAAACTGATGGCCAGTTGCCAGGAATTAGAGTCCGTATTTATCAACAAAATTATGGAATGCATGCGAGCTACGATTCCTAAAAGTGATCTTGTTGAAAAAAGCTTCGCTACCGAGACCTTTGAATCCATGCTCGATGAGGAATATTCGAAACAGATGAGCAAAACTGGTTCCATCGGTCTGGCTGATATTATATATAAACAGCTCAGCAGCAAACTATAGACTTCTTTATGCTATATCCAAAGGCTTTCCATCCGGAGAGCCTTTTTTCATTTTATAGAAACCCTATAGCTATGCTATTTTTTCAACAGAGGAGCAAGCGTTTCACCAGGAGCAGTAAAATTTAGATAGGTATCCGGTACAGCCCCAACGATAATCGTATCGGCCAGAGGTATTGTGGTTGAAACCTCCACATCTTTATTAACTAGAGGAACTGCTATCTTTATCCGGCTATTGATTTTGAAATAGATAAGGTGCCTGGTCTGGTTGATGCCCGCCTGTTCAAATTTATTTTCCACTTCCACCGTTACTTGTTTAGCGGGAACGATCTTCACATTTAATTTCGGGCCGTAGGCAGCTAAAAATACAGACCCGGTCACCTGCCCCAGAGGAACGCTGATTGTTTGCGTTTCTAGCCTATTAAGGCTTGCTATTACCTCCTTAATGGTCTTGGCCATGATCTGGTTCAGCTTCACCGTATTGGCTTGAAGCATGTCAATCCTACCTTTGTCGTCTTTATGGATATAAATAATGTCCCGGTAATCCGTTTCTGCTACAATCTTGTCATTAACGGCCTGGTTAACTATTTCAACCGCCTGTAATTGGGCCTCAGATTGGGCTATCTCTAAAATGCTGCCTTTCAGGCGCAGATCTGCAAGCAGCAAGACCGTCGCCAAAACTATAACTACCATGACGCTAAGTGATGGCAACCATTTTCTAGCCAAATTTAACCCCTCCACAGTTTTCTATATTTCTGATATCTGTTCTAATATATGATAAGTAGTTACATTTAGTGACTATTTTGAACAATTATTCTGGAAGGGTATAACTGTACGGCAAGCAAGAACCGTCCCCGTTGTGCTGCCCTTTGATAATTTGGGGTAGATAAGCTACTATATAGAGGAACTATCAAAAAATAAACTAGTCATTTACTCCGGTCTTTTTCGCACTATACTTCGTTATCAAAGCTTGCAATACGTCATGTATAACTGCGCTTTGATGCCTTGTCTAGCGCGAAAAATCCTCGGAGTATTCTGCCTTGTTTATCTCTTGATAGTCCCTAGATTGAAGGAGTGAAGAAATCATGGAAAATGTTAGAGTACGGTTTGCTCCCAGCCCAACTGGGACCTTACATATAGGCGGGGCGCGTACAGCCCTTTTCAACTGGCTTTTTGCCCGCAGTAATAATGGCCAACTTATTCTGCGCCTCGAAGATACGGATAGCATCAGGTCTACTGCGGAGTCGGCCGAAGGAATCCTGGAGGGTTTGAGCTGGCTGGGGTTGGATTGGGACGAGGGACCGGATATAGGGGGTCCTTATGGGCCTTACCGTCAAAGTGAACGCTTGTCCATTTATCAACACTTTTTGCAGCAACTATTAGATGAAAAGAAGGCCTATTACTGTTTCTGCACATCTGATGAACTCAGAAAACAGAGAGAGGAAGCCCAACACGAAAAGAAAAACTATCTATACGACAAAACCTGTGAGTCACTAAGTTCAGAGCAAATAGCTGAGCGTATAGCAGAAGGTTTAAAACCAGTGGTCAGATTGAATGTACCCCGACAAGGGACAACTGTGGTTCATGATCTTATCCGAGGTGAGGTAGACTTTGATAACAGTTTACTGGATGACTTTATTATAGCCAAATCAGATGGCTGGCCTACCTATAACTTTGCGGTGGTGATAGATGACTACACGATGAAAATAAGCCATGTAATTCGTGCGGACGAGCATTTATCCAATACCCCTAAACAACTACAGGTTTACCAGGCGCTTGGACTTAATCCACCCCAATTTGCACATGTCTCCATGATCCTGGCACCTGACCGCAGTAAACTATCCAAACGTCATGGTGCTACTTCTGTCCAGGAATTTAGAGATGATGGCTACCTACCTGATGCTTTGGTTAATTATCTGGCCTTATTAGGCTGGTCACCCGGTGAAAACGCTGATATTTTACCTCGGGAGCAAATGCCGAATCTATTTTCACTTAAAGATGTATCTCTCTCAGCAGCTATCTACGATATAAAAAAACTTGCGTGGATGAATGGCCATTATATAACGACTGCAGATCTTGAAGTCATTGTAAAACTAATCGAGGATCAGGCCAGGCTAAAGGGATATCTAACCGCCGATAATAATGAGTATTTTCATAAAGTGGTTGACCTGGTACGGAGTCGAGCTAAAACGGTAAATGAAGTGCTGGATCTAGCCCAATATTTCTTTGAAGAACCAGAAGCCTACGATGAAAAAGGGGTAGATAAGTATTTCTGCAAAGCAGGAAGCCTGGAGAAGCTCACGGCAGCATTGGATGTAGTCAGGTATACCCAGAGCTTTACTTCTCTTAACCTGGAGGAAGCTACCCGCCTTAAAGCTGAAGCTTTGGATATGAAGGCAGCCGAATTGATACACCCCACCCGCTTGGCTGTTTCTGGTCGAACCATGACCCCAGGACTTTTTGAGATCATAGAATTATTGGGCAGGGATATTTCAGTAGCAAGAATCAGTAAAGCTATCCAATATATAAACAATTTTGCTTAGACACCATAAGTTTCACAAACCTTTTGACAATCACCGGTCCCTGTATTATAATACTTTTTGCGCGAGTAATTATGCGCGGTAAGGCCGAATGGTGTAATGGTAGCACGACTGATTCTGGTTCAGTTCGTCAGGGTTCGAATCCTTGTTCGGCTGCCACTTGGCCCCATCGTCTAGCGGTTAGGACGCCGCCCTCTCAAGGCGGAAGCAGGGGTTCGATTCCCCTTGGGGCTACCAAATATCCCATAACCATAATAATAAGGTCCCTCTTAGAGGGGCCTTACTGTTTTTAATCAGTGTTTTTCTATATCTTCGATATTCAAAATAAACAAATAAACCTATGCTATAATTAATGTAACATAGGAAGCCAAAGTAATGGTTCCGGCTCGTCCGGGTTAGGAGAGTAATGATAATGAATAGTAGACAATTATCCAATACCAGCCCGCCGTTCATTGAATCCGGATTTACTGTTATTGAAGCCTCCAGATTTATTCTTAAACATAGTCTCGAAGGTGCACAGGTTATTGATACAAGCGGCCAAGTTATCGGTTTACTTACCAGAACTCACATCTTGGAAGCAATAGCCGAGGGACATCCTCTTGAAACAAATGTCATGGAAATTATGTCACACGACCCCGAAACGATTAACTTTGTTAACGATTTACAGCGTGAATTAGAAGAATATGAGAAAAGCCTGTCAATTATCGGGGAAAAGAAATCAATTGATTTTGATGAAAACAGCTTAATCTATCGATTTGTACATATATTCCAAAGCAGTAAAAAGCAATGGGATGCCTGCCTGAATTCAATATATAACCCGGTAATTACCGTTGATGATAAGGGCGATATTCAATTATTTAACCAGGCTGCCGAAAGAATGTCTGGCATTTCTTTTCCAGAGGCATACGGGCGTAATATAAATGAAGTCTTTGACAATGCTAAATTAGCTGATATTGTCAAAAGTGGCCGAACCGAGGCAACCCAAAAAATAGAAGCCGTTGGCAAAACCTTTTTATCTAACCGCAGTCCTATTTATGTAGACGGTAAAATTGTTGGAGCGGTGTCTGTTCTTCAGGATATTTCAGAACTGGAGAGTGTTTTACTGGAACTAGCCTATACGAAAAAACTTAATCAACAAATGGATGCGATAATTGAATCATCATTTGATGGCCTGTATATAACTGATGGAGAGGGCAATACCTTAAGACTTAACCACGGTTTTGAACGTATTATGGGTGTCACTTCTGCTGAATGCATTGGACGTAATATGCAGGATTTAGTTGATGAAGGTGTTTTTTCTCGTTCCGGTACTCTCGTTGCTCTAGGACGAGGTGAGAGTGTAACCATAACACTTCAAGCTAAAACCGGTAAAAATGCCCTGGTAACCAGCACCCCTATTTATGATGAGAATGGAATTCCTATTCTGGTAGTAACCAATGTACGCGATATTTCTGAATTGAACGAGCTGGAAAGTAAATTAGAACATGTAATAGGCTTAAGACAAAAGGAATTAGATGCTATTTTTGAATCTTCATATGATGGCTTGTATATTACTGACGGCGAAGCTAATACCTTGATGCTTAACCACGGTTTTGAACGTATTATGGGTGTCACTGCTGCCGAATGCATTGGGCGTAATATGCAGGATTTAGTTGATGAAGGTGTTTTTTCTCGTTCCGGTACTCTATTGGCCCTGGAACAGGGTAAAAGTGTAACTATATCACTACAGGCTAAAACCGGGAAACATGCACTTGTAACCAGCACCCCTATTTATGATGATGATGGTCATATTATTCTAGTGGTTACCA
>CAYWFX010000040.1:28608-32449 GCA_964457945.1 uncultured Syntrophomonas sp.
ATTATGGGTGTCACTGCTGCTGAATGCATTGGACGTAATATGCGGGATTTGGTCAAGGAAGGTATTTACTCGCGTTCCGGAACTCTATTGGCCCTGGAGCAGGGTAAGAGTGTAACTATATCACTACAGGCCAAAACGGGGAAAAATGCCCTGGTAACCAGCACCCCTATTTATGATGATGATGGCCATATTATTCTGGTGGTTACTAATGCACGTGATATAACCGAATTAAATGAATTGCAGGGAAAACTTGAACAGCTGGAAGGTCTGAGTCGTTTATATCAGGAAGAACTGCAAAATCTCAAACTATTGAATTCAAAAAAATGCGTTATTCACTCCCCCAAAATGCAAGAGCTAATGAAAATGGTGGTTCACCTTGCATCGGTAGATTCTACTGTGCTTATTCAGGGTGAATCGGGAGTAGGTAAAGAGCTTATAGCAGACATCCTGTATTCTAACAGCAACCGCAAAGATGGACCTTTTATAAAAATAAATTGTGGTGCCATTCCTCATAATCTGATAGAATCAGAACTTTTTGGTTACCAACCCGGTGCCTTTACCGGAGCCAGTAAAAAAGGTAAAGCCGGAATGTTTGAATTGGCCAGTGGCGGAATGATATTCCTGGATGAAATTGGTGACCTGCCGCTGGATCTGCAGGTCAAACTCTTGCGGGTTATTCAGGAAATGGAAATAACTCGAATTGGAGCAACTGAAGCAACAAAAATCGATGTCAGAATTGTAACCGGAACCAACCGTAACTTGCATGATATGATGTCAAAACACCTATTCAGAAAAGATTTGTATTATCGCCTGAATGTAGTACCAATTTTTATACCGCCTTTACGTGAACGCCGGGATGATATTCCCGTATTCAGCAAGTATTTTTTGGAATATTTTAATCAAAAGTATAATATGAAAAAAGAGCTATCCAGCTATGTGCTGCAACGTTTTATGACCCATGACTGGCCTGGTAATGTAAGAGAACTCGAGAACTTGATTGAGCGCCTGGTAGTGACAACTATGCATGATATAATTAGCCTTTATGATCTGGCTTCATGGTCGAATGTTTTCAAAACTCCTGCTGACATTGAATCGGAAATTATTCCACTGCAAAGCGCACTTGAGAATACTGAACGCATACTACTGCAAAACGCTTTTTCTGTCCATAATTCTACTTATGCTGTAGCCCGAGCATTAGGTATAAGCCAACCGACAGTCGTTAGGAAAGCTGCTAAATATGGGATTATGAGGAGTTCTTAAAAGGGCCGGCGATAGGAGAAAGATTCTTTCTAATTCTTTCTAACCTACCGCCATTTTGATTTCATAATTTATTAATAAAATTAGCGTTTATTGGCCTCTTTACTTACCTGAAATTGCTTCTTCTCCAGATATTCATTTTTTCCGCTTCTTTTATCAAGCTATCCCGGAAATCAGGGTGAGCTATAGAAATCAGCGCTTCAGCACGTTCCCAGGTGCTCTTACCCTTCAGGTTGGCTATTCCATATTCTGTAACTATCATATGAACCGCAGTTCTAGGATCAGTCACTATGGCTCCCGGACTAAGAATTGGTTTTATCCTGGAACCAACTACCCCTTTGAGATCTATAGTCGATGGAAGACAAACAAAGCTCTGTCCATTCTTAGATTTAAAGGCTCCTTCGACAAAGTCCAGCTGGCCTCCGGTACCGCTAATATGGCGTGTACCTACGGTTTCTGCACAGACCTGTCCAAACAGGTCGATCTCAATGCAGGCGTTTATGGATACGAAATCATCAATCTGTGCAACCACTCTGGGATCGTTGGTATAATCAACCGAATATGCAGCTAGACCAGGATTATCGTCAATATAATCATATAATTCCTGGCTTCCCATAGCAAACGAATACACTTGTTTATACTTATCGAGATTCTTCTTGGCTCCGGTAATTCTGCCGGCTTTAGCCATCTGCACATAAGCATCAACATACATTTCTGTATGGACACCCAAATCCTTCAAATCTGATGCCGCAACCATACTGCCCACCGCATTAGGGGTTCCGCCAATTCCTAATTGTATGCAGTTGCCATTGTAAAGTCTCTCTATAATATGCTCTGCTATCTTTACTTCTACTTCACTAGGTTGGGCTGAAGGAAGAATCGGCAGGGGTGGATTACTACCTTCAACTACAAAGTCCACCTGAGAAATGTGAACACATTCCTGGTTGCCTCCCAGACCTCGGGGCATATTCTTATTTACTTCTACTATGACATACTGTGCTTTCTCCATGGCTGCCCAAACAGAAGGCGCTCCTGGTCCAAAGTTAAAATAGCCATGTTTATCCATAGGGGTTACCATACATACAGATACATTGGGAGGACATGCATTGTTGCGAATCAAAGTGGGATTTTCATGAAATTTCATAGGTACATAATAAAGATTCTTGCCTATAAAATTTTTATCCTGGCCGCCTACATGCCAGCTGTTCCAGGTGAAATGCTCCCCGCTAGGATCTGCTTCTGCTGAATAATGTTGATATGAACCTATATCGCAGCGTACTTTTACATTTATAAGTTCATCTTTACGCCGAGCCAGAGCAGCATCTACTTCATTAGCAGAACAGACTCCGAATGCATACTCTAGCCAATCTCCTGACTTAACACACTTTACCGCTTCATCTGCCGTAACTAGTTTCTTTTTATATTCATCAATCCATACTTGATTCATATATCGTCATCTCCTTTCGCATAAAATTAGCGATGGTCGTTAATTCTATTTCAATAACTCGTCTTTTGTGCTATCAAGGTATTACTAATAGCAGATCGACTATATTCTTTTTGTTTATTAATTATAAAAGCATGTCTGGTAGGATCCTCATCAAATGGCATTAGAGGTGCATTACTGCTGGGTGCAATATAGTCGGCCTGGGAAATATGAATACAATCTTGATCAACACCTGGTAATCTGCAAATATTTTCGTTTACTTCCAGAATAACGGTCTGAGCTATTTGCAAAAACTTAAGGTCAAATAGTGAGTTACCTAATAATCCAAAATACCCATCTTTATCCATGGGGCTCACAGCAGCCATAAAAATAATTTTGGGCAGCCTATTTTTCTTGCCCAATATAGAAATCTGCTTGGCTTCAACTCGCGAAGGTTTTTTTGTTGTTTCAAAATCCTTCAGGTATTTAATGAGACTATTAGGGGAAAATATGCCATGTTCGTGAGTTGAATCCAGGTTCATAGCATGATAAAAGCAGTCAGTGTTTTCACTGCATATTTTTACGTCTTGAAGTTCCCCTTTGCGTTGAGCCACAGCAATATCTAAATCACTGTAGGAAGCGACTCCAAAAGCATAATACAACCAGTCACCCGTTTGTACAATCATTACCGCTTCATCAGCAAATTTCATTTTATTTTGATATTCAGGAATATAAGGTACTCTCATTATATTCATCCTCCAATATATAGCCCCAGTTTGTATTTGATTTTAAATAGAGCGGAACTCATATGAATTCCGCTCTATTAGTCCCTACCTTTTAACGGATCTAATACTGGTAGTTGGAAACGAGCAAAGCAGAATACCCCTTCTGTAATTCCCAGAGCCTAGGAAGCAATTCCTACGGGTCCAATCCGGCTGTTTATATGAGCATCGCAGCTATTCACTTAACCGTATGGGCCTCCTGTACTTGGGACAAGGTCCATCTGAATTACATGAAGGACGCCTCAGCAATATCAATAGCGCTCTTGTCGCCGGCCTTCATAGCCTTCTCGAATCCGAAAACATCGGTAACATGGTTCATTATATAGAACTTGGCGCTGGCGATTTTGCCCTTGTAGAAATTGGCATCGAAGTGGTCGTC
>CAYWFX010000041.1:0-32318 GCA_964457945.1 uncultured Syntrophomonas sp.
CTAGGAACAGGACGTTCCTAGCCGGTCACCGACCACGGATGGGAGGTTGGCCGGGAACCCCCTGGAACTCATCTGGCAAGCAGTTGACAGCACGAGCCTCCGGAGCCTGGAGCAGGCAGAATTGCTGAATTTGTCCACCCAGCTGACAGTCAACAGCTAAACCCTTTCCCTTTTTATCGTTTATTGGGGAATGGCTCAATTTTATTTGCTGCTGCGCATAATCAGTCAACTGCGAAAGCTGAGCAATATAATATTATTACAGCTGTATAGTATAATAATACCAAGCAATAATAAATTTAGATTTTTTCAAAGGAGTTACCATGAATGAATTTCGAATAAATTCTGATTATATACCCACCGGCGATCAGCCTCAGGCCATCCAAAGACTGGTGCAGGGTTTAAACCAAGGCTATCGGGATCAAACCCTTTTGGGTGTAACCGGTTCGGGTAAGACTTTTACCATGGCTCAGGTCATTCAGAAAGTGCAAAGACCCACCCTGATTATGGCTCCAAATAAAACCCTGGCTGGGCAGCTGTACTCAGAGTTTAAACAATTTTTCCCGGATAATGCGGTGGAGTACTTTATCAGTTATTATGACTACTATCAGCCCGAGGCTTATCTACCGCAATCAGATACCTATATCGAAAAAGACTCGTCTATAAATGATGAGATAGACAAGTTCCGCCATTCCGCAACTGCTTCGCTTTTAGAAAGGCGTGATGTCATCATAGTAGCCAGCGTCTCCTGCATTTATGGCTTAGGTGCGCCGCAGGACTATTATGAGATGGCTATTTCCTTGCGGCCTCAGATGCAGATACCTCGAGACGTGATGCTCAGGAGACTGGTGGAAAACCATTATGAACGAAATGAAACTACTTTCTTCCGAGGTAATTTTCGGGTACGGGGAGATGTAGTGGAAATATTTCCTGCATCGTCTGGAGAAAACGCCCTAAGAGTTGAATTCTTCGGTGATGAGATCGAACGGATAATTGAGTTTAAACCATTGACCGGAGAAATACTGGGCAAACAGATACATGCCATGATATTTCCGGCCTCCCATTTTGTGACTACCCGGGACAAGATGTTGTCTGCTACCGGAGATATTGAAAGCGAACTAGCCCGCCAGTTAGAAATATTTAAACTGGAGGGTAAATTATTGGAAGCTCAACGTATAGAACAGAGAACCCGCTACGACCTGGAAATGATAAGGGAAATCGGTTATTGTAAAGGCATCGAGAACTACTCTCGCTATGTTACTGGGCGTCTTCCGGGTGAACCACCTTATACCCTGATAGATTTCTTCCCGGAGGATATGCTGCTTTTTATGGATGAATCGCACATCTCCGTGTCCCAGGTAAGGGGGATGTATGCAGGGGATCGTTCGCGCAAGGAGAACCTGGTGGGATATGGTTTCCGCCTTCCTTCGGCATTGGACAACCGTCCTCTGCAATTTGCTGAGTTTGACGAGAAAATTAAGCAGGTCATCTATGTTAGCGCTACACCCGGTGATTATGAAATTGAGAAGAGTGCCCAGGTGGTGGAGCAGGTAATAAGGCCTACGGGCCTGCTGGATCCTGAGATAGAGGTACGGCCAACCCTGAATCAGATTGATGATTTAATGACCGAGATTCGGGAAAGGGTAGATAAGGGCTACCGGGTGCTGGTTACCACCCTTACCAAAAGGATGTCCGAGGATTTGTGTGATTATTTTGCCGATGTGGGAATTAAGGTGCGCTATATGCATTCAGATATACAGGCTCTAGAGCGTATGCAAATATTGCGGGAACTGCGCAGCGGCATATTTGATGTGCTCATTGGCATCAACCTTTTACGGGAAGGGCTGGATTTGCCGGAGGTGGCTCTAGTAGCCATATTGGATGCGGACAAGGAAGGGTTCTTACGTTCAGGGCGGTCGCTGATCCAGACCACCGGGAGAGCAGCTCGCAATGTTGATGGCAAGGTAATCATGTATGCCGATAGAATTACTCCCTCCATGCGCCAGGCCATTGATGAAACCAGCCGCCGCCGGGCCAAGCAATTGGCTCACAACCAGGAGAACAACATTACTCCGGAAACGATAAGAAAGGCGGTTTATGCGGCTATTGAGGCGACAGTAGCTGAAGAACCTGCAGATTATAATGTTTCTACCTTTACTGGACTGAGCAAGGAAGAAAGAACTCGTTTAGCGGTAGATATTGAGATGGAGATGCACAAAGCGGCGGAGGCCTTAGAGTTCGAGCGAGCTGCCCAGCTAAGGGATATGATTCGCGAGCTTAACCTGCCGCCTAAGAAGAAACGTAAAAAACGATAATACACGTAATTTGTTTTGAAAATTCACAATTATCAGCAAGGACGGTTATTATGAAAGATTACATTTTTGTAAAAGGTGCCCGGGAGCACAATTTAAAAAACATTGATATTAGCATACCCCGGGACAAGCTGGTGGTGTTTACTGGAGTCTCAGGGTCGGGCAAATCCAGTCTGGCCTTTGATACCATATACAGCGAAGGGCAGAGACGCTATGTGGAATCTCTGTCCACCTATGCGCGACAATTCCTGGGGCAGATGGATAAGCCGGATGTTGATTATATAGAAGGGCTTTCCCCTTCTATTTCTATAGACCAGAAAACGACCTCCCATAATCCTCGCTCTACGGTAGGAACCGTAACCGAAATCTATGATTACCTGCGTCTCTTGTTCGCTAGGGTAGGTCGTCCGCATTGTCCTCGCTGCCAGCGACCCATTAGGCGGCAGACCGTTGACCAGGTGGTTGATACGATTCAAGCCTTAAAGGAGGGGAGTCGAATTAAGATTTTGGCTCCGATTATCAAAGGGCAGAAGGGTGAACACCGGAAAATTCTACAGAATCTATTCAAAGATGGATTTGTAAGAGTCCTGGTGGATGGCTATGAATACACATCAGATGAAGAGATCGAGCTGGAAAAAAATAAAAAACATGATATTAGCGCCGTGGTTGACAGATTGGTGGTAAAGGAAGGTATCCGCAGCAGGCTGGCTGAATCACTGGAATTAGCTTTTGAACTTAGCGAAGGAATTGTGGTAGTGCAGCTCCTGCAGGAGGATGGAGTCGATAAGGACATGCTTTTCAGCCGGGATTTTGCCTGTCCGGATTGCGGTTTCAGTTTGCCGGAATTGAGTCCGCGTATGTTCTCCTTTAATAGTCCCTTCGGAGCCTGTCCAGAATGTGATGGGCTGGGAGAGAAACGGGAAATAGATCCGGAGCTGGTTCTGGAAATGGATATGAGTTTGGAAGAAGGGGCGGTTATCCCCTGGTCTATTAGTTCCCATAATTATTTTAAGCAGATCCTTTTAGGAATGAGTGAAAAGTATAAAATTCCCATGGACAAACCTCTTAGTACACTTACTCCGAAACAAATAAACATCTTGCTATACGGTAACCAGGGGGAGCACTTTAAAATTAACTATACCAATTCCTATGGAGAAACAGGCTCTTTCCGAACTAGTTTTGAAGGGGTTATTAACACTCTGAAACGCCGCTATCATGAAACCAAATCAGAACAATCGCGGGAAGAGATGGAGAAGTACATGACCATCAGCCTCTGTCCGGGTTGTAAGGGAAGACGTCTGCGTCCTGAGATATTGGCTGTCTTACTGGGGGGGGAATCCATCGCTGCTATTACGTCCCTGGCGGTAAGGGAGGCGATGGATTTTTTGGCTGAATTGCAGTTGGACGAACGCGAAACTTTTATTGGTCGTCAGGTCATTAAGGAAATTAGGGAACGACTGCGCTTTCTCATCGACGTGGGTCTGGATTACTTGACTCTGGATCGCCCGGCAGGCAGTCTTTCCGGGGGTGAAGCCCAGAGAATCAGGCTGGCTACTCAGGTGGGCTCCAGCCTGGTAGGGGTCTTATATGTCTTGGACGAACCCA
Organism: uncultured Syntrophomonas sp.; assembly: GCA_964457945.1. Lineage (GTDB taxonomy): Bacteria > Bacillota > Syntrophomonadia > Syntrophomonadales > Syntrophomonadaceae > PHAA01. The sequence continues at coordinate 3,915 of CAYWFX010000041.1, forward strand.
GTATTGGACTACATCCGCGTGATAATGATCGTTTGTTGACTACATTAAGACGACTGCGGGATTTGGGCAATACCGTGATTGTAGTGGAGCACGACGAGGAGACCATACGCAGTGCTGATTATATTGTAGACATAGGCCCCTTGGCTGGGATTCACGGCGGAGAAGTGGTTGCGGTCGGGACTGTGGAAGAAGTCATGCAAGCTGAGCGTTCTCTTACTGGTCAGTACCTCTCGGGAGCCTTGGACATAGAAGTTCCGTCCCGCAGGCGGGAAGGCAACGGTCAAAATTTGCTTATTCGCGGTGCACGAGAGCATAATCTTAAAAATATTGATATCAGCATTCCCTTGGGGAAAATGGTGGTTATAACCGGGGTATCAGGCTCGGGGAAGAGTACCCTGGTGGAGGATATTATCTACCCTGCACTGATGAAAAAGTTTCATGGCAGCCGATATCGTATCGGTGCCCACGATTCTATAGAAGGATTTAACCATCACCCTGCGGGTACCACCGGTGTTCGCTATTGCTCACCAGAAATGTTGCTGGACAAGGTGATAAATATTGATCAGTCGCCCATTGGCAGGACTCCCCGATCGAATCCTGCTACCTATACGGGAGCCTTTGACAGCGTTCGGGATCTCTTTGCAGACACGGCTGAATCACGGGTCAGAGGATATAAACCGGGAAGATTTAGCTTCAATGTTCGGGGCGGTCGCTGTGAAGCCTGTTCTGGGGATGGGATTATTAAGATTGAAATGCACTTCTTGCCGGACGTTTATATTCCTTGCGAGGTCTGTAAGGGCAAACGTTATAATCGCGAGACTCTGGAGGTTAAATACAAAGGAAAAACTATTTCTGATGTTCTTAATATGACGGTAGATGAAGGAGTAGAATTTTTCGCTAGTATTCCTAAGATAGAACGGAAGCTAAAGGTATTGCAGGATGTGGGCCTGGGATATATTCAGCTGGGTCAGCCTGCGCCTACTCTCTCCGGGGGCGAGGCCCAGCGGGTAAAGCTGTCCACTGAACTCTCCAAGCGATCCCTGGGCAGGAACCTCTATATATTAGATGAGCCCACTACTGGTTTGCATAAGGAGGATATAAAGCATTTGCTGGGGGTTTTAAACCGCCTGGTAGATGCCGGAAATTCAATCGTTATCATAGAGCATAACCTGGACGTTATAAAATCAGCTGATCATATTATAGATCTGGGGCCGGAAGGCGGGGAAAAAGGAGGAGAGATCATAGCCCTGGGTACCCCCGAAGAAATCGCCAGCCACCCGCTTTCATATACCGGAAAATACCTGCAAAAAGTATTATAGCTTGGAAGCAGGGGCAAGGGGGGCAAGGGGACGGTTCTTTTGCCTCATTTCTACCAGAGAAGGATTGGTATAAGTGAAAGATCGCTTGAAAAATGTGCCGCTCCAACCGGGCGTGTATCTATATAAGGACAAAGAGGGCCAGGTTATTTACGTGGGTAAGGCCAAGGCACTCCGCAACCGCATGCGTTCCTATTTCCAGTCTCCTGAAGGCTTGTTGCCTAAGGTTAGAGCTATGATGAACCGGGTTGCAGATTTTGATTACATTGTTACTGAGAGCGAAGTTGAGGCTCTGATTTTAGAGAGCAACCTGATTAAGGCCTATCAACCCCGGTATAATATCGACCTGCGGGACGATAAAAGCTATCCCTATCTGAAGCTTACCGCTGATAAATTTCCGCGTCTGTGTATAGTGAGGGAAAAAAAGGATAAGGTATCCCGTTATTATGGGCCTTATACGGAGGTAGGTTCACTGCGGGAAACTGTAAAGCTATTGCTGGAGATTTTCCCACTGCGTACTTGTAAGAATTTGAAAAGCAATAGCCGTCCCTGTTTAAATTTTGACATGGGGAAGTGCTTGGCTCCCTGCAGCGATAAAGTGGATGCGGGGGAGTACCAGCGAATTGTGGATAATCTGCTGGAGTTTCTGGAAGGTAAGACCAAGACTTTATTGGAAAGCAAAGAAAAGGAGATGAGAGAGGCGGCTCTTGAGCTGGAATTCGAGAAGGCGGCGCGGCTGCGGGATCAGATTCAAGCCATAAAGGTACTGGGTGAAAAACAGAAGGTCAGCCTGGAGCATCCTTATGAGATGGATATCGTGGGGATGTTGGGAGGGGAAAAAGACAAGCTGATACTGGTGTTTAAGCTGCGAGCCGGTAAAATTGTGGGCAAGGATACCTTCTGGCTGAAACGAGCTATAGATGAAGAAGAAGCTGAAGTAATGGAGTTCTTCCTGAAGCAGTATTATGCGGAAAATAGTGATATTCCGGCAGAAATACTAGTAAGCCATCTTCCCGGGGATAATGAACTGCTTCAAACCTGGCTTAAGGGGAAGGCTGCTTCGCGGATAAAAATCTGGATGCCAGGGCGGGGAGAGAAAAGGAAACTGCTGGATATGGTAATGGGAAATGCAGGGCTGCTATGGGAAGAGAAAATGCGGGAAGATACCAAGAATAATCAGATTCTTTTGGCCCTGGCCCGAACCTTGGATCTGGAAGTGGTACCAGTGCGGATCGAGTGTTATGACATATCCCACCTGTCAGGTGAAGAAACGGTTGCCTCCATGGTGGTATTTACAAATGGGAAAGCTGATAAGAAAGCTTATCGCCGTTTTAAGATGAAAAACGAGCAGAACAACGATTATGCTTCCTTGAGTGAAACCCTGGAGAGGCGTTTCGCCGAAGCGAGGCGGGGCAATCGTGCCTTTCTGCCTGAACCTGACCTTCTGCTTATAGATGGAGGGCTGGGCCAGGTGAATGCGGTTCAAATGTCTCTTGCCCATATGGGGATAGACATCCCGGTTTTTGGCCTGGCTAAGAGAAACGAGGAACTGTTCCGTCCGGGAATAAGTGAAGCTATAGTGCTGTCCCGAAGAGATGAAGGCTTGATGCTTTTGCAGCGCCTGAGAGATGAAGCTCATCGTTTTGCAGTGGAGTATAACCGTCAACGACGTGGCAAAAAGCTGACTCGGTCACTTTTAGATGGAATAGAGGGAATAGGATCAAACCGCAAGAATGCACTTCTGGCACACTTCGGTTCGGTGTCGAAAATTAAAGAGGCATCCCTGGATGAGCTACTGCAAGTTCCGGGTATGAACCGCCGTGCCGCCGCCAATGTCTATGCCTTTCTCCATTAATGGTGCACCGTTTATCCGCGTATATTCGTTCTCAATCTACATACTGCAAAAATGCAAGAGATTTCCCGGGAAATAAATCGAATTAGATTGGAAAACTGATAGGATTTTATGGGAAAATTGCTTATCATAATAGTAGGTGTATATTTGAGGGTTGTTTATGCAAATTTAAAGGGGCTATCAAGGAATAAATAAGGCAGAATAGTCCGAGGATTTTTTGCGCTAGACAAGGCGTCAAAGCGTGGTAATACTGGAGGTATTGGCGCGTTTTGACAACGAAGTATAGCGCTAAAAAGACCGGAGTAAATGGCTAGTTTATTTCTTGAAAGTCCCTGAATAAGAAGGAGGGGGTAATGATGCCTGGTTGGATTTTGCGTTGGATATTGAACATACTGGCTATCATATTAACGGCAACACTTTTATCCGGGTTTGAGGTTAACATTTGGGGGGCTATTGTCGGATCAGTGTTCCTTGGGGTTATTAACGCTGTTATACGGCCTCTGATAATTATCCTAACCTTACCTTTAAACATTCTTTCTTTGGGTCTTTTTACCTTTGTGATTAATGGATTCATGCTCTACCTTACCTCGGCTACAGTCAAAGGCTTTGATATTAACGGATTCGGATCTGCCATTCTGACTGCTATAGTACTGAGCTTGATAAGCTTCGTAATCAGTTTCTTTGTGAAGGACACTTCTTTTAAACTGCGATGATGGCAGAGGGTAAGATACATGGAAAGCCGGGCATAATAAGCTCGGCTTCTTAGCAACAAGGAGGAAAAATGTCAATAAAATTAGTTGCCTTAGACCTGGATGATACTTTGCTTGACTCGGGTTTGAAGATCTCGGAAGATTGTGTGCGGGCGATACAGGAAGTTCGCCAACGAGGGATTAGAGTCACCATTTCTACCGGACGCATGTACCGGTCAGCGCTGCCCTATGCACAACAGTTAGAAATTGACGTGCCTCTGATTACCTATCAGGGTGCTTGGGTGAAAAATTCTATATCCGGTGAAGTACTATATTGTAAACCGGTTCCTAGAAAGCTGGCCAGTGAGGTTATAAAGTTTTTTAAGGTTGCAGGGGTTCACTGTCATAGCTACTATAACGACCAGCTGGTTATGGAGTCATTGTCAGAGGAAGGCAGGTTTTATTCTCAGTTGGCGGGAGTAGAAGCTGTACTGGTTGATGATTTGGTAGCACGATTGGATACAGAGGAAGCTATGAAAATAATGGCTATTAGCCATGATGAGAAACAGCTCCTGGATATGGAGCGGAATTTAAAATTATACTACGGGGATAATTTGCATATTACTCGTTCTAAGCCCTATTTCCTGGAAGTAATGCATCGGGAAGCCAACAAAGCAAAAGCCTTGGAGGTTATAGCCAGGCATTTCGGGATTGACCGCCAGGAGGTAATGGCCGTAGGGGATAGCTATAATGACATGGAGATGATAGAATGGGCCGGTCTGGGAGTTGCTATGGGCAATGCTTTCGAATCGGTAAAAGACATAGCGGATTTTGTTACTGCCTCCAACGAGGAGGAGGGTGTGACTGAAGCTCTGCGGAGATTTATTTTAGGGGGGGATTAGATTGGCTTCCAAGGTTTGGTACAGTAATTTGCGGTCTCGGCAGACAAGTTTGCTCGATAAGGTGGAAAAACTATTAAAAAGAACCGGATTGGAAAAAATGATTGCGCCCAAGGATTTAGTGGCTATCAAGATACATTTTGGCGAAACCGGTAATATGGCCTATATAAGGCCTCCATATGTTCGTCGAGTGGTGGATATGGTTAAAAAATTAGGGGGCCGTCCCTTCCTGACTGACGCTAACACCCTCTATGTAGGTACCAGAGCCAACTCAGTGGATCATCTGGAAACAGCCATTACCAATGGATTTGATTATGCGGTGGTGGGTGCTCCCCTGATTATTGCTGATGGCTTGACTGGCAAGGATTATGTGAAGGTTCCTGTGGATGGTAAACATTTCAAAGAGGTAAACATAGGCAGCGCCGCTTATCATGCGGATGCGATGGTGGTTATGACCCATTTTAAATGCCATGAGCTTTCCGGTTTTGGCGGTGCGATTAAGAACCTGGGCATGGGACTAGGTTCTCGCAGCGGCAAACAGCAAATGCATTCGGATGTTTTGCCGAAAATTAAGGATGATAAATGTACGGGATGTAACAAATGTAGTAAATGGTGTCCGGCGGATGCTATAGAAATGGTGCCTTGGACCGGGAATAAAAAAGGTGAGCAAGCAGCGATTTTGGACGAGAAATGTTGGGGTTGTGGAGAATGCGTGGTGACTTGTCCCTTTGATGCGATTACTATCAATTGGCGGACGACACCTGAGGCGGTGCAGGAGAAGATGGCTGAGTATGCGTTGGGGGCAGTTCAGGGAAAGGCTGGTAAAGTAGTTTATCTGTCGTTCGTAATGGATATTAGCCCGGAATGCGATTGTTACGGGCATAATGATTTGCCAGTAGTACAAGACCTGGGAATTCTGGCATCTTTTGATCCGGTTGCTCTGGATAAAGCCTGTGCGGATTTGGTAAATGCCATGCCGGCCCTGCCAGGTTCAGTAATAGAAGGCTTAAAAGCGGGGGAAGATAAGTTTGAGGGGGTTCATCCCGGTATTCATTGGCAAGCACAGCTAGAGCATGCTGAGAGAATAGGCCTGGGCAGCATGGAGTACGAATTGCTGGAGCTATAATCAGGGGGGATTTTATGCAGGAGCTGATTATAGGAATAGATATAGGGGGCAGCAAACTCCTTAGCGGAATCCTCAATCGGGAAGGTCGGATTCTAGCTCGGAAGAAAGAAGTAACTCCAGCTAATTGTGAAGCCGGGGAGGCGCTGGACGGCATCAAAGTGACTATCAAGGAATTAATGCAAGAGCTGGGGGCAGGGTGGAAGGATATTCTGGGGATAGCAGTGGGAGCACCGGGTCCCTTGGACTATTTCAACGGAATAATTAAAGACCCGCCTAATTTAGGATGGAGAGAATACCCGCTTAGAGACGAACTAAGCAAAAGATTAGGCGTGCAACTTTTGCTGGACAATGACGCTAATATGGCCGCTCTTGGGGAGTTGCGTTTCGGCCGTTCTAAGGCTTGCACCCATTTAATATATATGACCGTAAGCACCGGCATAGGTGGCGGGATTATTATTGATGGCCAGATCTATCGGGGAAAAGATGGCGGAGCGGGTGAACTGGGGCGAATGAGGATATTAGCGGAGGATGGACAGGGAGCCTGCCAATGCGGTCAAAATCTGGAGGATCTAGCTTCCGGTACTGCTCTGGCTCACGCAGCCCAAGAACTCATAAAGCAAGGACGTGGCCAGGGAATCTTGGCCTTATGCCCAGAAGCGAGTACAATTACGGCTCGTGAAATTGGATCAGCGGCTCGAGATGGAGACCCGGAAGCGCGGGAAATAATTAGGCGGGCGGGATACTTTCTGGGTATGGCTATTAGCAATTTGGTGAATATCTTTAATCCCGAATGGATTGTTTTAGGGGGTGGTACAGGATTAGGTCTACAGGAATTTCTGTTGGAACCGATCCAGGGTGCCGTGAACGACTGGGTTGCTCCTTCCCTAAAGCATAATTTGAAAATCGAGTTTACTACTCTAGGTGAGGACATTGGCCTGCTGGGTTGTGCCTCGGCTGTACTGCAAGAGTATGAGAACCGTGGAAAAAGATAGTTAAGGAAGGGATGAGACTTAATAATGACAGTGGAAAAAATGGCGGAATATCTCTGGGGTTTGCCGGAGCAGTTTGCCAGTATTCTTAATCAGGGTATTAGTTTACCTGTAAAGTACCAGCGTAATTACAGTAACATAGTAGTCACCGGTCTGGGCGGGTCTGCAATTGGGGGCGATATAATACGTACCTACGCCCTGCAAAAAGCGCAGGTGCCAGTTATAGTAAACCGGGATTATGATATGCCTGGCTTTGTAAATAGTGATAGCCTGGTTTTGACGGTTAGTTATTCGGGCAACACCGAGGAAACCCTGAGTTGCTACCAGCAGGCCCGAAGCCAGGGCGCAGCCATCATTGCCGTTACCAGTGGGGGCAAGCTGGCCGATATAGCTGAGGCGGATGGCTATGCAGTGGTTAAAATACCGGGAGGGTTAGCACCCCGGGCGGCTACTGGCTACTTGTTTGCACCCCTGGCTCTGATATTTGAAGAGATAGGGATTATACAAGGCGCTGCGAATGATATTGAAGAAACGGTACAGGTTTTAAAAGTAGTTCGGGAGGGAATTCATCCTGGTGTAGATTTACCGCAAAATCAGGCCAAAGCAATAGCCAGAGAGATGAAGGACAGCCTGCCCATTATCTGGGGTAGTTCAGCCCGGTCGGAAACTGCAGCCCTGCGCTGGAAAGCGCAGATAAATGAGAACGCTAAATCCCCAGCTTATTACAATATTTTCCCCGAACTCAATCACAATGAAATTGTAGGATTTGGGATGCCGAAAGATTTGCTGGCTCGCCTGCTAATAATAATCCTAAGGGACCCAGAGGATCATCCCCAAGTTAAAAAGCGTATGGAGATTAGCAAGGAGATTATTCGCAGCCATGTAAAAAAGATTGTTGAGCTGGAAGCCCAGGGCGAATCATTCCTGGCAAAATTTTATTCCCTGGCCTACGTAGGTGATTATGCCAGCTTCTATCTAGCCCTGGAATATGGGATAAATCCCAGTCCAGTGGAGACCATAGACTACCTAAAAGCGGAGTTGGCGAAAGATTAGGGAAATAAATTTGGCTCATGAAAACCCCGGCATATCTGATATAATAAAAAGAGAGTAATTTTTGAATGCGGGAGGGAAGCATATTGATTGAAGATAGTACAGGTCTACATGTTCTAATAATTACAGGATTATCGGGAGCAGGAAAGACTCAGACTATAAACTGCCTGGAAGACCTAGGCTATTACTGTGTTGATAATATGCCACCCGCCTTGCTAAGAAAATTCATTGAATTAAGCCTGCAATCAGAAGGGAAAATAGACAAAGTAGCTCTGGTTATCGATATTCGAGGCGGGGACTTCTTCCATAACCTTTCCCAATCATTGAGTGAATTGGAAGAAAACCATCTCGCCTATGAAATACTTTTCCTGGAAGCGTCTGATGAAGTCTTGGTACGCAGGTTCAAAGAATCTCGGCGCCGTCATCCCCTAGCGCCCGGTGGTCGTTTGCTTGATGCGATCAAGATGGAACGTAACATTTTGCAGGAACTGCGCGGGCAGGCTAATGTCATTTTGGATACTTCCGATACCAGTCCTCGTCAATTAAAAGAGAAAGTTACCGATCTCTATAGTGAGAGTTTAACTGGGAGTTTTTCTATCAATGTGGTTTCGTTCGGTTATAAGATGGGAATACCCTTGGACTGTGATATTATGATGGATGTGCGTTTTTTGCCCAATCCTTTCTACGATCCGGGCATGCAGAAAATGACTGGAGAGGATGAAGAAGTGATTCGCTATGTCTTAGGCTCTGAAATAACCAAATCTTTTTCGCGGCGTTTCTTGAACCTGCTTAAATTCTTGATACCCCATTACATCCAAGAGGGTAAAACCAATCTGGCTATATCTATAGGCTGCACCGGCGGGCAGCATCGTTCGGTGGTCTTGGCTAATTATGTTGGCCAGCAGCTTAAGAAATGGGAATATAATGTGATCATACGGCACCGAGATATTGCCAAATATCAGGTGGACGCATAAATGAGTGCGAAAATGGATAAACCCCGAATCGTACTAATAGGCGGTGGAACGGGCTTGTCCGTGCTACTCAAGGGTTTGAAGAAATATACGTCGGGTTTAACCGCCGTTGTAACAGTGAGTGATGATGGAGGTAGTTCCGGGCGGTTACGAACTGAACTGGGGGTTTTGCCGCCTGGAGATATTCGTAATTGTTTGGTGGCCTTGGCTGAAACAGAAACCCTTATGGATGAGATATTCCAACATCGATTTCAACAAGGCGAGGGCATAAAGGGTCACAATTTGGGTAATCTGCTCCTGGTGGCTATGACCGAAATTACCGGCGATTTTGTTTCTGCTATTAAAGAGGTCAGCAAGGTCCTGGCGGTAAGGGGAGAGGTGCTTCCTGCCACCCTGGATCAGGTTGTATTAGGAGCTAAGATGAAGGACGGGCAGACTATTATCGGGGAAACTGCCATTAGAAAATACCCGGGTGCAATTGATCATATATATCTGATACCCGAAGAATGCATGCCGGTTCCAGCCACCATTACTGCTATCATGGAAGCGGATGCTATAATCCTGGGTCCGGGCAGCCTTTATACCAGCATTATTCCTAACCTGCTGGTCAAAGGGGTGAGGGAGGCCTTGATTGCTTCACCAGCGGTTAAAATATATGTCAGCAATATTATGACTGAACAGGGAGAAACCGACGATTTTACTGCTAGTGATCATTTACGGGTTATAATGGATTGTATGGGTCAACCCTGGCTGGATTACGTAATTATTAATACCGGCCTTATTGATGAGTTTCGATTACAAAGATACCGCCAGGAGCAGGCGGTACCTGTGGCCGGCTCTTACCAGGAAATATTGAGCTGGGGAATTAGGGTCATTGAACAAGACCTGGTAGCAGATAATCAGGTGGCCTGGCATGATGCTGAAAAAGTGGCCCAGATCATTATGGAGTTAATAGCATGAGTTTTTCAAATGATGTAAGAAATGAATTAGCACGTATTATCCCGGAGAAGAGTTGTTGTCAGAAGGCTGAGTTGTCAGCGCTATTAACTTTACGTGCTGATATAATCCAACGGGAAGATGGGGAGAGGTACCTGATCACCTTATCAGAGAATGCCACCCCGGCTCGTAAGATTTATAAACTGCTTAAAGAAAGCTATGGTCTGTCATCTGCAGTCAGTATACAGGAAAAGAAACGGTTTAAAAAAAAACGGGTATATGTGGTAGAGACTCATATGCCAGCCAATAATGCTTTTCTAAGCGAGCTGGGACTTTCCAGTAAAGGTCTAAGTATCAATAGACAGGTGAACTGGTCACTGCTTAGTAAAAACTGCTGTAAGAAAGCTTATTTGCGGGGGGTATTTATAAGCCGAGGATTTATAAACCGACCAGAAGGAAACTATCACTTGGAAATGGTTATGAATGATTCCCGCATGGCCAGCGATCTCCAAAAGGTACTAATGAAAATGGGAGTAGAGGCTCGGGTGAGTGAGCGCAAAAACAACCTTATGCTGTATGTTAAGGAAAGTGAGAAAATAGTAGATTTTCTACGTATTGTAGAAGCCAGCAAAGCTCTAATGGATTTTGAAAACGTCCGGATTGTGAAATCGATGCGCAACCAGGTTAACCGACAGGTGAATTGTGAAACTGCCAATTTGGCTAAGACGGTAGACGCTTCGGTTCGACAAGTTGAGATGATTGAGAGATTAATTGATAAGGTGGGTATAAAAGGCATTCCCATTACCTTAAGGGATTTGGCCATTTTGAGAATAGATTATCCCGACAGTACCTTAAAAGAACTGGGGATTATGCTGGAACCTCCCCTTACCAAGTCGGGGGTGGCATACCGGATGAAGAAACTGGAAAGTTTTGCGGGAAAAATTCTGGATAATTAAAAAAAGCGAGGGACATGCATGAGACTCACCAATGATTTGCTGCTGGAACAACAACAAAAGCTGATAATGACACCGGAATTACGCTTGGCTATTGCGATTCTGCAAATGTCCACCCTGGAACTAGGGGAGTATACGCAAAACGAATTGGAAGAAAACCCGTTGCTGGAAGAAAAGGAAATAGAAGATGCCGGGGAAGATAATTCCGATAATGAAAATGAAAAAAATGCGGAGACTATTGATAAAACAGCAGAGTGGCTGGAATATTTTAATGATCGGGATATTGGGTTTCCTATCAATGATTTAGTTGAAAAATCTTTTGATAATTTCCTGACCCAGAGGCCTAGTCTTTATGAGCACCTTCAATTTCAATTGCACCTTGCCTGCAAGAACATTGAAGATATGGCAGTAGGGCAGTATATCATTGGCAACTTAGATCCCCATGGGTATCTCTGTGTAGAACCTGAAGAAGTTGCCGCCAAAACTGGAGCGGATATAGAACAGATTCATAAAGTGATAACTATGGTTCAATCTTTTCATCCGCACGGTGTGGGGGCTTACAACCTGGGGGAATGCCTTTTAATCCAGCTGCGTCACTATGGCAAGGAAAACAACATGGTGAGGGAGATCATTGAAAAACACCTCGATGACCTGGCTAAGGGCAAACTGGGCAAGATAGCACAGGCATTGGGAACCACTATTTGCGAGGTTCAGGAAATATGTGACTTGATTCGCACCCTGGATCCCAAACCGGGCTTGCAATACAGCCCTATGGATGAAGTCAAATATATTATTCCTGATGTCATCGTAGAAAAAGTAGAAGGGGAATATGTGGTGGTGCTTAATGATAGCGCATCGCCCCGTCTCATGGTTAATCAACTCTATGAAAATATGCTGCGGCAACCGGGTGCCTTTTCTCCTGAGGCTTGCAAATACCTGGAAGAAAAGATGGGAGCGGCTGTCTGGCTTATTCGTAGTATAGAGCAGCGCCGTAGAACTCTATATAAAGTGGCACGTTGTATCGTAGACTTCCAGACAGATTTTCTGAACCATGGAATCAAGTGCCTGAAGCCTCTCAATCTTAAACAGGTTGCAGATATAATTGAGGTTCATGAATCAACCGTTAGCCGCGCTACCTCCAAAAAGTATATTCAGACCTCCCAGGGCTTGTTTGAGTTAAAATACTTTTTTGGCAGTGGCGTAGAGAGCCAAACCGATCATGAAAGAATTTCTTCCAAAAGTATTAAGAGTATAATTGAAGAGATTATAGATAATGAGAATACCGCTCATCCATTAAGTGACCAGACTATAATGGAAATCCTAAAGATAAAAGGAATAAACATATCTCGTCGTACGGTAGCCAAATATCGGCAAGAAATGGGAATATTACCAACCACATCGCGTAAAAGATATTAATATTAAAATATGTGCATCATATATACCTAAATGTGCTATAATAATAGAGAATATTAATGAAACGGACATATATTATAGGGTTGCAGGGACAAATTTGTCCCTGGTGTACCGATATGTCCCGAGGACAATGAATGCAGAAGTTTTTTACAGTCATGGAGCGGTTCGCTCCTGAAGCGATGCAAATTATGAATGCCAGATACCTGGTTCTGAGACAGGTGCTCCACAACCAGCCTATCGGCAGGCGTCAGTTGGGTAAAAACGTGGGCTGCAGCGAGCGGCTGGTACGGACTGAAATTGATACCCTCAGAGCTCGAGGGGCTTTGCAAACGACTCCGGCTGGAATATACCTGACCCCTTATGGGGAGGAAATGCTTAGAGATATTGATGAGATTGTTCCCTGGCTTTTCAATATTCAGAGTCTGAGTGATAAGCTCAAGGAGCGTTTTGGCTTGGATGAAGTTATAATCGTTCCCGGTGATTCATTTACGAACTCTTTTGCCCAAGAAGACTTGGGCCGGGCAGGTGCTGAATACCTGCGCAAAAAATTATATCCCTCCTGTATTCTAGCCGTAACTGGCGGAACTACCCTGGCTCAGGTGGCCAATGCAATGAGGGAGGGAATAAATGCCACTCACGTATGTGTGGTGCCTGCGCGAGGTGGGTTAGGTGAGAATGTGGAGCTGCAGGCTGGCAATATAGCTGCTAAAATTGCTCGGGCTATAGGTGGTCAGTACCGTCTTTTACATATTCCTGATAATATTGAAGAAAGTACCGCGGTAGCACTTAAAAGAGACATTCATATCAGTGAGGTTATTAATACCATTAAGTCTGCGCATATTTTGGTACATGGGATTGGTCCGGCTATGGAGATGGCAGGTCGGCGAGGACTTTCAGAGCAGGAAGTAGAATTTTTGCAAAAGCATGAGGCGATGGGTGAGGCACTTCGATATTATTTCGATCGTTGGGGCAAAATAATATTTGAGATTCCTGGTATTGGCTTGGATCGAAATGATCTTCAGAACATTAAGCTTATTGTGGCGGTGGCAGGAGGCAGTAATAAGGCTGAAGCTATAGAGGCAGTTTTGAAAAATGGGCAGGAAAATGTGCTGATAACTGATGAGGGTGCAGCCCAGCAAATAATATTTAGAAAGGATGATGGTCAATGACAGTTAAAATTGCAATCAACGGTTTTGGAAGAATAGGGCGTCTAGTAGCTAGAGTGGCATTGCAAAGAGATGATATGCAGCTGGTAGCCGTAAATGACTTGGGAGACCCTGGAGGAGGCGCGCATCTATTTAAGTACGATTCCATTCATGGCCAATTTCCGGGAGACGTAGCCGTAGCTGGTGATAGCATTACCGCTGCTGGCAAAAGCTTTAAATATTTATCTGAAAAGGATCCGAAAAAATTACCATGGAAAGAGCTGGGGATCGATGTGGTCGTGGAAGGAACCGGGAGGTTTAGAAGCCGGGAGGAAGCTGCTCAGCATTTACAGGCCGGGGCTGCTAAGGTCATTATAACTGCACCCGGTAAAAAATCTGATTTGACTGTAGTAATGGGAGTAAATAATGACCAGTATAACCCCTCTATACATCACGTCCTTTCCAATGCTTCCTGTACCACTAATTGCCTGGCCCCGGTTGCTAAAGTACTTCTGCAGGAGTTCGGGATCGTAAGAGGGATGATGAACACCATTCATTCCTATACTAACGACCAAAGGGTTTTAGATTTAGAGCATGAGGATCCAAGAAGAGCCCGGGCCGCCGCTCTTTCTATGATTCCTACGACAACCGGTGCTGCCAGTGCAGTAGGACTGGTGATACCCGAATTAGAAGGAAAGCTGGATGGCCTGGCGATAAGGGTTCCTACCCCAAATGTATCTCTGCTGGATTTGACGGTAGAACTGGAAAAAACAGCGTCAGTGGATGCAATTAATGCTGCTTTTAAGAAAGCCAGTGAATCATCATTAAAGGGTATCCTGAAGTATACTGAAGTGCCACTGGTATCTCGTGACTATAACGGTGAGGTACATTCGGCGGTGGTAGATGGCCTCTTGACCATGACGATGGGAGATAAGATGGCCAAGGTAATCGCCTGGTACGACAACGAATGGGGATATTCACTGCGGGTCGTAGACCTGGTAGCCTATATAGCTGCTAAGGGATTTTAAGATAATACCGGAGGAGGACTGGAATTGAGGAGTATTAGGGATGTTGATCTGAAAGATAAACGGGTTTTGATGCGGGTGGATTTTAATGTGCCGATGGATGAGAATGGCATAATTATTGATGATACCCGTATTAGTGCTGCTATTCCCACCATTGAATATATATTGGGACAAGGAGCCCGGCTTATCCTGATGAGTCATCTGGGGCGGCCCAATGGGAAAGTGGATACTAAATACAGCTTAAAAGAGGTTGCTCTCCACTTGGGTAAACTGCTTAATAAAGAGGTTGTAATGGCCGGAGATTGCATCGGTCCGGAAGTACAGGAGATGTCCCGCCAGCTTTCATCAGGGGAAGTCTTGATGCTGGAAAACGTAAGATTTTACCCAGGGGAAGAAAAGAATGATCCCGAATTTTCACAGCAGCTGGCTCTTCTGGGTGATATATTTGTTAATGATGCCTTCGGAACCGCTCATCGTGCCCATTCTTCTACGGCTGGAATAGCAGACTATTTGCCAGCTTACGCTGGTTTTCTCCTCGAAAACGAGGTGAATATGTTAAGAAAGGTTCTCGAGCATCCGGAGTGTCCGCGCATGGCGATTCTGGGAGGGGCCAAGGTAAAAGATAAATTGGGGCTGATAAGAAACCTGCTCAATAAATTGGATGTTTTACTGGTGGCAGGTGGGATAGGAAGTACCTTCCTGGCTGCCCGGGGCATGAAAGTGGGAAAATCAATCTGTGAAATGGATCTTCTGCAGGAGTGTCGTAACCTCTTGGAATTGGCGGATAAGAAACATAAGCATATACTCATGCCTGTTGATGTAGTGGTGGCCAGTGAACTGTCTTCCGACGCTCTATCCAGGGTAGTTGATATAGATGCAATACCCGATGATATGATGATCGTTGACATCGGCCCCAAAACTATCCAAGGTTTTTCAATGGCTATTTCGCGGGCTCATACGATAATTTGGAATGGACCGGTAGGGGTTTATGAATACCCGCAGTTTGCAGTAGGGACGGAAGCCATAGCCAGGGCGCTCGCCGCATCATCTGCGGTTACTGTGGTCGGTGGGGGGGATTCTGCGGCGACTGTTTACAAATTAGGTCTGGAAAAAGAAATTACTCACATATCCACAGGCGGAGGAGCCACCCTGGAGTTCCTGGAGGGAATAGAATTGCCCGGAGTAAAATCCTGCGAAATATAGGGGGTGTTGGAGTTTAGAAAGCCACTTATAGCCGCTAACTGGAAAATGTATAAAACCGTTGACGAAGCCCTAGATTTTGTTAAAGATTTTTTACCTCTGGCAGCCGGGGTAGACGAGGTTGACATAGCGGTTTGCCCGCCGTTTACCTCTTTGCCGGCACTGAGTCTGGGTTTTAAGGGCAGCACACTGAAGCTGGGCGCTCAGGATGTTTTCTGGGAAAGTCAGGGAGCCTATACCGGGGAAATATCGCCTGCCATGCTCTTGGATCTGGATTGCAGGTATGTTATTATTGGCCATTCGGAGCGCCGCCATGTTATGGGAGAAAGCGACCTGATAATAAACCGGAAGCTTAAAGCTGTCGGCCTGGCAGGTCTGACCCCAATTTTCTGTGTAGGGGAAACGCTGCAGGAACGGGAGCAGGGCCTGGCTAGGGAAGTGGTTATACGACAGTTAGAGAAAGGGCTGCAAGATATTCCTGCCCGAAAATTGGTCGTAGCCTATGAACCGGTGTGGGCTATAGGCACGGGTGTAAATGCCAGTCCAGCAGATGCCCGGGAAATGACTGGATTTATTAGAGATTACCTGGCCATACTATATGACAAGACTTGGGCGGAGGATGTTCTCATCCTGTATGGCGGTAGTGTCAAGCCCGATAATATTGCTCAGTTTATGAATGAGAAAGATGTGGACGGAGCTTTGGTTGGAGGCGCGAGTTTGAATGCCGTTGATTTTGCCCGGATTGTGAGGTTTAATGGGGATGTCTAAAAAACCAGTAGTACTGATGATATTGGACGGATGGGGAAGTCGGGAGGCCTGCAGGGATAATGCTATTAGCCAGGCTAATCCCAGTAATTTTATTTCCTTCCGGGATAAATATCCTCATACTCTTCTGGAGTGTTCAGGCCATGCAGTAGGATTACCCCATGGTCAAATGGGGAATTCAGAGGTTGGTCATCTGAACATGGGGGCAGGTCGAGTAGTATATCAGGAAATTACTCGCATTAGTAAAGCAATTGAGGATTCCTCCTTTTACAATAATAAGGAATTCTTGCGAGCCATAGAGTTTGCCGATGAACATCAGGGCAAGGTTCATTTGATGGGTTTGCTTTCGGATGGAGGCGTCCACAGCGAGCTGACCCATCTGTATGCACTCCTGAAATTGTGCTCGGATCACGATATGGAAAAGGTTTTTATTCACGGCTTTCTGGATGGTCGGGATGTAGCCCCTAAGAGCGCTATGGATTACGTGAATGCTTTGGAACTAAAAATGAAAGAAATCGGGGTTGGTCAAATAGCCACTCTGGGCGGACGTTTTTACGGGATGGATCGGGACAACCGTTGGGAACGCATAGAAAGGTCTTATAATGCGATAGTGATGGGTGAGGGGATTAAAGCTGCTACCGCTCAGGCTGCAATTATCGCCAGTTATGAGGCCAGGGTAACGGATGAATTTATGGAACCGGTGGTCATAGTAGATGCGAAGGGTCAGGCCATAGGAAATATTGAAAATGGCGATAGCATAATATTTTTTAACTTCCGCGCTGATCGCGCCCGACAAATCAGCCATACTCTGGTTGATAAGGAGATGGAAAAATTCCAGCGTCGGTCTCGGCCGGAAACCCATTTCGTCTGTATGACCCAGTATGATGCTGACCTGCCTGCAGCAGTGGCATTCATGCCCCAGGACTTAAATAATACCCTGGGAGAAGTGCTGTCAAGTAAGGGCTTAAAGCAGCTGCGTATAGCTGAGACGGAGAAGTATGCTCACCTGACCTTTTTTTTCAATGGTGGAGTTGAGGAGCCCAATCCAGGTGAGGACCGTATACTTATTCCTTCTCCTAAAGTGGCGACTTACAATTTGCAGCCGGAGATGAGTGCCCGGGAGATAACGGAGCGGGTTCTAGCTGAAATAGATCGTGATTTTTATGATGTTATAATTATGAACTACGCAAATGCAGATATGATAGGACATACTGGCATGTTAGCGGCTTCAATAGAGGCTATCAAGGTAGTGGACGAATGCCTGGCTAGAGTTGGTGACAGGGTCTTACAAAAAGAAGGGGTATTATTCATAACCGCCGACCATGGTAATGCCGAAAAAATGATTTGTCCGGAAACCGGCAGTCCCTTTACCGCCCATACCACCAGCAAGGTGCCGTTTATTTTGGTTGCAGATACTTATGAAGGCAAGCAACTGCGACAGGATGGATCTTTAAGGGATATAGCTCCAACCCTGTTAAGCCTGATGGGAATAGATATACCCCAAGAAATGACCGGAGCATCACTAATCATTGTTTAGAAAATAGAGATGAAAAACATTTGACACAGAAGGATGCGGATGAATCTAACGGCGTTTATCATATGCCGGTGTTGATTTAAGCGTCCACTAAAACATTAAAATGCGCATAGCGTAAGGAAGGAGTTTGCATAATGAGTACAATTGTTGATGTATTTGCTCGTGAGGTTCTAGATTCCAGGGGGAACCCCACTGTGGAAGTGGAGGTTATATTGGAAGATGGTACAATGGGAATCGCCATTGTTCCCTCGGGTGCATCCACCGGCGCCTACGAAGCGGTGGAATTGAGAGATGGAGACCCTGGTCGTTATGGGGGTAAAGGAGTTCTCCAAGCGGTTAATAATGTAAATGAGATTATCGCGCCGGAAGTAATCGGCATGGAAGCTGTGCGACAGATGGACATAGATGCTTTGATGATAGATCTGGATGGTACTCCTAATAAGAGCAAACTGGGGGCTAATGCCATTCTCGGAGTATCCCTGGCCACAGCGCGAGCAGCAGCAGCATATCTGGATTTACCCCTATACCAGTATATCGGTGGAGTCAATGCTAAGGAGATCCCTGTTCCCATGATGAACATTCTAAATGGGGGTAAACACGCTGACAACAATGTAGATATTCAGGAGTTTATGGTAGTTCCCAGCGGTGCGCCGAGTTTTTCAGAAGGCCTGCGCATGGGAGTTGAAGTATACCATGCCTTGAAAAAGGTGTTGTCTGCTAAAGGACTAGCTACTTCGGTGGGTGATGAAGGCGGCTTTGCTCCCAATCTGCCCTCCAATGAAGCAGCTATTGAGGTAATCCTGGAAGCCATTGAGAAAGCCGGTTATGTAGCCGGGAAGGATATTTTCCTGGCCATTGATGTAGCGGCCACTGAACTGCTCAAGGATGGCAAATACCATCTGGCTAGTAACAACATGGTCCTGAGTTCTGATGAGATGGTGGAGTACTATGCCGGACTGGTCAATAAGTACCCCTTGATTAGTATAGAAGACGGATTGGGCGAAGATGATTGGGAGGGTTGGAAGAAACTTACTGACCGTCTGGGCGCCACCGTCCAACTTATAGGCGATGATTTGTTTGTAACTAATACGGAAAGATTGGCCCGAGGCATAAAAGAAGGGATATGCAACAGCATTCTAATCAAGCTGAACCAGATCGGAACTTTGACCGAAACCTTGGATACCATTGAAATGGCTAAAAGAAAGGGGTATACCTGTGTTATATCCCACCGTTCCGGGGAGACTGAGGATTCTACCATGGCTGATGTTGCTGTGGCGGTCAATGCAGGTCAAATTAAAACCGGAGCCCCGGCCAGAACTGACCGAATTGCCAAATACAACCGCTTACTTAGAATAGAAGAAGAACTGGATGTTTTTTCTCTCTATAGAGGACAGGAAGTTTTTTATAATCTGAGCAAATAAGTCCCTTAAATCTTGAAATTTGCGACAAAGTTGTGGTAGAATATAATGCGGCTTTAGAGAAGATGGATTGAAAGGAGGTTGAAAGGTGGTTAAAATTATATTTCTTGTGCTACAGGTTATTTGTGCTCTGGGGCTTATCTTCACAGTACTCATGCAAGAAGGCAAGAGCGCAGGGTTATCTGGCAGTATAGCCGGAGGAGCCGATATGATTTTCGGCAAGAAAAAAGGTGTGGATGAACTGTTTGCAAAGATTACAGCTTATCTGGCCGCCTTCTTTTTATTATTCACATTGCTTGTGGCAATGCTCAGCGTGTAATTACACAGTAAACTTATCATGTAGGCCGCCTTTTAATTCTCTTTATTTTTTGCCACGGATATATTTATTGCTTGTTATCCTTTAATAACTACCACATTTATCTGGGGGTAGTCGTTTTAACCCCCGTGCTACATAAAGACGGATAGACTTTGCTTATGTCGACATTATTCAGGCAATAGATATGAAGGCTATTTGTAAGGGGCTATCAAGAAATAAATAAGGCAGAATAATCCGAGGATTTTTCGCGCTAGACAAGGCGTCAAAGCGCAGTCATACTGGAGGGTATTCCCAGCTTTGAGAACGAAGTATAGCGTGAAAAAGACCGGAGTAAATGACTAGTTTATTTCTTGACAGTCCCTAAGGCTTTCATACCTATTCTAATGTGACGTAACAGTTGTATCTCATGATTAAGAAGATCGAGTAGTTTTGTGATCTTCGTAAAACATTATAAGGAAGTGATTCGTAAAAATGGATTTTGTACTTAACAACAAAGCGGTGAAGGCAATTTTGGGTGGTCTGCTGAGCTTTGTTATCTTACTGCTTTCGCCAGCACTAGCGGCTGCCAGTGAGGCTAATCTAGTGATTCCGGATTTGAGCGCCCAGCAGAACAGTATGCTTCTTGCCGGTATCGGAGTATGTGTATTTGGTATGATATTTGGTTTTTATCAGTTTAAGAAGGTTCAAAAACTTCAAGCCCACCAGTCCATGCTGGATGTGTCTCAAACAATTTATGAGACCTGTAAGACTTATCTAATTCAACAGGGTAAATTTATTGCTATACTCTTTGCCTTTATCGGTACGTGTATAGCTTTCTATTATGGTTACCTGCAGAAAATGGAAATCAGTTCGGTATTATTCATTCTGATGTGGGCCGTGATAGGTATTCTTGGTTCCTACGGGGTTGCCTGGTATGGTATTCGTATGAATACCCTAGCCAACAGCCGGGTGGCCTTTACCTCCTTGGAAAGAAAACCGCTCAAGCTTTTGAACATTGCTCTTGATGCTGGAATGAGCATCGGTGTGCTTCTGGTTTGCGTTGAGCTGATCATGATGTTGATTATTTTGCTTTATGTTCCTCGTGAACTGGCAGGGGCTAGTTTTATAGGCTTTGCCGTAGGTGAATCATTGGGCGCCAGTGCATTACGTATTGCTGGCGGCATATTTACCAAGATCGCCGACATTGGTGCCGACCTGATGAAAATCGTCTTTGGCATTAAAGAAGACGACCCGCGTAACCCAGGTGTTATTGCTGACTGTTGCGGAGATAACGCAGGCGACAGCGTAGGACCTACCGCCGATGGTTTCGAAACTTATGGTGTTACCGGCGTTGCTTTGATCACCTTCATCGTTTTAGCAGTGGCTCCAGCGCTGCAAACCGCGCTACTTACCTGGATCTTTGTAATTCGTGTGTTAATGGTAATTACCTCTATCGGCTCCTTCTATGTTAATAGAGCCTTTAGCCAAGCTAAATTTGGTGATAAAGATGATTTCGATTTTGAAGCTCCTCTTACCAGTTTGGTATGGATTACTTCCCTCATTTCCATTGCTGTTACTTTTGCCGTTACCTATTACATTTTAGGACCTGGTGCAGGAGTAACTACTGCTCTAACCCCAATCTGGTCCGTGCTGGCACTTATTATCAGCTTTGGTACCCTGGCAGCAGCTGTGATTCCGGAATTTACTAAAATATTTACCAGCCCCAATTCCTTACACGTTGCAGAGGTTGTCAAAGCCTCCCGTGAAGGCGGTCCTTCGCTTAACATCCTGTCAGGCTTGGTTGCAGGTAATTTCAGCGCATTTTGGATAGGCATGGTATTCGTCGCAATCATGTTCGGTGCCTATTATGCCAGTATACCTATTACGGGCGCGATTATGATCTATCCTTCCGTATTTGCATTTGGCCTGGTGGCTTTCGGAATGCTGGGCATGGGTCCGGTTACCATAGCGGTTGACAGTTATGGTCCAGTTACCGATAATGCACAATCCATTTATGAACTCTCTTTAATTGAAGAAATTAAAGGTATTGAAAAGGAAATCCAAAAGGATTATGGTTTCAAACCTGATTTTGAAAAGGGCAAATACTATCTGGAAGCCAACGATGGTGCAGGCAATACCTTTAAGGCAACTGCCAAGCCGGTATTAATCGGAACAGCGGTTGTGGGCGCCACCACCATGATCTTCTCTCTGATTCTGGTTATCAAGAATGTATTAGGGGTTGACCCAGCCACGATCCTTACCCTGCTCAACCCTTACACCATTTTAGGATTTTTATGCGGAGGTTCTGTAATCTACTGGTTTACCGGCGCTTCAACTCAAGCCGTTACTACTGGAGCCTACAGAGCGGTTGCATATATCAAAGAGAATATTAATCTTGAGGAAGCAGCCAACGTAAAAGCCAATACAGAAAAATCCAAAGAAGTGGTAAAGATCTGTACCCAGTATGCGCAGGCTGGTATGTTTAACATATTTATTGCCATATTCTCATTTGCTATGGCGTTTGCCTGCCTATCAGCACCAAGCGGCAGTAATGTCCAACCGGTTGCGTTCTTTGTAGCTTATTTAATTTCCATTGCAGTAATTGGCTTGTTCCAAGCGGTCTTTATGGCAAATGCTGGTGGATGTTGGGATAATGCAAAAAAAGTTGTTGAAGTGGATCTAAAGGAAAAAGGCACCCCTTTACATGAAGCTTGTGTAGTAGGCGATACCGTGGGCGATCCTTTCAAAGATACCTCTTCGGTAGCCTTAAATCCAATCATCAAGTTTACTACTTTGTTTGGTTTGTTAGCTATGGAAATCGCTATCTCTGAGGCATTCAGAGATATAGCTCCCTATGTAGGCGGCGCTTTCCTACTCGTTGCACTATTCTTCGTCTGGCGTTCATTCTACGGAATGAGAATTCCCAGCGGCGAGTAAAGACCATAAATGCAGCTAAGAAAATAGCTGGAAAATTAATTAGACCTCACAACATTTTAAGTTGTGAGGTCTTTTTTACTCGAAAGGGAAGCCGGAAGACCGGGTTAACGAGGCAGAAGCTCTTTTAGAAAAGAACAGAGTTTTTCTGTTTTCGATTGTCCCCTATAAGGTGAAAGGTCGATAGGGACAATTCCCATATGCTTGAGAAGCGTGGTTGTAATCTGGTCTGGCTTAAACAGTAAAATAAAAGAATTTGGTACTTGGTTTGCATTGATTCCCTCTATCATATTGCGCAGTTTAAACCATAAATAACGAACGTTAAAATCAGAAAAACTGTAACCCATAAATAGCAGGCTCTTGCCTAGAGCATCGGCTCTAAGTTTAATGTCAATAGGGGTAACAAACTCCAGCCTTTTATAATAGTCCGACTCTGTAAGTACAACAGATCCTTCCTGCTCCAGGGAACCGTGAAATTTAACTATTTGGGTAGTGTTTGAATCTGCTATTTTAATAATATCTTCAGTAGTGACGACTGTCTGGTAGGGAATAGCCAGGTGGTCAAAACCCCGTTCTATCAAGCGATCATAATTAGTGGTATAAATAATCGGCACCCCTAGCTGAGCTAGAAGCAGGTGTGGGTATGATTTGGACACATCAACTTCATCTTCATTCAAAATTTGATGGATATGATGAAGAACGATAGATATATCACCATCTTGAATAATTTTCAGGTATTCTGCCAAACGCAGCAGATCTACACCTTTACCCATCGATACTTCATCTAATAATTGAAAGCGCGTTAAAAGCTGCTTAGCCAAGGATTGACTGGATGGACAGCCGCAGCCTTCAGAGAAGCCTGCACCGATGAAAGGGATGACCTTATTCTCCTTTAATAAATCAAAAAGTTCGGGGGCGAATCGGGACATAGCATCCTCCATCTTGGCTTTAAGGCTAGTATATACTGCTATGCCGAAATGCATACGATAAAGATTGGCGATCTTTCTTGCGGGGGACTATATCCTCTCAAAAATAATCTAGTCCTAATTTATTACATTCACTCTTATTGAAATATGGCTTGATGCCAGTTAGACTTATACGCAGGTGGAATTTACCGTTTGATGATTATTTTGGCTGATATATTGATTGGGGGCGAATTATGGTTTCAATATTCCCGCAGGCGGAATCCTTTTTGTTGAATGGCCAGGGAGACACCGCCTGTCTTTTCATACATGGATTTACCGCTTCCCCTTCGGAAGTTTACCCGGTAGCCCGGTTAGTATATGAAATGACCGGGTGTACGGTTAGCGGCCCCCTTCTGCCAGGTCACGGAACGAGCCCTCAGGACATGAACCAGACAGGGTGGCAGGATTGGTTTGCTAGGGTTGAGCAAGAAATTGACTATTTACAGAGAAAACATACCCGGGTATTTGTGGCTGGGTTATCGATGGGCGGCCTTCTGAGCTTGCATGCGGCTAGTAAGAAAAGAGGATTACAGGGCGTGATTGTCATTAATACTCCTATTTTTACCAGCTCTCCGTGGCTAATAGCGATAGCCCCTTTCCTGCAGTATGTGAGACCCTATTATCCTAAGAAAATGGATAAGGCTGCTGAGGAGCTGCAAAAACAAGGCAGGTTCGCATATCCAGTTATGCCAGTAAAAGCATTTATTAATATGGGCCAGCTAAGAAAGATTGTGGTGCAGGAAATACCCAATTTAAATATACCGATTTTGCTTTTGCAATCCAGCCAGGACGAATCGGTAGATAATCGGAGCGCTCAGTTTATTAAGGATAAAGCGGTGCAGGCTAAGGTCCGGCTAATAGAACTGAGAGAATCTGGACATATTGCTACCATGGGTCAAGAGAAGCTTATTATTGCCGAGGAGATCGCCAAATTTATGAAACCTCCAAGCTAAGGCAGCAATGACCCGATTAGATAAATTTCTCTGAATCTTGCATAAAATGCTGATTCTGTCCATGAATTGCTCTTTTGAAAATCATGTAATTATATGAAAAAAAGAGCTATTCAAAGAAAAAACCAAAAGAATAGAGAGGAGATTATTTCACTATGCAGAGAGATGAAGCACTAAGTTTGTTAAGAGAAAATGTAAAAAGCGAAAACCTGGTTAATCATTGCCTGGGGGTGGAAGCGATTATGAGAGGGCTGGCTGAACATCTAAATGAGGATGTAGAAAAATATGGATTGGCTGGTTTGCTGCATGATATTGATTGGGATATAACCTGTGACGACTTTAATAATCATTCTCTACTGGCAGCGAAGATGTTAGAAGAGAAGGGTTTACCGGAAGATATCGTTTATGCAGTAAAAGTGCATAATGAAATCCACGGTTTGGAGCGCAAAAGTTTATTAGATAAAACCTTGTTTGCAGCTGATCCGGTGAGCGGCTTTATTACTGCTGCAGCTATGGTCCGTCCGGATAAAAAGCTAGAACAGGTAGAATTAAAATCATTAAAAAAGCGCTTTAAAGAAAAGGCCTTTGCCCGAGGTGCCAACCGGGAGACAATGAGCACCTGTGTGGAAATTGGCCTGGAGTTGGATGAATTTCTTAATATTGGCTTGGTCAGCATGAAGAAAATTGCCGACCAGATTGGGCTCTAGGTAAAAATATACAGAAAACGGGTATACTAGGTTATAGACACTGGAAGGGGGATTACATGATTAACAGTGAAGAAGTACTCGACTATATGCGCCAGGAAAGCTATCGACCGATGGGATATCCTGAACTTATAGCTGTTTTCAAGTCGGGGGGGAAGGATGAAGCTCAATTTGCTAAAATAATCGGCCAACTGGAAAAGCAAGGCGAGATCATTAGGACACGTAAGGACAAATATGGTTTGCCAGAAAGAATGAACATCTATCGAGGGGTCATTAGGTTGAGTCAGCGAGGTTATGGTATTTTGCTAACTGATCAGGCGGATATGGATGATATCTTCGTTTATGGCCGAAACTTAAACGGAGCTATGCATGAAGACCTGGTTCTGGTCAGAATTCACCAGCGGGCTGGTAACAACCAACGCCCGGAAGGGGAGGTAATCCGGGCTATAACTCGCGCCAACCATGAATTGGTAGGAACCTACGAAAAACGCAAGAATATGGCCCAAGTAATTCCCGATGACTCCCGGCAGATATATCCGGTCTACGTAAAACCAGACAGTAAAATGAAGGTTCGTAACGGAGATAAGGTGCTGGTCAGTATAACTACTTTTCCTGACAAAGATCGGTACCCGGAAGGCAAAATCGTGGAGGTCTTCGGGCGCAAAGGGCAGCCGGGAGTAGATTTGCAAATCGTAATTAAGAAACATGCACTGCGGGATACTTTCCCACCCGGTGTTATTGAAGAGGCCCAGCAGGTAGCACGACCGGCGTCAGAAGAAGAAATAGCACGTCGGTGCGACCTGAGAGGTGTGCGGATGGTAACTATTGATGGAGAAGATGCTAAAGACTTGGATGATGCCGTTTCTGTACAGAAAATTGAGGGTGGCTATAGGCTGGGGGTACACATCGCCGATGTTTCTTATTATGTAAAAGAAGATAGCAGACTGGATCAAGAGGCTTTTGCAAGAGGTACCAGTGTTTACCTTATTGATACAGTATTGCCCATGCTCCCTCACGAACTATCAAATGGCATTTGCAGCCTGAATTCCGGGGTAGATCGCCTGGCTATGAGCTGTATAATGGAAATTGACCCGTCCGGGAGTGTTCGTAAATATGAACTATGTCAATCGGTTATACATGTGGATCAACGCATGACCTATACGGCAGTGAATCGAATCCTTACCGATAATGATGCAGAATATATCGAGCGCTACAGTGCCCTGGTGGAAGATTTCCGCTTAATGAAAGAGCTGGCGGATATACTCCGGGAGGAGAGAATGAAGCGGGGTGCATTGGACTTTGATTTTCCAGAGGCCAAAGTAATTGTGGATGAGGTTGGCTTTCCAGTAGAAATCAAATGTCGTGAAAGTGGTGCCGGGGAAAGACTGATAGAAGATTTTATGATCAAGGCCAACGAGGTGGTTGCTGAGCATTTGTACAAAAAGGAGATGCCTACACTTTACCGGGTGCATGAAAAACCGCAGGGGGATTCGCTAACCAGGTTAAACAATGTCCTGGGGGTCTTTGGGCATAAGGTTCAGGAGAACCGGGTGGGTCCCAAAGTATTTCAGAAAATACTGACTGACATCAAAGACAGCCCTGGGGAAAAAACTATAGCCTTGATGTTGCTGCGTTCTATGAAACATGCTCGCTATGTGAACCAGGCCTTGGGTCATTTCGGGCTGGCATCTGAGTATTACTGCCATTTTACCAGTCCCATACGTCGGTATCCCGACTTGATAGTACATCGGGTTTTAACACTTCTGCTGCAGGATGGAATAAGCAGTAAAAAAATAGCTCAGTTGGAAAAAAAGATGGGTACCTATGGGGACCATTCCACCATGCAGGAAATCAAGGCGGAAGAGGCTGAACGTGATCTGGTGGATATTAAGAAATGCCAATACATGCAGCAGTTCATCGGTCAAGAGTTTGACGCACGAATTTCTTCGGTTCTGTCATTCGGCTTTTTCGTAGAACTTCCCAATACGGTGGAAGGCCTGGTGCATATCTCCAGCATAGCAGACGATTATTATGAGTTTAATGATAAAGCTTTTACTCTGGTCGGGACCCATACCGGTAAAAAGTATTCCATTGGCGACGAGGTTAAAGTTCTGCTGGTGAAAGTAGATGTAGACGCGGCTAAAATTGACTTCGAAATAACGTAATAGAAGCATGGGGAAGTTCTTTTTGCTTCCTCCCCCGGCTTCCTTTCATTGACGGCAAGGTATAGCTGGGATATAATAAAGGGGCAGATTTGTTGATCGACCCTGGCTTGGAAGAAATTTTCTTACCAAAGCGAGGGTTTTATTTATAGAGGTGGAGAAATGAAGAAAAAAACTGGGATCAAACCGGTGGTGGAGAACCGCAAAGCTCGGCACGAGTATCACATTGAAGAAACTTACGAGGCTGGACTGGTTTTGGTGGGAACCGAAGTCAAGTCATTGCGGAATGGAAAGGGTAACCTGCAAGACGCCTACGCAATAGTTAAAGGCGGCGAAGTCTGGGTCAACAATTTTCATATTAGCCCTTATGAACAAGGTAACCAGTTCAACCATGATCCTAAAAGACCCAAAAAGCTTTTACTCCATAAAAATGAGATTCGCAAACTACTAAGTCAGCAGAAGGAAAAAGGTTATACTCTCATACCGTTGAAAATATTCTTTAAGCATGGCCTGGCTAAAATGGATCTGGCTGTTGCTGTAGGTAAAAAACTGTATGATAAGCGCCAAGATATGAGCGACCGCGATGCCAAGCGGGACCTGGAGAGAGCCATAAAAAACAAGGGCAGAGATGACTAAAAGATAGTCTTTGTATAGAGTGGATGAATATTACAGACCCAATAAGGTCAGAATTGTGGTATAGTTAACGATGCGGTGGATAGCAATTATTTGTTTTGTTAAAGTATTAGGTTACTAATAACTATCCGCATAATAAGGGGGCGCAATGGTTTCGACGGGGGATAAGATGGGTTGAGTAGCGAGCCGAGTTGTCGCCAGCTCGTTAAAAAGGTGAAAAATTCAATTTAATTGACAAAACAAATTACGCACTAGCAGCTTAAGCTGCTCGTCCGGCTAGGTTTCCTCATGGCTTAGTGCAGGGCGTCACATAGTGAGGGTACCCTTAAGTCTTCTTTCTCGAGGGGCTTTATGGGGAAATAATCGGGAATAGCTTAAGGAAGCCTGTTCGTGGGCGTCTGGATGGCGAAATCCAAATCACGGAATGCGCTCGGAGAAGCTCTTCTGGTCTTTCTTTCGGACGGGGGTTCGACTCCCCCC
>CAYWFX010000042.1:0-26400 GCA_964457945.1 uncultured Syntrophomonas sp.
CTAAAGGGATATGGGTAGTTCTAGAGAAGTTAATAATATAAGATCTTAGGTTCTTACTAAATAAATTATTTGAGGTAATATATGAAAAAACGCATTCTACTATTTGCAGTAATCGCAGTAACAGCCATATTGCTTATGACAATTTGGTATCTGAATATAGACAAAAGCTATATTCAACCGGAAAAGCATTACAAGGTCCTATTAAATGACCAAGAATGGTTTTATGTACAGGACAAAACCGGGTTGGAAGGGTTATTGGAAGAATATAAAAATCAATACAACAGCAACATCGATAAAAATGCCAAAATTAAGAGTATTGAATTTAGGCCTAAATTAGAAATAGTTGAAGAGAATAACAGTTCTAGCCAGGTAATTAATCTGGAACAGGCCAAAGAGAAAATATATGCTAAGACCAGAGAAGCAGTTTTTATTGAGGTGAGCTTTCCATGTGGAAACCTATGCCGGAGAAGCTGACAAGCTGAGAAGGAAATGGTCGATGCTCAATACCAGGATTCCCTTAATTATTAAACAATCTTCTTGCCGGGATGTGGTGGGCACATTGAGTGAGTATATAGACTCGGAAGAACATGCTTCGCGGCCGGGTGATATAATTACGGTGCTCCTGCCGCAGTTTTTGGTTAGTAAATGGTATGAGGCCTTATTACACAATAATACCAGCCTCTTCATCGCGAATGCTTAATTTAGTAAGAAGAATGTAGTTGTATCTGTCTTGCCTTTCCACCTTGAATCCTATAATGAAAGGAAAAAGCAGCTTTTGATCGATAAGGCGGCAGCGGTACCCGCCAAGGAGGAAGAAACCAATAAAAATCTGGAGGGAAATGATGATTAGGAGCCCTGATAATAATCCGAGCTTAGACATTATTCAAAGTTAGAAACTGGTTGCTGGGTATTCCCGCATTGCTTTATTAAGTGGATTATAACACCAACAGTAGTTTATGATAGATTAGTTAATAAAATGAGTCTTTAAAATATTCTGGAGGTAAAATAGCATGCTTTTTATTGAATTATTAAAAGCAGTCTTTTTGGGAGTCGTTGAGGGAATTACTGAATGGCTTCCGATAAGTAGTACTGGTCATATGATTTTGGTTGAGGAATTCATTAAATTAAATGCTTCTGAAGCATTCATAGAAATGTTTTTTGTAGTCATTCAGTTGGGGGCTATTATGGCTGTCGTACTCCTCTATTTTTATAAGCTAAATCCCTTTTCACCTCAAAAATCGGTGCAAGAAAAGAAAGATAGCATGTCGATTTGGTATAAAGTTGTTGTTGGGGTTATCCCAGCAGCAGTATTGGGGTTTTTATTTGATGATTGGTTGAACGATCAGTTTTACAACTATCAAACAGTTGCAATTATGCTGATCTTATATGGGATTCTGTTTATTGTTATTGAAAATCGCAATAAAGGTCTTGAAGGTAGTGTGAAGTCCTTTAATGATTTGACTTATAAAACAGCTTTCTTAATTGGGATCTTTCAAGTCTTATCTTTAATTCCAGGAACTTCACGTTCAGGTGCAACTATCCTGGGTGCTATTTTACTCGGTACCTCTCGTTACGTTGCTGCGGAATATTCTTTCTTCTTATCTATCCCAGTAATGTTTGGCGCAAGTGCATTAAAACTGGCCAAATTCGGATTGCATTTTACTGGCATGGAAATCGCCATTTTATTGACGGGAATGATTGTGGCGTTTGTCGTATCTGTTATCGCTATTAGATTCTTGATGGGATACATCAAAAATAACGACTTTAAAGCCTTCGGATGGTACCGTATCGTTTTAGGTATTTTAGTCATTGGATACTTTTCTTGGTTTGAATAGTTTCAATAAATACCTATGATTCAGGCTCAACTATCAGTAAATATCCGATAGTTGAGCCTGCTTTTTTGCTCAAAAGCTTCCGATTGTCCAGTTTAATTTTTATAGGCACTCTGTTATTAAGCGCTTACTTTTAACGGGTTCTTTTTATACATAATTATAAATATTTATGCGATCTTGTGTATCTATTATCTATCTGTGGATTTGAATAAATTATACACCTTAGAATGGGGTCCCAGTACGACATCAGCCAAATATCTCGTTTAATCTGGGCAAGCTTAAATATGGTCAAAAAGGTATAGTGACACAGAAAAAACATTCCCTTATGTCACTGTCCCTTATTCCAGTACAGTCAGGCGATAACCTACCCAGGGTTCTGTCAAAATATATTTAGGTTGATTAGGATCTTCCTTAAGCGCAGCCGATCTGCCATGTTACCGGTAGTGAAAGCTACTACCATGAATACAGCAAAGGTGATCAAATATCTTGCGTCATTTACTGCTAATTGCAAGAAGGGAGGAACGAAAAAAATATCAAACGACAATACGCTAATAAAGGCAACAATTAATGAGGGTACTAAACCAAGACGGGCAGAAGTGAAAACTACGGGAAGAAGAAAAAGCATCCCGATGTTGGTTAAATCGAGAAAATTGCCATATGATTTTCCTATTAGCGTCACCAAAGCTACCAGAAATAAGGAAAACGCCAAGGAACAGCCCACTTTTTCACGGAGAGGGGTTCTTTCATTTTCTTTGGTAGTAGGTACTTTAGGTGTTGGATATCCTGGAACCACAAATACACCGATTCCGGTACATCCGCGAATAATATCATATATTACCGAACCATGTAGTATCTCTCTCCAGCGAGGAAGGAGGGGCTTACCAACGACAATTTGTGAGACATTACACCGTTGTGCCAGACTAATTATACCAGAGGAAATATCTTGGGAGCTCAAGGTAATAACTTTTGCCCCTAGGTCTTCAGCTAACTGCAGATTTCCTCTTAAATTTGCCAGAGCTCTATCAGATTGATAAGAAAAAGGGGGCTCAACTATACCGTAATCAATTCTGCATTCAGGTCGGTAGCTATCTGGTGAGCCCGCCTTAAAACGTGAACAGCAAAGGGACTACTGCTGATGCAAGCCAGCACCCGTTCTTGCACAGGCCAGGGTTGGTTAATCCCCCGCTGATTGCGGTACCCAGGGCTAAAACAGCCTCAGAACCATACCTGGATTCCTTGCTCATGGGGGCTTCTTTCATAATGAACTTCCTTCCGTCCCAAAACCAGCTAATCTTCACCTTGTTAAGATTTTATTTCATTCTAATCAGTCCATGACATTATATCAAGCGAAAGCGAGACCCTATCTGAACAAATGATGTGATTATAACCGGTTATATTATAAAGCATCCCTGGAGATTTTAAACATGTATCTCCTTTTTATTGAGTCGGAAGGCATTGATGTCATCCAAGTAGAATGGAAGAATAGAAACAATTACATTGCGTTTCTTAAGCATAGCGTTGGCGATAAAAAGGCTGGTATTGTTATGCAAGGCCATTTCCCAACGATGGGAAACAAAGAACTGGGGGAGCAGAACAGTAATCACATCACCCGGTTGAGAAGCGTGTTCTTCTGAATCGATATACTCGGTTAATAAATTAACCACTTCGCGATAGGGTGAAAACTTAACAATTAAGGGAATGTCAGTATTCAACAAGCCCCATTTAAGTTTAAGTTTATCGGCCCCCCCTTCGTTAACCTCGACATGAAAGGCTTCTACATTGGGGGTTATACTGCGAGCATAACGTAAGGCCTTTACTACCATGATATTCAAGCTGTCAATAGGAACGATTACGTGATGAGAATAGCTGGTGGTGAATTTCAATTCTGTTAAATACTTATTAGGGATGTCCAATTGTTCAGCCACAGTCATATAATGGTTTTTGATTTTTATCATTAAAGCAATGATTAATGGAACGACTATAAATACTATCCAGGCACCTTCCGTAAACTTGGTAAATCCGATTACGCTAACAGATATTCCGGTGACCAAAGCTCCTAACCCATTTATCAAAGCTTTGAAATACCAACCATTAGAACGCTCTTTCCACCAATGCACTACCATTCCAGTTTGTGATAATGTGAAAGAGGTGAAAACACCCACAGCATAAAGACTGATAAGTAGGTGAGTATCGGCTCTGAATGCAATAAGCAAAACTGCTGCCGCTAAGCTTAGCATTATAATACCGTTGTTAAAATTGAGACGATGACCACGCATGGATAATTGACGGGGAACATATCCATCCTGGGCAATGACCGATAGAAGAGTGGGAAAACCGGAATATGCGGTATTAGCTGCTAATGCTAGAATCATAGCCGTCGTAGCGGCCATGATATAGAACATAGCACCCTGACCGAAGATATTCAGGGTAAGCTGGGTGATAACAGTTTGCCGTGGATTAGGCATTACATGATATGCCTGAGCCAGGTAAGCCACACCCCCGAAGCAAATAACAATAGCGATAGCGAGCAATAAATATACGGATTTTGCTTGCTTGGCAGCCGGAGCCTTGAAGTTGGGTACCGCGTTGCTTACTGCTTCAACCCCAGTTAAAGCGGTACATCCGGAAGCAAAGGCACGAAGAAGAACCATGATGGTTATAGCCTGAGTGCCAAGGCTGACTGCGATTTCCGGTGTTTGAGCGATGTCAGGATTGCCGCCGGTAAAATGTTTTATTAAACCGGCTATGATCAGGGCTATTACTGACAAAATAAAGGCATATGTGGGTAGGCTGAAAATACGGGATGATTCCCTGATACCACGCAGATTTCCTACTGCCAATAAAAATACCATAATTAAACAGATTGCTACGCGGTGGCCATAAAGGTGAGGAAAAGCTGAGGTTATGGCTGCGGTTGCTGCTGCAATACTTACCGATACGGTTAAAACATAATCCACTGATAAGGAAGCCCCGGCAATCAAGCTATATATAGGCCCCAAGTTTTCCTTGGCTACCACATAAGCTCCGCCGCCATTGGGATAGGCGTCCACAACGTGTCGATAGGAGAAAACCAGGATCATAAGGAGGGCGATGATAGCCAGAGATATCCGCGGCATCCATATGAAGGAAGCGAAACCGATTGCTGGTACCAGCACCAATAGGATTTCTTCCACAGCATAGGCAACAGAGGAAATTGAATCACTGGATAGGATAGGCATCCCCCAAAAAACATTTAATTTTTCCTCTCCCAATTGGCTGCTGGCCATACTTTTGCCGAAAATGAACCTACCTAATTGCCTAAAAATCACTAAAATACCTTCCTTCTCTTCTTCTGAAATGGTATGAATCCTAGAGTTATTAGTTTGACCGGCAAGAGCGCAGTTCATTCTTGCTACACGGTTGCGGTGCTATCTGAGGATTTAGTATATTCCCGATATATATAAATTATCTGTGGGGAAAACCCATCGCATGTGTAAAAAAAGTATATATATCTAAAAGACAAGAAGTCAGGTTAAGCAAAAGAGAGATGAGCTCCAAAGTATCGATGAGCAGAAATGGTTATGTTTCCATATAGGCAGGGTAAGGGGAATCATGGCTTGAGATTAGAACCAAGTGCAGCTTTAACATCGTCAAAAGGGGATAGTGACACACGAAAAAGGGAATCGGTTACTGAAAACCGATTCCCTAATAATTGTGAGCGATGTTCTTAATCTACTCGGTAATATCTGAATGATATTCTTGTAAAGATCTTAATTTAGATTGAGGAAGATCATTTTCTATATAAGCTGCGATACCTTTGGCACTGGCTAAGGCTGCTGCCATAGTGGTAAGATACGGGACTTTATATTTAATGGCAGTCTTGCGGATATAAGAATCATCATTTTGGCTGCGTTTTCCGGACGGTGTATTGATTACCAGGTTTATCTCTTTATTGGTAATCCCATCAACTATATTGGGACGTCCTTCATATACTTTTTTAATCTCTTCACACGTAATCCCATTTTCCTGCAGGAATTTATGGGTTCCTCCCGTGGCTTTAATATTAAAGCCAATTTTGGCAAATTCCCGGGCTGTTTCCAGCGCAGCAGGTTTATCCTTATCGTTTACGCTGATCAGTACAGTTCCAGATGTAGGCAGGCAAGACTGGGTAGCTTCTTGAGCTTTATAGTAAGCCAGTCCAAATGAATCAGCAATTCCCAATACTTCACCGGTAGAACGCATTTCCGGTCCCAGTATCGGGTCAACTTCCGGGAACATATTAAAGGGGAAGACCGCTTCTTTGACCCCGAAATGAGGTATGGTTTTGGAAACCAGACTATCGATAGAGTACTTTTTGCCAGCATTGGCTGCCATCATTATTTCTGTGGCAATCCTGGCCATCGAGATATTGCACACTTTAGATACCAGGGGAACGGTTCGCGAAGCACGCGGATTGGCTTCCAAAACATAAACCCGGTCACCCTCTATGGCGTACTGCATATTCATCAGACCAATGACGTTTAGTTCTTTCGCAATCTTCTTGGTATACTCCACAATGGTCGCAATATGCTGGGGTGGGATACTAATCGGTGGAATTACACAGGCTGAGTCTCCCGAGTGGATGCCAGCTAATTCAATATGCTCCATCACTGTCGGCACAAAAGCGTCATTTCCATCGGCGATGGCATCTGCTTCGGCTTCAATAGCGTTACTAAGGAATCTATCGATCAAAATCGGTCTTTCGGGAGTAACTCCAACTGCGGCAGCCAGGTACTGGCGGAGCATTTCCTCATCGTGAACAACTTCCATTCCACGTCCGCCCAGAACATATGAAGGCCGAACCATTAGAGGATAGCCAATCCGGTCAGCAATTGCCAGGGCTTCCTCAAGGTTAACTGCCATGCCTGATTCAGGCATGGGAATATCAAGTTTCTCCATGATCTGACGGAAACGGTCGCGGTCTTCGGCCAGGTCGATAGTTTCTGGGGTAGTGCCGAGAATTTTTACACCGGCTTTAGCCAGTTCTGCGGCGATATTCAAGGGAGTCTGCCCACCAAATTGAACGATTACCCCCAGCGGTTTTTCCTTCTCGTATATGCTCAGAACATCTTCAACTGTCAGTGGTTCAAAGTATAGCTTATCTGAGGTATCATAGTCGGTGGAAACTGTTTCTGGATTGCAGTTGACCATAACAGTCTCATAACCCAGATCGTGCAGGGCAAATGCTGTATGCACACAACAGTAGTCAAACTCAATACCCTGACCAATTCGGTTTGGTCCTCCACCCAGGATCATTACTTTGGGCCGGTCGCTCACGGTAGTCTTATCAGGAGCATTATAGGTAGAGAAATAATAGGATGCATTTTCAACTCCGCTTACCGGGACGGCTTCCCAGCCTTCCACTATTCCTAAAGCAGTTCTGCGCTGACGAATTTCTGTTTCCGGCAGATTTAACAGCATGGCTAAATAACGGTCAGCAAAGCCATCTTTCTTAGCTTGTATTAGTAGTTGGTCCGGTAATTGACCTTCTTTATACTTTAGCAGCTCTTCTTCCAGGTTAACAAGTTCCTGCATTTGCTGAATAAACCAGGCTTTGATATGGGTCAAGCGGTGTAGTTGTTCAACATCCGCACCTTTGCGCAGTGCCTCATACATGATAAACTGGCGTTCACTCGATGGCTCGGCAAGCATGGACAACAATTCTTCCAGGGAGCGCAGGTTAAAATCCTTGGCGAAACCTAAGCCGGAACGACTAATTTCCAGAGAACGAATGGCTTTATGAAAAGCTTCTTTATAGTTTTTGCCAATGCTCATCACTTCACCGACAGCCCTCATCTGGGTGCCAAGATTATCAATGGAGCCGGGAAACTTTTCAAAGGCCCAGCGGGAGAATTTAATAACTACATATTCACCTGACGGGGTATATTTATCCAGGGTGCCGTCCCGCCAGTAGGGAATTTCGTCCAGGGTCAAACCCGCTGCCAGCATGGTAGAAACCATAGCGATGGGAAAGCCGGTAGCTTTTGAAGCTAAAGCGGAGGAACGGGAAGTGCGAGGATTTATTTCAATAATAACCACTCGACCGGTTTTAGGATCGTGGGCGAACTGGACATTAGTTCCGCCTACTACTTCTATGGCTTCCACAACGGCATAGGAGTATTTTTGCAATCGTAGCTGAAGTTCAGGGCTGATCGTCAGCATCGGGGCCGCACAAAAGGAATCACCGGTATGCACACCCATGGCATCGATATTTTCAATAAAACAAACTGTAATCATTTTATTATTAGCGTCGCGAACGACTTCCAGCTCCAGCTCTTCCCAACCCAGTACTGATTCCTCAACCAGGATTTGTCCAACCAGACTGGCGGCGATGCCTCTATTAGCGATAATCTTTAACTCTTCTATATTATATACCAGACCTCCGCCGGTGCCCCCCATGGTGTAGGCGGGGCGTATAACCACCGGATAGCCTAGCTCCCCGGCTATATTTTCAGCTTCCTCAACAGTATAGGCTGGTTTACTGCGAGGCATTTCAATACCCAGTCTATTCATTGTTTCTTTGAAAGCGATACGATCTTCACCACGTTCAATAGCATCAATTTGCACACCGATTACTTTGACTGCGTATTTTTCCAGAATACCAGCTTTGCTTAGTTCCGAACACAGGTTTAGAGCTGACTGACCGCCTAAATTAGGCAATACTGCGTCAGGTTTTTCTTTAGCTATTATGTCCGTCAGACATTTTAAATTTAGTGGTTCAATATAGGTAACATCTGCGATACCCGGGTCGGTCATAATTGTGGCTGGATTGGAATTAACTAAAACAATCTGGTAACCCAATTTGCGCAGGGCTTTGCAGGCCTGAGTTCCAGAGTAGTCAAATTCACAAGCCTGTCCAATCACAATTGGACCTGATCCAATAATGAGGATTTTGTTGATGTCAGTTCTTTTTGGCATAATTTTCCTCCCAATTTATAATGTAGAATAAGTTATAGTTTTCTCTGCTTGATAAATATCTATTAAACTTATTAAGTTTATCATATAAAACTAATAAGTTGAATTATCTCTTTAATGAATACAGTATAATCACATGGCTGGCAAACTATCCGCTTCTTGTTTTGTGTTAATGTGCACTCGTCCAAATAAAATGAAAATTATAAATCTAAACAATGAATAATTGTTTATTTGAAATTTTATATCCATATATTTTTATTAAATCTTGATTTTTATAAAAAATTGAGCTATAAATTATTTTAGCACTCTAAGCAAGAGAGTGCTAAAATAATAAATTTATTGAGGTGTGAAAGATATGACAACAATACAATTTAAAACCGAATCGAAACGTTTATTGGATTTGATGATCAATTCAGTCTATACCAACCGGGAAATCTTTTTAAGAGAATTGATTTCAAATGCCAGCGATGCAATTGACAAATTATACTACCGTGCTTTAACCGACCCAAATGTTGGGATGAATAGAGAAGATTTTGGTATCAATATAATAATTGATAAGGAAAAAAGAATTCTTACATTATCAGATACTGGCTGTGGCATGAGTAAAGAGGAGCTTGAAACCAATCTGGGAACAATAGCCCAGAGTGGATCTCTGGCATTCAAGAATGAAAACGAGGCTAAAGAGGATATAGATATAATCGGGCAGTTTGGGGTTGGCTTTTATTCCGCTTTTATGGTAAGCAGTTGTCTGACAGTTGTCAGTAAGGCTTATGGCTCCGACCAGGCTTTTCAATGGGAATCAGAAGGAGCCGACGGCTATTCAATAATAAGTTGCAGTAAGGCCAGTATAGGAACAGATGTAATTCTCAAAATTAAGGACAATGTTGGAGAGGATAACTACGACGAATTTTTAGATGAGTATAGAATCAAGTCTCTGGTAAAAAAGTACTCTGATTATATTCGCTATCCAATTCGAATGGATGTTGAAAAGCGAAGACTCAAAGAAGGCTCCGAGAACGAGTATGAAAGTTATAAGGAGACTGAAATACTTAATAGTATGGTTCCAATATGGCGTAAGAATAAAAATGAGTTAACTGATGAGGATTACAACAACTTTTATCAAGACAAGTTTTATGATTATGAAAAGCCACTTAGAGTAATTCATAGCAGTACCGAGGGAACAGCAACTTATAATGCCCTTTTATTTATTCCAGGCAGGACTCCCTACAACTATTATTCAAAAGAATATGAAAAAGGTTTGCAGCTCTATTCTAACGGGGTTTTAATTATGGATAAATGCGCTGATCTTTTGCCCGATCATTTCAGTTTTGTTAGAGGTCTGGTAGACTCGCAGGATTTATCTCTAAATATTTCCCGGGAGATGCTCCAGCATGATCGCCAATTGAAGTTGATATCTAAAAGCTTAGAGAAAAAGATAAAGACCGAATTATTAGAAATGCTAAACA
Source organism: uncultured Syntrophomonas sp. (assembly GCA_964457945.1). GTDB lineage: Bacteria > Bacillota > Syntrophomonadia > Syntrophomonadales > Syntrophomonadaceae > PHAA01. Next base: position 10,232 of record CAYWFX010000042.1, read on the forward strand.
AAGAACGTGAAAAATATAATGAGTTCTTTAAAAGCTTCGGCCTGCAATTAAAGTTCGGTATTTATAATGGTTACGGTGCTAACAAGGAACTCTTGAAGAATCTTATTATGTTCTATTCTTCCAGTGAGAAAAGCTTAGTGACTATTGCAGAATATATTGGTCGTATGCCAGAAGAACAAAAATATATTTATTATGCAGCTGGTGAAAGTGTTGAAAGGATAGAAGGCTTGCCTCAAACTGAACTGGTAAAAGACAAAGGCTTTGAAATCCTTTACCTAACCGATGATGTTGATGAGTTTGCCCTGCAAATCTTACGTGAATATGATGGTAAAGAGTTTAAATCTGTTTCAAGTGGAGATTTAGGTCTGGAAAGTGAAGAAGAGAAAAAGTCAGCTGAAAAACAAGCTGAGGATTATAAAGAACTGTTTGGCTATATGAAAGAATCGCTTAATGGAAAAGTTAAGGAAGTGCGTTTATCACCCAGGCTTAAATCTCATCCGGTTTGCTTAACTAGTGATGGAGCATTGTCGCTGGAAATGGAAAAGATATTAAACGCGATTCCCAATGACAATAATATGAAAGCTGACCGAGTCTTAGAAATTAATCCGAATCATGCAATTTTTGATACGCTGGGCAAGCTGTTTAAGAATGATAAAGACAAGCTAAAAACCTACAGTGAGATTTTATACGCCCAAGCACTTCTTATTGAAGGCATCGCCATAGATGATCCGGTATCCTTCTCAAACTCAATATGCAATTTGATGGCTGACAAAATGTAAGGATATTCAGTCTGCATTACGATCTTAACGCTTACGTTGTCAGATTAGGATAACGTAAGCGTTTTATCGCTATATAGCTCAAGAAGTTATTTTCATAGTCTATTTAATTAATTCTTTCAATTCGTCTGTGAGAATTTGGTATCCATTAGAATCAGGAGCAAAATATTTATTGGAGTCTACTACAGTTTCCCAAAAAAAAGCCTGTAATTCGGTGTCTATAGCATCTAAATTATTCTTTATATTACTTTTGGTAGCAGAAGGGAGACATCCGAATGATCTAACTGTCCGCCTTAAATTAGCGACAATAGCAGTAATACCTTCTGGTGTTTTCCAATCCATAAAAATCTTTCCTTTCGCTCCGCTCCTTAAGAGCTGCCGAGTTATGTGTCTTGCCTATTAGTCGATATTAAGTCTAGCAAGCTAGTATGTCAACACTTATTTGAAGTAAATAAGTGCATCTTATAATGAATGAAACATTGTATTCATGGTGAAAATACCTTGATCTGATGATATAATTTTTTAAATTGATGGGACTAATTATTTATTGACAAAGAAGGTATTCAGCCGATCTAATGGGGGTAGGAAAACTTTATGGAAAAAGTAGATATTGTTATTGTTGGTGCAGGAGTTATTGGTCTGGCTATTGCACGGGAATTATCAAAACAACATAGTCAGAAAACTATTGTAGTTATTGAAAAAAGGCCTAAATATGGCCAGGAAACCTCCAGCCGTAATAGTGAGGTTATACATTCAGGCATTTATTATCCTGCTAACATGTTGAAAACTTCTCTCTGCATTGAAGGAAATACTATGCTTTATGAACATTGTAGAAAACACCGGGTAGCGCATCATCCTATAGGTAAACTTATTATTGCCTGTGACCATCATGATGCAGCCGGACTGGAACATTTGCAGGAACAAGCTAAATTAAATGACATCCGAGTAGAAGAGCTCAGCCAACGTAAAATTCAGATAGAAGAACCAGCGATCGCTGCAGAGCTAGGTTTATTGATCAAAAATACTGGGATAATTAATTCGCATGATTATCTTAGCAGTCTCTACTTTCTAGGTAATCAAAATGACGTGCATTATCTATTTAACTCTGGTTTAAGAGATATTCAATATGATGGAAAATCCTATATTATTGAGACTCCGTTAGAAAAAATAAAAGCGGAGATTGTTATCAATGCAGCCGGGTTATTCTCTGATCAGATCCCAGCCATGTTGGGAATTAATATTGACCGAGCTGGGTATCGCCTGCATCCCTGTAAAGGTGAGTATTTTAAGATAAACCGGCGGATTAATATCAAGCATTTGGTTTACCCAATTCCCGATCGTTATGGTTTAGGTATTCATTTGACCAAAGACATTAATGGAAGTCTGCGTTTAGGACCCAATGCTTACTATGTCGATGAGATGGAATATTCTATCACCGAAGCCCGGAAACAAGAATTCTATTATGCGGCCAAACGCTATTTGCCTTTCCTGGAATTTGATGATTTAACCCCCGATTTTACTGGCATTAGGCCCAAACTTCAGGCTTCTGGTGAAGCCCAAACCAAAGACTTTCTTATTCGTGAGGAAAGAGATAAAGGTTTGCCCGGTCTAATTAACTTGATCGGAATTGAATCCCCAGGCCTTACATCCAGCCTGTCTATTGCCCGCTATGTAAATAGTATTCTTCCTTAAGTTTGGCTTCCCAGTACGAGCAAGGACCTATGGTCAGGCGAGTATAAGGACGATTGACGAATTGACATACTAAAAATGTATGCCGCATAATTGTTGAAAATAAACAAAGACAGCACTTTGTGCATTGGTAAGTCTTAACACAAATAGTATTAAGGGGGAGGAATAAAGGTGAAAAAATGGTTAGCAGTTTTTTTAGTATCCTTGTTTATGGTTTCCTGCTTGAGCTTGGTTGGGTGTAGTAAGGATAAGGCAGCCAATGCACCGGCAGCTACTGACCAGACCCAGAAAAAAGATGGTGATACCCCGAAAAGCAGTAGTGGTGATGAACTGCAAGACATCATGAAATCTGCCGGTAAGGTAAAGGAAATATCCTTTGACATGATTAACACTATAACTACCCAGGGGCAAACATTAACTAGTACTGCGAAGATGTTTATGAGCAATGAGAAATTCCGTATGGAAGCAGAAAGTCAGGGCATGAAGTCGGCTACTATCAAGAATGCCAAAGGTGAAATATGGCTTTACAATCCTGACACTAAGACGGCTATGAAGATGCCCAGCATAAAGAATGAGGGTGACCTTCCCAACCAATGGGCGAAAGAAGATACATCCGGGATGAAAATAGTTGGCCAGGAAAAGATGGATGGTTATGACTGTGTAGTAGTTACCGTGACCCAAGCTGCTGAAACAAGCAAAATGTGGCTCAGAAAGGACATTGGTATGCCGGTAAGGGTAGAGTCTAAAACTGCGGAGGGATCTTTTGTTATTGAGTATAAAAATTATAAAGTAGGGGCGCAGGCGAATAACCTGTTTGAACTTCCTAATGATGCGCAAATTGTAAGTGTGCCTAGTCTACCTAACCTTCCTAACATTCCCAATGTAAATGGACATTAGAGCCTGTCACCGCACTTATCAACTTATTTAGTTAGTAAATCACTCTCTGTTATAGATGTAGCAGAGGGTGCTTTTGTTTCTGGAAAGCGTAATTGATATGATAAAGTCGCAATTGATTAATTTAAAGAAGATATATAATGATCATTTGGGCAACTTACCAGAAGGGCAGCCTCATATTATGATGAGTGGCATTGAAGATGCTGAAACAGAATTAAGTTGGATGCACAAAGTTTTTAGCGATGCGGTGGAGGGCAGGCTATAATAGAAAAGTGGCCATTAACAACAGACAAAGTTTAGGAAGGTGATCATTTGAGTGAGAAAATTGTTGTCAGCAAAGAGAACCGAAAAGCAATGATTGACTTAATAAAAAAATACTTTCTAAAGGAGAGGGATGAAGACTTAGGGGATTTGTCTGCTGCGATGATTTTAGATTTTATTATTAAAGAACTTGCTCCAGAATTCTATAATCAGGGTGTCTATGATTCACATGAATATATGAATAGCAAAATTGAAGACTTATTTGCGCTTCAAATCTATAAACGATAATCGTGCACGAGGCAGAACCTGTGGTAAGGTGATTATACGGGAAATTGATAAAGATATTCACCTTTGCTAACAGAGATATAACAAGGGGCGGCGCTGCTTTTACCGTGATAGCAGAACCGCCTCTTGTTAATGGTGCCATGAATTTTCGCCTTTTTGGTTTATGGTTAATGTTATAATTTATAAAAATTATGTGTTAAAAGGATAATTCCTATAACACTCTCTCAATAAAATGCTAAGGAGAGGGATTACAGTGCATTATCAGTACATACCATATTTATGGCTTTCAGCATTATCGGTGGCTGTGAGTATTACACTGAGCTTGTTTGCTTGGCGGAATCGTAATGTGAAGGGGGCGGGCCCCTTCTTTTTGACTATGGTTTTGGTCACCCTTTGGATAGTTGCTCAAGCTTTGGAGTTGGCTGCTACCAACCTGCCAACTAAAATTATGTGGGCCAACGTTCAGTACCTGGGCATTATGCTTGCTCCCGTAACTTACCTGATTATGGTTATTCAGTTTACCGGGCGTGAACACTGGTTGAAACGTCGCTGGCTTTTATTGTTGCTGGTGACCATGCCCATCATCGTTAATGTGCTTTTCTGGACCAACGATGTGCACAACCTTTTACGGCAAAATGTATTTCTGGACACCAGTGGTCCGTTTCCGGTGATAGGCAAGACTTTTGGCTGCTTGTTTTGGGTGTTCGCTAGCTATAACTTTTCTGTAACTCTGCTTGCACTGATACTCCTAGCCGATGCCTTAAGGCAAAAAGCATCACTATTCCGTGAACAGGCCGTTCTGCTGTTGGTGGGACTACTATTGCCCTTTATGACGACGATGGAACACCTCGCAGGCTTTCTTATGATTAGATTCGATCTTACGCCGGTAATTTTTAGCCTGGCCGGGATAGTGATCTCCTGGGGTATTTTTCGCTACCGCCTCTTTTACACGGTGCCGGTAGCTCGTTATAAGGTTATTGAAGGGATGAACACCGGGGTAATAGTGCTGGACATTAAAGGTTGCATTGTTGACCTTAATCCGGCTGCCCTGAACCTGCTTGGCTGCACGACTGTCCGGGTAGTCGGCCGGGCGGCGGAAAAGGTATTCAGTGGTCATCCAGAGCTGTTACAGCTATATAATGCGGGCACGACTGCTAGCGGCGAAATGAATGCAGATGATAATGGGACACTCATGTATTACGATGTGACTGTTACTCCTCTAGCCGACACCAATGGGCGGCCTCTCGGTCAAATCATGCTGGCCCATAACATTACTGAGCGTAAAAAGGCGGAGAAGGCTCTAAGAAGCAGCGAGGAACGCTTTAAAATCACATTGTTATCTGTAGGTGATGGTGTTATTTCCACTGATAGATATGGACAGGTTGAGCTTTTAAATAAGGTTGCCGAACAGCTAACCGGCTGGACTCAAGAGGAGGCTGTTGGTCAACCCCTTGAAAAGGTTTTCAATATTATCAATGAGTATACTCGGGGAAGATGTGATGATCCAGTACAAAAGGTGCTGGAAACTGGGAAATCCTTTGAACTGGCTAATCATACTATTTTAGTGTCCAAAGATGGCCCTGAAATACCGATTGAAGACAGTGCTGCTCCTATAAAAGATGAAGATGGTAATATAAAAGGGGTTGTACTGGTATTTCGAGATTTTACAGAGAAAAAAGAAAAACAAAGCAAGATAGAACATTTAAGCTATCATGATCAGCTAACTGGATTGTACAATCGAAGATTTTTTGAAGAAGAGTTAAATCGTCTGGATATAGCAAGAAATCTCCCCATAACCCTGGTTATGGCAGATTTAAATGGTTTGAAACTTACTAATGATGCCTTTGGCCACATGGTAGGGGATAAGCTGTTAAAGAAAGCGGCTGAGGTTATTATCAAGGAATGTAGGGCTGATGATATTGTCGCTCGAATTGGTGGAGATGAATTCATCCTATTATTATCCAAAACAGATGCCCAGGAAGCAGGGAAAATTGTACAGCGAATAAATCAAAGCGCTTCCAATGAAACCGTGGATTCTATTCTATTATCCATCTCCTTTGGCTGGGAAACCAAGCATGAATCTGAGGAGAAGATGAGCACAGTTTTTAAGAAAGCAGAAGATAATATGTATAGGCGTAAGCTCTTTGAAGGCTCCAGCATGAGGAATAGAACTATTAAATTAATTATAAGTACATTGTATGAAAAAAATAAAAGAGAAGAGCAACATTCTCAAAGGGTAAGTGAATTATGTGCAGCGATAGGATATGCTTTGCATTTAAGTGTGGGAGATGTCAGTGAACTTCGTACGGTTGGATTAATGCATGATATTGGAATGATAGCAATTGATGAAAAGATAATAAATAAGCCCGGTGAGCTAAATGATGCTGAATGGCTTGAAATCAAACGGTATCCGGAAACAGGCTATCGTATACTGAGTTCAGTAAATGAGTTTTCCCAACTAGCAGAATATGTTCTGGCTCACCATGAAAGGTGGGATGGAAAGGGTTACCCGAAGGGACTAAAAGGAGAAGAAATACCTTTGCAAGCAAGAATTATCGCACTTGCAGATGCTTATGATGCGATGACCAGTGATAGGCCCTATCGAAAAGCCTTAACTGAGGAGAATACGATTAATGAAATAAAATCCAATGCTGGACTTCAGTTTGACCCGCTTATTGCGCGGGTGCTGGTTGAAAATATTATGGCCAAAGAATGGGATTGAGACTTCAAGTAAAGGTGCGGTACTAATAATATGGGTTATTACTATGGCTATATTCTAAAAGTAAGCCAGGTCGATAAATCAATATTTAAGAAGCTTGATATTGTGGGGAGTAAAAGACTATTAGGCATTTTTACTCTGTATAAAGCAAGAGTTTCACCTGAAAACATAGAATATATAGTTAAAGCCATTCAAGTAAATATGGCAGATAAATATTATTACTATTTCCATGATTTTTACGCTCATTTCATAAAAAGCAATGAATTAATTATAGTTTTTAAAAACAAGATATTTAGAGTAACTACTGATAAATCAACGTGGACAGAAGTAATTGAATATGGAAAATCATTGAAAATTGATGAGAAACAATTAGATTTTCTGGAAGACAGGTTCAAAGAATAGTATGTAAGTTATATAGGGTATAAAGGGAGAATTAGCAGGTGAATATTCAGATTTTCGGCATAAAGAAATGTTTTGATACTCAGAAAGCGGAACGATATTTTAATGAAAGAAAAATTAAATATCAGTTAATAGACCTGCATCAAAAAGGCTTAAGTAAAGGTGAATTCAATAGTGTAAAAGCATCGGTAGGGCTTAATGACCTAATTAATAGATTAGCCAAAGAGTACACCCAACTTAACCTGGATCGAATTGGAAGCAGCAGTATGAGGGAAGAGATATTATTTAATAATCCCCAGCTCTATAAAACACCTATAGTACGTAACGGCAAGCTGGCTACTGTAGGGTATCAGCCTGAGATTTGGAAGCAATGGGAGTAGTCTAGTACCTAATCCAATTAACCTCCAAGTATTTGTCTTCACTGGCTTTTTTTCCATCTAACCAGTCGGGAAACCATGAATTGAGCATTAATTTCATCGGCCGGGTACTAAATCCTTCAGTCCATTTTTGCAATAAAATGTCATCCACATAAAAAGACAATTCCTCAGCCAGGAAGTCGAAACGATAGCAGTGAAAATCAGCTGTAGGATCGAAAGGAAGAATCATTTGAACTTCCTTGCTTTTGCGTCCTTGTGAGTAAAGGGTAAACATGATTTTTCCATCGGGACGATTATAAATTTCAATATCTATTTCATGATATAGGTCTGGAGGCTGGTAAAGGAAGAATCCAGTAATAGATGCAGGAAGATTCGGGAGCTTCATGTTTACCTCATAAGAGCCATAGCTTAGGGTCTTGCGTGAGCGAATTTCTGCCCCCTCGGTGGTATTTGCAGGCATTTTAAATGTTAATATACTATTGTCTACCTTGATGTTTTTTGGGTTCAACTGGCTTAAGCCTAACTTATTTGTACCTTTTTCCCATAACGACGAGTCTAAATTGTCGAAATTATCAATATATCTAAATATCCGGATCTGAGCAGGAAAATCATAGGATAATAAGCGTTGAGCAGTACTATCAGCCGGATTCTTATCCCATATATCAATGTATAGATCGTATTCCCCGCTAATCATGTCCTTGTTGTTCGGAACCAACCAGCTTAAATTTTCCGCTCGTTTTTCACCCGCTTTCAATGCTAAAGATCGCGGTTTAATATCATAAAACTTACCCGCTGGATTTTTGAAACTATAGCTCAGCCAGAACTGGTTGTCACTGCTACTGTTGTTCAGTATAAGTAAGCTGGTATTTACTGCATTGCCAGGAGTGAATGTACCTCCCGGTTTTTGAAGTGACAGTATTTTAAGCGGCAGATATTTATTAATTCTTATACTGTGGCTATTTGCATCCCATTCAACCTTAGCTTCCAGGGCTTCGGATACAAATCTTAAAGGTACCATGGTGTATCCGTTGATGAACAAGGTTGGTACATCAACGGCTACTGCTTGACGGTTTATCATTACTACGCCTGAATCTAGGGATATTTCAATTGTTTTTGCAGTTTGTTTGATGTTTATAAGACGGGAACCTTGATTCCAAGAAACACTGGCGCCAAGATTTTCCGCTATTGTTCTCAGCGGTACATAAATACGATTGTTCTGATGGTCAATGAATGGTTGCTGGTCGGGAAAGTATAGTATTTCATTATTAACAAGTATTTTTATATCAGGGGAAAGGTCAATAGCGATGCTCATCGGACAGTTAGATATTACCGGAAAAAGAGATGCCCATAAGGAAAAAAACAATATAAATAATCTTCTAAATAATGCAGCATTCTTTAAAAAAATATAGATCCTCCTCTTTTTCATGTGTTACTATAACCGTACACTTGCTTCTACAAGCATACACCTAGACCTATTGAGTTTATTTGAATTCATCATTATAATGGTAAGATATTCTAGGAAGTTAGGTTAAGGTTAGTTCATATATTAGGCGTTGATTTGCACTTACTTGGTTATAATAGAACTAATCTGCCAATTTTACAATATTTTTAGCACTGGGAGGGCAGTAAATGTACGAAAAGTTGGAGAAATATAAGGTTGAAATAATCCCCGGTGTTGGCTATGAAGTCCGGGGGCAATGGAAGGACGATATCCATGATTTAAAGAGCCGAATTGTCTTTGATATTAATAACTTCACCATTGCGGAAGCAGAAGTAGAGGCTTCTGGAGTTCCATTTGACATCTGCCATCAAGGCATTAAGTCGATCGATGCTTTAGTTGGAGCTTCTGTGGGGAAGGGTTTTAGTAAATTGGTTAACCAGCAGGTAATGGGCAAACAGGGCTGCTATCACCTGGGGGAACTAGTAATGAACTCAGTTAAGTCTTTTTTACAGGCAGCATCACGGGAAGGCCCTGACTGGCTAGATGATGAGGAATACCAGAAGCGTTGGCTGGAATGGATTAATAATTACCAGGGCGTATGTATTTACTTTGCCCAACCGGATATTTCGCAGGAAGACATACAGAAGGCTTTTGGAAAGTAAGAAGGTAATAGAAAGGAAGATGAAAATGGAAAAAGTACCGGTAGTTACAATAGAAATGGAAGATGGAAAAAAAATATGCTTGGAACTCTATCCTGAAATAGCACCCAACACGGTAAATAACTTTATTTCTCTAATAAACAAGGGTTTTTATGATGGAACAATTTTTCATAGGGTTATACCTAGCTTTATGATTCAGGGCGGAGATCCTGATGGTAATGGTATGGGAGGACCAGGATATGGCATTAAGGGTGAATTTACCGATAATGGCTTTCCTAATAGTTTGAAACATACTCGGGGAGTAATATCAATGGCTAGGAGCAGGGCTAATGATTCAGCCGGTTCTCAATTCTTTATAATGGTAGCAGATTCCACTCATTTAGATGGGCAGTACGCCGCATTCGGAAAAGTCACCGACGGTATCGATGTAGTGGATATGATTGTGAGAGTAGACAAGGATAGGAGCGATAGGCCTCGAGAAGACCAGCGCATGAAAAATGTAAGCGTAGATACTTTTGGTGCGGAATATCCTGAGCCTGAAAAGAGATAATAGCTAAAAAATAATTATTTCATTAATAGTCGGATTAGCATCTGCTGAAAAGGCAGATGCTATTTTAATAGCTAATATATAATAATTATCGAAATTTTTATGAACTATTGGAGGCTATTTATGATAAAAATTATGGCTGACTCAACCTGCGATTTATCACAGGAAATTATTGATGAATATGATATTGGAATAGCCCCTTTGACTATCAATATTGAAGGGATTGTGTATAGAGATAGATTTGATATAAAGCCTGATGAATTCTATAATTTAATGGAAAATCTAGCTGAAGAACCAACTACTTCAATGCCTAGTCCAACGGAGTACTTAAATGTAATTGATAAAGCAATTATAGATGGTTATACAGAAATATTATGTATTTGCATGTCTAGTGGCACCAGTGCGGCTTATCAATCTGCAGAAATTGCCAAGGATTATTTCCTAGAGAATAATCCGAATACATCCATAAAAATTCATGTTGTAGATTCGAAGTCCATGAGCCACGGAAGCGGGTGGCTTATTCTAAAGAGTGCCCGTTTAAAAGAGCAAGGCGCTGCTTATGAAGAATTAATACATTTCAATGAGACCTATAAAACTAATGTGAAACATTTCCTGGCTGTATATGATTTAGGTCGTTTGGTTAAAAGTGGCAGGATATCAAATGCAAGTGCAATATTAGGTAAAATATTAAATCTTAAACCGATAATGACCATGAAAAACGGCAGAGGAGCAGTTGTTGCTAAAGAAAGAGGTCTAAAAAGGGTGCTTAATCACTATGTTGGTGAGTTTATTAAGGGGAATAATAATGATATTACTGATTTTATAATAATCGGTTATACCTCAGAAATAAAAATCGCAGAAGACTTAAAAGCCAAGATTATCAGTGAAAGTGATTTTACAGGTGAAATATTTATTATGCAAATGGGTGTTGCAGTTGGAACTCATGTTGGATTAGGCGGAATTTCAATGTTTTATGTTGAAAAAGGCCATAAGCATAACCATTTATTGATAAATGAGTTTAATGAATTTAAGGAAAAGAGAAATGAGTTATTAGAAAAAATAAAGCATATGAAAAACTAAACTTAATCTTTTATTATACTTAGTGCTTGGGCGGTTGTTTTTTAACCCTAATACTGGTATCATGCATGTGGATAAAGATAAAAGCTACAAAATATTGTATTGAAAGGAGAATCTTCATGCCAGAAAATAATCAAGCTATATTGGTGGAAGTCCTCCAGGGCACACAGGTGTCCACCGGAGGGTGAAACTGTTCCAGTGACTGCTCGTCAGCAGCTAGTTGTGGTACAACTACAGATTTTTCGGAATTAACTCAGCAAATGACAGATGAACTCAAAAAGATTTATGGAGATAAAGTAGAAGTAAAATATGTTGATGTTGATAAAGATGGAATTGGTAATTATCCTGTAATGAACCAAGTTTTACAAATGGGGTATCCATATCCAGTGACACTTATTAATGGTCAACCCAAATTTGCCGGTGGGATAATGGTGAACGAAGTAAAAGAGCTTATAGATGAGACCCTGAAGGTGAACAGTAACTAACAGCAATCTCTTGACCGTTAGGCAAGTTGATGCTAATATAAACTAAATTTAATAAACAATTTCCTTTCTTCGGGGATGGGTGTAATTCCCTATCGGCGGTAAAGCCCGCTAGCCTTTGGGCATGATTCGGTGAAATTCCGAGGCCGACAGTTATAGTCTGGATAGGAGAAGAAGGGCCTGTGGGTGTGTGTCCTAATGGATATGTATGCTCTATATGTGCTCGCTTTTTTGCCCCGACTATAAGTCGGGGTTTTTGTGTTTTTATCGAAGAAGGGAATTCAATAAGTACAAAAAGGAAAGTCTAGGGGTGATTCATATTATCAAGGAAATGGATCAGTTTTATATGAAAAGAGCATTGGGCCTAGCCGCTCGGGCACAGGGCAGAACCAGTCCCAACCCCATGGTAGGTGCAGTAATCGTAAAAAATGGGCAGCTAATTGGTGAAGGATATCACCATAAAGCGGGGACCCCTCATGCCGAAGTCCATGCTCTGAATGAAGCCGGTGATCAGGCTTCCGGGGCTACAATGTATGTAACACTGGAACCCTGCAGCCATTTTGGCAGAACTCCTCCCTGTGCAGATGCAGTTATTAGGGCTGCAGTTAAAAGACTGGTTATTGCCACCAGCGATCCCAATCCCCAGGTAGCTGGAAAGGGGATTGACAGGCTTAGAGAGGCCGGCATTGAAGTTGAACTCGGGGTAATGGAGCACGAGGCCAGTCGCCTGAATGAAGTGTTTTTTAAATATATCCAGACCGGACTTCCTTTTGTGGCCTTAAAAACAGCCATGACCTTAGACGGGAAAATTGCATCTTATAGTGGAGATTCCAAATGGATAACCGGTGAAGATGCTCGTTATTACGTACATCAATTAAGAAATATTTATGATTCCATAATGGTAGGTATCGGCACGGTATTGAAAGATGACCCTTTTCTCAATACCCGCCTGGAATTAGCAGATGCCCGGAATCCGGTACGGATCATAATTGATAGCAATTTAGATTTACCTCCTGCCAGTAATATTGCCAGGAGCAGTCATGAACAGCGGACCTTGGTTTTCTGTTCCAGCAGCGCAGAGGCCCAAAAGCGAGAACAACTAGAAGCCCTGGGACTTGAGATTATCAGTTTAGATATCGACTCTGACCTCATACCTCTGGAAAAAGTTTTGGGGATTATGGGCAAAATGGGTTTATGCAGTCTGCTAGTGGAAGGCGGGGGAGAAATTAATGCTTACCTGCTGGAGCACCAACTGCTAGATAAAGCTTACTGGTTTATAGCCCCTAAAATCATTGGTGGCCGCCAGGCTCCTTCTCCGATTGGAGGGCAGGGGATAGAATACATGAAAGATGCCCTGGATCTGAAATCAATGGAAATACAAAAGTTTTCAGAAGATTTCTTGCTTACAGGATACTTCAAGGAGTGGTGATAGTAGTGTTTACAGGGATAGTAGAAGAGTTAGGAACTGTGAAAAGGATTGACCGAGGCAGTAATTCTTGCCAGATTAGCATTCTAGCTAAAAAAGTCTTAGAGGATGTAAAACTTGGGGACAGCATTGCCATTAATGGAGTATGCTTAACCGTAATTAGCTTTGACCAGGATAATTTTGCAGCCGATATGATGGCTGAAACCTTGGAAAAAACTAATCTTAAGAACCTGGGCAGTGGGCAGCGGGTCAACCTGGAGAGAGCTACACGGTTAGGAGATCGGATGGGTGGACACCTGGTGCAGGGCCATGTTGATGCAGTGGGAACCATTGTGGAACAGCAAAAAGTTGATATTGCCCAGGTAATACGAATAAGTGCCCCAGAAGAGCTGCTTCATTATCTGGTAGCCAAAGGCTCAGTAGCTATTGATGGAATCAGTTTAACAGTTGTCGAGGTATTAGCGGATAGTTTTACAGTATCTATCATACCCCATACCGCGAAAATGACTACCCTGGGATTGAAAAAAACGGGTGATACTGTAAACCTGGAGTCAGATATTATAGGCAGATATGTTGAGAAGCTGCTGAAGAGAAGCGAAGGAAAAAAGAAAACCGTTTTAACATCTGAGTATTTAGCACAACATGGTTTCATCTAGAAAGGGGAGGTAGTGCAATGTTTAACACCATAGAAGAAGCAATTATCGATATTCAAGAAGGTAAAATGGTAATAATGGTTGATGACGAAGACCGGGAAAATGAAGGGGACATAGTTATAGCCGCTGAAAAATGTAACTCGGATGTTATTTATTTCATGGCTACCCATGCCAAAGGCTTAATCTGTATGCCTATGACCGGGGAACGTCTGGATGAGTTAGAAATCCAGCCCATGGTTATGGAAAATACGGATAACCATCAAACTGCTTTTACGGTTTCGGTAGACTATACTACCACCACTACCGGTATTTCCGCTCACGAAAGAGCCGATACTGTAAAGGCCCTGATTTCTTCTGATAGCAAGCCGGCAGATTTCAGAAAACCAGGTCACATATTTCCCCTGCGATATAGGGAAGGGGGAGTACTCAGACGGACCGGTCACACGGAAGGTTCTATTGACCTGGCCCAGTTGGCAGGACTCTACCCAGCCACCGTCATTTGTGAAATTATGAGTAATGACGGTACCATGGCCAGGGTTCCTGAGTTAATTGAGTTTGCGAAAGAGAACGACCTAAAAATCATTACCATAGCGGATTTAATTCAGTACCGCCGCCGTAAGGAAAAACTGATTCTGAGGGTTGAAGATGCCAAACTTCCGACCGAATATGGGGATTTTACTGCAATAGCATATAAATCTCTCCTGGATGGCAAGGAACATCTGGCCTTGACCAAAGGTCAGTGGGAGGAAGATGAACCCATTCTGGTACGGGTTCACTCCGAATGCCTTACCGGAGACGTATTCGGTTCTAACCGATGTGATTGTGGAGAGCAGTTGCAGACTGCCTTGGCCATGATTGAGAATGCGGGTAAAGGGGTTTTCCTCTATATGCGACAGGAAGGTCGGGGTATTGGCCTGGCTAATAAAATCAGGGCCTATAAGCTGCAGGACCAGGGTAGAGACACAGTCCAGGCCAACCTTGACCTGGGATTTCCCGAGGATTTACGGGATTATGGCATTGGAGCCCAGATTTTGGTCGACGTAGGGGTTAGGAAGATGCGAATGATGACAAATAATCCCAAAAAGATAAAAGGTCTGGAAGGTTATGGCCTGGAAGTTGTAGAAAGGGTTGCGATAGAAATGCCTACCAAGGCTGAAAATCTACGCTACATGCAAACTAAGAAAAATAAGATGGGACATCTTCTGGCCAGCTTGTAAAAAAAAAATGCGCCTTGCGCATATATAGGAGGTATTTGTAGAAATGGCAAAGGTATTTGAAGGAAAACTTATAGGGGATAAGCAGCGTTTCGGAATTGTGGTGACCAGATTTAATGAGTTCATTACCAACAAACTACTTTCAGGATGCCTGGATACCTTAACCAGGCATGGAGTAGACCGTGAAAATATCGATATAGCATGGGTACCGGGTGCATTCGAGATACCCTTAGTAGCACAGAAGATGGCACAGAAGGAGTATGATGCGGTTATTTGTCTGGGGGCAGTAATCAGGGGAGCAACTCCTCATTTTGAATATATATCTGGCGAAGTTACCAAAGGAATTGCCCAAGTAGGCCTAAACTCAGGTGTACCTGTAATTTTTGGAGTAATTACCACCGATACAATTGAGCAGGCTATAGAAAGGGCAGGCACTAAATCCGGTAATAAGGGCTCCGATGCAGCCATAACCGCCTTGGAGATGGTTAACCTGTTAAGGGAGATATAAACAAGCAAAAAGGCTGTTGGGAAATGGATTGATACCCAGCAGCCTTTATGTTAATGAATATAAATAATCACGGCAAAGAATAGCCTATAACAATCTTCTTCACTACATTATCTTCTACTTTAAATAATACATACTGCTTATCGGAGCCATACAAAGCATCGAAAATATTGGACTTGTCCTTCTCATAGGCCCGGGTATAATTACTACTGTATTTTTCTATGACCTTATCAAAGGAATCATTAACCTTGACTCCCCGCGTGGTGGACAAATCACTGACACCAATATCAATTTTGTTAAGTATATCTTCTTTACGGGTAAACGTCAGAATAAAATCCTGATCTTTGGGACGATATACCCCACTTCTACCCAGGTTAGTACCTTCTGGATAAATCTGTAGCGCTTCTTCACGGGTGGATTTGCCAACTACTAAGATGCCAGCTGGGCCAGGTACCTTAAAATCAATATCGGTAAGGAGGGTTGGTTGCCCAGGTTTTTCTACTATGATATTTGTGTGAATATTAGAATACCACACCCATCCTACTATAACTGCCAGAACAATAAACACCACAATTAGGGACTCTTTTTTATCGCTAACCCTCAATTAAGTCCACCTCCTTAAATAATAACCAATTTTTGCGTTCCATCATTATTTATTATACGTTGAATTAATATCCGATGATAGAGCCAAAACAAAGCCCAGTTGTAGTCTGTCAATGATCAGGGAAAATGTCACCCCTTACGTAGATAAGTGATCAGCAATAA
>CAYWFX010000043.1:0-25493 GCA_964457945.1 uncultured Syntrophomonas sp.
GCTTTGACGCCTTGTCTAGCGCGAAAAATCCTCGGAGTATTCTGCCTTATTTATTTCTTGATAGCCCCTTAGGGAAAACACCAGGGAAAAGATTGGCGCCGAACGATAGGATTTTGTTAGTCCATACGGAGTTTGATGCGATGATCACTGAACAAAGGCTTTTTACCGAGGTGGTGGTTAGCCTCTATAAACCTAATGGTTCCTGATTTACTTCTCATTACTATCGTCTGAGTGATAGCATGTCCCTGTAAATACCTTACTCCTTTGAGCAGAAAAGAATCAGTTATCCCAGTGGCCACGAATATTACATCATCCGATTTGACCAGTTCATCAATGGTAAATAGCTGATGGGTATCTTTAATGCCCATCTCAAGGCAGCGTCGAACTTCGTTATCATTTTCCGGAATCAACCGGGCTTGAAAATCACCTTCCAGGCATTTCAGTGCGGCGGCAGTAATTACCCCTTCCGGCGCTCCGCCGATCCCCATAAGTATGTCCACTCCAGAATCCGGGTAGGCGGTAGCCACTCCAGGAGATACGTCTCCATCAGTAATTAGCCTAATGCGTGCCCCCGCGCTGCGTACTTCTTCGATAATACCCTGGTGTCGCTCGCGATCCAATATCACTACCGTTATCTCGCTCATAGACTTTTCCAAAGCTTTCGCTACCTGGCGCAGGTTTTCTTTTACGGGCGCATCCAAGAAAACCCGGCCTTTACATTCGGGCCCCACCGCGATCTTATCCATATACATATCGGGAGCATGCAGCAGACTACCTTGTGGAGCAGAAGCCAATACTGCAATTGCACCAGTAAGACCTTTAGCTACAATTATGGTTCCTTCCAGAGGATCAACGGCTATATCCACCCGGGGCAGCACTCCCAGACCAACTCTTTCCCCAATATACAACATGGGAGCTTCATCCATTTCTCCCTCGCCAATTACCACCACACCATCTATGGATACTGTATCAAACATTACCCGCATGGCGGTTACGGCTGCATCATCAGCTGCTTCCTTATTTCCCCGACCTACCCAGCGTGCTGCCGCTAAGGCAGCAGCTTCCGTTACTCTTGCAAATTCAAGAGCTAATTCTCTCTCCAAACCCCAACCCTCCAGTTCTTAGAACGCCTTTTTCCAATCACTCATAAATTTTTCAATACCTGCATCTGTTAAAGGGTGCTTTATCATCTGTTTAATAATTGCATAAGGGACAGTGGCAATATGGGAACCCATCTTGGCAGATTCAACAACATGCATAGGATGCCTTATGCTGGCAGCTATCACCTCGGTGGACAATAAGAATTGGTTGAAAATAGTGACAATATCATTAAGAAGTACTAACCCATCATTGCCATTATCATCAACTCGACCCAGAAAGGGACTGACAAAACTAGCACCCGCGCGGGCAGCCAGTAGAGCTTGGGGTGCTGAAAATATCAGAGTGGCATTGGTCTGAATATTTTTGCTAGCCAAAGTATTTATGGCCTTTAACCCTGCTTCACTTATGGGAATTTTGACCACCACATTGGAATGAATTGCGGCTAAAGCCTCTGCTTCCCTGACCATGGAAGCGTAGTCTAAACTCAATACTTCCGCACTTATAGGCCCATCAACAATGTTACAGATCTGTCTGACCACCTCGGCATAATCTCTTTTCTCTTTGGCAACCAGACTGGGATTGGTGGTTACCCCTCCCAAAAATCCCATATCATTAATTTCCTTGATCTCCTCTATGTTAGCAGAATCAATGAAAATTCGCAAAAAAACACTCCCTTCAAATTAGGCCTTACCAGAACTGCCGAAGACCTTAATTTTATCTCTAATTATAGCTACTACCGCATCTCGTGCTGGTCCTAACAGCTTGCGAGGGTCAATCTCTTGAGGATTTTCTTCCATCCGGCGTCTCATCTCCCCTACGAAAGCCTCTCTGATATTAGTATCGATATTAACTTTGCAGACACCTAGTGAGATGGCCTTCCTTACCGATTCATCAGAAACTCCCGAGGAGCCATGCAAAACGATAGGAATCTTAACCAGATCTTTAATCTTTTTTAGGCGTTCAAAATCAAGCTGAGGATCACCCTGATACTGCCCGTGAGCCGTTCCTATAGCGATTGCCAGGCTCTCTACCCCGGTCTTTTCCACAAAATAACAGGCTTCTTCGGGGTCTGTATACATAGCTTCTCGTTCGCTTACATGTACATCATCCTCGGTTCCACCTATTTTTCCCAATTCTGCCTCTACTGATACCCCAATTGGCCTACATATTTCCAAAACCTTATTGGTAATGGCAATGTTTTGTTCCAGCGGCAGTTTAGATCCATCATACATAACTGAACTAAATCCGCTGCGAATACATTTTACAACCTGGTCAAAATCTGTGCCGTGATCCAGGTGCAGAGCAACTGGAATCCGAGTCGCTCCGGCGGCTATTTTAACCATTCCGGTAATAAACTCCAACCCGGCATATTTTATCGCCCCCTGGCTGGCCTGCATAATAACCGGTGAGTTCTCCTTTTCCGCTGCTTCTACAATTGCCTGTATAATCTCCATGTTATTAGCGTTAAATGCGCCCACAGCATAACCTTCCCGATTTGCATGGAGCAACAACTCCGTAACCGGAACTAGTGCCATACTTTCCACCTCTTTTAGTTATTTTTATAAACACTTCTATTGCTTTTACTATTTATATTGCGAACATATTGCTTCATAACTAGAACAGCTTGTTGAAGTTTATGATGCCACTTCCATCATTAATTTATTAACCATATCTCGCAGCACCATTATATCGAATGGTTTGCTTATACACTTCCTGGCACCTGCATCCAATGCCTGCTTGACTACTTCTATTTCTCCGTAAGCTGTCATCATGATAATAGGAACACGGAAATCTCTCTCGACAATTATTCGCGTTGCTTCTAACCCATTTATATTAGGCATTTTAAGGTCCATCAGGATGAGATCAAGGTCTGGCATCAACTCTTCCACCTTATCGATTGCTTCCCGGCCATCCCCTGCGCTCTGGACATCCCAGCCTTCCTTCTTAAATAACTCTTCCAAAAGGCGCCTTACCCCTTTTTGGTCATCAACAATCAATATCCTGCCCTGCATCAATATACCCCCCTCAATTTTCACCCATTTCTAAGCAGCTGATTTCTTTGCAATTAAACTCGGAAAGTGGTAGATGCTATATGTCAGCATTATACCAAATATTCCCACTTGCAGAAACTGTGCTTAGCGCCTCTGAGGGAGGTTTATGTCTCTCTTGCTTTTGTTTACGCGTTCTTCTTGTAATTTTAAGCCTCGTCTACAATATAGTTGGTTACCTCATCAAAAGCAATTTTCCCGGCCTGACCATCCTGAACATAAATTCGGGCTACACTACGGGCAGCCAAGGTTTTACGCACCGGCAGCTCGACTTCGTCACCAATGTTTACATCCACTCCACAGGGTATCTCCACCAGAGCCATCTGCATAAAAACCTTGCCCCTAATGGGATACTCCTCACCTTTTAGCGTTACATTAAGGTTAAAACGAGGAAAATTAAAAAAGCCGAGTACAATTTTAGCTAGCTTTTTTAGCATGTCCACCAATCCAACCGGTCGATTGGCAACCTCCACAGCCAGTCCATCATTAAACCCAACTGGTATGACCGCGATTTGTGCTGCTCTTTTCAATTTATAGGTACGATAGTACCCTAAATAACTGCCCTTTTCCAAAGTGCGCAAGGAAATGATGCGGCTCTTAAATTTATAAGGATCCTGCAACTGCAAATGGGTTGGAAAATTGCCTACGGGGTGTTGACCTGATAAGAGAGTTCCGATTCGCACCGCGTTCAGGTACATATTAGGGAAGCTTAGGAAAACAGCACTGTTGGCAAAATGTTTAATCGGGATAACGAATTTCTCTTGATCCAAGAGGTTCACAACCTGCATGAATTGCTGAAACTGCTTTAAGGTATAGTCGGGAGATGTGGGATCGGCTATATGGCTATAAATACCCTCTATGAACAGCTGTTCATTCTGGTAAACATCCTGGCATACCCGCAAGGCTTCTTCCTGATTCAAGCCAAAGCGCCCCAGTCCAGTGTCTATCTTTAAGTGAACCCGGATTTGAGTTTTAAGCGCAGCGCTTACCCGTTCCAGCAACTGACGGTCGTTATCACAGGTAATCGTAAGCGTCAGTTGGTTCTTGATAGATTCCAGGGCCTCTTCTTCGCTGACCACAGGACTGAAAACCAAGATATTGGCACGTATCCCTGCCTTCCTTAACTGCAAGGCCTCATAATAAAAGCTCACCGCAAAAAATTCCACCCCATTCTGGAAGAGAATCCGAGCAATGTCCTCAGCCCCATGTCCATAAGCATTAGCTTTAACTACGGCTATTAATCTTGCTTTATCATCCAGCAAAGACTTAACCTCTTGCAGATTCTGCTTAACAGCATCAACGTCAATCTCAATCCACTTATCCCTTAACACCTATCTCCCTACCCTTCCCCCTGCTTTTTGCCTTTACGTAATACTCTGCGTACAACTTGCATATAAAGGGGTAGAATTCTAGTCCATGCAAAATAGAAGAACGGCGAGTAGACTCTATCCCAGTCCCCCATGAATTCGATCATGTCACCATTAAATCCCTTTTTAAACCGGTACAGGCCATAGAGAGGGTTGCTCTCGTCCAAATCACCGGATACCCCCCGGAAATCATAAACTGTACATCCCCGCTCCTGAGCCCAGCGAATCATCTCCCATTGAATAAGATAATTGGGCATTACATTGCGGTATTCGTTGCTGGAAGCCCCGTACAGATACCAGGTCTTCTTCCCCAGAATTAAAGCCAGGGTAGCAGATATAATCCGGCCTTGGTATTCAGCTAAAAATATTTGAGCCAGTCCATTCTCCACCATTTGATCCCAGATCATATCAAAATATTCATATCCTCTTATTAAGAAACGGTCTCGCTCCGCAGTTTCCTGCAATATTGCATAGAAGGCCGGCAAGTCTTCCTTCCCGACTGCCTCTCTTATGGTAACCCCTTTTTTCTGGGCCAGTTTAATATTATAGCGAGTCTTGGAGTGCATATTTTCCATTAGTTTTACAGCTGAAGGTTGGATATTCAATTGGAAAACAAAGGCTGGCTGAACGCCTTCAAAATCCATGCCGGTATCATTGCGATGAAATTTACATTGGCTTAAAATATTTTTAAACCCTTCTTCGGCGATAGGAACATCGGGATCAATCTTAAGGAATATGGCTCCATGGTCCTTGGCTACCCGCTCTGCTCCGGCAAAAAGAGCCTGACAGCATTCCTGGCTTTCTAGGTCTGCCACTGGACCGCGCGGCGCATAAAAAATACACCGTTTCAGGCCTGGTAAGGGCAATCGCCTTTTTAATATAAGCAATGATGCTTTTATTTCTCCATCTTTTTCCAATACCAAAGGCAGAGGCTGCCAACCCATACCCCGCTTAACCTCTCCCCATTCCCAGGTTTGTAGAAAATGGCCTTTGGGATGGTCAGCAACAAAACTATTATAGCGATCTTTTTCTTTTATATCGATAATCCTGGTCGTATACATAAATACTCTCCCTTAGCTTTCTTAATAGTTTTGCCCTTTGCCCAAATAGCTATGCCTATCTCCCACCAACCCAGACTCCAGCCAACTGCAAAAAAGCGAGCCCTACGCTCGCTTCCGCACTTATTTTATCGCCGCTTTTATCAAGCCCAGGAACAGGGGGTGCGGACGGTTAGGCCGCGATTTGAATTCTGGGTGGAACTGACACCCCACAAACCAGGGGAGCCCTGGTATCTCAATGATTTCTACCAAACTCTGGTCGGGAGAAAGCCCACTGATCTTCATACCATTTTTATCTAATTCTTGACGATAAATGTTGTTTATTTCATAGCGGTGGCGATGCCGTTCTTTTATGGCATCCTGCCCGTAAGCGACCTGAACCTTGGTTCCGGAAACAAGTTCACAGGGGTAGACTCCCAGTCGCATGGTGCCGCCTTTATTGGCAATGTTTTCCTGTTCCGACATCAAGTGCACTACAGGATAAGGCGTATTCGAATCAAATTCGGAACTGTTGGCTCCGATAAAACCACAAACATTACGAGCAAACTCAATAACTGCACACTGCATTCCCAGGCAAATCCCCAAAAACGGGATTTGTTTCTGGCGGGCATACCCAGCGGTGGCAATCTTGCCCTCTATGCCTCGCTCGCCGAAGCCACCGGGAACTAGTATGGCGTCAACCCCTGCCAATAGCTGATCCGGCCCCTCTTTTTCTATGTCTTCGGCATTTATCCACCTAATATCTACTTCACAGTTATATTGAAAACCGGCATGGCGCAGGGATTCCACAATGCTAAGATAAGCATCCTGCAGTTCCACGTATTTTCCAACCAGGCCCACAGTTACCTTTTTATCCAGCCCACGCACCCGTTTAACCATCTCTTCCCACTCGGTCAGATCGGCTTCTCCGCAGTCTAGTCCCAGTCGCTTGACGACTTCTCGGTCGAAGCCTTCCTGGGCCAACATTAAGGGTACTTCGTAGATAGAATCGGCATCCTTCAACTGAATAACCGCTTCCCTCTCCACATCGCAAAACAGTGCTAGTTTAGCCTTGATATCTTCGGATAGAGCCTTTACGGTTCTGCACACCAGAATATCAGGCTGTATGCCTATGCTGCGCAGTTCTTTGACGCTGTGCTGACTGGGTTTGGTTTTCAGTTCTCCGGCAGCTTGTATGTAGGGAATTAGCGTGAGGTGAATGTACATGACCCGGTCTTTGCCCAGTTCATATTTTAACTGACGAATGGCTTCGAGAAAAGGCAGGGATTCTATGTCTCCTACCGTACCACCAATTTCGGTAATTACTACATCCGGTTTGGCTTCACTATTAATCCTCTCTATCTTCAAAACCCGTTCTTTTATTTCATTGGTAATGTGCGGAATGACCTGTACGGTTTGTCCCAGGTAATCGCCGCGCCTCTCTTTATCTATGACGGATTGATAGATCCGCCCGGTGGTAACATTAGCGTATTTGGTAAGATTCTCATCCACAAATCTTTCATAATGTCCCACGTCCAAATCGGTTTCGGCTCCATCCTCGGTAACATAGACTTCGCCGTGCTGGTAAGGACTCATCGTGCCGGGATCCACATTGATATAGGGATCAAATTTCTGCAATGACACCTTAAGGCCTCTGCTTTTTAAAAGCCTACCCAGTGAAGCAGCCGTAATTCCTTTACCTAATGAAGAAACCACGCCGCCGGTAATAAATATATACTTCGTCACTTAAACTAGACCTCTCTTTCCCGAAACAAATAATCCCAACCTATTGAATTTTACCCTTCTTTTACTTAGACGGTCAAGCCGAAAGATAGTCCAGAACGATGATTTTCATCTCCGTCCCCAGATCACTCGCTTGTATTTCCAGAGAGGGCTTCTTAATAATCCGGTCATAGCGAGCAGTGAATTCTTCCAACGGCGCCAACTTAAGGGAAAGATGTGGGGTGCCAAAATGCATAGGAATAACGACCCTCGGTTGCAGGAGGCTTACTATCTGACTAGCCTCACCAGCATCGATGGTATACCTCCCCCCAATAGGCAGCAGCAAAATATCCACCTCTCCAATCTCCTGGACTTGCCCTGCTGATAATAGCTGTCCCAAATCCCCCAGGTGCACCAGGTTGATGTCTTCGGTTGATATTTTAAAAATAGTATTCTGTCCACGCTCCTGGCCCTGATGCTTGTCATGGAAGGAGCCAATCCCCTTAATTATTATCCCGTCGTAGGTCATCGTGCCACAACCTCGAATAATCTGAGGCTGTCCGCCCACGGTCTCCACCGCGTTGTGATCCCGATGCTCATGGCTTACGGTCACAAAATTGGCGGTCACAGGATTCATGGGATAACCATAGCTTTCATTAAAGGGGTCAGTTATGATTTTTTTGCTCCCCACCTCAATGAGAAAAGAAGCATGCCCCCTCCACTTAATCTTCACTGCTAAAACTCTCGATAAATTTTATTGGCATCAAAATACCAATACCCCGCTCCCTGATAAACCAAGCGGTTATCCAGATTGATTCGGGTATAAATAGAAGTCAGGGTAGCGGCATCCGATAGCTTGCCCATTTTCAGCGCGATTTCCTTAACTAATTCGTCATAGAAAACCGGTTCCTGCCTTTGAGACAGAACTTCCATGGCCCAATCCGCTTCGCTTTTTTTCCTCTGTTGCATAAAATACCTCCTACATTTGATCCGGTGCAGACACACCCAATATACTTAAAGCATTCTTTATAGTGATTAGAATGGTTTCCATGAGTATCAGCAGTGCATCCTGCAACGCTTTATTTTCATTTAGTACCCGCTGATGATTATAAAAACTATGAAAAAGCCCTGCCAATTCCAGAACATAATGAGCAATTCTATGGGGTGCCATCGTCCTGGCACTTATAGCAATCTCTTCTGGAAAGTCAGCAATTTTTCTAAGAATTTGCATCTCCTCTGCCCCCATAATGGAAAAATCAACTTCTCCTGGGCTTTTAATCTCAACTCCCGCAGCCTTGGCCTGTCTAAAAATACTCTGAATGCGGGCATGAGCATATTGCACGTAGTATATCGGATTCTCCTGGCTTTTTTCTTTGGCCAGATCCAGATCAAAATCCATCTGGCTATCCGGGCTGCGCATGACAAAGAAAAACCGCGCTGCATCTTTACCTATTTCTTCAACCAGTTCATCCAAGGAAACCGTGGTACCAGTTCGTTTGGACATACGCACTATAACCCCACCCCGATATAAACGGACTAGCTGCATCAAAAGTATATCCAGTCGGTTGGCATCGTAACCCAGAGCCTGTATGGCTCCCTTCATACGCCCTACATGGCCATGGTGGTCAGCTCCCCAGACATTAATGACCCGGTCAAATCCGCGTTTGAATTTGTTTAGATGGTAAGCTATATCTGCTGCGAAATAAGTAGGCATGCCGTTGGCACGTATAACCACCTCATCCTTCTCATCTCCAAAAAGAGTCGACTTAAACCACAGGGCTCCTTCTTCTTCATAAATATAACCCTTGTCCTTAAGGTATTCTATAACCTCATTTACCTGGCCCGATTCGTGCAAGGTTTTCTCGTTAAACCAGACATCGTAGTTTATCCCAAAGTTACCCAAGGTTTTTTTAATATATTGTATCTTTTCCTTTAGGGCATAATTAACTACAAAATCCTGCAGTTCTGTGGAGCTCATGCCCAATAGGGAATCTTTATAATCCCGGATGATGTTCTTAACTGTATCCACCACATCCTGCCCCGCATAGCCATTCTCCGGGAATTCAATCTTAGCTCCCATTAATTGCAGATACCTGGCTTCCAAGGACTGAGCAAAAATATCAATCTGATTTCCCGCATCGTTTATGTAAAATTCCCTCTCCACCTCATAACCTGCATAAGTCAGTGCATTGGCCAGTGTGTCTCCTATCGCTCCGCCCCGAGCATTGCCCATGTGCAGATTGCCAGTGGGGTTGGCGCTTACGAACTCCACCTGTACCTTCTGGTTTTGTTTAGGACTGCTGCCGTATCTATCCCCCATTTCCAAAACCATTCCAGGCAAGCTGTACAACCAAGCCTGATTGAGAAAAAAATTAATGAACCCAGCCCCAGCTACCTCAATCTTCTCCAGTTCCGACATCTGGGTCCTATCTATCTGTTCGCTTATTATTTCTGCAATCTTGCGCGGAGCCATCTTTGCTTGCCGGGCCATCAACATTGCCACATTGCTGGCAAAATCACCATGTCCTTCATCTCTCGGCACTTCTATTACAAACTCGGGCAGGGTATCAAAAACAATCAAGCCTTCTGCTCGGGATTTTTCCAGGGCACTTATGACCAAGTTTCTTAAACCCTCCCGGAATTTCTGAATAGGATTCATTATAAACCTCCTTAAGCTGTGTGATATGTTCAGGATTTGGGCGGGAACCATTTATAGATGTACCCGCTCATGTCCCGGCCTGCTTCCAGTTTTATTATATCCATCAGATCCTGCGTAGTCGCGATTTTATTTTTATAATCGGCCAAATAGCGGCGCAAAACCTTAATTACTGTTTCATGACCTAACTCTTTTTCCAATCCGAACCAGAATGCCTCACCCCCGGTATAGGTGGTGCGATAATACTCCTGGCTTGAGTACATCTCCCTCAATTCCTTGCCTAGATTAATTCCATTTATATATTCCAACCCTGACGGGATAGGCTTGCCTTCCACCTCTTGCAGGTATTTATAGGCTGACCAATTGGCTAGACCCTCATCCAGCCATGGCTCCCGCAGTTGATCATTGCCCACCAAACCATACCACCATTGATGAGCAATTTCATGGGCAAGAATAAAATCACTGCGCTCCGGTTCATAGCCCGCCTGTAGAAACTCTTCCCGCAGGAAAATCAAGCCCGAGTACTCCATGCCATGAAAGCCCTGCATAGGCACAAAGGCTACCTTGAACTCTCCGTATGGGTAGGAACCGAACTGGCTGGCATAGTAATTAATAATTTGTCCCGATTTCCGTAAAATTTGCTGGGCTATTTCCGAGTGCTTACTGGGGAAATAGCATTTAATAGTAACACCTTTTATTACTTCCTTAATCTCGGTGTAATCATACATCACTAGAAGCGAAAAGTCACGCGCATCGCGTGCTTCAATCAGGTAAGTATCCCGCCCATCATCCTCAGCCGTTTTGGACACTGTTCTGCCGGTCGCTACCATGTTATAAGCGTTAGGGATATTTAAGCTTACCGCATAATAAGCTGATTGAAAACAAAATGGGTCACCAAAAACAGAATTATAGGAATTATGCCACCCATCCTTACTCAAGACATTCAATGTGGGATAGAAATTACCTAACATATATACCGTATTATTACTGCCATAGCGGTACTTGAGCCTTGGTATTTGGGCTTTCCAGGTCATTTCCACCTGGATATTAGCTCCAGTGGCTATAGCGGAAGCAGTCTTTACTTGAATCGAAGCCCCTTTTTCAACAAATTCAACTGCCTGGCCATTTACTTTGATGAGGCTGAATCGCAGCCATCCCTGGTTGAAACCAGCATAATATGCCTCCATCGGAGCGGGAGTCGTGTCACTGCTTTGAAAGCAATTAGGATAAGCGGTAAACCACAGTTCATTCAAATTCTTACCGGAAGAGTTTTGAGTATTGAGCAGGGTCGTCCCATAAAGGGTATTATTCGCAACATCTAGTCGGAGTTTCATTTGATAGGATGTTTTCTCTGGGGCAGGAAAAACAGCTGCCTCTGACGATACCTGAGTCGGCAGAGCAGAAACGGTTGGCACCGGCACTGGCACTTGTTCCCGATAAACAATAGCCGTAGCGCAGAGTACGGCTATGACAATCAAGACCATGACTATATATATCTTTCGCTTTTGCACAAACTCACACCCGCAATTATTTAATTAACAATTGTAACTAGTTCCATACCCACTTACGATCAAGCCAAGTAGTAACTCGTTACTTTTTAATTATACAGGTTAATGTGCTCATTGGAAAAAAATTTGTGGTCTTTCTCATAAATATAACCCCATAACTCAAATCAACTGTACCAAAAAACTATGCATCTGATTCAGATCTTTTAGGGATAAATAATTAAGCTAAAAATAGCTAGGGAATATTAGATATAATATAGTTAGTGAATTAAGATATGAAGGGGGTGAAGTGAATGACTCTTCGCGAAGCGGTTTTGCTGGCATTAAAAGAGAGAAATGATGAATGGGTTTCAGGCGCAGCGTTGAGTGAGATTCTTAAGGTATCTCGGACGACAATCTGGAAGCAGATTAAGACGCTGCAAGCCGAGGGATATGAAGTGGATTCTTCCACCAAAAAGGGATACCGAATCAGTGCTCCCCCGAATCTCCTATCGCCCGAAGAAGTATGTCCCGGACTGACAACCGAGGTCTTAGGCCGAAAGGACTATTTCTATTACAGAGAGATCGATTCCACCAATAACCGAGCCCGGGTCCTGGCTTCGGAGGGATACCCCGAGGGGACCGTAGTCGTGGCGGAAATGCAAACCGCAGGCCGGGGGCGTCGGGGCCGAAACTGGTACTCACCCGATGGCCAAGGAATATATTTGTCAGTGATTCTGCGGCCGGTGCTGCCTTTGAAAGAAATCTCACGGGTTTCTCTGGTCACAGCGGTGGCAGTGGCAGAAACTCTCGAAGGTGAGCTGAACTTGCAAGCCCGCATCAAGTGGCCTAATGATATTCTGATAAACAACCGGAAAATAGCCGGTATACTGTCGGAAGCAGTTACCGACATGGACGGTATCGAATACATTGTGACCGGTATCGGACTGAACATTAACAACCCTCTCCCGGACTTTCCTGGCGATTTTCGTACTACAGCTACCTCGGTCCTGGTCGAATATGACCACCCTAGTTCCAGAGTCAAGCTACTACAATGTTTGCTGGCGCGCCTTGAGTTCCATTATCACCAGTTGTTGGGCGGCAGTTTTGCCAACACCCTGGAAAAAGCCAAAAGCCTGTCAATGGTAATCGGCCAGGCGGTACGGTTGGATTCGATAAATGACTTTATCATCGGTCAAGCGGTTGATATTGATGATAATGGATTACTCCTGGTTCGTGATCAGTTAGGTATCATTCACACCGTCATGTCTGGTGAGATAATCATTTTGCCTTAATTCCTACCCAGTAAATGTTTGTTAACGTCACAAGTGTTTTTTGGTTGACAATAGGTCATGGTCCTATCATAATGATACTAAGCCCACCCCATTGACAGGGAGTACCGGCTTGTCAACTATAATTCTTGGGAGGCAGATACAAATGATTAAATCTAGCACTAATCCCTTGCGGCGAATGGTTTACGCGGCCATGTTTGGAGCCTTGACCGCTATTGGGGCCTTAATAGTAATACCCCTACAGCCCGTACCTATTTCCCTGCAGACTCTTTTCACTACTATGGCCGGTGTCCTACTGGGTGGATATACGGGTGCCTTGAGTCAGATAGTTTACCTGCTTCTGGGTTTTATAGGACTACCCATTTTTGCTGGTGGTAAAGCCGGTCTCGGGGTTCTATTTGGTCCTACCGGCGGCTACCTAATAGGATTTGTGGCAGCCGCCTATGTTATCGGTAAGATTGTGGAAGCAAGGCGGGATGCGGGACTGACATGGATAGTCTTGGCTTTGTTCATTGGAAATCTAATAATCTACTCTTTCGGAACCTTAGGTCTTTATCTGGTCGCTCACCTTTCCCTGGTCAAAGCCTTAATGCTCGGCACAGTCCCATTTTTAATCGGTGACCTCTTAAAGCTGATAGCTGCAGCATTGCTCGCTAATAAATTACGTAAACATTTTAGACTATAGGGGGAACTAATAACATGATCCGGGTTGAAAACCTAACTTTTGCATATGGAGCTGGCCTGCCGCCAGCCATCAAAAACCTTAATCTGATTATAGACGAGGGTGAGTACATTGCTATTATTGGCCCCAATGGCTGTGGCAAAACTACCCTCACCCGTCATTTCAATGCTTTACTTCAACCCTCAGCGGGTGAAGTTCGGATAGATGACTTAAGTACCCAGGATCCGAAGAGCCTTCTAGAAATCCGGCGCCGAGTAGGCATGGTTTTTCAAAATCCTGATAACCAGATCGTTGGCATGAGCGTGGAAGAAGACGTGGCTTTCGGTCCTGGTAATCTAGGTTTACCTTCAGGAGAAGTGCGTCGAAGAGTAGACCAGTCCCTGGAAACAGTTGGTCTAAGCGGACTGCAAACCCGCCCTCCGCATACGCTTTCTGGAGGTCAGAAACAGCTCCTGGCCCTAGCTGGTCTGCTAGCCATGGACCCCAAAATCATTGTACTCGACGAACCTACCTCCTCTCTGGATCCGGCCGGAAAAAAGCATGTACTGGACTTATTGCAGAAATTGAAATGCCAGGGGATCGCCATAGTACATATTACCCATAACATGGACGAAGCCGCGATAGCGGACCGCGTACTGGTGATGAATCAGGGTGAAATAATCGCCGATGGAAGTCCTGGCGATGTATTAAGCCGGGTAGACTGGCTTAAATCGCTTGGCTTAGCCCCTCCTAAAATTACTGAACTGATGTGGCAGCTGCATCAAAGGGGCGAGTCTGTGCTTACCAACATTTTTACTATTGACGAAGCCGTTGATGAAATATCCTCCCGTCTGATGCCTCTGCGGGCTCCAAGCAATTATTTTTTATCCCGGCAGGCTAACGGACATGTATAAGCTGGATCAGTATGTTCACCTGGAATCAGCAATTCATAAACGGGATCCCCGGGTAAAGATCATCGCAGTGATAGCTCTTAGCATAATAATACTAAATGTAAATATTATTGGTATTTTGGCGGCAACAGGTATGTCTATAGCCATTTCTCAAATGGCACGAATTTCACCCCCATCCCTCTTTAGGTCTTTGCGCCCAGTGTTCCCTTTCTTTTTCTGCCTATTTTTGATGTATGCATTTTTTACCCCAGGGCACCCTCTCCCGCCATTCCCTATCGGCCCGGTGCAAATCACCTATCAGGGTTTACAGCTCGGCCTTCTACAGGTCTTCAAGTTCGTGCTGCTGATAGTGGCAGCATCTATACTGACCATGACCACCTCACAATCCGAGATTACCATGGGTCTGGAACGGCTGCTGCGGCCCCTAAAATTTTTAGGGATATCTTCTCATAATATAGCTATGATGGTTTCTCTGGCCCTTAGGTTTATGCCTACCTTACTAGATGAAATGAACAATATTAGCGAAGCTCAATTGGCCCGGGGCGCCAACTTCAACCCACGCCACACGACCGGAAGAATTCGAGCCATTACCTACTTGGCAGCACCCCTATCGGTTAGTATCTTTCGGCGCTGTGATGACCTGATTGATGCTATGGAAGCCCGGGGATATCACCAGGGACCCAGAACGTACCTACGGGAACCTGTCTTAACCCGCACGGATTACTGGTTAATAGGCGCTCTTCTCTTGCTAATTATAGCCGTTCTGGTATGGCATCCCTAACTGTAACTCATTGCTCCGGTACCTTTTAGCCTAGCCCTTGTTTATCCTCAATGCGAATAAGAAAAAGACGGTTCCTGTTATATGCAGAACCCGTCTTGTTATGATAATACTACTTTTCTTATATTTATACGTGACAACATCACCTAATGGCGATGTTGTCATTTTGGCTTATGTCTATGTCCATCCTCTGGCCCAAGTGACAAATTTTTCTATTCGTTAGCTATTTTTTGCGCCGTCTCCTGGCGTCGTTGTCCCAATGCCAATTCCAGCGGTTCAAAGGAGATCGCTCCAGTCCAACATAACTTGGCACATTGTGGTTCCCCCTCACATTGGTCGCATTTGAAAGCAACTCCTTTAATCGGATTGAAGTTGGCGTGACCGAAAGGACAGGCCTGGACGCACTGACGACAACCTATACAGCGCTGTTCATCGATAGTAACCAAACCGGTCTGACGATTTTTGAATGATGCCCCAACAGGGCACACCGTTACACACATCGGTTTCTCACACATCACACAGCTTATGGGCACGCTCCAGCCTGCCCTTTCGTCTTTGGCAATTCTGATGCGGGACAAGGACGGCGCACAAACTCCTTCATGCACCAGAGAGCATATCATCTCACATGTTTTGCAGCCGACACATTTGTGATAATCAATTACCAGCACCTTATTCATCCTGTCTCCCCCTCCCGGTATAATGGTTTCTTAATCCAAAAAATTAGTTCCATTCATTGCATTGCTAGTGCTAGGGTTATTCTCCTAAGGGCAGTGATGAGAACTATCCTTCCCCCTACAATGTGGTTTTATAGGACCTTCAAAAAACTGCTGGGCAGGCAAGTACCAAGCTACCCTACGGACCAGTTCGGGATCAGCAACAGTATGACGAAAATCGCTCACCGGAGTCCGTTTTTTCATAAGGGCCATTATCGCTCCTAATCCAGAAGAAATGCCTATGGTCTGCATCCCCATAATTCTGTCATCCATCACCAAAACCCGCCAGTATTGAGCGCCATTATGACCTTCCAACACCTGAATCTCTTCTCCTGACAGGGTATCAGCGGTCATTCCCATAGCGACCACCGTAGTACCATATACGTCCTCTACTACCAGACTCATGGCTCCCTCATATTGCACTTCCTGCCCCATGCAGTTGAGCGCCGCCACCTGGCCCTGTCTTTTCGCGTTAGGCCACAACAAGCTAAGGGTCGGATAACCGCTTAACATATCCATCGACTCGATGCAGTCTCCACAGGCATAAATTCCGTCCACGCTAGTCTGCATACGTGTGTTAACCTGAATACCCCCCAGTTCCCCTAGTTTCACTCCCGCCGCACGGGCCATTTCAACATTCTGTTTTACCCCTGCTGCCCAGATAACGGTATCACAGGGTATTGATCTATTATTAGTAGTTGCTGCCTGAACCCGATGGTCACCGCTTATTCCCAGTACCTTTTCCCCCGTTAAAATCTGGATACCTCTGTCGATAAGAATTTGTTTTATCCGGCGAGCTGGTTCTTCATCAAATATACGGGGCATTATTCGATCTATTAATTCCACTATCGTTACCTGACAGCCTCGAAGTTGCAAGGCTTCTGCTACTTCTATCCCGATATTGCCGGAGCCAACCACTACCACCTGACGAGGTTGATAAGCTATAATTGCATCGATATCGCTCACGGTTTTAACTACGAAGTTGCCGGCCAGGTCATGGCCTGGCAACGGGGGGATAAAAGATCGGCTGCCCATAGCCAGGATTAGTCCATCATAGGGTATAGTTTCCTGGCCGGAAATAAGGATGCGTTTACTGCTGTCTATGTGGTTTATTTCTACCCCAAACCTGGTTTGAATCCCCATTTGGGAATAGTCAGGCCATTGTTTGATAAAAAGCTGGCTTCTATCCACCCAGCCCGATAAATAATCCGGCAGCGCACAGGCCGAGTATGCCGGCAAGTTCTCCCGAGCCACCATCACGATAGGAATCTGCGAATTATGCTGACGAATAGTTTCTGCCGCACTGTTGGCAGCCGCTCCGTTACCTATAATAACGATGTTTTTCATCCCGGGTCTCCTTTCACTAGCCTGCAATACTGCTGCGTCTAGCCGCTTCAATACTTCGCTTATAATCCAGAGCTTCAGCAGTCGAAATATACCGCAATGCTCCCGTAGGGCAATATTTCACACACTCCGGGTCCCCCCCGCAGTGGTCGCAATTTACTACTACATCCTCCAGGTGATCATAGCTGCAAGCCTCAAAAGGACAGGCAACTTGACAAGCCCGGCAGCCAATACAGCCTTCCAGCCTGCGAATTGTAAGGCCGGCAGCCGGGTCTTTACTTATTACATTCATCAGGCAAGCACTGGCACAAGGCGGATTCTCACATTGCTGACAGGTCATGGGCACGAACATCCCCCGGGTTTCTTCCCGCCAAATCTTAATCCTTGCCAGGTACGGCTGGCATTGCCCGGTCTTACTTATCGAACAGGCCAGTTCACACAGCCCGCAGCCCGTACATTTTGCAGAGTCTACTATCAACTGTTTATTCATCTTCGCCTCCCCAAGCCTAAGTAAGACTGCTTAGCCCTAACTCGCGCAGTTTTTCCTCACCCGGTTTTCCGGTAAGCATATCCCAACCCCTAGCCTGATAGTATTGCTGCAGCACTTCTTGCACCTTAGCCTCGTCCAGCGTTTTTCCTCCCACTGCCTGCTCATAGAATCGGCGCGGGAATTTGGAGTCTTCCGGCAGTTCACCTTCACGCAGGTTAAACAGCTTTATTAGATTCCAAGTTCTTTCAGCTGACTGCATCAGCTCCGTCGGTGATATTTTAATTCCTGTAAAGGCGGTATAGGCTTCAGCCAAAATCGTCGGACCAATCCGGTGCTCTACCGGGGGGCGAATACAAACCCCTACTGAGTTGAAGAGATTTATCAAGTCTTCGGCCCAGCGGGACATAATTGCAATATCCGTCGTATCTTTTTCCAAATCAATGGCTTGGGCTTTGAGTTCTTCCGGCATGTCCAAGGCATCATACATCTTCTGGTCAAATCCGAAGCGTTCTTTCTGGAAGTCATGTTTGTTTTCATTGAAGCGGAGGTTTTCTATGGGATTACGGCAACGCAGGTGATCTCCACCTCTAATATTGGTGAGTATTCCAAAGCTCCAGGTGGACCACCGACCCCGCGGGTCAATCATCGGTATCTCTAAACCCTTCACCTGCATGGCACTAGCCTCACCACCTGTATACTGCTGGGCCGCCCTCTTGGTTCCTTCCGCTAACACTGCACCAATACCCTTTCGGTTGGCTATATCACCCATTAAACGCAATATTGCGTCATCATCGCCAAATGCCAAGTCGTAACCGACATCTTCCTGGCTAATGATGCCCCGGTTGAAAAGCTCGATGGCCATAGCCATCACCCCAGCTACACTGACCATATCCATACCGTATCTCTGGCCCATTTCTGCCGCCTTAACCGTTGCCTCCAAGCTCATTCCACATCCGGAACCAAATGATACGGTTGGTGTCACTTCCATATCCTTCATGCGTAAACCCTGGTATTTGCCTTCTTTTATCTCTACCCAATGGGCACAGGCTATTATACAGGATTGACAGGCTATATGACCATGGGTCAATTCTTCGACCTTAGGACGGGCGAAATCTTCTTTCCAATCGGGAAGACAGCCCTCACCGAAATTATTAGCGTTTAGAGCCTTAAAATTACCGTAGGGCATAGCAGCATTCATGCTGCCATAACTTTTAAAGGGCCCGAAAAAGGGCGAGGATTCTATGGACTGCCGGGCTTTCATGGTTACCTTGAGTAAGGCCTCTACATTGTGCGGGACTATCCCCTGGGTGCCTCTTGCCACAACTGCCTTTAGATTTTTCGATCCCATGACTGCCCCCAAGCCGGTACGCGCCCAGGCATCGTAGTACCCATTTTCAATGCAGGCAAATCGAACCAGGTTCTCACCTGCCGGTCCTATTAGTGCTATCTCAGCACCCGGATACTGTTTTTTTAATATATCAAGGGTCTCCCATGAATCCTTCCCCCAGAGGCGCGCAGCATCCTGTATTCTAAGCTCGCCATCCTCAATGAAAAGGTAGACCGGTTTCTCTGCTCGGCCCTTAATTACCAGTGCGTCGAATCCAGCGTTTTTCAACTGAGTGCCGAAAAACATACCGGAATTTGAGGTGCCAAAAAGTCCTGTCATAGGTGATTTAGCTGAGGCCTCGGTACGGGAAGCGGTAGGGAAAGTTGACCCAACCATCGTTCCTACGCCAAAAACCAATATATTCTCAGCGCTCAGAGCATCGGTTCCGGAAGGCACTTCATCACATATTATTTTGGCGTTAAAACCAATTCCCCCCAGATAATCCTTGCAAAAATCCGTAGCCAGATCATTGCGCTTAGAATCATGATTGCTAAGATTCACTTCAAGTATTTGACCTGCATATCCTCTGGGCTTTGACATAGCTTTCTCCCCCTTCAAGATTACTGATCTTTAAAGTAGTAACCAACAACGCTATACTAAACCGCATATTCAGTGGATTCGATGCGAATTATCTGAACCTTAACCTTTTAGGGTAGCATGAGTGTTATTTTCATAACTCTAATGCTGCACCAACTTTACGAGGATTTCCAAAGAAATCTCCCGCCGGCTAAACATACCTGCCGACAAGCCAAGTTTCTTGCATCCTCAGGTCCTTCTCCCCAGTCCAGCTGGTTATATAATCAATATTATCACAAAACTACATTTCTGATGTTGCATAATTGTAACAGTATTTACATTGGTTACTATTCCATTATCTCCACCACTACCAGTAGACCTGCCGTTTTCCCCTTTTGTCTATGGCTATCAACATGTTTTTAACCGGCACATCGGACAATCCCAACCTGATCCCTGTTTATCCTCATTACGAAGAGGATAAACAGGAATCAGGTTATTATTTAGAACCCGCTTTATGATACTTCTAGTTTCGTTGTTTTTAAGCATGTCTCAATCATCAACTGGCAATATCTGTTAGGGGCTTGGTAACAACTTCCGTGTGAATGCAAATTTGAGCGTCCTGCCTTTTTGTCCGGTTCTACATACAGGTGTACTTAATTTCAAACACCTGCTTATGTTAAATATCGTCTACCTTAATCTCCAGATACTGAAACTGGTCATATGAGCTAGACTATTGAAGAATTAAAGTCACTGTGTCGGATAAGAACACAGTGACTTTAATTAGCGGGTTAACTCATTTTTTAAGGTAACATTCCCAACATTTTCCACAATGGTACCGAGGCCATCAAAGCAACAACATTAATGACCGCATAGGCTACCGACAGCTTAATTGTTTGCGCATGCTTCACCATACCTCCTCCGGCATAGAAGCCTGCCAGGAAGGTCGTGTTTTGAAAGATAACATTCCACAGATTCACAGAAGTCAACACAATGAAAGCTGGGATCAGCGGATGAATCTTCATTGATACCGCCAGAGGTGTCAGCAGGACCACAAAAATTGTTAATGAAGCAGTCTGCGATACCAGTACAAAACGCAGGAAGAATAGCAGCGCAGCCAGAGCAATAACAAATAAGTACATATTTGACATCAATGGTGCCAGATGCGGTCCAACAGTTGCACCAATCCACTTGTCAACCTTTAGGGCTGGGAAGAGAGCTGCCAAATTAAGGATGCCGCCGATAAAGAAGATCGAATCCCACGCTATTTTCGATCTGAATGCTACCCGGTCAAATATGTTAAAAGCCAGCATCAGAACTAAAGCAGTCACGGCCACCTGAGCCGCTGAAATACCGTGTACTCTTTCCGTTATCCACATGGCGAGTGCTACTACCAATATGCCTGCAACTATTTTTTCCTTACTAGTCATTGCACCCAGTTTGGTCAATTCTTCCTTGATATACCCAGGGTCCATTTTCGAATCTTCTTTGGGTTTGTAGAGCATTTGGATAGCAAAGTAACCTAGAACACAAACCACCAAGCCCCATACCCAGGAGGCTGAAAACCAGGACATCCAGGTAATGCTTTTAGCAACATCTTTCGGCATTAAACCAACCAGAGTGTAATTGAAAAATGAAGCGCTAAGGAACATAGGGTAGAGAACTCCGGTGGACATCCACATTGCTCCGAAAAGCCCAGCCATACCTTCACTTTCATTTTTAAACCCTAGTTTTTCTCCTATGGATTTGGCAAAAGGTGCTACGATGGACACCTTGGCAGTAGCACTGGGGATAAGCGGGTTTATTACGTTTCCGGCTACATAAAGCGCCGTAGTCATACCTTTAAAGGTTGCCGGAAATTTACTCATGATAATCAGGGAGACTCTATTTAACAGACCGGATGCAGAAACCCCAACCCCAATCCCTAATGCACCGGTCAACAACCAGAAGGTTTCCCCGGAAAATGCGGAAAATGCTGTTGTAAAAGGCACTACCTTCAGCATTACCCATGACGTACACATCAAAAGACAGGTTGCATAGTCAGGCATCAATTCTACAACCCACCAGGTTACAGCACATACGAAAGTCCCCAGAAACATCATCGAATTCAAATTCATGGGCTCGGGTGGAGTTATCCTAGCTATAATCACCCCAAGAACAATGCCTAATATTCCACCTATAACTTTTTTATAGTTTATTCCTGATTTAGCTTCAGCCATAATCTTCCTCCTATTCTTGTCCCATCTTATGGGCAAATGAGCAATAATTATTAAGTGGTCATTATGGGATTAGGTGCATAATTCTCCAAATTGGAACACATGCAAGTAATCCAACACAAGAAATAAGCATATAGGCAATCGACATTTTTACCATTTGTGGGTGGCTTACCATTTCGCCGCCTGTAGCGTAGAATCCCGTCAGATACATAGCGTTCTGGTAAGGAACATTAAAGACTTGAACCGAAGCATACACGATAAACCCGGTTACCCATGGGTTAATTCCAGCCTTTAACGCAAAAGGAGCCATTAATACGGTAAAAATGGTTACCACAGCAGTCATTGATAGAATCACAAATCTAAGCAGATAAATCATAAGCGCTGCAGCAATAATGAAAAGATAAATATTTGAAAGCAACGGTGTAATGGAGGGACCAAGCATGGTGGCCATCCATTTATCAATTTGTAACGCTGGAAGGACAGTTGAAAGATTAAGTATAGTGCCAATAAAAATAACTGAGTCCCAGCCAATTCCCGACCTAAAATCAGTACGATCAAAAACCTCAAAAGCAAGTAGAATGCATAAAGCAGCCAGTGCTACGAGAGCAGCAGTTATACCGTGGGTCCTTTCAGTCATCCACATTAGAAGTGAAACTACCAGTACGACTATCACGATTTTCTCGTTTCTTTTTATAGGTCCAAGCTTAGCCAATTCCTTTTTAATATACCCGTTTTCCATCTGTGACTCTTCTTTAGGTTGGTACAAAAATTGAATTGCAAAATAGCTTCCGATGAACAAGACGATTCCATAAATACTCGCTGCTGCAAACCAGTTCATCCAGGTAAATTGGGACTGATAAGCTAGTGGAAGTGATCCTTTAAGAGTATAACCAAGGAAAGATGCGCTCAAGAAAACCGGACCTGTGGCCGCAAACCCCATATACATTGCGGCAAATAATCCTCCAGCACCCCGGCTTTTCCTGGCAAAGCCAAGATGATCACTTATTGCTTGAGCAAAAGGAGCTACGATTGCAACTTTAGCTGTTGTACTCGGAATTAAAGGGGCAATAACATTTCCTGCAAAAAGCAAAGCCAATGTCTGTCCTTTGAAGGTAGGAGGAAATTTGCTCATTAGAAACAAAGATGTTCTATTCAATAGTCCGCTCTTTGTAACCGCAAGACCTATCCCTAGAGCCCCTACCAGCAACCAAAATGTGTCTCCGGAAAATGCAGCAAAGGCTTGGGAAAAAGGTACAACTTCAAAGATGACCCAGGCATTACACATTAAAAGCCCAGTGACATAATCAGGCAGCACATCCACGATCCACCAAACCACTGCACAAGCAAAAATTCCCAGTCCATTCATTGCCTGTACTGTTAAAGCATTTGGCGGAGAATATCGGGCAATAATTACTCCGATAATAATCCCTAACAAACCTCCTGTAATTCGTTGGAAGGTTTGCCGCGAGTTTTTCGCATCAGTCATAGTACACCGCCCTTGTTGGTTTCATCCATCCTTATAAGTAGTCAATATTTGATTAGATAGGTATAGTCCATAGAAGCACCGATCAATCATTTCCATACTTAACAAGACACTAATCCCTCTCCAGGTATGCCTAGTGAATTCTGTGAAAAGAATTCCTATCCAGCTGCCATCAAAACTCTGGACCAAATTCCCAATGACAGTCTTTGCTTGGTGAAGTACCCTCCATTCACCATCCTAAGTTAATTTATAAGCATCTTCTTTAGGATTTTCGAAAAGAATCACCCCCCTGTCATTTTTCCATTACAAAAAAGGTTTACTCCACTTTTATTAATGCAAGTATCATGCCATGAACTTCTTATTTAAATGTGAAGAATAGGGCAATTACAATTAATTCTAATCAAACGGCATGCCAGAATATTTATTGAAAAATAAGACCTCCTGCGGCCAAATCTGCTAGTTGTTTTAAACCCAATTTGTTAGAAGTAAAAGAGATATGATGGGCAGAATGGCCGTAAGTGGAATTGACAACCATACTGAAAGGTAGTGTGCTGAATGTTAGGCTTAATGTGTCGAAGGAAGGATTAGGCGTAAATAAAAAATTCGATTTGTTACGCTAACGGTCTGTAAGCAAATCGAAGTGACCATCCTGGGGATAAGCAAGGTTCTTTGTTGTCATTAATGAGATTGATTACAGCATAAGAACCCTCCCCATGACCCCGCATATCTCTTATAAAATGTTCATAACCACTAGATAGGCCTGGTGAATGGCATCTGTTATCTGCCCAATACTAAGGCTATCCCCAATAACAGAGAATGGAATTCCAGTCTCCTCTAAAGAATCAGCCAATTTCCGCACGGGCTTGGACCCGGTTGCATTGATTATATTATTAAAAGTTGCACTCCGGCGTTCGCCGTCTACTTCAAAGGTTAGCAGACCATCTTTGATGGAGCAGACTTTTGCCTTGGTGATAATATTTGCTCCATGCTTCTTTAAGCTGTCCATAAGCCCCCATTTGGTGCTTTTGCCTATACCTTTTCCGGCCTGTGCCATCATTTCAAAGACAGTCACTTCCTTGTTGCCCTGAAATACCAGCTGCCGAAGTCTTTCTGGACTTTCCGCATCATTGATGAAAATGAAGTGAAGGATTTCAGGAGAAATGGTTCCTTGGACAGACAAAAAATGTGCCGTCTCCAGTCCGACGGCTCCTCCGCCAATTACAGCAATTTTCTTGCCCTGTGGTACATTGTTCTTCAAAACATCCCAGGCAGAGATTACCTCTGGACCATCAATACCGTCAATAGCTGGAAGCAATATCTCAGCCCCTTCTGCAGCAATTACATATTCGGGGCATTTCTGTCTGACAAATTCTATGTCAACCGTTGTGTTCAGATAAACTTGCACTTTATAGAGCCTTAACATCTCCTGGTAGTATTGAATAAGCTGCCATAATTCTTGCTTGTGTGGCGGAGTACCTGCAATCCATAATTGCCCGCCAATCCGATCAGCTTTTTCAAATAATTCAACTTGGTGACCGGCTTTGGCTGCTCGCCAAGCTGCTTCCATGCCTCCTGGACCTGATCCGATAACCATAACTCGCTTTGGTTTTAAAGTAACGTCTATTTTTCGAGTCTCTTCAAAGCCGGTTCGGGGATTAACCATGCACATCACCGGCCTTAAGCTAAAAAGCTCATCCATGCACCCTTGTGAACAGGCTACGCAGGGACGGATTTGTTCTTTTCTACTATTCTCTGCCTTGATCGGCCAATAAGGATCCGCCAGTAAAACTCTACCCAGACTTACCATATCAGCAGATCCGTCCCGAAGTATTTTTTCAGCTGTCTGGGGATCAGAAATTCGGTTTGAAACCATAACTGGAATATTTACCGCTTCTTTAATGGATTGGGCCAGATAAGCAAACCCACCCCGGGGCAGGTCCATAGTTATTTGCGGAACCCGCGATTCATGCCAGCCACCGGTTACATTTATGGCATCGATCCCTGCTTTTTGGTATACCCTTGCAAATGCTGGTGTTTCCATATCAGTATTGCTGCCGGGCACAAAATCATTTCCTGACATGCGAATAGTTATAGGATAATCGGGACCCAGCCTTTGCCGCATCTGCTCAATTATTTCTTTGACGAACCGTACTCGATTGTCAAAACTACCTCCATACTCGTCGGTTCGCTTGTTTCTTAGAGGTGACAGAAATTGGGTAATGAGATAACCGGCCGAACCAATAATTTCAACTCCGTCAAATCCGGCTTCCTTGGCTCTTTCAGCACATCT
>CAYWFX010000044.1:0-19022 GCA_964457945.1 uncultured Syntrophomonas sp.
ACTCTCCATTTAGTTTTTCACTAAGGGGCTATCAAGGAATAAATAAGGCAGAATAATCCGAGTATTTTTCGTGCTAGACAAGGCGTCAAAGCGTGGTAATACTGGAGGTATTATCGCGTTTTGATAACGAAGTATAGTGCGAAAAAGACCGGAGTAAATGACTAGTTTATTTCTCGATAGTCCCTTAATAGAATTAGCCAATAACTGCGTACTAATACATTTCCCAAAGTCCGTAGCAGATATTTAAAAACTGGCAATAAGGATATTTGCGGGATTAATATATACATCCACATTTTGTAGTGTAATCATTACGATTCAGTAGGGAAAACTACTTCTTATTCATGTTCAAAATAAGGGGTGAAATGTATTGGGGAATAAGGATGAGAAATTTACAGAATTAGAAGAACATCTGCTCAACGATGAAAAACCCTCCATATATTTTAGGAAGCTTGCTGACAGCAGGTTGTTTTCAGAGACTTATCCATTTAGCCTACTGGGTGACTTGCGGAAGGTTGAACAGTCACCTGAGCACCATCCGGAAGGAAATGTATGGGAACATACTCTGCTGGTTGTTGACCTTGCCGCAGAAGGGAGATATGTAAGCGAGGATCCCCGAGTTTTCATGTGGTCAGCCCTCTTGCATGACTTGGGAAAAGCCCATACCACCAAGGTGCTGAGGGGTAAAATTACCGCCTATGACCATGACAAACTTGGGGCCATCTTAGCCACAGGTTTTTTAAAGGAATTTACCGATGATGAAGAATTCATAAAAAGAGTGTCTCAAATGGTCAGATGGCATATGCAGGTTCTTTTTGTAGTTAAGAATTTGCCGTATGCAGATATTGATAAGATGGTCACAGAAGTATCACTTTCAGAAATTGCCCGGTTGTCCCTGTGTGATCGCATGGGAAGGGGAAACATGAATGAAAAGACCCGGCAGGAAGAAATGGAAAACATAAAAAAATTTCTGCAAAAATGCCAGCAACACCTGCACGCAGAGGCAACATCACACCGTTTCGACACCGGTCTTGGGCACCAATATCAAGCAGGAAACCACTGATAATTCGGTGGGTTTTTGTTTTGCCCAATTCTACGGTGTGGAAAAAACCGCTTATTTATAAAGGTTTTTAATGGTTAATAACGAATATCTAAGAAATACAAAGTGTGAAAAATAGAC
The DNA here is from genome assembly GCA_964457945.1 of uncultured Syntrophomonas sp. GTDB lineage: Bacteria > Bacillota > Syntrophomonadia > Syntrophomonadales > Syntrophomonadaceae > PHAA01. The sequence continues at coordinate 1,178 of CAYWFX010000044.1, forward strand.
ATATATCAACAAAATTCAACAGATATATTAATATTTATATGGTTTCAGGGTATTTATGATAGTCAAGGAGGAAGTCCGTGTGAAAGATTTAAAACAGACAAAAGAGCAACTTATGATAGAAGTGGATGTGCTTCGCAAGAGAATTGCAGAATTGGAATCATTAGAAGACAAATGTTTGCAATTATCAGAACAGAATAATTTGTTGGTGAATGTTTTAGCTCAGGACATACCTAATTGCAAACAGACTGAGAAAGCGCCCATGGATGATAACTTAGTAATTGAACAGCAGCGAAGCTATTCAGTCTTAGATCGGTTGCCGGCACTGGTATATCTAATTGACCCAGATTATTCTATCCGTTTTTCCAATCGCTTTTTCCAAGAACGCTTTGGTGACCCTAAAGGGAATCCTTGTTATAAGGTCTTAGCTGGCCGAACAGATCCATGTGAATACTGTCCGCCATTCGAGACCTGTAAAACCAAAAAGCCTCAATTATGGCAATGGATTTCTCCTGATGAACAAACCTACCAGTTTTATGATTATCCCTTCATGGATATGGATAATTCGAAGATGGTACTTAAATTTGGCATTGACATCACTGATCAAAAACGGGCGGAGAGCCACCTTCAGGAAGAAAGGAATTTGAACGCTGCCCTGCTTGATACCGCCGGAGATCTTATTGTAGTATGTGACCAAGATGGGAGAATAGTGCGATTTAACCAGATATGTGAACAGATTACCGGATATACCTTTAATGAAATGAAAGATAGGTATATTTGGGAAGTAGTGACCGCCCCGGAAGATGTTGAGCATACTAAATCTTTATTTAATAAAAAAAGTGTTAACTGGGATTCGCCCGGTCTCAAGCTAAAACTTAACACCCACTGGGTAACGAAAAATGGGAAATACCGGCTTATAAGCTGGATATTTACTTTCCTTTTTAATGAAAAGGGTTCAAACTTATGTTATTGGTACCGGAACTGATATTACCCAGCAACGAATAATGGAAGATCGATTGCGTAATAGTGAGGCAGAGCTGCGTATTATTATGGAAAATGCCAATGGGGTCATTTATGCACTATCATTGGAAGGAAAGTTTACTTTTGTTTCACCCGGCTGGACGGATATTCTAGGTCATAAAGTAGTTGAGGTAGAGGGGTATTCATTTGAATCATTTATCCATCCTGATGATTTAGCCAATTGTAGAAGTTTTTTTAAAAAAGTTGTTTTTAAAGGCGAAGCTCAAAAAGGGATTGAATATAGGATCAAACACCGGGACGGAACCTGGCGATGGCATACTACCAGTGCTGCTACAGTTAAAAACAAATCAGGAAATCCAATGTACTATGTCGGTATTGCCGTAGATATAACTGATCGCAAGCAAGCCGAAGAGGCTCTCAGGGAGTCAGAACGAAGATTTCGTGAAATGTTAGAAAACGTTAAGCTGGTGGCCGGCTCAATGGATACCTATGGCAATATAACCTTTAGCAACGATTTCTTTCGTGAGCTATCAGGATGTAACGGTGAAGAAGTAGTTGGTTTGAATTGGTTTGATACCTTTGTTCCTCAGGATATTCGTGAGCGGGATCGGAGTATTGCTAATAAAAGCTTGGAACGAAGAATTGCTCCATTCTATGGGGAAAGTGAAATTCAAACCAAGTCGGGTGAACGCAGGACAATTATGTGGAACAACATCTTATTACTAAATTCTGACGGCAGCAGCGCTGGATTTGCTGGTATTGGTGAAGATATTACTGAACGCCGGGCGACTGAAAAAAGAAGCCGGGAACTTGTGCAGGAATTGGAATTCGTAAATCGGGAATTGAAAGATTTTGCTTATATAGTATCACATGATCTGAAAGCTCCTCTAAGGGGAATTAGATCGCTGGCTGAATGGCTGTATAGTGATTATAAGGATAAATTTGATAAAGAAGGCCAAGAACAGTTAAATATGCTGCTTAGTCGAACTAAAAGAATGCACAACCTTTTGGAAGGGATACTAAAATATTCCAGGTTAAGTAATGTAAAGGAAGAGAACGTCGTTATGGACCTTAATGAAGTGCTTATGGAAGTAATAGAACTGCTGGGACCACCTGATAACATTGCTATCATAATTGAAGGTGAAATGCCACAGCTAAAACTGGAAAGAACCCGGATTCTACAGTTATTTGAAAACTTAATCAGCAATTCCATAAAATATATGGATAAGCCTAACGGTCTAATAAGAATTTCATGTCAGAACCAGGGCGAATTTTGGCAGTTTAGTGTCCAGGACAATGGCTGTGGGATAGAAACTAGACATTTTGATAGAATATTTACGATTTTTCAAACCTTGAAGCCACGGGATGAATTTGAAAACACGGGTATAGGGCTGACTATTGTTAAGAAGATTGTTGGCATGTATGGAGGAAGGGTATGGGTTGAATCGAAGGTTGGTGAGGGCAGCGCTTTCCATTTCACTCTGCCGACAAGTTGAAAATCCCTCAATTGAACAATGATAAAACGTATTATCGGCGTCCATTTTTCATGCTGAGCAAGTTATTTTTGGTATATCTTAAAAAATTACTCGCGCTATAAAGGATTCGAATAATCAGCAACGAATATATAAATTTACGAAACCAAAAAATACTAATACAGTAAATAAAAACCTCCATAAAACGACATAATATAACAATATTATTAGTTATGATTTCACAAATTTGTATGTAATTGGAATGGCCGAGGAGGAATGTCAGGTGAGGGATGAAAACAAGACTAAAGAGGAACTCATAGCTGAGTTGGATCGGCTTCGGCAGAGAATTGTTGAGTTAGAAACTTTGGAAACTGAATCTTTGCAGATGGAAACTGCATTGCGATTATCAGAAGAAAAGTACTCTAAAGCCTTTCTGTGTAACCCTGAACCAATTACAATCACGAATTTAAGAAATGGGTGTTATGTTGAAATAAATGAGGCTTTTTTAAAAGTCACTGGTTATAAATACCATGATGTCATTGGGCATACTGTTCATGATTTAGAGATTTATGCATTTCAGGAACAACGAGATTATATACTAAAACAGATCCAGGAACAGGGGAGCATTCGCAACCTTGAAACCAAGTTTCGAACTAAGAATGAGATTAGAACTTTTCTTCTTTCGGCAGAGATAATAGAGATGGGTGGAGAACTACATATACTTGCTGTAGCTAAAGACATTACTGATCACCTTAAGATGTCAGAAAGGTTACGTAAAAGCGAGTCTGAATTACGCATTATTATCAAAAATGCTAATGGAGTCATATATACACTGTCTCCTGAAGGGAAGTTTATTTTTGTTTCCCCCAGATGGACAGAAGCATTGGGTCACGAAATAGATGAGGTAGAGGGACGTTCATTTGAATCTTTTATTCATCCGGATGATGTACATCTGTGCACAAGCTTATTTGAAAAGGTTATTGTTACCGGTGAACCTCAAAAAGGGGTACAATACCGAATTAAACACCGGGACGGAAGCTGGCGCTGGTACACCACTAGTGCTGCGCCAGTAAAAGATGAAGCTGGTAATGCATTATACTATGTTGGAATGGCTGTGGATATAACTGAGCGTCAGTATATTGAAGAGGCTCTAGGGGAATCAGAACGACGGTTTCGGGATATGTTAGAAAATGTCAAGTTGGTAGCTGGAATATTGGATAATCAGGGTCACTTAACCTTTTGCAACGACTTTTTACTTAAGTTGTCCGGTTGGAAAAGGGAAGAGGTTATAAACCGAGATTGGGGAGAAACCTTTGTTCCCCAGGATATTCGTGAGCGCGATATGAGTATCATTAATAGAAGCCTGGAAAGAAGAGTTGCTCCCTCTTATGGAGAAAGTGAAATTCAAACCAAATCGGGTGAACGTAGAACTATATTGTGGAACAACACCCTGATAATCAATCCAGATGGTAGTACCGGATTCGCTAGTATTGCGGAAGATATTACCGAACGCCGGGCGGCAGAAAAAAGAAGCCATGAGCTTATGCAGGAATTAGAATTGGTCAACCGGGAGTTGAGAGATTTTGCATATATAGTATCCCACGATTTAAAAGCCCCCCTGCGGGGTATTAAATCCCTAGCGGAATGGATTTATAGTGATTACTACGATAAATTTGATGAAGAGGGCAAAGAACAGTTAACTATGTTGATGAAGCGCTCAAAAAGAATGCATAATCTTTTGGATGGGATACTGCGCTATTCCAGGTTAAGCTATAATAAGGAAGATAATACCTCCATAAATCTTAATGATATAGTAATGGAAGCAATACAAATGCTGGGACCACCTGATAATATTTCAATAATTATCGAAAATGAGCTGCCACTGTTAATGTTGAACCGAACTCGCACCCAGCAGATATTTGAGAACTTAATCGGCAATGCCATTAAATATATGGACAAAGCCAACGGCGAAGTAAGGATATCATGTCAAAACCAGGGGGAGTTCTGGCAGTTTAGTGTCCAGGATAATGGCTGCGGTATTGAAGCCAGGCATTTTGAGAAAATATTTACTATTTTCCAGACCTTGAAGCCGCGGGATGAATATGAAAGCACTGGTATAGGGCTTACTATTGTTAAGAAGATTGTTGAACTATATGGCGGTAAGATTTGGGTTGAATCGAAAATCGGTGAGGGGAGTATTTTCCATTTCACCTTGCCGACACTCCAAAACTGTTTTTGGAGGAAAATTGCTGCCAAGTAAGCTGCTGTTAATCATGTATTGATTGATCAATATTATAAAGGGGAGACTGAAACTTGGGGAAGTATTTGTATTATTTATTGCCAGCCATCCTTTTTAGTATATATTTTAAGTTTAGCGGCAATGAATTTGCCTTGTTTTTTGCCGCTTGCATATCGATTATTCCTTTGGCGGGGATAATGGGGGAAGCTACCGAAAGCTTGGCCTGTCATGCTGGAGAAAGAGTGGGTGGATTGCTAAACGCTACCTTTGGCAATGCCACCGAACTACTTATAACCATATTTGCCCTGCGGGCTGGTTTATTTGATGTGGTAAAGGCTTCTATTGCCGGGAGTATCCTAGGAAATATATTGTTAGTTTTAGGTTTATCTATCTTAGTAGGCGGCATAAAAAATGGGGAGCAGACATTTGATCGCGTACATATAAATAATCAGACCAGCCTGATGTTCCTAGCTACCATTGCCCTAATTATTCCAGCGGTATTCTTTCAGGGGGAAAAGCAGCACCATGCCTTGGAAGGATTCAGCTTAGCAGTGGCTACAATTCTGCTTATTTTATACTTTGCCGGTTTGTTTTTTGCAATGCGACGGAAAAATGAGACCTGTAATACCGAAGTTTCCAACTGGAGCAGGGGGAAGGCGGTTTTGATACTGGCAGTGAGCACTGTCTTAATTGCTATGGAGAGTGAATTCCTGGTAGGGGGTATTGAGCCGGTAACAGAAGCCTTGGGATGGTCGGAGTTTTTCATTGGTATTATTATTATACCTATCATTGGTAATGCAGCCGAACATTTTACGGCGATAACCATGGCGCTTAAAAACAAGATGGATCTTTCCTTTGAAATCGCAGTGGGTTCCAGTACCCAGATTGCTATGCTGATAACTCCGGTATTGGTTTTCTTAAGCTTTGGCTTTGGTACTCCTATGACCATGATGTTTAACTATAATGAGATAGTAGTAGTTGCTTTAGCCGTTCTGATCGCTCAATTCATAAGCTTGGATGGCGAATCAAACTGGCTCGAAGGTGCACTTTTGGTAGCAGCTTATTTCATAATTGCTATTGCATTTTATTTCTTATAGTTACTATAAAAAGGGCATGGAACAGGCAACGGCTATAACCGTTGTCTATTTTTATGTCCTTAAGTGTTTATCATCTGAATATTATTTCGAAGTATTTTTGGTGGACAAAAGCTTTTAGGTAGTAAGGGGCATATGAATTATGAATGGGAACAAATTCCAGTGCAGCAGCATATCATTAAAGTAAGAGCTGATTGAAGGGGGGATCTTTAAGTGGGTTACGAAACGATTTATCATCCTTCTCCAAATTTTAGAACTGGGCGAAATGGGAAAAAAATTATAGCAATTGTCAACCATATAACAGTTGGTGCAGCTGACGGGGCACTATCCTGGCTATGCAATCCTCAAGCCCAGGCAAGTGCGCATTATCTGGTTACTAAGACGGGCCAAATATTTCAACTGGTTAAGGATGAGGATACAGCGTGGCATGCTGGTATTGTTAATAAACCAAATTGGTCTCTTTACGATGGAACAAATCCAAATTATTATACCTTGGGAATTGAACATGAGTCGCTTGCTGGTGAGTCTCTTACTGAAGAGCAATATCAGGCAACACTATGGTTACATCAACAATTAATTTCCAGATGGAATATACCGATAGATCAAGATCACGTTATTGGGCATTATCGCGTGGATTCAGTAAACCGGCCCAACGATCCTGGGCAGGAATTTCCTTGGAATAGACTATTTGTAGACCTAAACTCTATTCAAAACTCACCAGTTCAATCCCATTTGAATGTTAGGGTTGGAAATAAGCTCATCACTGGGATTGTCATTGATAATCGTGCTTATGCTCCGGTACGTGAACTGGGGCAGGCTCTGGGGAGTCAAATCGACTGGGATAGCAATACCAATACTGTGCTGGTTCAACCACTATCTACTGTAAGTACTGCAGGAAAAGTTAGAATTGTGGTTAGTAATGCAATTATCAATGGGGTAGTGATTGATAATCATGTTTTTGCACCTGTAAGGGATTTGGCCGAATCACTCGGACATCAGGTGAGTTGGGAAAGTTCTAGCCAAACGGTCATTATTGGTTAGGGGGGAAAGACGAGTTCGGAGAGCAGTGGGCTAAGCAAGAGAAGGAAGATCCAGAGAAGCTGGCCGGTTAATATCAATTTGGCAGAAAAGGAAATATACCAGGAGCTTATTCCGCTCCTGGTATATTTTGAATTTTAGTTGTAAATATTAATTATTGTTTTTGAGGATGATAGTGGGTATGCAGTAATTCATGGGATTTATGCCCCAGGGGTTCATGTAGGAAATCTTCATAAAGGACTTTGACTTCTGGATTCTCATGAGATTTACGTATCGGCAATCCAGCATCTTCTGCGTAAATTGCGTCGATTCTTTCTTTTCTCTTCTCTATAGTTGAAGGAATGGGCTGACCGCCGCCGCCGATACAACCACCAGGGCAGCACATAACCTCGATGAAGTGATAGGGGGAGGTTCCGGCTTTGATTTCATCCATAATTTTTCTAGCATTACCCAAGGAGTTGGCTACTGCAACCTTAACCTTGGTTCCTGCCAGGTCTACTTCGGCTTCTTTCATTCCATCGAAACCACGTACCATAGTGAAGTTTACATCCTCCAGGGTTTCGCCGACAACTACTTCATAAACGGTTCTGAGAGCGGCTTCCATAACTCCGCCGGAAGCACCGAAGATAACGGCTGCGCCAGTATATGCTCCCAATAAGGAATCGAATTTGCCATCTTCAAGTTTAGCAAAATCTAACTGTTCCATGTTGAACAGCTTGCCCACTTCACGGACAGTAAGAACCAGATCTACATCCCGATAACCGCTGGAGTTCATTTCGGGACGAGCTGCTTCGAATTTCTTAGCGGTACAGGGCATGATGGATACCGAGTAAATCTTAGATGGATCTATGCCCATTTTCTCAGCCCAGTAAGTTTTGGCCAAGGGGCCAAACATCTGCTGAGGTGATTTACAGGAAGACAGATGATCTAATTGCTCAGGATAGAAGGTCTCGATAAAGTTAATCCAACCAGGGCTGCAGGAAGTGATCATGGGCAGAGTCCCACCTGTTTTCAGTCTCTGCAACAGCTCGTTGCCTTCCTCTAGAATGGTGAGGTCAGCAGTAAAGTTAGTGTGGAATACATAATCAAAACCAAGCTGTTTCAAACCAGCCACAAATTTCAGCATCTCCAAAGAACCGGTAGGCAGACCAACGGCTTCCGCTACCGCTACCCTTACTGCCGGGGCGATCTGAGTGATCACAACCATATCCGGGTCGGCTACTGCAGCCAGGAATTTATCAATTTCTTCGTTTTCAATGATAGCGCCTACCGGGCAAGCCAGGGCGCACTGTCCGCACAATACACAAGAAGTATCGATTAAAAGTTTGCCGTCAACTGTCTGGGGTATTCCGTCCTTGATTTCCAGGGCACCTACTGTCTGAATATCGTTGCAGACCTCAACACACCTACCGCACAGGGTGCATTTGGAGGGATCGCGAACCAAAGACGGAGTAGATGTATCCTTAGGAAGGTGCAGGGCTTTGTTATCAAACGAACGAATAAGCAGGGTATCTGTTAATGATTGCAATTCACAATTTAGGCTGCGGGCACAATTAAGGCAATCCTGGGGATGAACGGATAGAATCTTCTTAAGGTTTTTCCGTTTTTCTTCAATAATTTGGGGTGTGAAGGTTTTTACAACCATATCTGGTGCTACCAGTTCAGTACAGGCAGTTTTCATTTCCCCATTGATATCAACTACGCATACCTTACAGTTGTCCTTCACTTTTAGGTCGGGGTGACTACACAGTGACTGAATCTCAAATCCGACTGTTGCGGCAGCTTGCATTACGGTATAACCGTCCGGAACCGATGTGCTGATGCCATTGACAATAATATTTACCATACCAATTATCCTCTCCCAACTCTCTATAAATTCTTAACACAATGCTATACTTCACTAAGTGTATTTTTTTGTGATACCTAGTGTCAAGCTAAATTATTTGGTGCTTTTGGGAGGAAAATTGAGCTGTTTCAAAAGGGGGTGATAAGCCCACAATAATGGCGTTTTGATAATCTCATAAAACCGATTGGTGATTAAGAGATTCGTCTGAATACTTGTAAGAAATTATTAAGCTAATTAAAAATGGCAAGCATAGGAATCGATCCTCTGCTTGCCATTTTTGTTCGCGCTGTATTCCACCTGAGTAATAACCTTCCGGGTACTATTTATCCGAGTATAGCTGACCCGAACTTGCCCAATTTTCCCTGGGATATTCATCAATTACTAGTTCAACTACTTCGGGTTTCACATTCAGGATGCGCACCACTTCTCGGGTTAGAACTTCAGCAAGCTCACGTTTTTGTTCTAACGTGCGTCCTTGTATCATCTTCACATTAATGAATGGCATAAGCAGTCCTCCTATTTTCTATTTCTTCTATATGGTTAGTATTATAGCGATATATCATCGTGCAAACAATTAGATCTGCCAGTTGCTGAGGGATATGATCCCAGTATTCGTACATCATGAGCTAATGTCTTTAGACCCTCCAGGGCTTTCTTAACACGAGGTTCTAGCTGATGTCCTTCTATATCAATGAAGAACAGGTAGTCTCCGATCCTGGTTTGAGCAGGCCGGGATTCGATTTTACTTAGGTTGATATCATTTAAATAGAATTGCTCCAGGGCTTTAAATAATGCACCGGGTATGTTCAGTAAATAAAGCAAAAGGGAAGTCTTAGGGTTTTCAATGTGCAAGTAGGAGGCCCCACTTGCACATTGGGAAAGAATAATAAAACGGGTTTCATTATTGAGCTGATCTTGAATATCTGAGCTCATTACTGCCAGCCCATAAGCCTGGGCAGCCCCCTCAGTTCCTACTGCTGCCCAGGGTTCAGGAGAATTTGCTACCCGTCGTGCTGCTTCTGCAGTACTGGTGACATCTATAAAATCAATGTCATTAAAATTTGCAGACAGATACCTTCGGCATTGGGCTAGAGCCTGAGGGTGGGAAATTATACGGGATATTTCTTTAAGCTCTAAACCAGGCCGAATTAATAGGTTTTGCTTAACTGGCAGAAGAACTTCTCCGGATATTTTCAAATTATATTCGTAGGCCAGCAAGTCCAGGGTCTGGTTGACCGCTCCCTCACAAGAATTTTCTATGGGTACAATCCCCGAATCTATTTCTCCCCGGTTAACAGCCGAGAATACCGACTCTATAGAAGAGTAAGAAACGAGTTCCCAACTATCTTCATTAGTACAGCGGAGAGCTGCTTCTTCGCAAAAAGTGCCGCGTGGCCCTAGATATGCCATTTTACTTTTCATTTGTCATTGCTCCTTCTTTGTTTGAACAGGGAGTGAACAAGGGGACGGTTCTGTTGTTCACTTTCTATTCAATGTTTCTTATCCTATAACATTCTTTGATATGTGTCTGCCCACTGCGGGTACAATTTTATGCAATTGAATCATTAAATGTTCCAGATCTTCCGGGGTAAGTGATTGTGGCCCATCAGACAGGGCTTTGGCCGGTTCTGGATGCATTTCTAAGATTAAACCATCTGCTCCAGATGCTATAGCAGCCAAGGACATTGGCAAAACCAGCTGCCGGTCACCGGTTGCGTGGCTGGGATCAACAATGACTGGCAAGTGACTGAGCCTTTTAACCATTGGCACGGCGCTTAAATCCAAGGTGTTGCGGGTTGCTGTTTCGAAGGTTCGAATTCCACGCTCGCAAAGAATGACTTTTCCATTACCCTCAGACATTATATATTCAGCAGCCATAAGCCACTCCTCGATAGTAGCAGACATACCACGCTTTAATAGGATGGGTTTATCAGTTTGTCCGGCAGCCTTAAGCAAGCGGAAGTTTTGCATATTTCTGGCTCCTATTTGAATGATATCTACATAATCCATGGATAGATGCAGACTATGTTCATCAATAACTTCCGTAACAACCGGTAAACCTGTTTCCAGAGAAGCTTCTCTTAAAATTTTTAGACCTTCTTCCTCCATGCCCTGGAAACTATATGGTGAGGTGCGGGGCTTGAAAGCTCCCCCCCTTATTACATGACCGCCGGCTTTTTTAACCTGGCGGGCCGCAGTTAATAGCTGTTCCCGGCTTTCTACGGCACAAGGCCCGCCAATGATAGTTACTGACTCTCCGCCAATACATACTCCTCGTACATTAATGATGGTGTTTTCTTCCTTTGCTTCCCGGCTGACTAGTTTATAAGGCTTCATTATAGGAACGATCTTTTCCACCCCTGGCATTTGTTCTAAACTCCGTAAAGAATCAGCAGTATGTTGATCCCCCACTGCTCCGATAACAATACGCTTAACCCCTTGGATGGCTTGAGTTCTGAAACCCAGACTAGCTAGTCTATCATTGACTGATTGAATTTCACTGCTGCTGGACTGAATATTCATGACGATTACCATTACTAATTCCTCCTTTAAAATAGTTAATAGAGAACAAAAAACAACAAAGCCCATAGCTGTCATCCACAAAGGGACGAAAGCTATGGGCTTCCGTGGTACCACCCTGATTGATCCCCGCAGGGACCCACTCATTAAAGGTACGGGAAACAGTTCTCCTTATCACACAAAACAAAAAAGCCTTTCATCCCAAGGGACGAAAAGCTCTCGCTTACCGCGTTACCACCCAAGTTGATTCGCATTATATGCAAATCCGCTCTTTTTAAAAGGTGCGGGAACTACTGTTCCGATACCCTCTTCCTGTTAACGTTGGAAGTCTACGGCTCAGCCTACACATCCCCGAGAGGGGAATTCAACCTGCAACTCCGGAGAGAACTTCGGTTAATCACACTTTAAAAGCGCTTACAGTCGGTGACGCTTTCTCCCTGAAAAGCTGAGTTTAACTTACTTTGCTCCTTCATCGTCATTAATATCAATGAAATTACTAAAAACTATAACACAAAGAAAGGAATAGTGCAAACGCTTTATTAACCTTAGCGATCTAAATCAAGAATCATGGCTACATTGTCTTCACTAACGTCGTTAAAAATCTTACTTTCTCCTATAGCCGTGGGTAAGATGAGCTGAATTTTGCCGCCTACATTTTTTTTATCCTTGCGCATTTGCAGCACAATATCCTGGCTGTTTAGGTCTCCGAAAGAAACGGGCAAGGCATAAAATTTGATCAAGTTTGTAATTCGGTTTAAATCCTCCACCGGAATAATGTTCAAGTGATAGGCCAGTCGGGCTGCATAGATTGTTCCCACCGCTACCGCTTCACCGTGGGTAAACTTCTGGTAGTTAGTCAGGGCTTCAAAAGCATGGCCGAAGCTATGCCCCAGGTTTAAAAGGGCTCTGAGACCGCTCTCGGTTTCATCTTGAGCTACTATTTCCGCTTTAATAGAACAACATCGGGAAGTAATATGCATTAAGCACTCGCTGTCCCGAGACTTTATTCTATCCCGGTTTTCTTCCAGATAGTAAAATAAATCCTGATCCCAAATAATTCCGTACTTAATAATTTCGGCCAGACCCGTTAAATATTCTCTTTCCGGCAGGGTCTCGATAAAGGCGACATCCACAAAAACCAGCCCGGGTTGGTAAAATGCGCCTACCAGGTTTTTACCCTGGGGCAGATTTACCCCGGTCTTTCCTCCCACGCTACTGTCCACCTGGGCCAAAACGGTGGTGGGAATCTGAATATAACCAATACCTCGCATATAAGTAGCTGCTGCAAAACCGGCTATATCTCCGACAATACCACCGCCTAATGCCAGGACGGTGGATTTACGATCCAGGCCCATGGCTACCATCTGCTCATAGAGCCAGGCCACTGTGGCCAGGTTCTTACATCCTTCTCCTCCGGATATTACTGCCGGTTCGAGTTTAAAACCGGCACTCCGTAGGATTTCCAACACACGGGAACCATATAGATTAAAAACAATTTCATCTGTTATCATTATCATTTGCGAAGTTTTAGGGATAAAACTTAGCAGCTCTCTCAGTCTTGGGAGCCAGTTTTCCCCAATACAAATATCATAACTCCGCTCACCCAGTTCAACCCTCACTATTTCCCACTCCTTTAATTAACTATATAGACGTGCCAAATCCAAGTAAGACAACTCCTAAATATATAAACTAGTCAATATGTTTTGAAAACCGGGGAAAGAAATGTCTATGCACTCCGCTCCTTGCACTACCGTCTGGCCGGAGGCCAAGAGGCCCATCAATGCACAGGCCATAGCAATCCGATGATCCTGATAAGAATTGCAGACAGCTCCTTTGAAGCTACGCTGGCCGTTTATTATCAAGCCGTCATCGGTTTCTTGAATATCTGCTCCAAAGCGGGTAAGTTCTATGGTAATTGCTTTTAAACGGTTGCTCTCTTTCACCTTTAATTCGGTGGCATCTTTAATAATGGTCTTGCCTTCAGCAACTGCTCCAGCTACAGCTAAAACCGGAATTTCATCAATTAGGCGCGGAATCAAATCACCAGCGATGGTGACCCCTTTTAAATCTTGACCTTCTACCGTGATATCTCCCATTAATTCTCCAGAACTCTCCTGCTGGTTAGTAATTGTTATCCTGGCACCCATTGCTTCAAGTACATCCAGTATTCCGGTGCGGGTAGGATTTAAGCCTACATTTTTTACGGTCATTCTTGACCCGGGAATTATGGCTCCGGCCACCAAGAAAAAGGCGGCCGAAGAAATGTCGCCAGGGACAATTACCTGCCTGGCAATTAAGGAACTGGCTTTGACGACGGTAGTTAAAGCGTTTACTTGAATGTTGGCACCAAAAGCCTGCAGCATTTTTTCAGTGTGGTCTCGAGAAGGGGCGGGTTCAGTGACGGCAGTATCACCATTGGCATACAATCCAGCCAGAAGAAGTGCGGATTTTATCTGGGCGCTGGCTACTGGGGTGTGATAATCTATTGCTTTTAGGTGGCCTCCTCGGATAGCCAGCGGAGCACAACGTCCATCATTGCGACCCCATACCTGGGCTCCCATTTGCCGTAAGGGTTCTGCCACCCGGGCCATAGGGCGTCTGCGTATCGAAGCATCTCCGGTTAAGAGTGAAAAAAAATCCTGTCCTGCCAATAGGCCGGAGAGTAAACGGATGGTAGTGCCTGAATTGCCCACATCCAAATAGTTTTCAGGTTCTGTTAATCCGCCTGGACCTTTTCCTTTAACCTGTAAATGGGTCGGGCTAATTTCATCAACCTCGATGCCCAATTGCCGAATACAACGCACCGTACTTCGGCAGTCTTCTCCTGGCAGGAAATTTTCTATATCCGTAATTCCAGCAGCGATAGCCCCGATCATTACGCTGCGATGAGATATGGATTTATCTCCGGGTATGTTTATTATTGATTCAAGATTCTTTATTGGCTTGATTATCATGTCCACAAATATCACTCACTTCATTAATAATTAAAGGGGGTTTAGTTTCCTATAGTTCAGTATTATATATGAAAAATATCGAAAAACCAAAAATTGCATAGGAAAGATTAATCATATTTAAAGCAAAGTTGCTTTTGAAAAAGAAGTTTGTTTTAATCTAGTTAGGCAAAATGCAGCTCGTAAAAAGGTAATTTTAGGAATAGTGCCGAATCTGAATAAATAGCTAAATAAAATGGGGTATTTGGAAAGGAGAAGGAAAGTGAAGAGAAAGATGTTGACATGGTTGATGCTGGGTTTATTTATCTTGTCTGTCGCGGGTTGCTCTTCGGCTAAGAAGGACAATGCTGAGAAAACAGTTCCGAAGGAGGAGGTTAGCTTTAAGGTAGCAGTCTTGAGAGGGCCTACGGCTGTAGGAATGATAAAGATGATGGAGAGTAAACCGTCTTTGGGCGATAATGTAAAGGTTGATTACCTGGTTGAACAAACCCCTGATATGCTTAATCCTAAGTTGCTGAAGGGAGAAATAGAAATAGCCACGATTCCTACCAATAGTGCCGCCAATCTATATAACAAAGGGGTTGGCTATCAAATTGCGGCTATGAATACCTGGGGAGTCATGTATATTCTTACCAATGGAGTTACCATTAATAATTGGGCTGATTTGAAGGGGCAACAGATTGATACAGCCTCTAAAGGCGCTGCGTACGATGTGGTATTTAGGTATCTGCTCAGTAAAAACGGAATAAACCCTGATAAGGATATGACCCTTAAGTATATTTCCAGCCCAGTAGAACAGGCTCAGATGGCTATAGCGGGTAATAGCAAAATCACCGTCCTGCCTGAACCATGGGTTTCTACAGTACTCAGTAAGAATAAGAATATGAAATTAGCCCTAGATATGCAAAAGGAGTGGACTCGGATTAATGGTGCTGATGTGCCTTTTGCCCAGACATGTTTGGTGGTAAAAGCGGATTTTGCCGCCAAACATCCAGATATAATGACTAAATTCCTGCAGGAGTATGCTAACTCCATAGATTGGGTCAATAAGAATCCTGCTGAAGCGGGAGAACTGGTTACCAAGCATGATATTGGCATACCGGCTGATATTGCAGCATCAGCCATCCCCAGATGTAATCTGCGCTATATGAGCAGCACAGATGCAAAGACAGCAGTAGAGAAATACCTGCAGGTACTCCTGGAATTTTCTCCTGATTCTATAGGAGGGAAACTACCGGATGCTAAGTTCTACTACCAAAAATAAGCTGCTCACTCTGGCTTCCATACTGGTACTTCTGCTAGTATGGAAGCTTCTAGCTGTCTTCTGGAACCAGGAAATAATAATGCCCTCTCCGGAAATAACCCTGGCTAAATTATGGATGGTTATTAATGATGCTAATTTCTGGCCTTCGGTAGGAGCAACCATTGGCCGGGGACTGATAGGATTTCTGATTTCCTGTGCGGCGGGATTGCTGTTAGGGTTTGGCGCTGGTTTTAGCGCACCTGTTTACTGGCTGCTGCAACCGTGGGTAACTGTGATTAGAACCACCCCGGTAATGTCCATTGTCATTCTGGCGATCATCTGGTTTCAAAGCGATATAGTGCCTATCTTTGTTACATTTCTAATGATATTTCCCATTATCTATAGCAATGTTGTGGCTGGGATAAAGAATGTTGACCAACAATTGCTGGAAATGGCGCATATGTACCGGGTCAAAACTCGGCGAATTGTGTTCGAGCTATATATTCCTTCTATTCTGCCTTACCTGTTGGCGGGAGCTTCTAATGCCATGGGAATTACCTGGAAGGTTATTATTGCCGCGGAAATATTAAGCCAGCCCATTTTTGCGATTGGCACCAATCTTATGATTGCCAAGATTGATTTAGAAACTGCCCAGGTTTTTGCCTGGACTGTAGTTACTATTATTATCAGTTTCATTTTTGAGTATCTACTTAATACCTTGGAAAATAAATTTAGGACGTGGGGCTAAAACTGATGGCATTTATACTAAGTAACATACATAAAAAGTTTGGAGATCTATATGTTCTGAAGGACTTGAGTATGAGGCTGGAAGAACATCAACTGATTTGTATACTGGGGCCTTCAGGTTGCGGGAAGACCACTTTGTTAAATATTATTTCCGGGGTGTTTCCCGCTGACCAGGGTGAAATATCTGGTTTTGAGGATAAAATCATAAGTTACCTGTTCCAGGAGACCAGGCTTTTGCGCTGGAAAACGGTGGAGGAAAACATTGATTTCGTTCTAAAGGATCGTTTAAGCAAGAGTCAGCGGACTGAAATTATTACTCGCTATGTAGATATGGTCGGTCTTAGGGATTTTAAGAATTATTATCCCGACAAGCTGAGTGGGGGAATGAAGCAAAGGGTATCTATCGCCAGGGCCTTTGCCTATCCGGCCGATATTCTGTTAATGGATGAGCCCTTCAAGGGATTGGATTTGCAGTTGAAAACGGTCTTGATGCAGGCTTTTATTAGTTTATGGCTAATGGACAAGCGAAGTGCATTTTTTGTTACTCACGACATCGATGAAGCCTTGCTCCTAGGTGAGAAAATATATGTTTTAACCGAAAGACCCGGGGCAGTTAAGGGCATAATTAGCAACGATATTCCCCATCAAGAAAGAAATTTGCAAAATGAAAATATACGTCAGATTGAGCAAGAAATCTATAAGTTAGTAACAGATTCTGGGCGGGAGTAGACTGCCAACAGCATACTCACCAAGACCAGGATTGAGCCGGTGAGTTCTAAGCGGTTCAAGGTTTCACCCAGGATCAAGTATGCCATCAACAAGCATAAAACAGGTTCAACGGTACTGATTAAGGTAGCCCGTGATGCGCCTATCTTTTGTAGTCCTTTCAGGAAGAAAAATACCGCCAAGAGAGTATTCATAACAGCAATGGCCAGAGTTATGATGATTTGCTGCAGGGTTAGGCTGTATATGAAACCTAAGTCATTATGGTATATAGGGATAATAATTATTACCGCTAGCAATGACAAGGTGGCAGTAATTGAAAGGGTCCCGGCGTTCGAAACCGTTTTCTGTCCGATCAAACTGTAAAAGGTGTAACAGAGGCACGCCAGGATGGCAAAGAAAATACCGCTCCCGGATAGGTCGTTCGTATTCCCGCCCAGTCCTGAAATAAGGCCAATACCAATTAGGGCTAAGACCAGCCCTGCAAATAGTTGGGGAACAAATTTCTCTTTAAAAATAACAATGGCTAGGACAGCAACTAGAACCGGGTGGGCAAAAAGGATTACAGTTGTCAAACCAGCCGAGAGGGTTTTTAATGCGTAAAAATAGAACAAACCTGAGCTAGTCAGAAATATACCCTGGGCTACAACTAGGGGAGACAGGGAGAGAACTTTACCATGCCTGAACAGTTTGATTAGAAATGCCAATAGGATAAAAGAAAAAAAGTAACGCAACAGTAATATGCTACTGGGTCCAAGGCCTGCTGAGTAAGCGAATTTTCCTAAAATAGGAAGAGTTGAGTACATTGAGGCAGAGAAGAAAACATATAAGGAACCTTTAAGTTCCTCGGAAGCGTTCACTAACATAAAAAAACCTCTTTATAAGTATTGGGTAAAATATATATGCTTTTTAGTCCCTTACCTTAAAAAGGAAAGGCCGATACCAACCGCCAGCCCTCCCAGTAAAGCAAACAAAAAGGTTTTTTGGCGCCAAT
>CAYWFX010000044.1:19122-25226 GCA_964457945.1 uncultured Syntrophomonas sp.
ATACCAACCGCCAGCCCTCCCAGTAAAGCAAACAAAAAGGTTTTTTGGCGCCAATGGAATTCTTTAATATACTGTTTATAATTATTTTTAAAATCATTTACACCGCTCTTAAGCTGTTCAATATTTTCTTTGCCAAAGTTAATTCTTAACAAACGGATTTTCTTATTTTCATCCACGTAGATCTGATCATTTTCGTGCTGATTTTTTTTGAATAAACGCATCTGAAAGTTCCTCGCTTGTATTTTTATCAAGTACCTGTTTGTCCTACAGGATACTTCTACATTTTACCACTTCTCGCGCTTGGCCCCAAGTATTGCAATGATTTAATTTTCATGCTATAGTTTGTAATCTACAGCTTAGTTCTGTAGAAGCTAGAAGCGCGAATAGATGGGCAGTTTGATTTTGTAGTCGGTTAAAAACCTTAGCCGCAGGTAAAATAGACTGTTTTTTCATGGCGTCTTCACATATAATTTAGCTAATAGAAGTACAATGAATTATGGGCATTGAACTGTGACCTCAAGACTAGGGCCCTATGGCAAATAGATGCGGAGGTGATGTTATGAAGAATAGATGGGGGAAAGGAGATCCGGTCAATCTTTCAGATTTACTTAAAATTACACCGGTTGCCAATGAAATATTACATCTGAGCGAAGAACTTGGCATGAATCTAACTGAGCTGATGTGGATCGTATCTCAAATTGTAGAAAACAGCGATGAGATTCCAGGCCCAGGCAATTCTAAGTTCCCTGAGGATGCATTTCAGGAAGATGAATGGGACGAAATGGACCTGGAGAGTATGGAAGAAGAGATAGATCAAGCCATGTATTTGGTTAACGTCAAAATAAATGGGATGGGAAGATTTCCTGAGATAGGTTTTAAAGCAGGAGTAAATGATAAGGAAGATATGCATTACTTTTTTGATATGGTACTGGAAATGATTGAAAAATTGGATTGATGTCTACTAGATAGAGTCCGGGTTTACGCCCGGACTTTATTGTGAGAATGCTTTTTCTTAAAGATAGGGGAATGTGGATGATAATAGAATTAACCCAACACATTAAGGTGGTAAGGCCGGAGGCCAAAGCCGTATTTCCATACAGCAACTCAATATTTATCGACGACGAAGTGAAGGCCATGATCGATGCGGGTTCAGGGGGACGTGCCTATGCGTCGACCCCGGTGGAAGAAATTAAGCTGCTTTTGCTTACCCATCATCACTTCGACCATATTAATGGGATTAGCTTCTTCATCAATGCCCGGAAAATGGCGGGCAGAGAAGAGGCGTGGGCCTTCCAGGATGAGGCTGAATATATAAAATCTACTGGTTATGATCGCTGGCAGGAATTAATGGGCAGCCAAAAAAGTGGAAATTGGGAAAAGCTTTTGGAACTGCCAGATGACGTGCCTTCATACCTGGGATTTCAAGCCGTTGAATTAGCCGGGGTATTTAAAGATGGCGATGTTTTTAACCTGGGGCAAACAACTTTTACTGCCGTGCATACCCCGGGACATTCTCCGGGACATTATGCCTTTTTCTTTCCGCAGGAGAGTATTCTTTTTTCAGCTGACCTTGATGTTTCCCCACGCGGTCCCTGGTATGGAAACGAATTTTGCGACTTGGACGATATCATACATTCCATTCACAAATTAATTGCACTTAAACCGCAAACATTAGTAAGCTCACATAGAAAGGTTTTCGACTCTGGGGTGGAGGATTTGTTACTGGCATATCTTGATATTGCCCTGCAAAGAGAAGAGAAAATACTGAATTATCTTACAGAACCTCGGAGTATTGATGATATTGCTGACCAAGATTTCATCAACGAATGGGAGCAAAGGAACCAGCATGTACTATTCTGGCATAAGATGATGATTTTAAAACACCTGCAACGCTTGGAAAAACTAGGCCAGGTAAGCAAAACTATTGATGATAAATATATTAAGAATTAACCCAATCTTAATATAAAGTACAGAAAATTATCATTTTTTTGTTCTAAATTTAATATAATAGGAATAGAATGAGTCTAGGGTAAAAAGGAGTAAGTGAAGGGAGGGATAAAGAGTGGATAAGAAGTTAATTGATGAGATTCTTAGAGACATTGGTTTGGAACACATTGATGATGACGAAACAGACCAACAATAAGCCGGAGCCATTTAAGGAGAGAACTTAAATGGCTCCACTTTTTTTTGTCTATTCTGCAGTCAATTTGAGCAGTTCGGAAACGGTTACGAACTCGTATCCCTGATCTTTAAGATTTTTTATAACCATCGGCAGTGCTTCGGTAGTCTGTTTGCAGGTGTCACTGGCGTGCATTAGTATAATATCCCCTGGATGAACCTTTTTGCTAACCCTGTCTACAATGCTATTAACCCCTGGATTCATCCAATCAAGAGAATCACCATTAGACATAAAAGTAAAATATTTCAAACCTTCGTATTAAAATATTTATACAATTCATATAGAATCTCTTTTTGTTTTTCTAGCATTTCTTCTTCAGTCATAATTGGATAACGGTTTGTAATTTTAAACTCATTAAAATATGTGACTTTAGTTTCATATTGAATATTTGAATTTGTATCTTTTGATGACTTTATACTTCCCCATTTGTTTTCATTCCTCCATGTATCTTTTATTTAATAAGCATTCAATATTTCACACTCCTTATTTCGTTATTTTCTTATACAGCTAAATAAATAGTTCTATAACCATATCAACTGTATAATTCATGATTATAAAACATTTATACCAAAATGACACTTATAGTCTATAGACTTATAGTATGCTTTAAACTATTTTTAGTCTATGGATATTAAAGTAAGATTTGGAAAAGCCATAAGAGAATATCGAACGAAAAAGGGGATTTCACAAGAAGACCTTGCTGAACTTTGCGGTTTACATAGGACTTATATTAGTGATGTTGAGCGTGGAGAACGTAATGTTTCGTTAGTTAATATTCAGAAGATATGTGATGCACTAGGGGTTAGTATAAGCTCTACTTTTAAAAAATGCGGCTTTTAAAGATATTAATAAATGAATATTGAAATGTTAGAGCAGATTAATTTGATCTGCTTTTTATGTAAATAAATAGAAAAATATGAAGTTTAAGCAGGAATTATGTGGAAGTAAGTAGTAATAAGAAAATATACAGAAAAGTAATTGTTTGGAGGTTATTATGGGCTATGAATTTTATAATGCTTTAGTTCAAATAAAATTAATTCCAATACCAGATATATTCACTGGTAAGTATGTTTCAAGAGAATCATTATTTAGAGATGTGTTTGAAAGTGAATTACTAGTTCCTGTTGGGGAAATCGATGATAATTATGCTTGGGGTATAGGAGATACCCGTTATATAACATTTGATAATAAGTGGCTATTTGGCTATTTATATAAAATATCTTATGCGTCAGATGTTACCACATTACCATATGCGGCACATTCTCTTAGTGAAATTAAAAATTTACCTGATGGTATTGTAAATAAAACGGCTTTCTTCTTTAATTTTTCAACTCAAAGAATATACACACATAACCAATATAGAATATGTAAAGCTTCAAAGTCTATTTCATACATATGGAAAAAAATATTTAGATTCAGACTTGAAGGACAAATAATAGATGTTGATGTACAATCCATCCCTCTTCAAGAGAATTTTTATAAAGAAATGGAACAACTTGATATTATTTATAGGGCTCAATTCGACTTGTTTGGGCCAAATTTTATGAATGAGGAGCGAATTAAATCACTCATTTCTGAATTTGATGACACTAATACTGATGGTATTGGTATAATTCTCAAAAATTATCTAAATGGTCTGGTGAGGGAATCAAGCGATTTCCTTGAATTTATACGATATACACTTAAAGGAGGAGGCAGAGGGGTAATCAAAGGTAGGGATAGATTAACTGGAAAAACGAGAAATATTGAGACTGACTCAAAAACTCAAGTTATTCCAGTTAGTAAAAATCTTAATAAGGAACCAAACGATGACGATATTAAGAGTACGCTAAAAGAGATTATTGAAAAGGATAAAAACGAAAAGGATAAAAACGAGTAATGGAAGAGCTATTGTTAATTATTGTGAAAATAATTAATATCCCATTTTTAATCGTCATTGGGGTAATTGATAATGGCTTTGCTAAAAGGATGGCTGAAGGTAGGTTACTGTGGAGCGATTATGTCCCTCATTTATTTATAATTTCTGTTTGTCTTATATCTTATCTCCTCAATAAAAACGGCATTTTGGTTCTACCGAATCCGCTTGATGAACATATGTTGGAGGTTATATTGCATTTTCAGGGTATTATTTTCGGAACAACATTATCTATATCTACCTTCCTATTATCGATATTGAAGCCCAATAAATTGATTATCAAATACCCCGATAAGAAGGAGGTTATTCAAGATATTATTCATGATTTACAACTAACTGCTTCAGTCATTTTCTTTGTATTATTATATATTTTCGTTGTTTGGGCACTTATTTCCTTAAATATATTAAATAAATCTAGCCTATTAACCATTATTACATTTTGTATGCTCATTTGGTCTTTATTGGGGGTAACCCAATTGATCAAAGGGGTATTTTTATTAGTTATGATTGACAGTTAAAGGACTTAATATTAAGAATGCCCCTTAATAATGAGTCTTTTTAATCTATAATGGTTTGGTTGGGATATCTACATACTTATTAAGAAACAGGTTTAAAACCAGTTTTATTTTCTGTTACAAACTTATTGGAGGATTTATGGAAGAACGAAAATACTTTTCAATCAGAACTGGAAGAAATCCAAATGTAGTAAACATCGATTTAGATTTATTACGAAATCTATTTCATGCTACATATTCAAGTTTTAACAAAAAAGATTATTTTCAAGAGGCATTTGGTTTTTATTGCGTAGATGTTGGTTATATATCAGGTTATGTTGGAGATGATATTGAAACATTTATATTTAAAAAGCTGAGAAAGCAACAGCTTTGGCCCCTCTCAAGTATGTACAGCGATTACACTGAGGATGATTTATTTGATATGATAGAACTGCTTTATGACTTAATATCGAAGCCTGAAAACGGGACTTATCATAGCTGGAATAACTGCGGATGGCACTATGATACTTTTGATAGGGATGCTGGAAGAAAAGAATTTCGTGATGAAGTTAACGATTTCTTATCTGACTATCAAGATGGATGGGAGTTATCTGAAAATGGAGAAATTTTATGGAAAGGTGATGAAGGTTTAAATAATATATTTAAAGCTGATTTACCAGATCATGACAATGAAAGCGTTAATTCCAAAGTTAAGATGGCAATTTTAAAATTTAGAAGGCATAAATCCTCAATAGAAGATAGAAAAGAAGCTGTGAGAGAATTAGCCGATGTTCTCGAATACATACGGCCACAGATTAAAGAAGAAATGTTATCAAAAGATGAGAACGATTTATTTAATATAGCTAATAATTTTTGTGTACGTCATAATAATCCCTCGCAAAAGAAGAATTATGATAAAGCAGTTTGGCTAAGCTGGATGTTTTATGTTTATCTTGCAGCAATTCACTTAATTATTAGGATTGTTAATAAGGATAAATATTAAATTATCATTTTACCATTAGGGGGAAATCACCATGCTATGCCCATATTGTTCAACAGGTTTTGTTAAAGAAAACGAAACGGTTAGAATAGCTACTTGCCCAAGCGTTAAAAGTCACCATTATGGATACTCTGTGAGAATTATATATTGCCCTCAATGTAAAAAACTAATAGTTGTCTTAGACGATGGTGGTTATAATGCCAATAAAGATGGAGAATTTATTAGAGAAGAATATCTATGGGATGTTAAAAATGAATCAATAGTATATCCAAAATATTCGGTTCATTATCAAGTTCCAGAGGTAGTTCCAGAAAAATATGCAGTAGATTTCAAGGAAGCGGATATGCTCCTTGATTATAGCCCCAAAGCTAGTGCAGCTCTTAGTCGAAGGTGCCTTCAGAATATTTTGCATCATGAGTTTTCGATTAAGAAAAGAAATCTTGACCAAGAAATACAGGAATATTATAATGCTCCCAGGGAGTGAGACACATAAAACTAAAAAATAAGCTAAACTAT
>CAYWFX010000045.1:0-24426 GCA_964457945.1 uncultured Syntrophomonas sp.
GCTGCTTCCACTCCGGAACAGGTAGCCGCGGAGTTTTCAAAAGCAGAATGAATATAGCTGTCCATATAGGCAGTGTAAGGATACATAAAGGTGGAGACCTCCAGACAACTGGTAGCATTAACCACCACTGCCCGGTCCTCTTTATCCAGGGCACGCAGAACCCCTGACACAATGACCCCGGCGCCACAGCCGGCGCAGAGTCGATGCCCTCCGGTGAGACGAACCGGCTTTTCTACTTCCCGTTTCAGGTTATATACCGTGCTCATGCTATCTCCTCCTTTGACCGTTGTCCCATATGGGTATAAACCGGTCCAGTCTCGCCGGTCACAGCAATATCCGCCAACCGGCCGAACACTTTCTCAACATCCTCGGTCTTAAAATCACGACCGCCCAGACCGTAAACGATATCAATCAGATACGGGCGTTCCTTCAGATCATACAAAGCACTGCGGGTTTCGGCAAATAATGGACCGCCGTTGGCCGAAAATCCCTCAGACTTATCCATAACAGCTACGGCCCTGGTTCCTGCCAACGCCCGTGCCAGTTCCTCGCCTGGGAAAGGACGGAATACTCTGATTTTAATCAGCCCGGCCTTTACCCCCTCCCCCCGCAGCTTGTCGACAGCTGCTTTGGCAGTTCCGGCACTGGAGCCGATCAGCACCAGAGCAAGCTGGGCATCCTCCATCCTATATTCTTCAAAGAGGCCATAGCGCCGGCCCGATATCTTTTCAAACTCTGCGGCTACCTCCAGTATGCGGGCTTTGGCTGCATTCATTGCCTCAGCCTCCAGGACTTTGTGTTCCATGTAATAGGCACTCACATCATACGGTCCTACCGCCAGCGGATTTTCTTTTTTCAGCAGATAGTTTTCAGGGTTATATTCCCCGATAAACTTGCGCACTGCCTCCGTCTCCAAAAGCTCCATATTTTCTACGGCATGACTGGTAATGAAGCCATCCATACAGCTCATCACCGGTAAACGAATGCTCGGGGTCTCACCGATAGGCATGGCCATAAGGAAATTATCGTAGGCCTCCTGATTGTTTTCGGCATAGATTTGTATCCAGCCGCTATCGCGGGCTCCCATAGAGTCGGAGTAGTCATGGTTTATGTTAATTGGCCCTGAAAGGGCACGATTGACGCAGGCCAGGGTAATAGGCAGACGGCATGACGCCGCCACGTACAAAAGCTCGTACATCAATGCCAGTCCGCAGGATGAAGTAGCAGAGACGGCTCTGGCTCCTGCAGCTTGAGCCGCAATGCATACAGACATGGAACTGTGCTCAGACTCCACGGTTACGTATTCAGTATTTACATCGCCATCGGCCACATACTGGGCGAAGTATTCAGGAATTTCTGTGGAGGGAGTAATCGGGAACGCTCCCATGACATCAGGATTTATCTGCTTAATGGCATAAGCTACCGCCTCGTTGCCGGAAAGGGGTTTGCTCATATGGCTCCACCTCCAGTCATCATGGTAATCGCCGGGAAGGGACACACGTTCTCACAAATGCCGCAGCCCTTGCAGTGCATATAATCAAAGTCCAGACGTTTGCCGTCCTTCACCGGAATGGCACTATCCGGGCAGAATGGAACACAAAGCATACAGTGTTTACATGCTTCCTCGTGAAAAATGGGCGTGTCGGTCCGCCAAGTACCAGTATTGAAGGCCCGTGCGGTCCCTGGTTCGTAAATCTCCCCGCCGGGGGTCAGATCCTGCCAGGGGGTACGTTCGTTGATATCCTTCGCATGAATCATCCTACCTGCACCTCCTCCATGGATTTTTTCAGTGTTGCCATGTTCCCCGCTATAAGCTGGGGCTTGGCAGCAAATTTATGTTTAAAGGATTCTTCAATATTCGATAAAAAGCGCCCGGTTTCCAAAACGCCGCTCACCTTAACCATAGCTCCCAGCATAGGGGTATTTGGGAAGTTTATACCCAGAATCTCTTCCGAAATGCGGCGGGCATCTATGGTACAGACTTTTCCGGTCCATCCCTGCAGCCTCTCGCGCATCTCCTGGGGAGAGCTGGAAGTGTTAATGATTATCGCTCCGCCCTCTTTCAGTCCTCCGGTAACGTCGACGCTGTCCAACAGAGTTTCATCTACCACGGCCACATAGTCCGGATAGTAAATGTTGGAATGAATAGTACACCGTTTTTCACTGATGCGATTATAAGCCGTAATCGGAGCTCCCATACGTTCCGGTCCATACTCCGGGAATCCCTGCACGTATTTTCCTTCTAAACCAGCTACATCCGCCAGCAGCATGCAGGCCATCTTGGCTCCCTGTCCGCCCCGGCCGTGCCAGCGAATTTCTACCATATCATTACTTGCCATTGCTTTTCCCTCCAGTCATTACAATTGATAAAATTACTAGATAGGCGCACCGAATCTGTTCCCTTAGAGAGCGCCTATCAGTACTTTGTTCCTTTCGACGATTTTGAGTGTTTTGCGCGGGAGCAAAATACCAAAAGCGTGGAGCTCGTGGCTATGCCACGGGCATCCTCATGCCACAAATATGGCAATTATATATTCATTCAAAGTAAAAAAGCTTCCGTCCCACAAAGGGACGAAAGCCTTAAAGACATTCGCTATACCACCCATTAATACAAACATACTATCATATGCGTTCCCTGTGACGGGGGAACCCGTCGGAGCCTACTAGATTACTCGTTCGGTCCGCAGCTCAGGAGTGATTTTCGGGTTCAGACTACTGGTACCGGGCTTGCACCATCCCCGGCTCGCTGAAAAGTTCGGCTGAAACGTACTCTCTCCGTCATTGCCTTTGAATTATTAAGTTATAAATAAATATACTCACTTGACCGTGTTTTGTCAATCACTGTGCATATTTTCAAGTTAATTACAAAATCAAATAATATTCGTCCAATTTCTCATTGATCAAGCGTTATGTTTCTGAATATGAGAAAAAGTATGAGATAATTAGTTTTAAAGAAATGGAATAGTATAAGTCTCAAGCTGGCTGGTATGCTAAGGAGGTGACAAACTCATTGATCATTTATACAAAAACCGGCTGCCCCTACTGTGAGGCAGCAAAACGGCATTTTATAACTCAGGGAGTTCCATTTGAGGAAGTAAATTTATCGGTTCACCGAGAAAGAATCCAGGAGATCAAGAAGCTTACAAATAGCACCAAGGTTCCGGTCATCGTGGACAATGAACAGGTTACGGTAGGTTTCAACGGCGGAGGTTGAAGTGTGTAAATGACCGTCTGTAAGACGGCCTCAGACCATCAAAAAAGCCCAATACTATTGGGCTTTTGTTAGAATTATGTTTTAATATCTAGAATATTTCACTGGAATTTCCAAACCCTCAAAAAAATAAGAAGTTAAAGTATCCCCGAGTTTACAGGTGGTATACTCGTCAATTTCAAAATCCTTAAAGCCATAGACCATAACTGAATTTTTAAAAGGATCGACAACCCAGAATTCCCTCTCACCGGATGACATATAAGTATTGAGCTTATCTACCATATCCTTTGAACGGGTGCTTTTTGATAAAATATCAACGCAAAGCGTGGGTGTACCCATAATTGTAGTATTATTTACCATAAGGCAATTAGGTTAGCATACCCAGTACCATGTTAACCCTAATTCTATATCTTCTCATCGGTAAAATCCCTGTATTACTGTGTTGTCGTCAATCACAATACGTCCAGTATTGCTCAATCCTCCGACGGCCACGGATGGCCTAGTGTCGCGGTGCCAAGGAGGGTAAGGAACGACCGCCTTGTCATATATGAATTTTACTCGATGAATAATATACGCAATTAGGGTCAAAAGGGTACTCGTGGCACCATATAAATATAAGGAGGTTTATAGTGAATTCAGAAAACTCAAATTATCCGGGTATAGATGTCTCAAAACATCAGAAAGGCCTTGATTTCAGCGCCATAAAGGCTGCCGGAATTACTCTTGTATGTATACAGGTCACAGAGGGCAATTCATATATCAACCCTTATTGGCAGCAGAATTACCAGGAAGCCAAATCACATGGGTTAAATATTGGCTTTTATCACTTTTTCACACCGGGTGTTGACGCCGCAGCACAGGCTCAATACTTCTTTCAAGCTATTTCAGGAATTCCATATGATTGTCTGCCCATGCTGAATGTGGAAAAGGACGGTGAATATGAAGCGGAGGATTTATCCGGGGAGGTGCATGCCTGTATAAATGGGATTACCTATTTAACAGGGCATATGACTATGATTTATACCAGCACCAGCTTTGCCACTAATAGTCTAAAGGCAAGCTATGTCAATATGTATCCCCTATGGGAAGCCGACTATAATAGCTGGGGATACCCTGGAACAAATTGCAACTGGGATAACTAGGTAAATTATCAATGTGTCCACCGACGGATAGTTCTAGTATGCTTCTATTTTTATATCTCTCATGCAACGCCAGGGTTTAATATATTAATTTATTTCAAAATTAATTCATATTATTCCTCTATCTTTACATTCGTCAATAATTGTCTTAGCATATCTCCATAATTCTTCCGATCCAGAACTTATGCGCTTGTTTACATTGATTATTTGTTCATACTTAATACCATTATTTACCCAAGCATAACCATCATGGAAACAATTCTGCATAACTGGCTCTAGACGATCAAATGCAGCTGCGAATTTAGCCTCAGCTGTTTCACGGCTTTCAAATTCTTTCCATATATCTATAAATTCAGAATACTGTTCATGAGGTAAAATTGAAAATACCTTTTCAGCACCTTCAAGTTCTTTATTAACTTTATCTTGAGGATCATTCGTATAAATTATAATATCGCCAGAATAAATTTCGACTATATCATGAATGAGAAGCATTTTAATAACTTTAAGTAAATCAACTTTTTCATTAGCATATTCATGTAAAACCATCGCCATAAGTGCAATATGCCATGAATGCTCAGCATCATTCTCAAGCCTTGACCCATCAAATATTTTTGTCCGGCGGACAATTGACTTAATTTTATCTACTGCGACAATAAATTCAATTTGCTTTTTTAACTTATCATCCATTTTTATTCCCCCAAACAAATATTACATATTTTTCTCCTCTTGCCAATAGGAGGACGTGATGAGTAATTAACGAGCTCTACTAGAAGGAAACCGAGGGGCGTTCTTTTTGTCCCCTTGGTTTATTGGTGATATGAAACTATAGTTTGCTTGAGCAAATGGACTTTTTAGAAGGAGCTCGTTCTATTGATTATTTCCAACTAGGATAAATGTCCCCCAATGTATCAATATCATATTCTGCCATTTACATCTAAATTAAGTTGTACAGTTTGTTCCAGTGTCACATGAATAATTAAATGGTCCTCTTCCGGAATAATGTCTGGCTGGGGTCAAGTCAACCATTAACCCATGCTACTCCATTTCGTCTCGCCAATTAAGTTCCGTAATTTTTACTTATGGAACACCTCATCAAATCAAATGAACACTTCCCCCAAGAGGAACGACTTTTCGAAGTTAGTCTCCCGATATAGCACCATTTTCAATCAGTAAAAATACAATATAAAGGAATTAACTTTTTCTTATGCTTTAAAAGGAGGTACGGCTTATGCCAACTGTATCATATAATTTTACAGGCGGACTTCAAACCTTTGTGGTTCCGCTGTTTGTAACATCAGTAACTATAAAAGCAATCGGCGCACAAGGCGGTCCCGGAGACAATAACTTTCAGGGTGGGCTTGGCACATCTATGCAAGGAGATTTTAACGTTACTCCGGGAGAAACCCTGACTATATTGGTCGGCGGCATGGGGGCAGATTCCGGACCGCAGGGAGCTTCTGGCGGCGGAGGCGGTGGTTCCTTCGTCTGGCTCGGAACAGGTTCAGCTTCTTTAGCTAATATCATGCTTGCTGCGGGCGGCGGAGGCGCGGCAAGCTGCGCCGGAAACGGAGCAAACGCATCTACAGGTACGGCCGGAACCTCCAGCCTTTTCAGGGCAGTATCGCCAGGCGGCATTAACGGAAACGGCGGAGCTGGAGGAGCCGCAAATGCTTTTGGTGATGCCGGCGGAGGCGGCGGAGCAGGTATTCTGACTAATGGCGGCGACGGTCAGGATTCCATGCCCGGTTTTACCGGCGGCAAAGGCGGTACCGCAATAAGTGACCCTGTTAACCCTGGTCAGGGGGGCGCCCCGGGTTCATTATCCACCGGCACAGGCGGTTACGGCGGAGGCGGCGGAGCTAGCTGGTCTTCGGCTGGCGGAGGCGGCGGTTACAGCGGCGGAGGTGGCGGAGGTAATGATAATACCGGCGGCTGCGGCGCAGGCGGAGGCGGAGGCTCCTTCAATAACGGCGCAAATCAAATAAATGGACTTGGTCAAATCGGAAATGGTCTGATTTCAATAACTTTCGTTCAACTGTTCCGTGGTATCGAATTTTTTAGTTAAACAGCTTCGTTTTAATATCATCCACTATAAAGTCCGAAGCAAGTTGACTAAAACTTTATTTATAAAAGTACGCTTTGAAATCATATAAGGACTTCTGATTTTATATGGAGTGATAGTCTTGAATAAAATTCAAGGAAAGGCTAATTGGACGATTTTAGTCTATGCCAATGGAAATAACGAGCTTGAACCAGAAATGTGGCAGGCAAAGCTGTTAGCTGAGAAAATAGGCTCCAATGAAAAAGTCCATGTCCTACTGCAACTAGGCCGGGAGGAAAGGAAACTGGTAAACATCTTTAGACCAGATACCTACTTTCCTATACCTTCTGAAAGTTGGACAGGGGTAAGACGTTATTTGGTAAATCAGGGTAGCTCGGTACTACAAAAAGATATAGGTAAAGTTACTATGGCCCACCCGGAAATTCTTTACGACTTTCTCAAGTGGGCCATGAGCCAATACCCTGCTGAGCAATTTATGTTAATCCTGGGCGGCCACGGGTGGCAATTCGTGGGGGCGATGACCGATTATAGCCAGAATAAGCCTTATCTCATGAGTATCCCTGGGATGAGCCAGGCCATCAACATGGCGTGTAATGAACTGGGCTGCAAAATTGACATATTAGTTTTGGATATCTGCTATTTTAACTGTATCGAAGTTTTGTACGAAGTGGGTAAAGATAAAGATTCAACTGTAAATAATGTGCTCACTTACATTATTAACGGTCCGATTAACGGACTACCAGTTGATCAATTAATAGAAGTGCTCCAGCACTACCCGAATCATTCCCCAAGGAAAATTATTTATGAGATCATTGACAGGATACCCTTAGTAGACCTGGTAGCTTTTGAAATAAACCACAGTAAACTGGAAAGCATTAAACAGGGCTTTAACCAACTTGCCAGCACATACTTAACGAACAGCGACAGAGAAGTAAGTCTCAATGAGCTGCTGGCAGGCTCAAACCCTAGTGTTCCATGGTATCCTATAGCTAAGGATGTTATCAACCAATTACAGACAATCGTCATCCATCATAAGAGGTCAACTGATAGCCGACTCGGCCTTATTTATATAGCTAATCAACCCACCAGCAATATAGATAGGATAGCACTATACAGCAAACTAGCCTTTGCCAGGAACAACAACTGGACCTACTTGTTAAGCAATAAGATAGGTTTGCCGAAGCTAACTTCGTATACCGAATTACAACCTACTGTTCTAAGTAAAGATGCTCTATACGCTTACATTTCGATTATGAACCCTCAAAAAACAATTGACGAGAAAATAGAAATTCTCAATACCCTTGTTGATTATAAAGGATGGTCATGGTAGATATTGAAACATGCTTTTATGACCTTCGGACAGTTATGCCTGGGCCGTGGATTTGCATACTCCGTTTAATATTTGAAATGGGTAATAATTTGTATTAACTTTAACACTTAAGAAAAAGACTTTTTGCCAGGCTAATCTAAAGCTAATCATCCAATATGTCCGCAAGGACCTTTTCTTTATGCTGTAAAAAATACTTAGTGATTTGATAATGATCTGTCATTTCATAATCTACTTCATCTATTTTATTGTCATCAAAATTCAATATAACAGAATTTGGATAACCCATTAGTATTGGAGAATGAGTAGCAATTATAAACTGTGCATCTCCACTCCTAGCCAAGTTATGTAATATCCTTAAAAATGCTAACTGTCTCGACGGAGCTTCGGGTTCATCCAATAGATAAATAGCTTTCCCTCTAAAGCGATTTATAAACAATGATAGGAATGATTCCCCGTGAGATTGTTTGTGAAGTGAACAACCACCGTAATCTCTATAGCCCGTATCATCAACATCATCAATATGAGAAGCAAAATGGTAAAAAGACTCTGCCCGCAAGAAAAAGCCATTCGTTACCTTTGGCATCCATGAAAGCTTGATATAATCTGCTAGAGCAGAAAAGTTCAACATCATGTTTTGCCTTTGCATGTGTCTGCTCCGTCTCTGCTCTTAATGGTTTTTAGCTGACCAGCGCCCACAATCAGTACCACGGACCTGTTAAACTGCGAATCGCCTTTTTCGAAAACCTATTGACAACTATACAAGCGGGTGAGATAATATTTTTATACTGAGTGTAAACGTATACTGTGTGTAAGTATTATTAAAACTACATGTTGGGGGGAGTGAGCAGTGGACGGCCTGGTTGAAAGAAAGAAGAAGGAGATTCGTGACAAAATTATAGCCGCAGCAGGTGAGCTGTTTAAGCGGCAGGGTTTCGACAACACAACCATGGATCAGATTGCGTCCGAAGCCGTTGTGGCCAGAAAAACCCTATATAATTATTTCCCGGTTAAAGAAGCTATTGCAGATGAATATGTTCGAAGCACATCGAAGGGCAAAGCCGAGGAAATGTCGGAAAAGCTTCTTGTCTTGCCTGATACAAGATCGCGCCTGATAGCAGCCATCAACAATCGCTACGATTGGCTGGAAATGAATCCTGATTTATGCCGCATTGTTCTAATGTATCGCACGAAAACTTATTTGCAGGATAGCTCCCAGGAGTTCGAAGCAACTGGTACTCAGAAGCTTATAATCGATATTTTGAGTCTGGGTCAAGAAACAGGTGAAATAAGCGCTGATATCCCAATTAAACTGCTCTTCAGCTATATTGACCAGCTCCGTACGGTTGTGGTTCTGGATTGGCTAAATGGCAACTCTCAGGTAGATCTTCGGGAACAAACCGCTCGCCTGGTTGACCTTGTGTTGTATGGAGCCTGCGCGAAAGCGAAAGAGTAAAGAAAACCAGGCTTGCGCCGCAACATTAATTGCGAACGAAAGAGAGCATCAGTAGTGCCCGAAGAGTGAGCCTCTGGCGATGGTGGTCGCTTTTTGCCATCCATGGCACCGCGACACTAGTCCATCCTTGGACGTTGGAACCGCGGTTGCACTTATACTATCAACCTTACAAAATGTTATATTTTCTGATAGTACAATAAAAGTAATGATTGGTGAGAGAAGGAGTGATTTTATGCAGAATACATGTGTTGCCTACATAGCCTCCTGGGAAGAGGCATTCCAGTTAGGTGTAAATGAAGTCGGCGGAAAGGGCTGGAACCTCTCCAGGCTGGCCCGTTATGGTTTTAGAATTCCGCTTGGATTTGTGCTTACAACCACAGCTTATCGTCACTTTGTTGACTACAACCAGCTTAAGGAACCCCTGGGCCGAGTCTCACGTCAGGTAAACCTTGAGAACCTGAGTGAAGATGAAAACATCCTTTCTCGTTTAAGAGAGCAAATAAGCAATGCAGCAATACCTCCTGCGCTTGTCGAAGCTATCCAGGCAAGGCTGGCTGCTGAGGGATTAGAGAATATTGCAGTGGCAGTCAGGTCTTCGGCCTCAGCCGAGGACTCCGGGCAGGCATCTTTTGCCGGTATTCATGATACTTTCTTAAATGTTAGTAGCCTGGACAATATAATGGATGCGATCAAGGACTGCTATGCATCCCTGTGGACACCCCGGGCTGTAGCCTATCGTCGCAAGAAAAACATAAACGATCTCGAATTGCTGCCGGCGGTTGTGATTATGGAGATGGTAGAAGCCCAGGCATCCGGAGTGGCTTTTAGCTGCGACCCGCAGAGCGGCCGCCGTGATATGTTGGTGATCAATGCCAACTTCGGTCTGGGCGAATCCGTGGTAAGCGGCGCCATTGAGCCTGACACCTACTTTCTTAGTCCAAGCGTTTTCACAGCAGTTCCGGAAATAAAAAGCAAGCAATTGGGAGCCAAGCAAGGTTTGACCCGAAACCGGGCCGGGGGTGAAGTATACCTCGAAATCTGCGGTGACCGTTCAAACGAGCAAGCCCTAAACGATGAGAATATAAAAAAGCTGGGTACATTAATTACCCGCATCTTTGATGCCCTGGGCGACGGTGAGCAGCATCAGGATATAGAATGGGCTTTTGACGGTCAAGAACTTTACTTGCTGCAAGCCAGACCGGTGACTGCTTTGCCGGATTATACCCTGGAGGCGGTTAAGAATCAGGCTTCGGTATGGTCTAATTGCAATTACCGTGATGCAATCCCTATGGTATTATCGCCCTTACATCGAAGGATAATGAAAGATATTATCGATATCATCCAGTTTAGCGTTTTTTCCGCACCTGGGTATCCCATGCCGGAAGGATTCCAATTTTCACGATTATTTAATGGTCGCTTGTACTGTAATATGACTAATTTGTATTGGGCTTATTACGATTGCCATGGCTTGCCACCGGAAAGCCTTACTTTCAGTTTTGGAGGGCATCAGCCGGAGATGGTAATAGACGATCCCGACCCCTTTCAAGGTGAAGCAGGCTTAAGGAGGCAGAAAACAGCCATGCAAAACATGGCTCTGATGGCTGAGGCCGGAGCCAGGGCTCCCCATACCATTGCCGAAGCTATGGCTGCTGTTGAAAAATTGACCGGGGATGGATTTAAGGATTTGCCGGATCTTGAGTTTATTGAGCGGTTTGAATCCCTGGGTCGCATCATCACGCCTTATAGTGAAAAATATCCCTTCCTGGGCTCAGCAGGCGGCGCAGAGATGGGTATGTTCATGCAGAACCTGTATCCAAAGTTGGGTTCAAGAGCCACCAGCGTCATAAACGGGCTGATGGCAGGCGGGGAAGCGGCTATAACCAGTGCCGATCATGGATACCGCCTGGTAGAATTGGCCGAACAAGCCCGTCAGGATGAGGATGCCATTAAATACTTGACTGCCGAGAAATTCGACCCCCTGGCATGGGAAAGCCAGCTTCCCGAGAACTCGCCGTTTAAACAGTCCATCCGTGATTTTTTAAAAGAATTCGGGCACCGGGCCGTCTATGAGTTGGATATTATAAACCCCCGATGGCAGGAAGACCCTTCCTACCTGTTGGACATCATCAGGAGTACCATAACTACTGCAGATATAGCTGGTGGGCGTGCTCGCCAAAGCGAAGCATTCAACCAGGCCTGGGAGGAAATCGCCGCATTATTCCCAGCTGAACAATATGAGGAAATTCGTAAAACCATAAAGTATTCCCAGCGGGGATCCAGCCTGCGCGAAATGGGTAAATCGGTATTGGCTTTGGCTTTACAACCCTATCGTCTAATGGCTTTGGAACTGGGTAATCGTTTGGCTCAGCGAGGTCTAATTAATAAACAGACTGATATTTTCTTCTGCACCTGGACCGAGATTTTTTCAGTTTTAAGCGGTGCATGGAACGGTTTGGGGCTCAAGGTGCTGGTGGAGGACAGGATAGCCAATCACCTGAAAAACGAGAAGCTTATACCTCCAGATGTTATTCAAGGAGAAACACCTATCTTCTCAGAGCCAATTGTCAATCCTTCAGGTAATTACTTGCAGGGAATCGCCACCGCGGCAGGTAAAGCCACCGGTGTGGCCCGGTTAATCAACCACCCTAGTGAAGGCAATAAGCTTCAGGCTGGAGAGGTCCTGGTAGCTCCTTCTACCGACCCTGGCTGGACTCCTCTGTTTCTGAAAGCCTGTGCCCTGGTCATGGAAACCGGAGGGTATGTATCGCACGGGTCAATCGTTGCCAGAGAATACGGAATTCCAGCGGTAATTAACGTACCCGGCATTATGAAGGCTGTTCAAGATGGTCAGACTATTACCGTTGATGGGGATGAAGGCCGTATTTATTTATAAAACCCTGAAACCATACAGCTTTTAATAATAGGATCGCCAGAGGTTTACTTGCCTTGGTTCAATTATATCAATGGCTTTAGTTTGCTGAGCAAGAGGTGATGTAAAAGAAAAAAGGTTAAACAAATCAGGGGGATTTTTATGGAAAACAATGTCCGACGTTTGGGCGAAGAAAAGATATCCAGCTTGCTCTGGCAGTTTTCGCTGCCTTCTATAATAAGCACTTTGGCCACTTCCATCTATGTCGTTATTGATACGATTTTCGTAGGCCAGGTGGTTGGCGCTGAGGCTATATCAGGCATGTCCTCTACTATGCCAATCGCCTTTTTTATACTGGCCTTCGGCATGTTAGTGGCAATTGGTTCGGGAGCCCTGGTCTCCATCCGCCTGGGAGATAATAATCATGATGAAGCGGAAGCTATTTTAGGCAATGCAGTTACTCTAATTGTTATTATTTCTATAGTTACAACCTGTTTGTCTCTAATCTTTCTCGATCGATTATTGCTAATGTTCGGTGCCAGTCCTACTATACTGCCATATGCCAGGGAGTTTATTCGTATCATTTTGTTGGGATCAGTTTTCCAATATATAATTTTTGGCCTGCCTACTATTATTCGTGCTGAAGGTAATCCTCGTATAGCTATGAATATCTTGTTGATTAATGTGGGCATAAACATTGCCCTGGACTTTATCTTCATCTATGTTTTGCGGTGGGGCGTCAGAGGCGCTGCCGCCGCAACCGTTATAGCTCAAATGATTTCCTCCATCCTGGTTTTTCGGCATTTTTGCAGGTCAAATAGCCTTTTGCGCTTGCGCTTCAAGAATTTACGGCTCAGGCTGGTGATTATCAAAGGAGTAGTCGCAATCGGTATGGCTCCATTTGCGATGCAACTGGCAGCCAGCATGGTAAGCTTTCTTTACAATAAAAATCTGGCTCTTTATAGCGGTGATGCCGGCATTGGAGCTTATGGTATTATTTATGGACTCATTATGTTTCTAACCATGCCCGTTCTAGGTATAAATATGGGGGCGCAGCCTATCATAGGCTTCAACTACGGAGCCAGGCACTATGACCGGGTAATCGAAGCTTTAAAGGGCGCTATTCTAGCTGCAACTGTAATAACCAGCATTGGGTTTATGCTTCTGCAAGCCTTTCCCACGCAGTTGTTAAGCGTTTTTACTGATAATACCACTCTCATCGCAATTGGATCTCACGCACTTCGGATTATTACTATAATGCTGCCCTTAGTAGGTTTCCAGATGGTCAGCAGCAACTTTTTCCAAGCCATCGGCAAGGCTCGTACCGCTTTAATGTTAACTCTGCTCAGGCAGGTGATAATACTAATTCCGGCCCTAATCTTTCTTCCCCGTTTCTTTCAATTAAACGGCATATGGATGGCCGGCCCCATTGCTGATGGGGCCGCGATCCTGATAACCGCTTTGGTGTTGTTTCCCGAAATCCAAACCCTTAAGAACGCTTCAAAAGCTGTGATAAATGCCAAGGGGATGCAAGCTGAATAAAATTAGCCTTTTGAAATGGCTTTATGATAATAAATAGGTAATTTTCAAATGTTTTTTCACACGTTATGTTTACATAGGTAAAATTAGGCCATATAATACCCGATTTTTTTATCAACCATAACAGTTTTATTAGCCTAATAATTTCCCACTTTGGCTAGGCTGTTTATGTAGTAGGTGCGATCTCCTGCCTGAATTAATTCCTACATAATAGTCTCCCGCTTCCCTTTGAATTTATCAATATTATCAAGCCAAATTTCCAATGTCTATAAAAAGCGTATCCTTTCAGGATATACTTTAAAAGTTGCACCTGGGCTAAGTAGAGAAATTTTATTATTGACCTGTCTATAACTTTATAGTTTAAGTTAACTTAAGGAGGACGGATTGACAATGGATTATTCAATAAGTCATTTATGCAAGCAATTTAGTCTTTCCAGAAGTACCTTGTTATATTATGACACGATCGGACTTTTGAAGCCATCTGGCAGAAGTCTCAATAACTATAGAAGGTACTCGCAGGAAGATGTAAAAAGATTGGAGCAAATATGTTTATATCGTCAAACGGGTATTTCTTTAGAGGAAATAAAGAATTTGTTGGAGTCGTCGGAAGGGATAATCAAAGAGACGCTTGAGAAGCGATTGGTTGAGCTGAATAACGAAGCAAAAAAGATTCGAAAACAACAGCATTTAATCCTAACCATTTTAAAGAATGAGGAATTAATAAAACGTCTTCAAATTGTTGAAAGAAATACATTGATCGAGATTTTAAAATTAGCCGGTTTGAATGAAGATGATATGGACAGGCTTCATGCAAAACTGGAAGAGATGTCTCCAGAGGGTCACCATATTTTTTTAGAAGCACTGGGAATTGATGAGGAGGAAATTAAAGAGATACGGGAATATGCAAGGAGTATCCAGCTTGAAAACCATAAGAAGTAAGCAAATTGCAAGAAGGAAATACGAATATGTTGGACTTTAATGAAAATGTCATATTAGATAGCCCAAAAGATTCTTTGGAGATCCGTTACCTGTTTTTAAAGGGAAGCAATTATGAAATTGGGAAGAAGTTGGGGGAACTCGCAAAGGAAAGGCATTTCATAAAAAAAGCACCTGCAGAGGATTTGTTGCAAACCCGGTGTCAAAGAATTTATTTGGAAAAAAACTATCCGATTTTCTTTGAGCGGATGAAGGGAATCGCAGATGCGTATAATGCAAACACCAGCAAAGATCTCATTGATTTCTCTTTACTGGGGGAAGCAATGCTGGGAACTGGCTGCTCAGCCGTTTATTATCCCCCCAGCAGGACATTATCAGGACATGGAATGATAAGCAGGAACCTGGATTTCTATGTACCGGGCATTATGCCTGCTTTATCAAAACCATATATTATTGAGATGTATCCTGATGAGGGATATCCTTCTATTTCAATTTTAAGTTTTGAGCTGCTGGGAGAAGCATTAGAAGGGATAAACTCAGAAGGGTTAACTGTAATTCATTTAGCCGATGAAGAATCACCATTAAAATACCCCATGGAACCAATATACGGTAACGCAGTAGGTCTAAACGAACTTAAAAGTATACAATTACTGCTGGATACCTGTGCTTCTATAGAGGAAGCCAAAGAAGCGCTTTTGACGAATAAGCACTTTTATATGTTTCAGCCTATAC
This sequence comes from uncultured Syntrophomonas sp., assembly GCA_964457945.1. GTDB lineage: Bacteria > Bacillota > Syntrophomonadia > Syntrophomonadales > Syntrophomonadaceae > PHAA01. The sequence continues at coordinate 15,272 of CAYWFX010000045.1, forward strand.
ATTTATTAATTGCAGATAAATTTGGCAATTCTTTTGTATGGGAGTATTCGCATGCACATAATAAGGAATTTATTGTTGACGGTAAAGATGAGCCGCAAATCATTACAAACTTTTTATTGCATTCCTATGAATCAATAAAAGACATTCCTGAGATAAGCGATGAAAAAACCTGTCCCTATAATAGATACAGGGTGCTTTATGAGGCTATTAAGGATCAAAATGAAAAATTCAGTTTGGATTTTATAAAGGAAACCAATACTTTAGTATTTATAGAAAAGAGTTCTTATACAATTTCTCCTGAAATACCAATACGCACTTTGTTTCACAGTATTTATGATATTGAAAACAAAAGTCTGGAAGTTAGCTTCTACTTAAAAGATAGGGTCAGGCAAGACTCAAAAGAAGGAAAGGAGTCGATTCGGTCTCCATATTTTAAATTCTTTTTAAGTCATTTATAGATTAGCTCTGGATCTAAAAATAAAAAAACCCAAGTTTAAACTTAAGCTCACTAATCATCTGGGGAGGCGGACCGTATCCAGTAGCATGCAGAAATTATTTAAGGACAATAAAAGACTTCAAACATCCCTACATATCTGAATTATTGAGTATTCCAGACCAAATTGAGCCACTTTTTCCGGAATCAGAGCCATTTTAGCCTTAGAATAAGTAGTATAGCTATTGCCTGCATTTATCATACCGTATATACTTTTCCTCACGGTTATTGTAAATGATAATATATAGTATAGTGTTGATAGTAAACTGGAAGGATGAATGCTTATGTACGACAATATTATTGATACCATTGGACATACTCCGCTCGTTAGGATAAATAATTTAAACCCCAAGCCGAACATCCCGCTGTACGCAAAACTGGAGGGCTTTAACCCAACGGGGAGCATCAAGGATCGTATTGCTATAAAAATGATAGAGCAGGCAGAAGAAATCGGTGTTCTCACTAAGGGGAAAACAATAATCGAACCCACCTCCGGCAATACAGGGATTGGACTGGCGATGATAGGTGCCGTAAGAGGATATGCGGTTGAAATAGTCATGAGTGAAGCGGTTTCCGTTGAACGCCGTAAGATGATTGAGGCTTTCGGAGCTAAGACTACTCTTACGGATGCCTCCCAAGGCACGGATGGAGCTATTAGGAAAGCCCGTGAACTTTGCCGCAGCTATCCTGATAAATACTTTATGCCCAACCAGTTTTCTAATGAATATAACAAGCTGGCCCATTATGAAACAACCGCCCATGAAATCTGGGAGGACACCAGAGGCAAGGTTACCCATTTCGTTTCCGCTCTTGGCACCTCAGGAACCATCATGGGAGTGGGAATGGGATTAAAAGCCAAAAATCCCGATATACAGATAGTTGAGGCCCATCCTGTTCTGGGCCATTACATCCAAGGCCTCAAAAACATGCAAGAAGCCATAGTCCCGGAAATCTACGATCCTGCCCAGATCGACCGAAGGGTTATGATTGAATCTGATGCTGCTTTTTCGATGGCCCGAACCATTGTGTCGCAGGAAGGCATCTTTGTGGGTATGAGCAGCGGAGCGGCCATGCTTGCCGCACTGGAATGCATCAAAGACATAGAGGAAGGTTTTGTAGTGGTAATATTCGCCGATCGGGGAGAAAAATACTTGAGTACGGATTTATTTAATCCGGCCCTCTGATAAGTGGGTATTTGACCCATTCCTTCAACTCCTCTGCCGTCATTACTACGGGCGGCGCACCGGCGGATGTTACCTCCGTTTTCTGGTTCGCTGTCAGGTTTACTGTTTTGCCGTCAGAGCTTAACTGTCAAAGTTTTGTTCTTTAATAGAGTTAATGAAATACCTACCTTCAAATATATAATTTCCCAAAATAGTAATCAATGTTATTATTTTATTACAGAAGCAATGACACAAAAACATTGTGTCATTGCTTCTGTAATAAATTTTTGTTCTTATTATTAAGGAGGTGATATTTTGAGTGCTGACGTTATGACTTTTGGAGAATTTTTAAACGCTATCATAAAAAGCAAAAATATCTCCGCAACCAAATTGGCTGAAATAACTGGCATGAAAAGCAGAAATTCCATTCAACGCATTTTGAAGGATGAAAGCAGCATTAATGTTATCGAGGCTTTTAAGACAAAGCTTATTGAATTGGATCCATTAGAATTGTCACCCTCCGAACAGGAACAATTGGAACAATCAATTGAGGTGAGCAAGGTAGGCAAAGATACATTTGGCGCCAGAAGGATTCTCCTGCAGGTATTTGATAATAGTATCTATAGAGTAAAAACTGAGAGTCCAATCGCGTTTAATCCTCTTGAACAAAAAAGTATTTCCTTGCGAGAATTGTTTACTGCATATAAAACAGCATCAAAGATAAGCTTGCTTGTCTTTGATGCTGTTTCTGCAGATTTTATGAATGAACTGCTTAACTTAATCAGAACTTCTCCTCCAGGACTTATTTCCATATCCCAGATCATATATTTGGGATATAGCCGCAGCCATAATGCAGAATCTTTGGTTACTGTATTAAAATTCGTGAATTATGAAAATTACGATGTCTATTATATTGACAGCCAATCAATTGACACTCATTCCACCATTGCTCCCAATTCTATTATTATTGATAAGGAAACTTCCGGAGGTGATCACTATACTGATCTGATCAAGATGGATTCCGGCCAAGCTTTTTCTTTTGTTAATGATATACCTGGTAACAGCTTATACCTCTTTTATTTGTATCAATTTAACCGGCTAAAAGGCAATGCCCAGAAATTTAAAAGAATATATGAAAAGCAAAATCCTTTTAACACTGTTTTGAATATTTGTGATTTGACTATACCTTTAAGAGAGAATACAAATAGATATTTAGTTGAACATGGCTTGCATTATCCAATGATCCCATATGATATATTGATAAACATGATGGTAGAATCCGATTATTTTGGCATGGACTCAAATAATCCTATCATTCAGAAATTGAAGCAAGTCTTATACGACCGATTCTATGCCTACTACTATATTGACACCCTGAAAGTAAACTTTTTTACCAAGCATGGCTTGTTTGATTTCGTAAAAAACAAGGTTCTGGCTGATCAGTTTTGCTATTTAAGACCATTTACTGCAGAAGAAGTTAAGGCCATACTGGAGTTTATTCTCGAGCAATTGGAAGAGAAGGATTTTTTCAAGATATTCTTATTAAAAAGCGATCTTTCCATAGGAAACATTCAATTCAGCTATTTTGAAAACAAAGCTCTATGGATTTTCGATGCATCTTCCGGTTATAACGAGAGTTATTTTGAAGGATACATAGATTCAACTCCTATACTTGAGGTTTATGACGACTTTATCAAAAATGAACTCATGAGAAATCATGTTTTGCCCGAATTTGAAACAATAGAATATTTGAAGTATTTGATTTCGATCATTTAGTCCATAGAGGAGATAATTGAGCTGCATTTAAACGGTGATGAACTGAAGCTATTTGAAGAATCCTGTCATGTTATTCGTTTACTTAGAGGCCCCGAAGGTATCATCAGATATCAAATTGATCGCATAGAGTGGTATATTGGTCAGCCATTCTTCTTTTCTATAATCCGACATGGACGACCGCAGGGCGATCTTCGGCTGATATTTATGGCAGTAGCTTTTCAGGCTCTTCGCCTGCAGATTTTCAGATGCCTTGACCTCAAGGGGTACAATATCGCTGCCCTTTTGGAAAATAAAATCAATCTCTGCGCTGCCTTTTTCAGCCGACCAGTAAAACGGTGTTATCGCCCTGCTGACAATCAGTTGTTGCAATACATACTGCTCGGTTAACGCCCCTTTGAATTCTTCAAAAATACGGTTACCCTCCAACAAAGCTTTTAAATCCAGTTCGCTCATTGCGCTGAGCAGTCCTACGTCCAGCATATATAGCTTAAACGCGTTAAAGTCCTGATAGGCCATGAGCGGCATATCAGGCTTTGTAACTCGCTGAACCTTGTAAACAAGGCCGCAATCCAGAAGCCACTGCAGAGCAAGCTCAAATTCTCTTGCTCTTGCCCCCTGCCGGATCAAACCATAAACAAACTTACTGTTTTCCCGGGCTAGTTGAGCCGGCACAGAACTCCACAACATTCTGATACGTGGTACCGCTGCATTGGGTGCATGTTTGGAAAAATCCTGTTCATAAGCCATTAACAAGCGCCTTTGCACCTCACGAACCTTTGCATAATCCTGCGAATCGATGAATGTGGAAACAGCTTCCGGCATCCCGCCGATATAGTAATATTGTTTGAGCAGATCGATATATTTGCCCTTAAAGTTTGTAATGATACTAAAATCTCCAGCTCTCAGCAGTTGTGTCAAATCTTCATGGCCGTTCCCATCTATAAACTCTAAAAAATCAAGCGGGTAAAGGTCCATAAAATCCACCTTGCCCACCGGGAAAGAGGAGCCGGGGTGCAGCGCAACTCCCAATAAACTGCCTGCAGCTATAATATGATACTGCGGTGCATTCTCGTAAAAATACTTCAGTGCGGTCAGTGCTCGTGGAACCTCCTGAACCTCATCAAAAACAAGTAAGGTATTCGCAGCATCAATGGTTCCTCCTGCTTCAATTTGAAGGGCAGTAATGATTCTATTGATATCGAAATTGCCACTAAAGAGGCCTTCCATTCTCTCGTTGTTATCAAAATTAATATAAGCACATTTGTCATACTGCGCCCTGCCGAACTCCTTCATCAGCCAGGTCTTCCCCACCTGTCTGGCACCCCGAATAATTAGCGGTTTTCGATCCCGGGCGGCTTTCCATTTTATCAAATCATGCATCGCATATCTAAACATAGCAGCACCTCCCTTTCTCATATCATATCCACTTTATAGCAGAATAATCACAAAAGTCAAATGACTTTTGTGATTATTCTGCTATAATTCGTTTATTATGTGTAAGTCTTAGGGACTGCTGTATCCGTTAACCTAAAATTCATCTTTTAAGTTATTATTCTCAATCACTAATGACTGGTACTTTTTAAGCAAATTTTGATTTTTCATGCTTTTCCCCCATACCCGTTAAACCTTTTTAGTACTCGATTAATTTTTCTATGTCTTTAATTATGCTGTTCATCTCATCATCTACGTCGAAATTGGCTCGACCTAATTGAGAAACGGGACAATGAACAATCCAGTAGGGTGCATAACAGTTGTCCTTGAGGATTTTATGAACCATGTGCAGTTCAGAGGCCTCCAAGGGATTCTCTTCCAGGTTAAGCGGCTTACCGGCCCCCTCCAGATTACCCGGCCACAATTCTTCTGAAATGATATTCCACTAACCGAGTCGCAAAAAAGCGATTTCTATTAGCATTTCTATACTAATAATCAAATTAGATTATCCATTACCATAATTTACTAGCTTATGTTTCCTATCGTTGCAAACATAGGATAAACCGTCCATTAAGAGCTTCTCAAAACCATATTTGATGCGAATGCCCATATTTACCAAAAGGTAGTAAGGCAATAGCCTCGAATTACTAATTAAGGAGGCGCAAATATAAATGTTTAATGGTTAAATATGAAGCTGAAAAATTTATTAAAAATTGAATAATTGTAATCGTCTTATTCCTGACTTTTGAAAGGAGAACTTATGTTAACATTACGTTGCAAGCAGTTGTTTTTTGGGGGTATATTAGCCTTACTCATGGCCGCTATTATACCTTTATCGGCTCAAGCCAGTGATTATGGTACAAAAGATCTAACCTTGGGCAGCCAAGGTTCAGCCGTCAGTCAGTTGCAGCAAGATCTTACCGGGCTAGGCTTTTATACAAATAGTATTGATGGATCGTTTGGTCCAAAAACATATAATGCGGTAGTAAATTTTCAAAAATCCCAAGGACTAAAAGCGGATGGTATTGTTGGTCCGATAACCAAGTCAGCCCTGAATGCTGCATTAATAGGGATTGTGCCGCCACCCCCGATATCAACCACACCACCTGTTGACAGCAGCCCCCCTGCTGCTACAAGCACGTATACTTCAAATAATAGCCACTATAATAGTCACGAGAAACCCATAGTAGACTCCCTTCGTGCCAATTATAACGGCAGCCTTGCTCAAACTCTGGTCGGGCGTGCTATTTGGTATATGGAATACGGCTTTATGAAGTACGGGCATTCAAAATATCCCACGACCGGCTACGTCGATTGCTCCAATTTTGTATCGTTGGTTTATAAAGATTTTGGATATTCTATTACTTCAGCGGCCAAGGATTATAACAAAGTCGGAGTTAAGGTCGAAGGTGTTTATGCCCAAAAAATACCGGGTTCCTCCAAATATACCCTGGTGGGGGTAGAAAAGCTTAAACCCGGCGATATATTTACATTTTGGAACAATGATGCCCCGGCCAGAACCCATATCGGTCATGTAGCCATATATATGGGATTAGTAAACGGCAAACCTTGCATTATTAATACCTGTGACGGAAATCCTACTGCCATAGGAGTTATTAATGATTTTTCCTACTGGTATGGCTCCAGCCTGATTGAAGTACGCCGGGTTTTGCCGGATAGCGCATATGTTCCGGGTGGTATAATTAATGATAAGGGCCCGGTTATCCCAGCCAATTATCAAATAAAACCGGACAGGCCCATTATTATACCTAAGAACCTCACTACTGGTTTCTAATGTTTAATCATTGGCATTAAAATAGCGTCTCCTTAATAAAACCTAGAGCCCTTCCACTCGGAAGGGCCTAAATTTAATCTAATTTTTACTGAACTGCTAACAAATATCGTTTGGTAAACATCTATTAGGGTAGTATAATATATATACAATGTGATAACTGAAGGAGGTTTTTTAATGATAAAGACTTTAAGCTCGCATGGTAATAGCGCAGCTCTAATTATTGATAAGCCAATTCTTGAGCTACTCGAAATTACACTTTCTACACCATTGAAGATTATTACGGACGGAAAAAGCTTAATTATTTCTCCGGTTACAGATGGAGATCGGGAAGAACGATTCCAAACCGCTCTCAAAAAAATAAACTTAAACCATGCAGAAACGCTTAGGAAACTTGGTGAATAGCTATGCCAGCTCTTTCTTTTTTGACGTTGGCAGAAGTAGTAGAGATCCACAAAGATCAGATAGATAGGTATGGAGGACATTCCGAGATAAGGGATTACACTTTGCTTTGTTCAGCAGTAGCCGCTCCAAAAGCCACTTGGGACGGTGAGTATTTGAACAGTGATATTTTTGAGATGGCGGCAGCTTATGTTTTTTATATCTGCCAGGATCATCCCTTTATAGATGGAAACAAAAGGACGGCTTTAGCTGCTGGCCTAGTGTTTTTAGAAGTTAATGGGATATCAATTATTGATGAAAATGGAAAACTATATGATGCAGTTATGAGAATTGCTTCGGGACAATGGAGCAAATCTGAAATGGTGACAATTCTTCGTGGGTTAGCAAAAGTTTTCCATAAGCAAAAAGGTGAATAACCCCAACCAGTATTGCCGAGTATTTGACGCTATTTCCTATTATTCCTACCTTTTCGGCTACTCTAAGGCTATCCAGAACCACATTAGAAGCCCTTTCATTGCATTATCTGATTGTCTTCACACAATTTTTGTTGTCCATTCCTCTAGATTCCAGATACCTGATACGATATCCTGATAAAATTCAGGCTCATGACTCACTAACAGCAACGTGCCGCGAAACTCTGACAACGCAGTTTTCAGTGCTTCTTTGGCATTCACGTCAAGATGATTGGTCGGCTCATCAAGAACCAATAAATTCATATTTCGAAGCATGAGCTTGCATAACCTTACCTTGGCGTTCTCACCACCGCTGAGTACTTTCATCTGACTTCCTATGTGTTCGGCAGTCAGGCCGCATTTAGCCAGAGCACCACGCACCTGTGCGTTCGTCAAGGAAGGGAATTCCTGCCATATTTCCTCATGCGCTGTATGGCTTCCAGCAGCTTTCTCCTGCTCAAAATAACCGGTTTCAACAAACGTATCAAGCTCAACCGTTCCTGCTATTGGCGGCTGAATGCCCAGTAATGTTTTGAGCAAAGTGGATTTTCCCAAGCCGTTGACGCCCTTGACGGCAATTTTTTGTCCTCGCTCAAGCCGTAAATTAAGCGGAGCGGTGAGCGGTTCCTCATAGCCGAGCACAATATTTTTTGCATCAATAACGATTTTCCCGGTGGTCCGGGCTGAAGAAAACGAAAAAATCGGCTTTATCTTTTCCTTGCCCAGCTCAATGATATCCATTTTGTCCAGCTTCTTCTGGCGGCTCTTTGCCATATTTGTTGTGGCAACTCTCGCTTTGTTGCGGGCAATAAAATCCTCAAGGTGCGAAATCTCTTTTTGCTGCTTATCATAGGCCTGTTCAAGCTGGCGTTTTTTCAGCTCACTCATAACAATAAAGTTATCATAATTACCTTTATAGCGCGTCACTATTGCATTATCAAAATGATACACCACATTGACCACTGAATTGAGAAAAGGAATATCATGGGAGACTAAAATAAAGGCGTTTTCATAATTTTGCAGAAGGTTAGTCAGCCATGCAATATGATTATCATCCAAGAAATTGGTGGGTTCATCTAAAATCAAAATCATAGGATTCTCTAATAAAAGCTTGGTTAACAACACTTTTGTGCGCTGACCTCCGCTGAGGTCTCCCACATCTTTATCCAGACCAATATCGCGAAGGCCCAGACCGTTGGCGTACTCTTCTATGCGGGCATCGAGCATATAAAAGCCGCTGTGTTCCAGCATTTCCTGTATTTCTCCAACGTCCTCGAGCAGTGCAGTCATTTCCTCCTCACTGCAATTTGACATTCGATCGTACATGGAAAGCATTTCCTGTTCTTTCAGGTACATATCACTAAATGCTTCCCGCAGCACGTCACGGATTGTTTTCCCTTTGGTTAGGGTGCTGCTTTGGTCAAGGTAGCCCGTCGTAATGCGTTTGCACCAACTCACCTTTCCCTCATCAGGAATTAGGTTGCCGGTGATTATGTTGAGAAAGGAGGACTTTCCCTCGCCGTTTGCTCCAACGAGGCCTACGTGCTCACCATTTAACAGTCGAAACGAAACTTTTTCTAAAATTTTCCGTGAACCAAATCCACAGGATACATTTTCTACATTCAAAATGCTCATGAGTGCCTCCA
>CAYWFX010000046.1:0-23841 GCA_964457945.1 uncultured Syntrophomonas sp.
ATCCTGTAAATTGTAATCCCGCTACTTTAAAAAAGCTACTTTTTCAGTGGTTTCGGACGGTTCTCGTGTGCTTTTTTTGGTGCTGTTATGTTATTTCCTATGGTGTGCTTGCAAAGGATATATAGAGAGTAAAATGGATTCGTTGGTGGTATGAGGGACAGTCCTTAAACAAATTGAACTAGTCTTGATGGTATTTTTAGAGATTGAAGGTTTGATTTTTTGTGACAATTTAAGTAAAATATAATTAATGATACAGAAAGGCTAGGTATGTAGGGATTGAAAATTAACTAGTTCAGCATAAAACAATTAAGATTTAGTATTGGCGCATTGCGTCCTTAATTATGCTTGGATTAGTTAAATGAAACGAATAGTGTATTTGTGGTATGTTTATGCCTTTATACGATTCATTTATCTTTCCAGCTCAATGCAAAGGAGAGATTTTTTTATGCTTATTTTGGAAGCTAAAAATTTAAAAAAATATTTCGGTGATAAGTTGATTATATGTGCGGATGATTTAAAGATTCAAAAAGGCGACAAAATAGGGCTTGTTGGGCAAAATGGTGCCGGAAAAACTACCCTGCTTAATATTTTAGCAGGAAAAATATTGGCCGATGAGGGGGTTGTTAAGAGATATTGTGATATTGCATATATTAAGCAATTCTCAGATGAAGAGATTAAGGTAGATGGAAAAGTTCTTAAAGAATTTGGGGTACAAGACAAAGTTAAGAGTAACGAAGTAAGCGGCGGTGAATATACGAGACTAAAAATCGCCGATGCATTAAGTGGAAACAGCAATATGCTTTTTGCAGATGAACCTACCGCAAATCTTGATTATAATGGCATCAAAAAATTAGAGCAAAAACTATCCCAAGCTGAAACATTACTTATAATCAGTCATGACAGAGATTTGCTGAACAGATTGTGTAATAAAACTATTGAGGTAAAGGATGGCAAGCTACTATTTTATGAGGGCAATTTTTCGTTTTACCAAAAACAAAAGCGGATTGAAAACGAGCGTCAGTGGTCTGAATATGAGCAATATATAAATGGGAAAGCAAGACTTGAAAATGCCCTCAGCGACAGACAGATCAAGTCCAAATCCATGAAGAAAGCTCCTGGAAGAATGGGTAATTCTGAAGCCAGACTTCATAAAGGAAAGACTAATGAAAAAAAGAGGAAACTAGACAATGCAGCTAATATTATCAAAACGCGCCTTGAAAAACTTGAGGTTAAACAAAAGCCCAGAGAGATACCCGGAATTAAACTTGATTTCTCTCTTACCAATCCCCCTCAAAACAAAACGATTATATCCTGTGATAACTTAAACTTCAGCTATGGTAATAATCAAATTTTTTATAATGCCAGCATTAGTGTCAATAATGGACTGAAAACAGCAATTATTGGCGATAATGGTGCAGGAAAGACCACTTTGCTAAATCTTATCCATAGTAAGGATAAACAAATTCATATTGTTCCTAAAGCAGTTTTGGGATACTTTCATCAAGGCTTTGAAAATCTTGATTATAGCAAAACTGTACTGGAAAACGTCATGAAGGATAGTATTCAAACCGAAACCTCGGCACGAATAATTTTGGCCAGATTAATCATTTTTGGTGACAATGTTCACAAAAAAGTTCAAGTATTAAGCGGTGGTGAGAGAATTAAGGTATCTTTAGCCAAGCTTTTGGTGTCCAATGCTAATGCCCTGCTGCTTGATGAACCGACCAATTATCTTGATATGCTATCCATTGAAGCCTTGGAAAATACTCTTGGTGATTATGAAGGAACGGTGTTGTTTGTATCACATGATAGAGCATTTGTAAATATAGTAGCCAATCGACTGCTCATAATAGAAAATCAACGGATTATTGAGTTTGAAGGTAATTTGCAAGAGCTTGAAGAAAGCCGGCAATTTTCAAAGAATAACGATGATATAGAAATGCAGAAATCAATATTGAAAATGCGTTTAACTGAAATCATTGCGAAGATCTCATTACCTAATTGTAATAAAGAAGTTCTCGAAGCTGAATATCAGAGTATTCTGGCCCAGCTGCGAAATGAATTGTAAATACAAGAAAGCAAATGGTTATGAAAAAGGAGGCGTTAATCGTGAAAGATTTTCCGGAATTTATGAAAAACATAAAAAATCATATTGGTAGCAATGAACAAAATACCGAAGATATTGACGGCTATTTCTATGATGGTGCAGACGGAGGCCAAATGGCATTTTGGACCTGTTACTCGGATAGAGTTTCCAGGAAACATACTCATGATTTCGATGAATACATGGTTTGTGTCTGCGGTCGATATACAGTAATTATGAATGACCAAGAGTTTATTCTTAATCCGGGTGATGAAATTTTCATTCCCAAGGGAACAGAGCAATGGGGGAAGTGTATAGCCGGGACGAGAACTATCCATGCATTTGGTGGTAAACGGATTCATAGGATACATGAATAGCTAATCTGCATTGTAGATAGCAAATTACATCTATTTTGTTCTCTTGACCCATACGGAAACGGTTATGCTTTTGGAGAATAAAAAAGATTATTTATACGTCTATTCCCAAATTTTTTCACTTTCAGGTATAAGTATTTGCTTGTGAGGAGAAAATAGGGAATAGAGGTGATCATTGTGAGTAGAAAAGTGATGGGATTTGTACTGGGACTTGGGCTAATCGTCAACTTGGGGCTTGGTTATGTTATGTCGGACGCGTTGCGAACCCATGGAGGTAATAAGCAGCAAAAACCAGTCATTCAAGCGAAGAGCACAGAGCTTAGATTTGATGCAGAGACCCCTATAGTTTTGGAAAAGGAATATCTTCGTTCCCATAAAGTGCTGATATCTGACTTCGAATATAAACAGGATATTATCGGCAATACACTGGATGAGGTTCGAGCGAAATATACGGAAGCCAATGGATTTTCTGTTGCCTTCAAGGACGGCAGCTTGCTTATTCATCAGACCATAGACGATTGGTCACCAGAAGATAAGGCTAAACACCGTCTGAAAGAATTCCAAGGAATGGTAGCTATTTACATTGGCCCTAACAGTGAAAATGACAGCCTGCAGAGGGTCACTGCGATTCGCTTTTCCACTCTCCCGACTGATATCAAGGAGGCAATCGGCCAGGGCAAATATGAGTTTAATAACGAGGAAGCCATTAATGATGCTCTGGAAAATTTAGATGAATATTTTTAACCCGGTTCCCGGTTGGGTGCCGGGTTTATATAAAGGGATAAGGCTCGCAAGAACCTTATCCCTTTTTAGTTTGCCATTAATCATAGCCGCTCCTGAGGTTTTGAAGTATTATTAGTGTTATGAATCGCAATAATTGTTTAAGGTGGCATGGCCTATGCTGGTTTTAGGAATAGACCCAGGTACGGCAACTACGGGGTATGGACTGGTTAAACATGAGGGGGGCCGGGAGATCATGATCCGATACGGAGTCATAAAGACCTCTCCCAGTCTGGATATGCCCCGGCGATTAGTTAAAATTAATCGTGAATACACTGATCTTTTGGAAGAATTCCGTCCGGATGCGGTGGCTATTGAGGAACTGTTTCATCATAAGAATGCCAAAACGGTCATTAGCGTCGCCCAGAGTCGAGGGGTTCTTTTAATGACGGCAGCAGCAAGGGAGATAGAAGTCGCGGAATATACTCCTTTGCAGGTTAAGCAGGCGGTGACTGGTTACGGCAATGCCGACAAAATACAGGTGCAGATTATGGTGCAAAAAATTTTAGCTCTGGATAAAACTCCCCAACCGGATGATGCTGCGGATGCCTTGGCGATTGCCATATGTCATCTGCATTCCTACCGGTTGGCAAATCTAAACAAAGGTGGGAAGTTCTCATGATTTCATTCTTACGCGGAATCCTGGTTCAATGCAATCAGGAATCTATTATTGTTGAGCTAAGCGGGATAGGCTATGAAGTTCAGATTCACACTCGCACCTTATCTGGGCTGCCGCCAGTGGGTAATTCATTATTAGTACATACTTATCTGCAGGTCTTGGATAATGATTTTAAACTATATGGATTTTTAAGCTCGGAGGAACTGGAGCTTTTTAAAATTCTGCTGGGTGTATCGGGTATTGGCGCGCGCGGTGCTCTGAGTATTCTTTCCGCCATGAAACCAGCCGAATTTTATCAGGCCATTGTCAGTGCGGATGAAAAAAGACTTTTAACCGTTCCGGGCATAGGTAAGAAAACCGCTCAGAGATTGGTGTTTGAACTTAAAGACAAGGTGGGCAAACAGCAGGGTCTATCATTGACTGCCAGTGATGATGGCTATGGGTTAGAAGAGATCTTGGAAGCACTAGAAGCTCTGGGCTATCAGCGCAGTGAGATATTCCCGGTGATCATGGATATGAAGGCGCACAATGAACTGGGGGATCGGGTGGAGGAAAATATTAAAAAGGTTCTGCGGCGCAAGGCCATGCAGATGAAAAAGTAGGAGGGGATCGATTTGCAGGATCATCGCCTGGTATCCGCTCAGGCTCTGGGTGAAGAAGATTATGCCGATAGTTCATTAAGGCCTTTGCGGCTGGCTGAATATATCGGCCAGGATAAGGTTAAGGAAAACTTGGGAGTGTTTATATCTGCTGCCAAGGGAAGAGGCGAGAGTCTGGATCATGTCCTTTTAAGCGGCCCTCCCGGTCTGGGAAAAACCACCCTGGCTACAATTATGGCTCATGAAATGGGCTGTTCTATTCGCAGAACATCAGGGCCGGCGATAGAACGGCCTGGCGATCTGGCAGCTATTCTAACCAACTTGGAACCGGGTGATGTATTATTTATTGATGAAATACATCGGCTAAACCGCAGTATTGAAGAAATCATGTATCCGGCTATGGAAGACTATGTGATTGATATTGTGATTGGCAAAGGGCCGGCAGCGCGTACTCTTCAGATAGACCTGCCACCTTTTACTCTGATTGCGGCTACCACCCGACCAGGATTGTTGAGTTCTCCCCTCCGGGATCGCTTTGGAATCAATTGCCGACTAGATTTTTATAGTGAGGAAGACCTGACCCGCATCATAGTCCGGGCGGCAACCATCTTGAATATCGCTATTGATAACCCGGGCGCTGGTGAAATTGCGCGCTGCTCCCGAGGAACTCCTCGAGTGGCTAATCGCCTTTTAAAGAGAGTGCGAGATTATGCGCTGGTTCGGGGAAGTGGTAAAATCGATGCCGTTACGGCTGACAAGGCATTGGAAATGCTGGAAATTGATAGTTATGGGCTGGATACGGTTGACAGGATGATACTGAATGCTATAATAATTAAATTCGGCGGTGGGCCGGTAGGATTGGATACCTTGGCGGCTTGCATCTCCGAAGAAACCGATACTCTAACCGATGTTTACGAGCCTTATTTACTTAAGCTCGGATTTATTCATAAAACCCCACGGGGCAGGGTGGCCACGGAGCAGGCTTATCGTCTTATGGGCTACCCAGTAAAAGGTCGGGTGGATGAGCATTCTTTATTTGATGATAAAGAATAAGGGCTGTCTAATTGAATTTACGTGCTAAAGTAGGTGATTAACATGCCTCGGGTTTTGTTACATATATGCTGCGGGCCTTGTGCCAGCTATCCGGTTCCTGCCCTGCGCGAAGAGAGTTTTGAATTAGTTGGGTACTATTATAATCCCAATATACATCCCTATAGCGAGTGGTTGAAGCGTAAGGAAGCCTTGGAACAGTATGCCGAAGCAGTTGACTTGCAGGTTATTTATAACGAAAAATACAATCCGGTCGAGTATTTCCAAAATATTTCCTACCGGGAAAGCCGCCGCTGTTTTATTTGTTATCAGATGAGACTGGAACAGGCGGCTCATATAGCCCAAAGAGGCAAATTTGATTATTTTAGCAGCACATTACTGGTAAGTAAGCATCAACAACACGACTTAATCCACGAATTAGGTGAGGCTATTGGGAAAAAATATGGAGTACCCTTTTTATACCGAGACTTTCGAGTGGGGTTTAAGGAGACGGGCGAAATATCGCGAGCTATGGGTCTTTACCGCCAGCAGTACTGCGGCTGCCTGTACAGCGAAGTAGAACGCTATGCACCTGCCGAAGTACGCAAATTACTGAAATAGCTTGGGATCAGAGCCCAAGTTATTGTATAGGAGATATACATACATGCAAGATCACCCTATCGATGATAGTTTATATAATCTGGAGAGCTATCAGTTTAATCTGCCTCCCGCTTTGATTGCTCAGTTTCCGGTGGAACCCAGGGATAGTTCTCGTCTGCTGGTATTAAACAAGAAAACCGGCAGGATTCAGGATAGAGTTTTCCGGCAGCTTATTGATTACCTTGAGGCCGGTGATACCCTGGTAATAAATCATACCCGGGTTATCCCCGCTCGTCTGTTTGCTTACAAAGACACCGGAGCCAAGGTAGAAATACTTTTGCTATCTAAGCAAGAAGATAATTGGGAAGCCTTGGTGAAGCCGGCCCGGAAAATGAAGGTGGGCACCCGGGTAAATTTTGCAGGGCAGGGAGATGTGCAAGTCGAAGTGCTTGCCGAATTGGAGATGGATGGGGGAAGGCTCTTGAAATTTTACAACTGTCCTGATGTGGAGCAATTCATCAGTGAAGTTGGGCAAATGCCTTTACCGCCATATATTAACCGGGCTGCGGAAGAGAGCGATAAAAATCGTTATCAAACAGTTTACGCCCAGGAGCCGGGTTCAGCAGCTGCACCTACCGCTGGGCTGCATTTTACTGATGAGCTGCTGCAGGAAATTAAAGACAAGGGAGTAAACATTGCCAGGATAATATTACATGTGGGGCTGGGAACCTTTCGACCGGTAAGCAGCTTAGATATTCGAGAACATCGCATGCATTATGAGCATTATCAGGTAGATGAAGAAACTGCCCGACTGTTAAATGCAACCAGAAAAGGCGGGCGGCATATTATTGCGGTGGGAACAACAGTGGTAAGGACACTAGAAACGGTATATAATGATGGTTGCGGATTTTCTAGCCAGTCCGGGGAAACCAACAAGTTCATTTATCCGGGCTATAACTTTAAGGCAATTGATAAAATGATTACTAATTTTCATTTGCCCGGTTCTTCTTTGCTAATGCTGGTAGCAGCCCTGGCGGGAAAGGATCATACGATGTCGGCTTATCAGCATGCGGTTGACAACGAATACCGATTTTTTAGTTATGGCGATGCGATGCTGATAATTTAGGTCAGGAGGAATTGGTCTGGACTTCAAAGTTCTCAAAACTGAAAATACATGTTCAGCGCGTCTTGGACAACTCAGCACTTCGCATGGGGTTTTTGATACACCTATTTTTATGCCAGTGGGAACCCAGGCCACAGTTAAGACTCTGACCCCGGATGAGCTTTATGCAATGGGGGCAGGTATCATCCTGTCCAACACCTATCACCTGCATCTTCGGCCTGGAGAAGATTTAATAGCCAAGGCTGGTGGCCTGCACGGTTTTATGAACTGGAAAAGAGGTCTCTTAACGGATAGCGGCGGATTTCAGGTATTTAGTCTCAAAGGATTGCGCAAGATAGATGATAACGGGGTTCATTTCAGCTCACACATAGATGGTTCACCCCATTACTTGACTCCAGAAATAGTAATGGAGATAGAACAAAAGCTGGGGGCTGATATTGCTATGTGTTTCGATGAATGTTCTCCTTATCCATGTAGCTATGAAGAAGCTGAAAAGGCAGTCCAGAGAACCAGTATCTGGGCAGCTCGATGTAAGGAGAGTCATAATAAAGCAGATCAGGCCTTGTTTGGTATCATCCAGGGTAATGTCTTTGCCGACCTACGTAAGCGCAGTGCTCAGGAAATAACCGATTTGGATTTTCCCGGTTATGCCATTGGAGGGCTGAGTGTGGGCGAGCCCAAGCCACAGATGTATGAAATGCTGGACCATACTGATTCTTGGCTGCCTGTTCATAAACCTCGCTACCTTATGGGCGTTGGAGCACCGGAGGATTTGGTGGAAGGGGTCAAACGCGGAATCGATATGTTTGACTGTGTTTTACCGACACGTCTTGCCCGGCATGGAACCGCTTTCACCCACCAGGGTAAACTAGTGGTTCGCAATGCTACTTGTGCCGGTGATTTTTCCCCGGTAGATGCTGATTGTGACTGCTATGTATGTAAAAATTACAGCCGGGCCTATATCAGACATCTTATCAAGGCCTCTGAGATGTTGGCACATCGCTTGTTGAGCTATCATAATGTTTACTTTCTAATAAAGTTAATGGAAGATATTAGGAATTCGATTCGGTGCTGTAACTTTACCAGTTTTTATGAAAAATTTTATCAGAATTACAGGTTTTAACAAGAGGATTTTTCTATTCATTGGCGAAATGATATAAGGTTGTACAAAAATTAGGAGGGATAACATGGGTATACAGGGACAACAAGGCTGGCTTACGATTGCCATCTACTTTGGAGTTTTCCTGGGCATTTTTTACTTTTTTATTATTATGCCGCGCAAGAAACAGGAAAAGAAACATAAGGAGATTCTAGCAAGCATCAAGCGGGGGGATAGGGTGGTTACCATTGGTGGACTTCGCGGGGCAATTGCCAAAATTAATGAAGATACGGTGCTGATTAAGATAAACGACAGCACGGAAATTGAGTTCTTAAAAAATGCTATAGCTTACAAAGTTGAGGATAAATAATGGTAAGCCTCGGAGATATAAAAGATAGCAAGTTTGTTGAGACCTTTGTAATCAAAGGGAATGAGCACCTGGGAGCTATCGGTTATACTGATCATGGTAAAGTACACGTTGGACTGGTATCCAGCTTAAGCCGTAAGATTTTGTTGGACTTAGGCTATGATGCCAGGATGGCTGAATTAGCCGGAATATCAGGGTATATGCATGATCTGGGCAACGTCATTAACCGCAATGAACATAGCCAGAGCGGTGCTCTGATGGCTATGGAAATCCTTCGCAGAATGGGGATGAAGCCAGACGAAATATCCATAATAGTTGCAGCTATAGGTAATCATGATGAAGGGAGTGGTCACCCTATCAATGCCGTTTCGGCTGCATTGATTCTGGCTGATAAATCGCACGTGCACCGAAACCGGGTCAGGAATACAGATGTAGCTACCTTTGATATCCATGACCGGGTAAACTATGCGGTGGAGAAATCAGTTCTAAATGTTGATGGATTGGGTAAGATGATAAGTATGGATTTAACGATTGATACCAGCATCTGTCCAGTGATGGAATATTTCGAAATATTTCTCAGTCGTATGTTGATGTGCCGACGAGCGGCAAACTTCTTGGATTGCGAATTTGCCTTGATTATCAATGGTGCTAAACTATTGTAGATCTAAGGGGCTATAAAGGAATAAATAAGGCAGAATACTCCGAGGATTTTTTGCGCTAGACAAGGCGTCAAAGCGCAGTCATACTGGAGGGTATGTCAAGCTTTGATAACGAAGTATAGTGCGAAAAAGTAAATGACTAATTTATTTTTTGATAGTCCCTATAATTAAAGTAGTTGGAAGGAGGATAAACTGGTGCGCAAGAATACCAGTATGGCAATAATTGCAAGTATTATTGTGGTTCTAATCGGGTTGACCTATTTTACCGCCCGGCCTATATTAAATAATTTGAAGCTGGGACTGGACTTACAAGGCGGCCTACATGTCGTGCTGATGGCCGATGAGAAAGAGGGACAAGAGGTAACTGCGGATACGATTCAAAAATCTATTGGGGTTTTAAGGAACCGTATTGATAATCTCGGGGTCAAAGAGCCAATTATTTATCCCCAGGGTAAAAACCGTATTGTTATCGAATTAGCCGGAGTAAATGATCCGGAAGAGGCTGTGAACATAATAAAAAACACGGCTCAATTAGAGTTCCGGGATGAAAATGGGAAAATATTGGTTACCGGCAAAGACCTCAAAGATGCTCAGGCTTCGCCTGGCACGGGAGGCAAGGGAGCGTCTGTAAATCTGGAATTTAATACAGAAGGTACTAAACTATTTGCAGCTGCTACCGCAGCGAATGTTGGCAAGCGAATAGCTATTGTCATAGATGATCAGGTTATTAGCGCTCCTAACGTAAATGAATCGATTCCCAGTGGTAAGGCCGAAATATCCGGTGGCTTTACTGCGGATGAAGCTCAGAATCTGGCAGTATTGCTGCGTTCAGGTGCCCTGCCAGTATCATTTAGCATCATGGAAAAACGCACCGTGGGACCTACCCTGGGATTAGATTCGCTGAACATGAGCGTAAAGGCAGCAATTGTTGGCTTAATTGCCATTCTAATATTTATGCTGGGCTACTACCTACTGCCAGGTTTGGTGGCTGACATTTCGATGGTCTTGTATTCCATTCTGGTCTTAGGTGTTATGGCCCTTATGGGTTCGGTATTAACTCTGCCGGGTATCGCTGGATTTGTTCTTTCCATAGGCATGGCAGTGGATGCGAATGTTATTATTTATGAGCACATTAAAGAGGAATTGCGTTTTGGCAAGACTCTAAAAGCCGCCATAGAAGCCGGATTTGCCCGGGCATTCTGGACCATTTTTGATTCTAATTTAACTACATTGATTGCTGCGGTGGTGCTTATCTGGTTTGGAACCGGACCGATCAAGGGATTTGCAGTTACCCTCTCCATAGGCATCGTAGCCAGTATGGTGGTGGCACTTACATTTACCCGTTATTTATTGGTTTTGTTTGCTGATATTACCAAGAACAATAAATTATATGGAGTATAAGGAGGGTAGGAAATGCAATTTATAGAAAAAAGAAAGTGGTTCTATATATTTTCATTATTGATTATAATTCCGGGAATTGTGTCTATGTTTGTGCAGGGATTCAACCTGGGAATAGACTTTAAGGGTGGCTCCGTGTTGCGTTACAAAATGGATGCGTCTATTTCTGCTCCTGAGGTTACCAAAACCATAAGTGATTTGAATTTGGTAAAAGAGGTTAGCGTCCAGCAGAGCAACAATGAATTCTATATTCGCACTAATG
Organism: uncultured Syntrophomonas sp.; assembly: GCA_964457945.1. Lineage (GTDB taxonomy): Bacteria > Bacillota > Syntrophomonadia > Syntrophomonadales > Syntrophomonadaceae > PHAA01. The sequence goes on from CAYWFX010000046.1 coordinate 10,993, forward strand.
AATTGGGACAGGAAGAAACCAAGAAAATAACCGATGAACTCAAAGCCAAATATACAAATGTGGAATTACAGAGTGCAGAAAGCGTAGGTGCTACTATCGGCGGCGAATTGATCAGGAATGCATTCCTGGCAATTCTGATTGCCCTGGTATTGATGCTTATCTACATTACATTCCGCTTTGAGTGGACCTTTGGGTTGGCAGCCGTACTAGCGCTTTTTCACGATGTTGTCATCGTGTGTGGATTGTTTTCCATATTCCAATGGGAGGTCAACAGCGCCTTCATCGCGGCGATATTAACCATCATTGGTTATTCCATCAATGATACCATTGTTATATTTGATCGGGTGAGAGAGAACCTGCGCATGAAGAAGAAGGACGCACTCGCTGTCCTTTTGAACAAGAGTATCATGCAAACCATGAATCGCTCGGTTAACACCGTTCTTACGGTACTAATGCCTTTGATTACCCTGCTATTATTTGGAGGGGGAACAATTAAGGTTTTTGTAATAGCGCTGCTGGTTGGCTTCTTATTTGGAATGTATTCATCCATCTGCGTTGCCAGCCCGATCTATTATGAAATAAAGCAAAGAGGATAAGGGGAGAACTTGGGGTTTTAACTGAAAAAGAAATGACTGAACATAAAAAGATGGGATTTCATTAATGCAATGGAGTCCCATCTTTTTATATCAAGTTTTGAAGTAAGACATGCGCATATGGCTGGTTTTATATTATGGAAAAATAAGATTGCCTAAAATTTTTACAATAAGGGTTAAGGGGTATTTTCCGAAAGCTGGTTCTTAATCCTTGCGCAACCAGTACATGACGTACAGTCCTCGTCTTCACAGGGTTCTGCATGAACCAGAACATGTACCATAGGCAGGCGTTCGATTATTTTCTCCTCTAGCAGGTCACAAAGAGCGTGAACCTCAGCGATACTAAGGTCGCGGGGAACGACCAGATGCATATCTACGTAGCGCGCAGATCCTGCCCGGCGCGTCCGAAGTTCGTGAAAACCTATCACACCTGCGGGGGCAATAAGCTCTACAGCCTGCATGATTTGTTCTTCTTCTTCTGTAGGGAGGGCTACATCCAGCAAGGGAGCAAAGGATTTGACAGTAATGTCCCAGGCCGCTTTAGTGATTAGCAGAGCGACCCCAATAGCGATGATAGGGTCTAGAATCTGAATTTTAGTAATAGCAATAACGCCCAAACCCACCAAAACTCCCACCGAAGTGTAGACATCGGTTCGCAAATGCATAGCATCAGCTTCCAATGCGACCGATTCCGTTTTGATGGCTACCTTCATGAGTATATTGGAAATGAAAAGGTTAGCCAGGGAAGCAACGGCCATAACTACGACGCCTATACCCAGAGACTGGACCTCTCCACCATGTATGATTTTCTTGTAGGCCTCTACTAGAATCCAAATAGCCGCTACAAATATTAGCAATGCTTCAATAGTTCCTGAAATATTTTCATACTTGCCGTGGCCGTAACGATGTTCGTTATCAGGGGGGCGACCAGAAATTCGTACCGAAGTAAAGGCGATGACTGCTGCTAGTAAATCCAAACTGGAATGAATAGCTTCGGAAAGGACACTGACTGAGCCGGTCACAATTCCGGCAATCAGCTTAAAAATGACCAGGGTAATATTAGAGAAAATAGACAGGGCTGCCACCTTGGCTTTTTCATCTGCCAGTACATTTTTAACCCAAGCAATCAAGCTCACAATAAATACCTCCCTAAATAAATAAAACGGGACTTCAATAATACATTAAAGTCCCGCGGTATATCCGCTGCCCTTACCGAGCCTAGCCTAAAGGCCTGACCATTATATGACCATATTATATTGATACTATTTATATGTTCTTTATCTCAGATTATTCTAATACCAGTATAATGTTATTAGTATAACACAAAAGATAATTAATGTGTGAGCAATAATGCAATTATTTTTCTTCTAAAGGGTTTTTTTAATGTAAGTAGAAATCTTACAAATACAAAGGGACTTTCAAGAAGCAAACTAGTCATTATTATTATCGGGATAGGAGATTGATGAAATGAATGCATATTTATTAGGCGCCCTCTTCTTTGTCATTGCCATAGTGGGTTTTGTACTACAGAATGATACCCAGGTGACCGTTCACTTCATAACCTGGATATCGCCCTCCATATCGCTGGCTGTGGTAGTGCTTATTTCAGCCAGCGTGGGTGCATTGATTACTTTTTTACTGGATAGTTACCGGGCCTTTAAAACTGGTCAAAAGCTAAGGAACCTGATCAACCAAAATAGCAAATATGAAAAAGAAATTCAAGCATTGAAGGGGAGCAAGCATTCCTCCAAATCTAAGGAAGAGGTTGAATAAATGCGCGCTGTTGTCCAAAGAACCAAACGGAGCAGGGTGTCGGTAGGCGGAATTGAAAGGGCCAGCATCAATGCCGGATTAATCGTTTTGCTGGGGATCAAGAGGGGAGATAGTGTTGCTGATTGCGAATTCCTAATGGATAAAATCATGAATCTACGGATATTTGAAGACGGGGAGGGTAAGATGAATCGCTCCCTTCTGGATATAAGCGGAGAAATACTTCTGGTGAGCCAGTTTACACTGTATGGGGATGCGCGCAAGGGCAGAAGGCCCAGTTTCATCGAAGCAGAACAGCCGGATGCCGCCTTACCCATGTTTGATTATTGTGTTAACTATATAAGGAATGAAGGTATTAAGGTTGAGACTGGCGTATTCGGGGCTGATATGCAGGTTGACATACAGAATGATGGTCCCTGCACCATATTATTAGATAGCGAGAGACTGTTTTAGTCCCCTCTCTGTTGTGCGTAGCTAAGTTTGGGGGCGGGTATGATATAATGCAAATAACATAAAATAAGGAGATAAGACGTGGAAATAATAACTTCACATAACGCCTTGGATTTTGATGGTTTGGCGAGCATGGTGGCAGCTGGCAAGTTGTATCCAGGGGCAGTCAAGGTTTTCTCGGGAACAGTTTCCAAAAATATCAAACAGTTTATGGCTCTTTATAAGGATTCACTGTCAATAAAAGCCCCGAAGGAGATAGACCTGAGGCAGGTGACAAGAGTAATCGTGGTTGATACTGCCAATCCTAACCGTTTGGCTCAATTAAAAGAACTATGCGATAAAGAGCAGGTTGATTTTCATATTTATGATCATCATCCGTCAGCTGACGATGATATAGCTGGCAGCATTAATGAAATCCACCAGATAGGAGCAGCTACTACCATTTTAGTGGAAAAGATAATAGCTGCTGGAATTAGTCTGAGCCCTTTCGATGCTACCATTTTAGCTCTGGGAATCTATGAGGATACGGGCAGCCTATTGTTTCCTTCTACGACTGCGAGAGACGCTCAAGCAGTTGCCTTCTTATTAGGTCGGGGTGCCAACCTTAAGGTAGTAGCAAACTTTATGGAGCAGCCTTTTTCTGGGGAACAGAGGCGGGTGTTGCAGAGTCTTCTGGATACCGCACAGCATCACATGATAAAAAACGTAGATGTAGTAATAGCGACTTATGATGGCAATGATTTTGTGCCCGGTCTTGACATGGTGGCTTACCGACTTTTTAAAATGGAAGAGTGTGATGGGGTATTCATTGTAGCTTTGATGCAGGGCAAGGTAAACGTGGTAGGCAGAAGCGGGAGCAACAGCCTGCGAATAAACGAGGTGCTCAGATCTTTGGGGGGCAGAGGGCATGAGAAAGCAGCTTCAGCAGTGGTAAAGAAGGGGAAAAGCTGTCAGGAAGTTGCCCTCTTGATTCTGGAAAACATTGGAGAGATGATACGTCCGGTAGCAGTAGCCAGGGATATAATGTCTACCCCGGTCAAGACTATTGATCTGAATCGAAATATGGAGGAAGCCGGGCGAATTATGCTAAGGTATGGACACACTGGAATGCCGGTGGTGCAAGGCGATAAAATGGTAGGGGTAATTTCCAGACGGGATGTGGGTAAGGCTAGGACTCACGAATTAGGCCATGCCCCAGTGAAAGGTTTCATGACCACCGAGATTTTATCGGTTTCTCCGGATACTCCAGTTAGCGAGGTGCAAAAACTGGTTGTAGAATATGACATTGGCAGGCTGCCAGTTGTTGACGAGGGTCGTTTGGTGGGGATAGTGTCGCGTACTGACATTTTGCGCATTCTTCACGGTGAGGATTACCCTGAAGATCATGAAGTGCTGTATTCGTTTAGCGATGGGGGTTTGAAAAACTACTCGGAACTAATGCGGGAACGTCTGCCCGCTGAGTTATTTTCTATTCTGGAATTAGCTGGCCAGGTTGCAGAGGAGATAAATGCAACTGCCTATTGTGTAGGTGGATATGTTAGAGATCTATTTTTACAGGTGCCTAATTTTGATGTTGATCTGGTAGTAGAAGGTGATGGCCGGGATCTCGCCACTCGTATGGCGGATAAGCTGGGAGGGAAGGTTCGTGTGCACGAGCGTTTCGGAACCGCCACGCTTATACTGAATGATGGAACCAAGGTGGATATAGCTACTGCTCGGACTGAATACTATGAATTCCCAGCTGCCCTGCCCATGGTGGAAAAAGCCTCCATAAAGGAAGATATGTATCGCCGTGACTTTACTATTAATACTCTGGCATTATGCCTTAATCCTGGCAAATTTGGCGATTTAATTGATTATTTCGGCGGACGCAAGGATATTGAAAACCGGTATATTCGTATCCTTTATAATCTCAGTTTTGTAGAAGACCCTACGCGAATACTCAGGGCTATTCGTTTTGAACAGCGCTATAAATTTACCATAGAACCGGATACTCTTCGTTTTGCCCGGGATGCTATTGAGCGCCGCATGTTTGGAAAGTTATCCTTTAAGCGGATTATGAATGAGCTTATCTTAATTTTGAGCGAAAAGGATCCCTTGTCTGCTCTGGAAAGAATGAAAGAGACCGGAGTATGGAAATACATCCTGCCCGAGGTGAAGCTGGAAGAGCTTAACCGGATGACAGTGAAGAGAATACCGGTGGTTTTGGGGTGGTGGGAAGCCAGATATTATGGCAGTGAGATTAAACCTTGGCTGGTTTATCTCTTGGTTATTTTCTCCAAACTTACAACCGTACAAGTCGCACAGATACTTAATCGCTATCCACTGGACAGATATGCGCTGCGCTGCATTGAGGATTCAGTCCCAGTTCCCCAGTTGGCGCAGGAAATCATCGGGAATCGGGATTTGCTTCCCAGCCAAATAGACAAAATGTTGGCTAATTTAGGAACGGAAAACATAATATATCTTTTGCTTAGTATCAGGGACGAATTTGCTTGGGACCGGGTCGTGAAATATTGTGATTTAAAGGAAAGTGCCAGAGTTGAAATTAACGGGCATGACTTAAAAAAGCTGGGTTTAAAGGCTGGTCCGCATTTTAAAACTATACTGGAAGAACTTTATGATTCTAAACTGGATGAAAGCACCGCTAGCCGTGAAGATGAAATCGGGATGGTGATGAAATGGATGGCAGAAGGGAGATTTTCAGATGCAGTGGTTGATTGATACCTTAATATGGTTACCGGCTATTCTAATCGCCTTAACATTTCATGAGTTTGCTCACGGCTTGGTGGCCGATTGGCTGGGAGATCGTACTCCTTATTACCAGGGCCGCCTGACCATCAATCCCTTGCCGCATATAGATTGGGTAGGGTTTTTAATGCTAATAGTATTTAAGTTCGGATGGGCCAAACCGGTGCAGGTTGATCCCCGCAATTTCAAAGGTGTCAGTATGAAAACGGGCATGATGCTGGTATCATTGGCAGGACCGGGAATGAATATGCTTTTGGCTTTCCTGGGTATGTTAGCTCTAAAGCTACTAATCCCTTACCAGGCTGGAGAGTGGGCAGGTTTATTAATACCTCTGCTAAAACCCTTGGTCTATATAAACCTAATACTGGCAGCCTTTAACCTAATACCCGTACCTCCATTGGACGGTTCGAAAATCCTGGCGGGGGTTCTGCCGGATTCGGGAGCTCAGTTTATGTATTCCATGGAGCAATATGGGCCGCTTATACTTTTGCTGCTGATTGTTACTGATATGGTCGGCAAAATTCTCTGGCCATTGGTTAACTTTCTGTATGGAATTCTGCAAGCGATCATTTTATAGTATGACAATAGACGCTGGGGAATGGGAGGAGCAGCATGAGTTACCTGGTCAATCTGGATAAATTTTATGGGCCGCTGGATTTGCTGCTATATTTGATTGAAAAGGACCAAATGGACATTTATGATATACCAGTTGCTCTTATTGCCGACCAATATATGGATTTTATCAAGGTTTCAGGGCAAATAGATCTGGACCATGTAGGAGACTTTCTTATTATGGCTTCATATCTGTTGAATTTGAAGTCTCGAATGCTTTTACCGGATTTAGCCAGGGGAGAGGAAACTGATGCAGATGCTTCCGATCCTCGGGAGGAATTAATGTATCGCTTATTGGAGTATAAAAAGTATAAGCTGGCAGCGGATCTACTAGCGTCTCGATTCAATGATGATTTGAACCGGATCTACTTTCGTAGTGCTCAGGATGAGCTTGAATGGGGAGAGAGAGAACTCAGCAGCAGCCTAAATTCGTTACTGCGGGCCTGGTATGGGGTAATAGAAAAAAAGACTCTGAAGCCGGAATATAATGTGCCTCAGAGCGATATTAATGTTGGAGAAATGATGGATGCCATACTGCTGGCGTTGCCCCGAGGTGGCGAAAGGTTAATATTTCAAGATATTTATGCAGATGTTTCCACTCGTAGGGAAGTATTAGCATATTTTTTGGCGTTACTGGAGTTAATTCGTCTACAAAAGGTAGAGGCCATACAAGAAAAAAAATTCGGAGAGATACAACTTTTTATACGGGTGGCGATTGACAATGTTAATGAGGGACGAGATTAAAGCGGCTATTGAGGCTCTTCTCTTTATAAGCGGAGAGCGGGTAGGCAGGGAGGAACTTATGGAAGTCCTTAACCTGGCGGAAGCGGATCTAATTCAAATTATGCGGGAAATGATCGTGGAATATAATCAGGTTCAACGAGGGATACAGATATTGGCTTTGGATGGCGGTTATATCATGGGAACTAAACCCGAGTATACGCAGGTGGTGAAGAGGATGGGGAAAAACCCCAGCCGAAGGTTGTCGCCTGCTGCCCTTGAAACCTTGGCCATTATCGCTTATCGGCAACCACTGAGCAAAGCTGAAATTGAACAGATCAGAGGGGTGAAAACGGATCGGGTCATCGCAACCCTTATGGAAAGGGGTATAATTAAAGAGATGGGGAAAAAAGAGGTTCCCGGAAAACCAAACCTATATGGGACCACCCACGAATTTCTGAAATTGTTTGCACTGTCCAGCCTCGATGATCTACCGAAACTAGAGGATAATGAGCTTATCACAGAATAAAATGATTGGTCTGATGGGTACAGTTGTTCCGTGGCAAGCCAAAAGAATAAAGGGGGGAAGTAATGGTGTCCGAGCGATCTTTAGAGGAAGAGATAATGATAAAGGCCCAGCAAAACAGAAAATTAGCTAAATATATGAGCAGTACTGAGGAACTGGTGGAGGAGCAGATACGCAAGGCTCGGGAAAGGGGCGATTTTGACAATCTGAAAGGAGCCGGCCAACCCCTCGACCTTTCTGAAAACCCCTACGAACCTGAGGATATGCGTATGGCCTTTCGGATTTTAAGAAACAATGATTTTACTCCTTACTGGATTCAGTTAGGCAAAGATATCGATGCGGATACAGCGAAACTCTGGAAAGAGGTAGAGGATTTTAAGCGTTATACCTTATTGTTCATTAATGAAAAACATGTGCCTGTAACGATTAATCGATTTGAGAAGAAAAAGGCTTATTTTTATTATGAAAAGAGGCTGGAATTAGAGAAACTGAAAAAGAAAATTATTGACTATAATCTGCAATGCCCTACCTTTAGACTGGGAAGGGCTAATATTGAAGTGGATGATGAAATGTATAAAGTGATTACCGCTGTCGAAAAAGTTATAGAAGATAGAAGATAGTCCCTAATGATCTCCCTTAATGCATAAGCCTGCACATGGTGGGAATGATATGGAAAAACGGGAGAATTTGCATGGCCATCTGGATATGGGTAATGGGGTTTCTGCTTATCACTATTGGCTTGTCTTTATATATCAAGGCCGAAATCACTCTAAAAGTAAGGGAAGACGAGTCCTTTCAGGGTGTGTCATTGCAAATCAATTCTCGTTTTTATAAAGTAACTCGTCAATATGATTATACCGACCCTAAACTTCGTTTATTAGAATCAATCCTCATTTCCGCTATCGAACATCACCAATCCGATTCCATCCAGAAAACTGCATCCGCTGGTACTCAGGAAGTAATTATGCAGGCATTTAAAGGCTTTCCGATACGCAGCCTATTTGAGCTTTGCACAGGCAATTCCCGTATGTTTATTATCGTGCTGCGATATACGGTTGTGGAGAAACTGGAGTGGATCAGTACGGTTGGGAGCAAGGATGCTCTTTATACTGCTCTGAGTACCGGCATGTGCTGGACTATAAAAGGAATTGTGATCGGCGCTTTGAGCAGTCGGTGCAGCTTAAGACATCTTTGCTTGGATGTAAGGCCAGACTTTGTCAACCCGGCCTTTTTAAGCAGCTTTACATGCATATTAAAAATGAGATTGGTGCACATTATGATTATAGAGATATATGCAATTGTAATAAAAGTCAGGTGGTGTATGAATGGATTCACAACAGGAACAGCAGAGCCATCCCATTGAAGGATTAATGAAGACCGCCATGCAGAGCATAAAGGAGATGGTAGATGTTAACACCGTGGTGGGTGATGCGGTTGAGACCAACGATGGCAGCATTATTATTCCCATTTCTCAGGTTGCCTGTGGCTTTGCGGCGGGAGGGGGAGAATATGAGATGAATGCCTCGGGCAGGAGCGAGGAGCTTCCCTTCGCAGGCGGAAGTGGCGCAGGTGTCTCGGTCAAGCCGGTGGGTTTTCTGGTGGTTCGGATGAATGATGTCAGATTAATATCGGTAAACGGGAATCCTCTAGCAGAAAGGGTTGTAGATATAGCCCCTCAAATAATCGATAAGATTGAAAGTATTATGGAGAGAAGAGTAAGAAATAGACCTGAATCTTATGAACAATAATATAGAATAAAATCAATAGCAGTCCGGTACAATGCCGGGCTGTTCTATTTTTCTGTTGCTGTTCATACCCTTCTAAGAGAGCTCGACCTAGCCTTGGGGAAGTGCGGAGGGGTATAATTTGTTAAACTTAATCTGGCTTTTACTTTTAGCCTCGGGAATTGTGGTAGCAGCCCTTAATGGCCATGTGGAATTAGTAACCCAAGCGGCTCTAGGAGCTGCACGAGCTGCAGTCGAGGTTTGTTTTGATTTGATAGGTATTATGGCGATGTGGCTGGGCATTATGAAAATCGCTGAAAAAGCTGGTATTATTAGTAGCCTGGCTCGTATCTTAAAACCATTTCTGCGCAGGCTATTTCCCAGTGTCCCCCCTGATCACCCCGCTATGGGGGCAATAATACTGAATCTTAGCGCCAATATGCTGGGTTTAGGCAATGCTGCTACACCTTTTGGAATGAAGGCAATGCAGGAATTACAGCAATTGAACCGCGGTGATAAACAAGAAGCTTCCGAAGCTATGTGTACCTTCATGGCTCTCAATACTTCCTGTATTACCTTGATTCCTGCTACCATTATTGGGATCAGGCTGTCCTTTTCCTCATTAAATCCCACCGAAATTGTAGGTGCATGTATCTTCGCTACCAGTTGCGCCATGATTATCGCTGTTTCATTGGATTACTGGTTTCGAACCCGGAGTCATTGGAGGAGGAAAGGATAATGTTATTAACAGTTCTGACTACTGTTTCCCGCTGGGCGATACCTTTCCTGTTGCTGGTGATTCCTATATACGGATATTGCAAACGCATACCGGTATACGAAACTTTTGTAGAAGGGGCCGAAGAAGGTTTCTATACAGCTATTAAAATAATCCCCTTCCTGGTAGGAATGCTGGTTGCCATCTCTGTTTTCAGAGCTTCCGGAGCCATGGATTACTTGGTTCGGGCAATGATGCCGTTAATGACTGCCATCGGTGCACCCCCGGAGGTACTTCCTCTGGCAGTGATGAGGCCCTTATCAGGCAGCGGCGCTTTGGGACTGGCAACTGAACTTATGCGTGCATATGGGCCTGATTCGATGATTGGCAGGTTGGCTTCAGTTATGCAGGGAACAACTGATACAACATTTTTTGTGCTAACCGTATATTTCGGTTCGGTTGGGATAAAAAAGTTTAAATATGCATTGATTACTGGATTAACCGCGGATATTACAGGTCTGGTGGCCTCAATCTATATTTGCAATCGATTATTTGGATAAACTAGTTCTGCTTATTGCAGCACCTTGTGAAACCTTATACTAGTCTAAACTATTCCTATATTGGGCTCAGAGAGTTATAGTTAGTGAAAGCGGTACTTTACTAGCTGCGAAAATATCATACCTAATTAGCGAACGGGTATAACAATCCCACTATGGTTATTGTTATTTACCTGTTTTGGCACAGGGAATATGTTTCTGGTATTAATAATTCTCAAATTGGGAGGAACTATAATAAATGAATAAACACTAGATAAGGTGTTGTCATTGTTGATACAATAGATTTTGATGAAATTGAAGATGAAGAGAAGAGGGGAATGTAGAATTGAAGAGTGATATTGAAATAGCCCAGAGTGCTAATATGAAGCCTATAGTAGATATAGCCAAATCAATTGGATTGTCGGAGGATGACATAGAGTTATATGGCAAATATAAGGCCAAGGTGTCTTTGAAAACTTGGGACAGGCTAAAAGATAAGCCATCAGGTAAATTGGTTCTAGTTACTGCTATTAACCCTACCCCGGCTGGGGAAGGGAAAACAACTACCACGGTGGGACTAGGAATGGCCTTGAATAGAATCGGCAAGAAGGCCATCATAGCTCTTCGTGAGCCTTCCTTGGGGCCAAGCTTTGGTGTCAAAGGTGGTGCAGCGGGAGGAGGCTATTCACAGGTAGTGCCCATGGATGATATCAACCTGCATTTTACAGGCGATTTTCATGCGGTAACTACTGCGCATAACCTTCTGGCTGCCATGTTGGACAATAGTATCCATCAGGGCAATCCATTGAACATTGATCCTCGTCAGGTAGTTCTGCGCCGGGCCATGGATTTGAATGAAAGAGCGTTAAGGAATATTGTGATTGGGCTGGGCGGGAAAACTGACGGGATACCCCGTGAGTCAGGTTTTGATATTAGTGTTGCTTCTGAAGTAATGGCGGTATTATGCCTGGCTAGCGACCTGATGGATTTTAAGGAGCGTGTATCGCGTATCGTGGTGGCTTATACCTATGATGGAAACCCGGTAACGGCAGCTGATTTAAAGGCTCCAGGTGCTATGACATTGTTGATGAAGGATGCGATAAAACCAAATTTGGTTCAAACCTTGGAGAACACCCCGGCATTTATTCATGGAGGTCCTTTTGCTAATATTGCCCATGGATGTAATAGTATCATCGCAACCCAGATGGGCTTGAAATTAGCTGATTACATGATTACCGAAGCTGGTTTCGGAGCTGATCTGGGGGCGGAGAAATTTTTCGATCTTAAATGTCGCTATGCTGGGTTGAAACCCGATGCGGTGGTACTGGTGGCAACGATACGAGCCTTGAAAAATCATGGCGGAGTACCTAAGGACAAGTTGTCTGAAACTAATATGCAGGCCTTGGAAAAAGGTGTGGAGAACCTGGAAAAACATCTTGAAAACCTTAATCTATTTGGTGTTCCAGTAGTGGTCGCACTTAACGAATTTCCTGGCGATACCAAAGAAGAAATTGAATTAATTGCAGGTAAATGTGCCGCTCTAGGTGCTGAACTGTCTATATCTAGAGTCTGGAATGAAGGTAGTAAGGGTGGAGAAGAATTAGCTCGAAAAGTAATAGCCGCCACTGAGAAAAATGCTAATTTTAAGTGCCTGTATGAGTTGGATTCCCCATTAAAAACTAAAATAGAAACGATTTGTAAGCAAATATATGGAGCGGATGGGGTCAGCTACAATAAAGCGGCGGATAATATGTTAGCAAATTTTGAAAATATGGGTTATGGTCAACTGCCGATATGCATAGCCAAGACCCAGTACTCTCTATCAGATGCTCCTAAGGCTATCGGCAGGCCCCGGGGTTTTACAGTGAATATTAGGGAAGTCAAGCTATCTGCAGGAGCCGGATTTATAGTAGCCATTGCTGGAGATATAATGACCATGCCGGGCTTGAGCAAAACCCCCGCTGCAGAGAAGATCGATATTCTGTCCAATGGAGAGATTGTAGGCCTATTTTAGGTTGAAGAGCAAAGTCAGCAAGCTGCCAGGCTGATGACAGAAGTGAAGATCAAGGCATGATAAAAGCCCGTGATTGAGGCGTACATAGGTACGTTGATTGAACGGGCTTTTTGAAATAACGCTGAGCGACGTCCAGGGATGGGCTAGTGCAGCGATGCCATGGATGGCAAAGAGCTGCGATTCGCTTTTGTCAACGGTCTGGAGCGGTACTTGGTTGAAAGGTGCCGCTTTTGTGTTTATTTGCAGTTAGTTATTTAAGGATTAGAGATAAGAGTTCGGCGCGCGTCTGGGGGCGGGTTTCAAATATGCCCCTTACTGCCGAAGTTACAGTTAAAGCGCCCGGTTTTTTTACGCCCCGCATAGTCATACACATATGCTCTGCTTGTATAATTACCATTACTCCCATAGGCTTTAAGGTATCAAAAATACAGTCAGAGA